>JAJPJV010000016.1 GCA_021324045.1 Actinomycetota bacterium | reverse complement strand
TCACCGACGAGTGGTTCGCCGAGTTCCCCCCTCAGGACAAGGACAAGATCCTCTGGCAGAACTGCGCCCGCTTGTTCGGGCTCCTCTGAGGGGGTCGAGATGGGGACCAATGGATGATCGGAGCGTGGGATGACGACACAACGTTTGCCGTCGTGGAGGGTCGAGGTCGATCGAGAGGTCTGCATGGGCTCCGGGCTGTGCGTCGTTTACGCTCCCGACAGCTTCGAGATCGACGACGAGGCCCGCTCCTCTGTCAAAGACGCCGGCGCGAGCACGCTCGAGCAATTGCGCGCTGCGGCCGAAGCGTGCCCGACCGGAGCGATTCGTTTGATCGAGGCCACTCAGCCGTGATGAATGATGCCGCCTTGAAGATCCGGGGGCCAGGAGGAGGGAGGTAGCAGTGCTACTTGAGGGCAAGTCTGTGGTCATTACCGGTGCTGGTTCGGGTGTGGGCAGGGCGTCTGCTCAGCTCTTCGCCAGCGAGGGTGCACGAGTGATCTGTGCCGACGTGCAAGGTGGGTGGGCGAAGGAGACGGTTCGGCTGATCGAGGAACGCGGAGGGACCGCCGTCGCGCAGCACTGCGATGTCACCGAAGAAAAGGACGTCGTCGCGGCGATCGCAGCGGCGGTCGACCATTTCGGGCGCTTGGACGTGATGTTCAACAACGTCGGCATCGCGACTCCTCGGCCAGGGATGCGTTTCGAGGATCACACGAACGAGGACTGGGAACGCCTCATGAACGTCAACTTTCGGAGTGTCTTCTGGGGTTGCAAGCACGCGGTGATCCGGTTCAAGCAGCAGGGGGATGGTGGGGTGATCGTCAACACCGCGAGCGTGGCAGGGATGGTTGGTTGGGGAGGGACGGTCTACGGTGCATCCAAAGGTGGTGTGATCCAGCTCACCAGGGCCGTCGCAATTGAATGTGCACCGTTCGACATCCGAGTCAACTGCATCTGCCCGGCTGCGATGCCATTCACGAACTTCTCGGTCCCCGATGCGACCCGGGGTTCTCAGGGCATGGACCAACAGCACGCCAGCCAAACCGCTGCGATGCACCCGCTGGGGCGACCGATCACCGCGGAGGATTGCGCGGCAGCTGCCCTCTACTTGGCTTCGGAGCATTCGCGCAATGTGACGGGGATCCTGCTCCCCGTTGACGGTGGGTATACCGCGCGATGACCCGGTCGAGTGATCGCCAAAGTTCCCAGGCGAGGACCGACGTCCGGTACGCAGCACCCGATCTGAGCCTGGTCGGAGAGGACCACATCCGGCGTTACGAGGAGACCGGCGGTGCGGTTGGGCACGAGTGGAATGGCGCCACGTGCCTCATCCTCACGACGAAGGGTCGCAAGACCGGCCTTGTCCGAAAATCCGCACTGATCTACGACCGCGACGGGGACAACTACCTCGTGGTTGCCTCCAAGGGTGGGGCGCCGACGCACCCGGGCTGGTACCTGAACCTCCTCGCAAATCCGCTCGTCGAGGTGCAAGTTCTCGACCAGCGCTTCACGGCACGGGCGAGAACGGCCAACCCGGAAGAGAAACCGCGGCTCTGGAAGATCATGACGCGCAAGTGGCCGAACTACGACGTCTACGCGACGCGAACGAGCAGGGACATCCCCGTGGTGGTCCTCGAACCCCTCGGGGATGCATAGGGGCTGATCGGGGTCCTGGTCGCGCGTGGAGGTCCTGTCGCGGATGTTCGCGCGCTGGCGACGATTCCCATAAACCCGGCCCCAGTCGAACGCGCGGTCGCGTTGTCGCCCGCCTGGCTCAGCTGTGTGCTCGGCGCGTCGTTCGGGTTCTCCGCAGCGAGGTTGTCGAGGTCCAGCGCACCGTGACGTCAAGACCCGCTTCAAGATCGAGATCGATCCTTCCTTGGCGCCCAGGCGGCACGGCGTCATCCCGCCAGGAGGGGACCGGGCTTGGGAGTGCTATCGCCAGTCTCTGCCCTACGGCTATTACCTTTGGGCGATCACCAGGGCCCTGGACGAGGCCATCACCGTCGAGTTCGTGAAGCGCCTCGGCATCGCGGTTGCCGACCACCGGAGCTTGGAGCTCCTTCGTGCCTGAGCGCCCGCGTCAAGCCACCGGGCACGTCTTGCTCTGGGGCGTCTCGTATCGTCACTTGCGGGAACCCCCGGGCTGATCAGCCGCCGAGCGCTCGTCGACAGAACAGCCAGCATCGTTCCGCGACGATCGCAGGAGGGTCGTCGACTGCCTTGAGCCCGATGCGGTGGAACGTGTAGATGACCAGCGAGGTAATGGCATCTGCATCGAGATGCGGGTCGTCGGACCGCAATTTGCCAGCCTCGCAGCATCGCACGATTGCGGACTCGACGAGCTCGGTATAGAGGCCCACGGCCTGGCCCATCTCCTTGGGGAAGAGCTCCAAGAGTCGGAAGTGCTCTCGCGCGATGGAGCCGCTCAAGCCGGCAACCGAAGCGTTCAGGTCTGTGACATGGGTGAACTGGTCGCTGATGATGACTCGCAACTGTTCGAGGGGGTCCTCGAGCTGCATCGCCCGTTCCTTGGTCGCTTGCACTCCCTCGCGGATCTCCTCTTCGAGCACCGCGAGCAGCAGCGCATCCTTGCTCCCGAAGTGACGGTAGAAGGTCTTGAGCGCGACACCAGCCCGGTCGACCACGTCTTGGATGGAGAAGCCCTCGGTTCCCGATTCCCTCGAAAGCGCACGTGCCGCTTCGACGATCCTCGTCGCCGGACCCATGCCGCGGGTTCGCATGACCTCGGCCGATCGGGCAAGCGAGCGGTCAACGACGCGCTTGTGCCACTCCGGAACCGTTCCCCGCGGTTGTTCCATGGCCGTGACTCTAAGAGCTTCGACCGTGGTGGGAGATGGTTCGAGCGGCTCTCAGGTGACCGGGGAGCTCGCCGGATCGGCGGAAAGCCCTATGCGCGGACCCCGGTCACCCTCCCGTGCTTGCCGGGGCCAGATTGCCGTCACGTCCGGTTGACCGTCTTCCCGCAGAGCGGCTTGCCCTTGTTGAGTGGCACGAACTTCGAACCTTCGAGCCTCACGAAGTACAGACAGCTCGTCGGAGGGTTGTGGCCGAAGTCCTTGAGGCTGAAGTCGAGCGGCTGGGGGAGCAGTCCATTGGCCGTGTACCCCTTGACGGAGCGGATGGCCCTGAGGAACGAGGCACGGGTGGGGTTCTTCCCGGCCTTCTCGAGGCCTTTGATCCAGATGTCTGCAGCGATCCAGCCCTGGGTCCAGTTGAGGTCGGGCACGCCGCTGAAGTGCTCGTACTTGGCGAACGCCGCCTGCTCGGCGCGGGTGGCGGGCGTGTGTTCCTCGACCGGCACCTGGCTGACGAAGAAGATCGCCCCGTCAGCAGCTTGGCGTTCGGTAGGGCTGTTGAGGATGTCTTGTCCGTACCCGGCGGAGAGGATCGGGGCTTTGAGCACCAGCCCCGCCTGCTTCGCGGCAGTCAGGACGGACAGGGCGCTGTTCTCCAGGATGAGCGAGATGAACCCCTGGACGCCGGCGCTCTTCATGCCAAGGACGATCGGGCCGACGTTCACTGAGCCAAACGGGATGCTGTAGTTCTTGTACCCGATCTTGACGCCGACTTCCTTTGCCGCCTCTTCGAAGTACTGCCCGCCAATGTCGGAGGGTGGCTCGTTGGCGAGCGCGAGGACGCCCATGTTCGTGGCGCCGACGAGCTTGGCGATCTCGGCGTCCGCCGTGCTGGTCGGCAGCTGATGGCCGACGTCCCCGTAGGTGGAGACCATGTTCGTGTTGGGCTGCTCACCCCACTCCGGCCCGTCCGTCGGGAAGCCGACGACCGGGACGCCGAGCTGCTGGGGAAGCTTGTACGCCCCGCCCGAGGTCAGATCCGAGATGAAGATCAAGCCGAAGACGTGCTTGACCTCGACGAGGTCGGCAACTGCGGTCTGGGCGCCGGTGAAGCTGCTCCCGTCGTCGGCGACGAGCAGCTTGAGCTTGCGCCCGTCGATGCCCCCATGCGCGTTTTGCAGGGCGAAGCGGGCCTCGATGCCTTTGACAGCGTTGGGGAAGCCACTGGCCGCTGGTCCGGTCAAAGATGTGTCGAGCCCGATCGTGATCGAGTTGGACGTGACCCCCGGCGAATTGTCGCCGGCCGCACCGGCGATCCCTGCGGGCGCGATCGTCAACGCAGCGCCAAGCCCGGCAGCGACGACCGAGGCCAGTAGGCTTCGAACTCCGACCTTGCTCATCCGTTCCCCTATCCGATCGAACGGTCCATTCGGGCTTCCGGGTGGCGGTCGCGCGCCGCAGGGCGCCGAGCACGACCAGAACGACCCGACCGATCCCCCAAGCTTCCCCTCAATTTCGGTCTCGTGTCAACTGTGTTACGAGCATGTGAGACTGGTGAACTGCCATACGGGCACTCCGAAGAAAATCATCGACCATTTATCCGAGCACCCTCAGCTGGCATCGAGCCAACGGAGGGACGTTCGAGCACGTATCTCGGCAGCTGGAGGCGACGCCCCGATTCCGAGGGCCACAGTTCCGCTGCGAATGACAAGGAGAACGTGATGCGGCTCGAAGACATGATCCTCGTGAGCGTGGATGACCACTCGGTCGAGCCACCGGACATGTACAAGCGCCATCTTCCCGCTACGTACCTCGACAAGGCACCAAGGATCGTTCGAAACGCGCAGGGCATCGACGAATGGGTATTCCAGGGACAGTCGACCACGACGCCGTTTGGGATGTGTGCGGTCGTTGGTTGGCCGCGCGAGGAGCGGGGCTTCAACCCCGGAACGTTCTCCGAGATGCGGCCTGGTTGCTTCGACGTCCACGAACGAGTCCGCGACATGAACGCCAACGGCGTGCTCGCATCGATGTGCTTCCCCACGATGGCTGGCTTCAATGCACGAACGTTCACCGAAGCCGCGGACCGCGACCTGTCCTTCGTCATGCTCCAGGCCTACAACGACTGGCACATCGACGAATGGTGCGCGGCATACCCGGGTCGCTTCATCCCTCTGGGCATCGTGCCAATGTGGGACGTCGAGCTCGCGGTGAAGGAGGTTCACCGGATGGGCAAGAAGGGTTTCCGGGCTGTCAGTTTCCTCGAAGCGCCGCATGCACAGGGTTGGCCCAGCTTCTTGTCGGGCCACTGGGATCCGATGCTCGAGGCGATCATCGAAGAGCACATGGTTCTCTGCCTCCACATTGGCGGTGCGTACGGGCTGATCCGGCTTGCCCCCGAAGCGCCGGTCGACCATCAGATCGTGCTGCCCACGCAGGTCACGATGCTCGTTGCCCAGGATCTGCTGTTCGGTCCCACGTTCCGCAAGTACCCAGACCTTCGGGTCGCGCTCTCAGAAGGCGGGATCGGGTGGATTCCTTTCTACCTTGAGCGTGCTGATCGGCACTTCCGTAACCAGAGCTGGATCGGTAACGATTTCGGGGGGAAGCTGCCTTCAGAGGTGCTCCGAGAGCACGCGCTCGCGTGCTTCATCACTGATCCGGTTGGCGTGCGTGAGCGCCAGCACATCGGGATCGACATGTTGGCCTGGGAATGTGACTATCCCCGCACCGATACCACTTGGCCTCAGTCACCGGAGCTGCTCTGGGGCGAACTCCAGGCTGCTGGAGCCACGGAGCAAGAGATCCACAAGATCACGTGGGAGAACGCGCTCCGTTTCTTCTCATGGGATCCGTTCTCGACGATGCCAAAGGAACGCTCAACCGTTGGCACCCTTCGGGCACTGGCAACCGATGTCGACACGAGCCGCAAGCCTCGGGAGGAATGGCGACGGCAAAACGAAGCGGCGGGCATCGGCGTGTTTTGACTGGACCGAGACTGAGGGCCTTCCTCCTCCAGTGAGCCATTCCAAGAGCCCTAGAGCTTCCGGACCGAGGGATGAGGTGACAGATGGACCCTGTGGTCGGTGGTCATGCTGCCCGGTTCCTCCGGTGCTTGTCGAGGATCTCGTGAGGGGTTCGTCCTGCCATGTAGTCGCCGTGGTTGCGCCGGCGGCGGTGGTAGGTGATGAGCCACGCGTCGACCTCGGTCTGGAGCTGGCGGATCGAGGTGAAGTGCCGGCGGTGGAAGGCCGGGCGCCAGCACTCCTGGAGGATCGTGCCGTGGAAGCGCTCACAGACCGCGTTGTGGTTGGGCGAGCGGGCCGGGATCCGCTCGTGGCGGAGCCCCTTGGCCACCAGGTGGGCCCCGAACGCCTGGGCCTGGTACTCGGGCCCGTTGTCGGTCAGCACGGCCCGGACGGTGACCCCGTGGCGCCGGTAGTGGCGAAGGAGGCGGTCCACGAAGCGAATGGTGTGGGTGGCGGTCACCGGGCCCAGCACGATCACGACGAACGCCCAGCGGGTGAAGACGTCGACCGCGGTGAGCTGGTACACCTTGCCCACGCCCTTCAGCTTCCCGACGTAGAAGCTGTCCAGGCAGACGAGCTCGCCCGGACCCCCGGTGGCCAGGCAGAACCCGAAGGGCTCGTCCTCCCGGGCGGCGTCGGTGAGCAGCCCGGTCGTCATGGCGGTGACGGCGG
>JAJPJV010000029.1 GCA_021324045.1 Actinomycetota bacterium | reverse complement strand
TCGCAGCTGTGACTGCCGCAAGAATGGCGAGGCCCCTGGCCGCGCCGGTGGATACCTATGAAGTGCTACCGGTCTCCGTCACGCCCCCCACTCCAGCGCGGAGCGCCCGACATGGGGCTCGCCGACACGCAGCAGGCCGGTGAGCTTCTCGTGGCCCGCCTCCTCGAGACGCTCCTTGGCCTTCGTGTGCAGGCGTCGGCAGCGAGCGGGTCGGACTTGCTGTCTCTGTGCCCATGGTCTCGTTCTGCACGCGCCGGCGGCACTCGTCGAGCTTCGTGTTGGCGTGCCGGCACACGTGGAAGGGATCGGCGACCAAGATGGCCTTCGGGGTCATGAGCTCGAATACCTCCCGGTGGGGGCCCGACAGGTCGAGGGTGCCGAACTCGATGCGGTTCTTGAACCGAAGACCCTTGTCGGCGAGCCACGCCATGGGACCTGCGCTCTCCTGCCAGGGACGCCGTCGAGCAGCTGGGTCGTGAAGTGCTGGCGGTGATAGGGACCCTCACGCACCATGAGGACCTCGTCGGGCCTCAGCGCGCTCACCTCGCCGATGCGGTCGGACCTTTCTCCAAGAGGGCTTCTCCGGAGGCGACGACGGCGTGGTTCACGGTGTGCCAGTCGCAGCCGAGCTCGCCCGCCACCTCCTTCGCGCTGCGCGCATGGTGACCGACCTGGAGGGTGGCCCAGCGCGCCGCACGGGCGGTCAGCACTTGGCGAAAAGCAGCGATGCGGGCGTCCTCTTCGGTCCACGAGCCGTTCGGGCAGTCGGGATCCCGACAGGTAAGGCGGCGCTTGTGCCAGAGCAGACGAGCCGGTCGCCCAAACATGGGCAGGTCGACGAGCGTGATACGAGGCCCGATCCTTCACCCACGCGATCACGCCGCAAGCTGGGACAGCCCCGTGGAATCGGCGACGTCTCGATATGGATCAGCGCCTCGCCATCTGCTCCGTCGTCGGCGAGCGGACGTCGAAAAGTCCGATCATCCACTCGATCGCGAGCGTAGGGTCGGTCTCCACGGGGCCCCTCCTCCAGAGTCGTCGAACAACTCCAGCGTTGCGGGCTCCGCCACTCGATCGCGGACCCTCTGACTACGCCGATTGCCGCGCCGGCACCCCGCTCATTTCCGAAGTGCCGGATTGCGGCGGCGACCGTCGCGTCGGGGGGACTCTCAGGTCGGGCTACCCCTCTTACACCACTCTGGCGAACTCAACTCGTCGCGTAGAGCCGGATTGCCGGGAATGATGTTGGCTAATGCTGGAAATGATGTTGGCAAATGCTCGCCAAAACCGAAAAAACGATGATGGCAATGATGACCGCAAGAGTTCCGGTGGTGGGGATCGTGATGAGTCGACTAAGGAGCATTTTGAAACCGATGAAGAGGAGGAGTAGCGCGATCCCCCGGGAAAGGTACGCGAAGCGGCTCATCGCTTCGATGACGAGGAAATAGAGCGAGCGAAGGCCAAGAACAGCGAATGCGTTTGAGGTGAAGACGATGAAGAGGTTCCGGGTGATACCGAAGATGGCGGGAATCGAGTCCATGGCAAAGACGAGGTCGGTGGCCTCAATCGTGATCAGTGCGGCCAGGAGTCCGGTGCCGACGCGCCGACCATGAACAGTCGTGAAGAAGCGTGGCCCGAAATATTGAGGAGTGATCGGGATGATAGCGCCCGCCAAGCGAACAGCAAGGTTGCGGCGTGGGTGAACGTTCTCGCCCCGGATCATTCTCGCTCCCGCGAGGAGGATAAGTCCCCCGAAGGGGTAGATCATCCAGTCGATGTGGTCGATGAGCGCGCCACCACTTGCGATGAACGCCCCTCGAAGGGATAGGGCACCGATGACGCCGTAGTAGAGCACGCGGTGCTGCAACTCGTGTGGCACGCTCAATGAGCGAAAGATGACGGCGAAGACGAAGATGTTGTCGATGCTCAGGCTTTTCTCAAGAAGATAGCCGGAAAAGTACTGTGCCGCCGCGTGCGATCCTTGCCAGAAGGCGAGCACGATCCCGAAGATGACCGCAGATCCGATCCAGGCGCTCGCCGCGAGCAGAGGCCGAAGCAGATCAGAGTGCTGCCCGCCGGGGGCAGACAGCAGGTCCACGGTGAGCAGCACTGCTAGGCAGGCGACGACGGCGACCCAGGCCCACCATGCGACGGTCATGCGTCGACGGTAACCGAGGACGAGATCTGGCTGGGGACGAGACGTGGGCATCATCACTGCAGCCGAGTGGACTTCATGGTTCAATTCCGCTCATGGGGGCGCCAGGGGAACCACCCGGGGAGCTTGCCAATTCGATGCTTGGCGCGCTAATGACGCATCTGCGCGATCAAGGTGGTGAACGTCTCGTACGCGCGGTCTTGGAGAGCGCGGGGGAAAGGCGTCCCCTCAGCGAGCTCGAGGACGGAAGCCGATGGGGACCCTACGCACAGGCGTTGCGGTTGTTCTCGGTCGCTGCCGAGCTCAGTGGCGAGGCGGATCTGGGGCGGCGCGTGGGCGAGCTCGTATTGCTGCGGTACGCATCATCGGGAGTTCTCGAAGTCCTCAGATCTCTTGGAAGCCCAAGTGCGGTTCTTCGCGTGATCGGCGAGGTCGCAGCGAAGCAATCGACCGTCACGACGATGAGCTGTGTCAAAGTGGGCGATCGCCACGGGGTCGTTGCCGCACGTACGACAACAGTCGAGCGCAACAGACTCTTCTGTGATTACACCGCCGGGGCGCTGTCCGCGATCCCCGTGATCTTCGGCATGCACAAAGGGGTGGTCGCGGAGACTCGCTGCCAGACTCGTGGCGATCCATACTGTCGTTACGAAGTGGAATGGGATCCGTCGACCGCTGATGACCTTGCTCATCAGGTAGAGCTCCTTCGCACACAGGTCATGGCGGCCACCGCTCGCTTTGAGGCACTCGAAGCGATGGCATCGGAACTCGCATCGGTGGATGACGTCGACGATGCTCTCGAGCGGATCGTCCAACGCGCTCGCATGGCCGCCTTTGCGCCGCAGTTCGTGCTCGCGGTTCGACTCCCACGCGACTCGCGTGTTCGAGTGCACCACGTTGGCTTGGACGACATCAAGCTGCCCAGAGTGGTGGCCGAAGTCCTCGGTAATCCTCCCGACGATCACGATGGTTCTCGCTTGATCGTCGATGTGGCTTCGGCGAGACATTCCTACGGACGCCTTGCCGCCCTCTACCCCCGGGGTTATCGCCTCTTACCCCAGGAGCCTCGACTGCTCAGCGCGTACGCAGGACACGTCGCGGCGATCCTGGACACCGCCGCCGCCTTGGACGAAGCCCGTAAGCGAGCGGCGACGATCGAGTCACTGCTGGACCTGGCAACCGGGCTTTCAGAGCTTCGAACCGCTACGGAAGTCGCGTTCCGCCTGTCCGAGACGACACGAGAGGTCGTTGGTTGCCAAGATAGCTGCGTCCTGGTCTTCGAACCCCAGGACGCGGTGTTCGTGCGCAGTTGCCGAGCCACGAGGGGCCACTCGATCCCCCGGAACGCCGATGCGAGCGTTCCCGACCGAATTGTGGTCAGCCGTTCGCTCATGGAGCGAATGACGCAAGATCCCACCCCGATCGTTCCCGATTCACTCAAGAGCAACCAGGAGTTCTTCGAGTTGGCCCGGGTTGTCGGATTCAGCCCAGGGGCGATCGTGCCGATTGCCGCCGCCGGTGCGCTACTCGGGATGATCGTTCTTGACTCAGGGGATTGGGAAGACGGTTCGTTGCACACAGAAACCAACAGGGGGCGATCAATCCTCCAAGGAATCGCCAAGATCGCGGCTACCGCCCTTGAGAACGCACGAATGTTCGACGAGATCCGGCATCAAGCCTCGCATGATCCGCTGACCGACCTTCCCAATGCGCGGCTGTTCGAAGAACTCGTTGAGAAAGCATTAGCCAACGCCGCTCGGACCCAGGGGTCGGTCGCGCTTTTGTTCGTTGACCTGGACTACTTCAAGCGGGTGAATGACGAGTTCGGGCATCGGGCCGGAGACCGAGTCCTCGTCGAGGCAGGACACCGACTCCGTGCGAGCGCCCGCGCTGGGGACAGCGTCGCCCGTATCGGCGGCGATGAGTTTGCGATCCTCATGCCTGGGGCCTTGGGAAAGGACATTGAGGCACCAGTCAGGCGGATCCTCGAGCGGCTCTCGGAGCCGATCAGTGTCGCCAACACCACCGTCGTCATCTCGGCAAGCATCGGCGCCGCCATCGCGGAGGTGGGGCGTGACGATTTCGACTCCCTCTTGCGCAGGGCCGATGGCGCGCTCTACCGAGCGAAATCTCAAGGCCGTGCACGGGTTTGCCTTGCCCGATAAGCCGCTCGGGGCCCGTTACGACCCCTGACGACAACCGCTGCGCAGCGGTTGCCCGGACACAATATTCGTGCCAATGTATCTGGCACGAATATCACGGCGTTCGACCAACGGTGCGCTGCAGCACTGAGCAAGGGGGCATTCTGATGGGGCTGTTGGATGGAAAGGTCGCGGTGATCACTGGTGCTGGCTCGGGCATGGCCAAAGCATCGACGAAGGTCTTCGTGCGTGAAGGCGCCAAGGTGGTCGCTGCCGATATCAGCGGTGCGGAGAAGGACACGGCTGCCGAAGTCGGCACCGGCGTGCTCCCGGTGCATTGCGACGTGACCAAGGAAGCCGACGTGGCCGCCATGTTCGAGGCAGCCCTGAAGGAGTTCGGCCGGGTTGACGCAGTGCTGAACGTGGCGGGCATCGGATCGCCGACGCCGATCACGGATGTAACGATGGACCAGTACGACGAGGTCATGGATGTCGACCTGCGCGGCGTGTTGCTCGGCATGAAGTACGGCATCCGGGCGATGCTTGAGACCGGTGGTGGTGCCATCGTGAACTGGTCGTCGGTCGGCGGCCTCAATGCGGCATTGGCCACCTCGGTGTACTCGGCAGCGAAGGCTGGTGTGATCGCCGTCACCAAGGCGGCCGCGCTCGAATACGGCACCCGGGGTATTCGAGCCAACGCGATCTGCCCGGGCTTCATCCTCACCGAGATCATGGGCGCAGCTGGCGCCGAGCACTTCCCGGAGATGTTCGAGAAGGCCGCGCTGAAGCGGGCGGGCCAACCGCACGAGGTCGCTGAGGTGGCGGCCTTTCTTGCCTCCGACCGCGCGTCGTTCGTCAGCGGGGCCATCATCCCCGTCGATGGTGGCTGGTCCGCCAAGCTCGCCTGACCGGCAGTCCACCGTGGCCAAGCTCAGCACTGCCGGCGCTGCCCGGTATGCCGGCAGTCGAGTGAACCGGGTCGAGGACGCTCGCCTTCTCACGGGCCGGGGGACCTACGTCGACGACATCTCGCTGCCGGGGATGCTTCACGCGTGTTTCGTGCGCAGCCCGGTGGCTCACGCCCGTATCCGCGGGATCGATGGGTCAGCTGCTCGAGCGTTGCGCGGTGTACACGCAGTGTTCACGGCCGAAGACCTCAATCCAGGTGCCAAGGAGCAATGGCATACCTCCCTCGGTCCCGAGAGTCCCGAGACCCCTCGTCCGCCCTTGGCCGAGGGGGTGGTGCGCTTCGTCGGTGATCCGGTCGTCCTGGTGATTGCGGACAGCCGCTACCTCGCAGAGGACGCGGCTGAGATCGTGGAGATCGACTACGAAGCGCTTCCCGGAGTGGTCGACTATACGACGGCGGAGGGTGCCGAAACCCTCGTTCACGAGGAGTACGGGTCGAACCTCATCTTCGAACTCTCCGGCACGCCGGAGTCCGCACTTGGCGATGTGTTCGCGTCCAGCCCCCATGTGGTGAGCGCGACCATTCACCAGCAGGCATATGTGCCTGCGCCGATGGAAGGGCGGGGACTCGTCGTTGATTACTCACGCGCGACCGGTGACCTCACCATCTATTCGGCGACACAGGCGCCGCACGAGGTCCGAGCCTTCTGCTCCCGACTCCTTGGGCTGCCTGAGCATCGCATCCGAGTCATCGCGCGAGACACGGGAGGTGCCTTCGGCCAGAAGCTCATGGTGCAGCGCGAAGAGATGTGCGTGATGCTTGCAGGGTTCGCGCTCGGCAAGCCGATCAAATGGGTCGAAGATCGCCGCGAGAACCTGCTCGCGGCTGGGCAGTCGCGCCACGAGCACGCGAGCCTGAAGATGGCCTTGGATGCCGATGGGAAGATCGCAGCAGCGCATATCGACTATGTCTCGGATTGTGGTTCGTACCCGACGCCGTGGCCAGTCCAGACCGCGCAAGTCGTCGGGGCGTTGTTCCCCGGTCCCTACCGAGTTCCTGCCGCCGGGTTCACGGCGAAAACGATCTATACGAACACCGTGGGGCGCACCGCGTATCGCGGACCGTGGCAGTTCGAGTCGCTGGCGCGCGAGGTCTTGCTCGACATCGCTGCTCGGAGTATCGGCATGGATCCTGTGGAGCTTCGGCGTCGCAACCTGCTTCGCAGGGACGAGCTTCCCTACACCAACCCAAACGGCATGCCTTACGACCACATCTCGCCGTTAGAGACCCTCGAGCAGGCGCTGACGATGCTCGACTACGAGGCATTTCGCAAGGAGCAGGCCGAGGCTCGTGCGGCGGGGCGCTATCTGGGCGTCGGGCTCTCAACCTACGTCGAGCCTTCGACCCCCGGATTTGGCTACTACGCCACCGAGGCAACCACGATTCGCATCGAGCCCTCGGGCAAGGTCAACGTCTACATTGCCGGGGGTTCATGCGGGAACAGCATCGAAACCACGGTGATCCAGCTCACTGCGGACGCGCTCGGGGTCAACATCGAAGACGTGGCCACGATCCAAGGCGATACCGCGGTCACCGGCTTCGGCGGTGGCGCCGCCGGCAGCCGCAGCGGATCGATGACCGCGGGCGCCGTGCGCGAGACCGCCTCGATCTTGCGAGAGCGCATCCTCGCCATCGCGGCGCAGAAGCTCGAAGCCTCGGTCGAGGATATCGAGCTCGTGAACAGCCGTGCGATCGTGCGGGGAACGCCGTCGATCGGTGTGTCTCTCGCGGAGCTCGCGGCAGTGGCGTACTTCGATCCCTACTCTCTTCCACCCGGTGTGCCGGCCGGCCTCGAGGTGAGCACCCGTTATACGGCTGAGAACCGTTTCATCTGGGTGAACGCAACCCACGCGTGCACCTGCGAGGTCGACGTCTCCACCGGAGCAGTGCAGCTGCTCCGGTATCTGGTGAGCGAGGACTGTGGGCCGATGATCAACCCCAATGTCGTGGAGGGACAGATCGCCGGTGGCGTCGTCCAGGGCATCGGTGGCGCGCTCTATGAACACCTCGCGTACGACGATCAGGGGAACCCGCTGGCGACCACCTTCATGGACTACCTGCTGCCGGCGGCGACCGAGGTTCCCCTGATCGAGTACGGGCATATCGAGACCCCCAGTCCGGGGCCCGGCGGGTACAAAGGCGTGGGCGAGGGCGGTGCGATCGGTGCGCCGCCAGCGGTCGTCAACGCCGTCAACGACGCGCTCTCACCGTTTGGCGTGACGATCACCCGCCTCCCATTGAGCCCGTCAGCGATCTTGGCCCATTTGGAGGGCGTCGGGCCTTGAGGGCCCGCGCTCAGGGGACGAGACGGCTCGGGCAATGCTTCGAGCACGGTTGGCTCGCCAGCGTCCAGCGTCTCCGGCGCGTGCGTACTACCAGCGCTTCGGGCGACCGTGGGTGTGGAGCTCGGCGAGGTAACGATTGTAGGCCTCGAGCTCGAGCTCCTCGCGCGTGGGCTCGGCTTCCGACGAGGGAAGCGGCTCGACATTCGAGGCGCCATCGGTCATTGCGGGGGGTTGCGTCCCGCCAAGGTGTCCCATGTCAGAGCCTTGATCGGCCGCAGGCTCGGGCTGTTCATGGACCAGCTTCCACCACAGGTAGATGGCGTAGCCGGCGAAGAACGGCCATTCGAAGACGTACACCCAGCTCAGCTCGTTACCCGAGAGTGCTCGCAGAACTTGCCAAGTACAGAGCGCGAAAAAGCCGGGCACGACGATCGCGAGCGTCGCGTGGAGCGCGAGCGCCCTGCGGGTCAGCCAGATGCTGCGCACTGTCGACCAGGCTACCGAAGCGCCTGCGAGCTCGGATTGGCGTCGACGCTGGCGACGGCGCCGGTCCTCAGGGGGGCGCTCGCGGCGACCAAGGAGGCAAGGAGGGGAAAAGAATAGGGTCATGAGTTCTCGGCCGCTGTACGCGATCGTGCTGGCCGCGGGGGAGGGAACGAGGATGCGCTCCGAGCGACCGAAGCCCCTGCATCGCCTCTGTGGTCAGCCGATGGTCACCTATGTCCTCGACGCCCTCGCCGAGCTGCCTGTCGACCGGGTGGTCGTCGTCGTCGGCCACCGGAGCGAAGCGGTCACCAAGGCCCTCGTCGATCGCGCCTCGACCTCGTCCAGGCTTGAGTTCGTGGAGCAGTCGCCGCAACGAGGCACCGGGGACGCGGTCGCCGTCGCCCTCACCGGACTACCGCTCGAGGACGAAGACGGCGACGTCGTCGTCCTCCCCGGAGACACGCCGTTGCTACGTCCGCCAACCCTTGCGGCGCTTGTCCGGCACCACCGGTCCACCGGCGCCGGGGCCACCGTGCTGACCGCACAGGTGGCCGACCCCGCCGGTTACGGGCGAGTGATCCGGCGTCCCGATGGGTTGGTCACCCGCATCGTCGAAGACCTCGACGCGACCGGCGACGAGCGAGCGGTCACCGAGGTGAGCACCTCGATCTACTGCTTCCGGCGGAGCCTGCTGGCACCGTCGCTGCGGCGGCTGAGCCCCAAGAACGCCCAGGGTGAGTACTACCTCACCGACGTCATCGGCGTGCTGTCTGCTGCGGGCTATCCGGTCCAGACGGTGACGGTCGACGACCCCATGGAGACGGCGGGGGTGAACGATCGTGCACAGCTCGCTGTCGCCGAGGCAGAGTTGCGAGACCGGATCAACGAGCGATGGATGCGGCGCGGGGTGACCATGTGGGACCCGGAACGCACGTACATCGATGCGTCGGTGACGCTGCGGCCCGACGTCACCCTCCTCCCGGGCGTCGTCCTGCGCGGCGCCTGCGATGTGGGGCACGGTGCTGAGCTCGGCCCGGATTCGATGCTGGTCGACACCACCGTGGGAGCTGGCGCGCAGGTCCGCCACAGCGTCTGCGTCGACGCGGTCATCGGCTCCGGTGCCCAGGTCGGGCCCTTCGCATATCTGGGCCCGGGAGCTGTGGTCGACGACGGCGCCACCGTTCCCCCTTTTACGAGCCTCCCTTTGCGACAGGGTGCCTGAAGCGGCGATAGCTTCTGCGGGTGGACTTGCGGAGACTCCAGATCGTCTCGGGACGCTCGCACCCGGCACTGGCCGAACAGATCGCGCAGCGCCTCGGGGTACCACTGAGGGATGCCAACGTCAGGGAGTTCCCTTCGGGCGAGATCCACTGCCGTTACGACGTGTCCATCCGAGGGTGCGACGTGTTCATCGTCCAGACCCACTGCCGCCCCGTCAACGATTCCGTGATGGAGCAGCTGATCATGATCGAAGCGGCGAAGCGTGCGTCCGCCAAGCGCATCACCGCCGTGTGCCCCTTCTACGGGTACTCCCGCCAGGACCGGAAGTCGACCGGACGTGAGCCCATCACGGCGAAGTTGGTGGCTGACCTCCTGCAGGTTGCCGGGGCTGACCGGGTGGTGAGCGTGGACTTGCACTCGGGGCAGATCCAGGGCTTCTTCGACCGTCCCTTCGACCACCTCACCGCCGCCCCAGTCCTGGAGGGATACCTGCGGTCCCGGGTGGACGGCGACGTCGTCGTGGTGGCCCCGGACTCGGGGCGTGTCAAGGTCGCCGAGCGCTACAGCCAGCACCTCGGCGCGGACCTTGCCCTGGTCCACAAGCGTCGGCCTAGGGACAAGGTCAGCGAGGTCGAGGTCCGCCACGTGGTTGGCGAGGTCGAGGGTCGCCACTGCGTGATCATCGACGACATGATCGACACCGCCGCCACGCTGTGCGCTGCGGCAGAGCGACTTGCTGATGCTGGGGCTGCGGATATCTGGGCGATGGCCACCCATGGCGTCCTGTCCTCTCCGGCGCCGGACCGATTGAAGGCCTCCCCGATCTCGCGGGTCGTCGTGACCGACACGATCCCGGTCCCAGAGGAGCGAATGTTCGACAAGCTCGAGGTGCTCTCGGTCGCACCGATCATTGCCGACGCCATTCGAGCGGTCTACGAAGACACCTCGGTATCGGAGATCTTCGGGGGGGAGAACCTGACCTAAGCGGGGGCAGGTAACCTCTTGCCCTGCTATGGCCGAAATTCCGCTTGCCGTGCAAACTGGGCGTCCCACCGGGTCCCGGGCAGCTCGACGCCTCCGGCGCGAGGGACTGGTTCCCGGGATCGTCTACGGGCACGGTGCCGAGCCCCTGCCAGTGGCAGTGGCTGCTCGTGACCTTCGTGCGGCGCTGACGACTGACCTGGGGGTCAATGCCCTGCTGTCGCTGCAGGCGGGGGACAAGACGATCCTCGCGATGGCGCGAGCAGTCCAACGGCACCCTGTCAAAGGCGTCGTCACCCATGTGGACTTCCAGACCGTCCGTCGCGATGAGGTGATCGCCGCTGAGGTGCCGATCACCCTCGTTGGCGAAGCCACCGAGGTCCTCCATGGACAGGGTCACGTCGACCAGCAGCTCTTCACCTTGACGGTGCGCGCACGGCCGTCGGACATCCCGAGCTCGATCGACGTCGATATCAGCCGGCTTGGGGTCGGGGAGACGATCCGTGTCGGGGACCTCGAGCTCCCTCCAGGGGCCGCGACTGACGTCGACGTCGACACGCCGGTCGCCACCGGGCAGCCCCCGAGGGCGGAAGCAGCTGCCGCCGAAGCGGGAGCGGAGGGCGAGGCCGCGACCCCGGCGCCAGAGGAGCGGGCCGAGGCGGCTGACCAGACTGTCGCTGCGGCCGAGGAGTGAGAGACGCCCGCTGAGCTGGTGGTGGTCGGCCTCGGGAACCCGGGCAACGAATTCGAGGGAACCCGGCACAATCTCGGGGCCGACGTCGTCCGTCTTCTGGCCGAGCGCCATGAAGGAGGCAAGCTGCGCCCGATGAAAGGCCAGCACGCGCTCGTCAAGGAAGTGAGAATTGGCGGTTCCCAGGTCGTCCTCGCGGTCCCGACCACCTATGTGAACGAGTCGGGAATCGCTGCTCGGTCCTTGCTGCGCCAATTCGGCGGGCTCGAACCCGGACAGCTCGTCGTCGTCCATGACGAGCTTGACCTTCCCCCTGGAGTGCTCCGGATCAAACGCGGCGGCGGGGTTGCAGGGCACAACGGGCTGCGATCGGTGAAAGCTCACCTCCACTCCGGGGATTTCCTGAGGGTGCGGATCGGTATCGGGAAGCCCGGCCCCGGTGTCACCGGCGCCGATTACGTCCTCCGGCGCCCTTCCCGCGCGGAGCGCATCGTGCTCGGGCACGCCGTGTCCGAAGCCGCTGATGCCGTCGAGACGATCGCGGCCCACGGGGTCGAAGCGGCGATGAACCGTTTCAATGCCAGGACGACGCCGGCCCCGAGCGTTTCGTGATGACCACCAGCGTTGCCCCGCTCGCCCAGCTGCCGCGGCTTTTGCGTGGGGAACCCGCGCTCGGCGGGATCATCGGTCGCCGGAGCGCCACTCTGGCCGTGCCGCGTGCGGCCCAGGCGTTCGTGCTGAGCGGCCTCTGCTCCTTGTCCCAGCGCTCGCCATTTTTGGTCGTCACGGCCACCATGGCCGATGCCGAGCGCCTTCGCGAGGACCTGGGGTGCTTTGTGGCCTCCCAAGACGCGCCGACCCCGGATCAGAACGGCTCCAAGGCCCAGGGCCCGCCTCGAGGCCATGCGCGGATCGCCCTGCCCGGCGAGGGGGAGCGTTCGCCAGTCGTGGTTTTCCCACCATGGGAGACGCTCCCGTTCGAACGTGTGAGCCCCGACGTCGGGGCAATGGGTCACCGGCTAGAGGTGTTGTGGCGGTTGTTCGGCGAACGGGGCCAATCAGACCGCGACCGAGACGACGCCGTCCCGCCTCGGGTGGTGATCGCGCCAGTGCGCGCGCTCCTCCAACGACTCGGCCCATGGCGCGACGCGTCGCGCCCCCTCGTCGTCCGGCGAGGCCAGCACCTCGACACCCGTGGGGTGCTCGAGCGGTTGTCGGCGATGGGCTACCGGCGCGAGCACCAGGTCGAGCACCGCGGCGAGATGGCCGTGCGTGGCGGGATCATCGACGTCTTTCCGTCCACCGCGGATGTGCCGGTTCGTATCGACCTCTTCGGGGACGAGGTCGATCGGCTTACCTGGTTCGATGTTGGCGATCAGCGTTCGGTCGAGGATCTGGAGTCGGTGAGCGTCTTCGCTTGCCGCGAGCTCGTCACGACGCCGGCGGTGCGCGAACGGGCTGCAGCCCTGGTCACCGAGCAGCCCTGGGGCGCGAGGCAATGGGAGCGGATCGCCAATGGCGAGTCCTTTGACGGCATGGAGGCATGGCTTCCGTGGCTCGTTCCGGAAGCCAGCCTGCTGACGGACCTGCTGGGTCCCGATGCCCAGGTCGTGGTTCTCGAGCCCAAGCGGACGCGTGACCGCGCCATCGAATTGCTCGAAGAGGAGGCGGCCCTCGTGGCGGCCCTTGCTCCGACGTGGGGATACCACGTGCAGCACCAATCCGATCTCGAGGAACTTCCCTCCCTGCACCTCCCCTTCGATCGCTTGCTTGCTGATTGCGATGCCGCGGTGCTCATGGCCCCGACGTCGCCCGAGGGACCCGACATCGAAAGTGTCAGCGTCGGCACGTTCCCTTCGGCCGCCGGAGACGCCAGTCGATTGGCCAAGGGGCTCGTGGACCTGACGGCGAACGGGTACTCGGTGACGCTGTGCGCAGCGACTGACTTCGGCGCCCGACACTTGGTCGAGGTCCTCGAAGGCGAGGGCATCAGCGCGACCCTCGTCGACTCGGCCGACCCAGCTCCAGGGATTCGAGTCGTGACCAGCACCGTATCGGCCGGTTTCGTCCTCCCCTCGCTCCGAGTGGCCGTGCTGTCGGAACAAGACATCACAGGTCGGCGGATGCCGCACCGCAAACCGCGGCCGCGTGCCGCTCGCACCGACGCCTTCTTCGAGGATCTCGCGCCGGGAAGCTACGTTGTGCACCGACAGCACGGTGTCGCGCGCTACGCGGGAATGACGACCAGAGCGTTGAGCGGTGCGACCCGCGACTATCTCCTCCTCGAGTTCCGCGGCACCGATCGCCTCTACCTGCCCGTCGAGCAGATCGACGCCATCACGCCCTACAGCGGTGGGGACTCCCCGACGCTGAGCCGGATGGGCGGTGCGGAGTGGCAGCGGGCGAGAGCCCGCGCGCGTGCGGCAGCGGGAGAGATCGCCGAAGAGCTCGTGGAGCTGTACCGCCGCCGGTTGACGGCGACCGGGCACGGCTTCGGCGCCGACACGCCGTGGCAGGCGGAGCTCGAATCGTCGTTCCCCTACGTCGAGACCGAGGATCAGCTCCGAGCGATTCGCGAGGTCAAAGCCGACATGGAAGCCGAGCGACCGATGGACCGGCTCGTGTGCGGCGACGTGGGCTTCGGCAAGACCGAGATCGCCGTCCGTGCGGTGTTCAAAGCCGTGCAGGACGGGATGCAAGCTGCGGTCTTGGTGCCGACCACGTTGCTCGCCAGCCAGCATTTCCAGACCTTCAGCGAACGCTTTGCCGGCTTTCCGGTGCGCGTCGCGCTGTTGAGCCGCTTTTTGTCGAACGCCGAGGTGCGCAAGGTTGTCGCGGGAATTGCCGACGGATCGGTCGATGTCGTGATCGGAACGCACCGGCTCCTCGGTGCCGACGTGCGCTTCAAGCGGTTGGGATTGCTCGTCGTGGACGAGGAGCAACGTTTCGGCGTCGGTCACAAAGAAGCCGTCAAACGCCTCGCAGAGGGGGTCGACGTCCTTACCCTGACGGCCAGTCCGATTCCGCGGACCCTCGAGATGGCCCTGACGGGGATCCGCGACCTCTCGTTGGTCAACACGCCCCCAGCGGATCGACGGCCGATCCTCACCTATGTCGGCGAGTACGACGAGGCGGCGGTGTGCGAGGCGATCCGGCGAGAGCTGCTCCGGGAAGGACAGGTCTTCTTCGTCCACAATCGGGTCGCGGACATCGATGCGGTTGCCCGCCGGCTCGGCGAGCTCGTACCAGAGGCACGCATCGCGGTCGCGCACGGCCAGATGGACGAGGGGAGCCTCGAGCAGGTCGTCATCGACTTCTGGCAGCGTGCCTACGACGTGTTGGTCTGCACGACCATCATCGAGTCGGGGATCGACATGCCCACGGTCAACACCTTGGTGGTCGATCGGGCGGACCTGCTCGGTCTCGGGCAGCTCCACCAGCTCCGTGGAAGGGTGGGTCGGAGTGACCAGCGGGCCTACGCGTACCTGTTCCACCCGCCGGACCGGGTGCTCCCGGAGCAAGCCTACGAGCGCCTTCGGACGATCGGGGAGCACACAGAGCTCGGCTCGGGGTTCAAGATCGCGATGCGCGACCTACAGATCCGGGGCGCCGGGAACCTGCTGGGGCGTGACCAATCGGGACACATCGCCGCCGTCGGGTACGACCTGTACGTTCAGCTCGTCGCCGAGGCCGTCGCAGAGGCAAAAGGAGAGCTCCCTGCGACACCACCGACGCTGTCGATCGATCTCCCTGGCGACGCCCACCTGCCAACCGACTACATCGAGGCCGAGGACGCGCGCCTCGAGGCATACCGGAGGTTGGCCTCGACCGAGACGCTCGGCGATGTCGACGACGTCGGGGAGGAGTGGGCGGATCGGTTCGGTCCTCCACCCGAGCCCGTCCTTGCGCTCTTGGAGATGGCGAGGCTCCGTGTCGTGTGCCTCCGCGCCGGCGTGACCGAGGTGGCCCTGCTGCCCGGCGGGGGTCGCGGTGGGCGTCGGCTTCTTGCCCGTCTCTCCCCGATCTCGCTCGCAGCCAGCGCCCAGGTGCGTTTGCAGCGTCTCGAACCCGACGCCAGTTACCGGGAGCCGTTGCGCCAGCTGCTCGTTCCCGTCGACCCCAAGCGAGCGGCGTGGGATCTTCGGGAGCTGCTCGAGCAACTGCTTCCCCAGCCCGCTCTGGCGAGCGTGGCTGCGGGGTCGTCGCCATGAGCACTGCGTCGCCTCGTGTGCTCGTGGTCGGTCTGGGCCCTGCCGGCCCGGATCTGCTCGACGAGGTGGCGAGGTCTGCTCTCCTTCAGGCACCACGGGCGTTCCTGCGGACCTCCCGACACCCAGCGGCCGAAGCACTTGCGGGCATCCCGTCGTTCGACCATCACTACGAGGCGGCCGACACCTTCGACGAGGTCTACGAGCGGATCGTCGAAGACCTCGTCGCTGCGGCATTCGACGTGGCTGCCGATGGCGGCACCGTCGTCTACGGCGTTCCTGGGTCACCGCTCGTCGCCGAGCGAACGGTCGAGCGCTTGCGGGCGGATCCCCGGGTTGCCGTGTCGATCAGACCGGCGGTGTCGTTCCTCGACCTGGCGTGGGACCGGCTCGGGGTCGATCCACTCGAAGTGGGCGTCCAGCTCGTGGACGGCGCGCGCTTCCGCACCGAGGCCGCCGGCGCTTCGGGTCCCCTGCTCGTTGCGCAATGCTGGTCGTCGGAGGTTCTCTCGGACATCAAGCTCACCCTCGATGCCCAGGAGCCGCGCACATCGGTGCCGGAGGTGGCTGTCCTGTCCCACCTCGGCCTCGAGGACGAGTCCGTGCGGTGGGTGCCCGTCGACGACCTGGACCGCGTGGCCCCCGACGATCTGACCAGCGTCTGGGTTCCGCGGCTGGCCGCTCCGGTGGCGAGCGAGCTGGTTCGCCTCGTCGAGTTGGTTCGCACGCTGCGAGAGCGGTGCCCTTGGGATCGCGAGCAGACCCATTCCTCGCTTGCTCGCCACGTCCTCGAGGAGACCTATGAGCTCCTGGAGGCGATCGCCGAGGTGACAGAGGCCCGGGGCAACGGCACGGACCCCGCTCCGGCGTATGCACACCTCGAAGAAGAGCTCGGCGACCTGTTGTTCCAGGTCGCGTTCCATGCGCGGCTCGCGGCCGAGGCAGGGCAGTTCACGCTCGCCGAGGTTGCCGTCGGCGTTCACGACAAGCTGGTGTCGCGTCACCCGCACGTCTTCGGTGACGTCGTGGCCTCGACGCCAGCGGCTGTCGTCGCGAACTGGGAGTTGATCAAACAGGCCGAGAAGGGTCGTGCCAGCGTGACCGAGGGGATCCCGGCATCCCTGCCGGCACTTTCGCTGGCAGCCAAGCTCCAGCGAAAGCTCGAATCGCTTGGCATCGCCGGACCGAGTCTCCAAGAGCAGCAACGCTGGCTCCTCGAGGCCCTCAGTCGGTTGCCCGCTGCGGTTGGCGGTGACCACGGAGCAGTCCCCGATGACCGCCAGCTGGGGGAAATCCTCTTCGCGGTGGCTGATCTGTGTCGCCAGTTGGGTCGAGAGCCAGAAGATTTGCTTCGCAACGAAGCCCGCCGCGTTCGAGCACGCATCGTGGAAGCGGAGTCCCAGGCAAAGCAGGCCTCACATCCGCTCTGACGCCGGACAGGACTTCGTCGACGTCAGCGGTGCGCGAAGAGGATGGGCAGTTCGTAGGTCGCACCTGGTGATCGGATCGGTTTCTCGATCGGCGCGAGGTAGTACGCGGCCGCGAGGATCTTCACCAGGCGCTTGCCGTTCAACGCGTTCCGGTTCCTCCACAGCCGCGCGATGCGTGGAGCCGAGAGGAGCTCTGTTTCGGTGACCAGCGAGACAGAGAACCCGTGGTCCTCGAGCAAACAGAGGAGTGATCGCAATCTCGCATCGTCTCCGTCCTGCTCCAGGTGGAGCTCCCCGACGATCTGTGAGATGGAGCCCAGGCTCTCGCAGGCTCCGAGTGCCTCGTACTCGGCGCCCTCGACGTCGACCTTCAGTAGGTCGATGGGTCCGAGTTCGGAGACAAGGTCGTCCAAGCTGACGGTTCGCACGTAGCGCACCGCCCCAGTGCCTTCGTCACCGCTTTCCTCGTCCACCCTTCCTCCGCCGCTGTGGTGGGCCGTGGAAAACGGCATGGCCTCGCTCGTCGTCTTCCATAGCGCCAAGTGTCGTGGTTCGACGTTGTCCAACGCGTTGCGGTCCACGTTGAGTGAGAGCAGGTCGAAGTTGATCCGGTTGGCCTCCAGGGCCACGACCCGCTTGGCCCACTGGGAGGCCTGCAGACTGAAGATGCCGACGTGGGCGCCGGCGTCCAATACGGTTCCGAGGCCGGGGCGCAGGGCGATGACATCGCTTTCGTAGATTCGATCGAGGACGAGCTCACGCGTCAGCGTGAAGACCTCGTCATCGGGACACCACGCCTTGATGGTGCGACCGCGTTCATTAAGGGTCAGGGTGATCAGGTCGCCGCGGCCGGGCGAGACGGCCCTCTTCGAGTAGTGGCGCAGGCCGGATCGCAGTCGCGCCATCGGTCGTTGTCGGGTCGTCGGGGGCATCGGCGTCCTGTGGTGGTGTCGGGGAATGCGCGCCATCGACGATAACCCCGATCGCCCTCCATCCCACGGCGCGATCGGAGAGGCAACGGTGAGCGGGGATCCACCGAATCGCCACCAGCGAGCAGATAGCGTAAGGAGCCGGCGCCTTGCCAGGGGTGGCGCCAAGGAGCGTCGAGGTGAGCACCATCGGACACGTGGTCGGGCGCGAGGTGCTCGACTCCCGCGGGAACCCGACGGTCGAGGTCGAGGTCCTGACCGAGGCTGGAGGCAGAGGGCGGGCAATCGCGCCGTCGGGCGCATCGACCGGGATGCACGAGGCCGTCGAGCTCAGAGACGGCGGCGACCGTTTCGGGGGCAAGGGCGTCCGCCGAGCGGTCGCGAACGTCAACGGCGAGATCGCCGAGGCACTGATGGGTATGGAAGCGCTCGAGCAACGCGCGGTCGACGACGCGCTCGTCGACCTCGACGGAACGCCCGAGAAGTCCCGGATCGGCGCGAATGCAGTAGTAGCGACTTCCCTGGCGGTCGCAAAGGCTGCAGCCGACGAGCTCGAGATCCCCCTCTACCGATGGATCGGCGGCGTCAACGCTCACGTGCTCCCCGTCCCGATGTTCAACGTCTTGAACGGTGGCGTTCACGCGGCGAACTCCGTCGACTTCCAGGAGTTCATGGTCATGCCGGTGGGCGCGGCCTCGTTTTCCGAAGCGCTCCGGTGGGGCGTCGAGACGTATCACGCGCTCGGTGCACTGCTCTCCGAGCGCGGGCTCGGCACTGGCGTCGGCGACGAAGGCGGCTTCGCGCCGAACCTCGGCTCCAACGAGGATGCAGTCACCTTGTTGGTCGAGGCGATCGAACGCGCGGGACGCTCCCCGGGCGAGGAGATCGTGATCGCCCTCGACCCGGCGACCAGTGAGCTGTGGAAAGACGGCCGCTACGTGCTCGAGGGCGAGGGGCGGGTCTTGACCGCCGATGAGCTGGCCGACTACTGGCGTGGACTGATCGAGCGTTACCCGATCGTCTCCATCGAAGACGGCATGGCAGAAGAGGACTGGGAGGGATGGACGACACTGACGGCACTGATCGGCGACCGGGTCCAGCTCGTTGGCGACGACATCTTCGTCACCAACGTGGAGCGGATCTCCCGTGGCATCGAGGCGTCGATCGCCAATGCCGTGCTGGTCAAGCTCAACCAGATCGGCTCCCTGACCGAAACCCTCGAGGCGATCGAGCTGTCAACGCGCAATCGCTACGCGGCGGTGATCTCTCATCGCTCGGGGGAGACCGAGGATGCCACGATCGCGGACCTGGCGGTCGCCACGAACGCTGGCCAGATCAAAACGGGCGCTCCAGCGCGCTCGGAGCGGGTGGCCAAGTACAACCAGCTGCTCCGTATCGAAGAAGATCTTGGGGGGTCTGCACGGTTCCTCGGGCGCAGAGCCTTGGCGACGCGTGGTGGTTGAGGGTCGAGCCCCCCGGCATCGCAGGAGCGCCGCGCAGAGGCGGACGGCACGGCACGCGCGCCGGTTGTCGAGGGCGGAGCGCCGCCACGCAGTAGAACTCCGTCGGGCCCAGGTCGCCCTCGCCGGCGCTATCGTCGGCGCCGTCGTCGCGTTGGCAGCGTGGTTCCCTGGTGGGGCCTTGCTGCACGAACGTGCCGCGCTCGCGGCGACGAGGGCGCAGCTCCGCCAGCTCGACCTCGAGAACAAGGCGCTGAAGGCGGAGCGCCAGAAGCTCGACCAGCCTGCAGAGATCGACCGGCTTGCTCGTCAGCAGTATGAGATGGTGCGCCCGGGGCAGACTGCCTATGAGGTGCTGCCCGCACAGGACCCAGGGAGCGGGAGCAAGGCACTGTATCCCGGGGATCCGGCGTTGCAGCCGGTCGTCTCTCCCTCTGCGTCCCAGGAGCTCCCACCAGATAGCCTAGGGTCCGACGCATCGGGCGCGTCTGTTTTGGGCGCTCCGGCAGCGGTGCAGCGCTCGACAACGCGAGCCAGCAGCCCAGATCGCGGGCGCTCGCGTGCTGCGTCCTCCCGGTCGCCCGGTTTGCTCGGCCGGATGCTCGAGACCCTCGAGTTCTGGCGCCAATGAGGGGTTCGTGAGGGTCGGGAGCCGGAGCGCAGATCCAAGGAGCTTCGGAATCGACGTGATGGTGAGGAGCGTCGTACCGTCCCAAGACGACGTGAATGCGGTGCGCACCCTGTTGGGCAGGCCGCCGAAATGCTCGTTCGCGGTGGTGGTCAGAGATGCCGAGGGTGCACCGGCCGTGATCGCCAACGCGGCCGTCGCTGCCGATGGCACGCCGATGCCCACACGCTACTGGCTCTTGGACCCCGAGCTGCGGGTCGCGGTCGCGGCGCTCGAGTCCCGTGGTGGTGTGCGCGAGGCCGAAGCTGCGGTCCCTCCCGAGCTGCTGGCTGCAGCGCACGCCAGGTATGCGCGCGAGCGCGATCGTCTCGTTCCCCCGGACTATCGCGGTCCGGTGCCACGCGGAGGGGTGGGTGGGACCCGGCAAGGCGTGAAGTGCCTCCACGCCCACCTTGCGTGGTGGCTGGTGGGGGGAAACGATCCGGTCGGTGGTTGGGTTGTCGAGCACCTGGAACCTCGCCTGCGAGCACGCGCACACCAGCTCCGGGATCGTGGGAGCTGACGTTTGCCGCGAGACTCCTGACCGTGGTCCTTCGAACCGAGATCCGCACTGCCGGCCGGTTGGCGGCAATTGACTGCGGGAGCAACTCCACGCGTCTTTTGGTTGTCGACGAGGACGACACGCCGCTCGAACGTCTGATGCGCATCACGCGGCTGGCCGAGGGCGTGGATTCGAACCGGCGCCTGGATCCCGTTGCGATCGAGCGGACGATCGCTGTCCTCGGTGAGTTCTCGAGCGTGCTCTGTCGTCTGGGCGTGGCGAGAACACGGATGGTGGCGACCTCGGCAGCAAGAGACGCCGAGAACGCCGATACCTTCCTCGAGCAGGCGAGCGAGGTCGTCGGCGTCCAGGCAGAGATGCTCGACGGCGAGGAGGAGGGCCTACTGGCGTACGAAGGTGCAACCGCTGATGCGCCGAGCTTTCCTGGGACCAATGTGGTCATCGACATCGGCGGTGGTTCAACGGAGCTCGTAGTCGGAGGATCGATGGTGGAGCCGCGCGCCGTCTCGCTCGAGCTGGGGTGCGTGCGGCTTACCGAGCGCTTCTTGCATCATGACCCACCGCTTCCCTCCGAGCTCGACGCGGCCAGCGAGCTGGTGAGGCAGCAGATCGCTGGCGCAGACCGCGTGCTCGGCATCACGAGCTCCACGCCAGCGCAGCGGCGCCTGATCGGCCTTGCCGGAACGGTGGCCACGCTGTCGATGCTCGATCAAGGACTGACCACCTACGATCGGGCACGCGTTCATCACTCCGTTCTCAGCCGCTCGGCGGTCGAGCACTGGCATGGCGTTCTGGCCGCCGAGCCCGCGATGCAGCGGGCAAGGAGGCCCGGGATGGCCGAGGGCCGTCAGGACGTCATCGTCGGAGGGACCCTCATCCTTGCCCAGGTCATGGCGAGCTTTGGCTTCCAGCGCTGCCTGGTGTCCGAATCCGACATCCTCGACGGGCTCGTGGCCAGTCTGCGGCACGGTTGGCAGGGACCCTGAAAGACCTGTCACGATTCGCCGATGGTGTCCCAGCGTTCGCTTGCCAATCGTCCTTCGAGCTCCGATCCGTTGCCAGAGCGGCTCCTCATGGGTCCCGGCCCCTCCAACCCCTATCCGGAGGCGATGGCAGCGATGGGTCGCCCGATGCTGGGCCATTTGGATCCGGCATTCCTCGCCCTGCTGGATGAGACGATGGAGCGCCTGCGGGCCGTCTTCGCCACGGCGAACCCGCTCACCCTCCCGATCAGCGGGACCGGGTCGGCTGGCATGGAGGCATCCTTCGTCAACTTCGTCCAGCCCGGCGATCCGGTGGTGGTCGGCGTCAACGGGCTGTTCGGTGAGCGGATGTGCGAGGTGGCCCGTCGAGTGGGAGGGGACGTCATAAGGGTGGACGCGTCCTGGGGTCAGCCCCTCGATCCCGAGGCGCTCCTCGGCGCACACGCGTCGCCCAAGGTCATCGCTGTCGTGCATGCGGAGACCTCGACCGGCGTTCGGAACGACGTGGCAACGCTCGCCGCGCACAAGGGGGAAGCGATCCTTCTCGTCGACACGGTGACCTCCCTCGGCGGCATCGAGGTCGGGGTCGACGACTGGGGGATCGACGTCTGCTACAGCTGCTCACAGAAGTGCTTGGGAGCCCCTCCGGGACTGGCGCCGATGACGGTCTCTCCCGCTGCGATGCGTCGCCGCGTGCCGGTTCCCAGCAGCTGGTACCTCGATCTCAACCTGTTGTCGCGTTACGTTGCGGAAGGGTCCGGGGGTCGTGTGTACCACCACACGGCGCCGGTGGCGATGATCGGGGCGCTCCATGCCGCGTTAGGCGCGGTGCTCGCCGAGGGCTTGCGCGAGGTGTGGCGCCGGCATGCCGAGTGCGGCAAGCTTCTCCAGGACGGTCTCGAGGAGCTGGGCCTGTCGATGTTCGCTCCGGAGGGAGCCCGCATGCCGCAGTTGACGACCGTCGTGGTTCCCGACAATCTTCCTGATGGTCATGACGACCGGTCTTTTCGCGCCATGCTGCTCGACGTGTACGGGATCGAGATTGGCGGCGGCGTCGGCCCGACCGCTGGGCGGATCTGGCGAATTGGCTGCATGGGCCATACGGCCCGACCGCGCAACGTTCTCGCTCTGTTGGGGACTCTGAGGGAGGCACTGAAACGATGAGCGCGGCCCGGAGCGCCCGTGTCGCACCGCTCGAGCTCCAGGGGCGCCGCGTCACGCTCCGAACGCTCGTGGAGTCCGATTACGAGGCGTGGCACGAGGTTCGCGTGCGGTGCCATGACTGGCTGGTCCGGTGGGAGCCACGGCCCGCCGGAGCGCCGCCCCCAGCCGAGAACGCGCCGAGTTTCGCAGCCCGCTGCTCGTTGCGAGAGCGTGAGCGCCAGCTGGGAACCGGCTACGCGTTCGGCATCTTCCTCGGGGACCGGTTCGCCGGAGAGATCACGCTGTCATCGATCCAGCGGGGCCCGTTCCAGAGCGCCTCGATCGGGTACTGGGTGGACGAGGCGCTTGCGGGGCGAGGGATCGTTCCGGAAGCTGTCGTGGTGACGTTGTCGTTCGCGTTCGACACCCTGGGCCTGCACCGGGTGGAGATCTCGATCATTCCCCGTAATCACGCCAGTCGACGGGTCGTGGAGAAGCTCGGGATCCGCCTCGAAGGCGTCGCAGAGCGCTATCTCGAGATCGATGGTGTCTGGGAGGACCATCTCCGCTATGCGATCACCTCGGAGGAGTGGGCTCGCCGGCGTGCAGAGCTCCTCGGGAGCTGGGTGGAGGGATCCGAGGAGCGAAGCTGACCAAGAATCCAGCCTTCGATCGCGGTCGAAGGACTGGCGAGCTTCCCCGGTCCCGCTGACCTTTGGCCGGTGACGACGTTGATCATCCCCAGGACGCCGATCAGCGCGTCGAATGGGTCCTCGCCGCCAGGTCCGGGTCCGCACCCTTCGAGCACCCAGTTCGCCAGCTCTCTTTCGATGTCGACGCAGTGCCTGCGTGCCCACCCGAGGAGCTCTGCGCCGCGCGCGGCTCGGTCGTGCGACGATCGCTTCGACCAGCGGGTGCGACCGAGGCCCAGGTGGCCCTTGAACTCGCCAGGATAGGCCTCGACGATGGTGACCTGGTGGGTCGAGAAGAGGGTCTCGAGCGAGCCGTGGAACGGCCACAGCGCCACGTCACGTCCGTTCCCAAGCGCGCGCTGGAGCACGTGACGCCAGCC
Source organism: Actinomycetota bacterium (assembly GCA_021324045.1). Lineage (GTDB taxonomy): Bacteria > Actinomycetota > Acidimicrobiia > Acidimicrobiales > RAAP-2 > JAJPJV01. The sequence continues at coordinate 83,054 of JAJPJV010000029.1, read as the reverse complement.
GTGGATTGCCGCTCGACCGACTTGCTGGCCACCGACCAGCCAGAAGATCGGTGAGGCCGCGCGGCGGCCAGGTTCCGACGCCGTGGAAGCGTATGCGTGTTCGCAGCGCCGTCGGAGGCGCTCGAAGGGAACGCCGAGCCCCTGGGCGAGTTGGTGGCGCGAGACTGTCCCCCGAGGGCGGGGGTTGGCGGGGTAGAACGGGCGTTCGAGGGAAAGCTCGGCAGGGGTCCGCGCGGGTTCGAAGAACGCTGCCCATCGGCCGGTGCCGAGACGTTGCAGGGCGTCGAGAAAGTTCGGGATGCCGGCGGCGAGGGCGTAGGCCTCTGGGAGGCCGATGGGGAAGTCGAATCCGACCACCATGCGCTGCCCGGCGTCCGGGGGCTCAAGGACATTCTCGATCGGACAGATCGACTCGACGCGGTAGCCATCATGCACGCGCCGTGCGGTCGCAGCCCAACGTTTCTGCGGGTTCACGCTCCAGTCGGCGTGCCGGACGACGTCGGGCTCAGGGACGCCCAGCGGCAATCAACCCCTGGGTGAAGAGGGGGTCGAACTGCACCGTCGTGCCGGTGTAGGGAGCCTGGATGATCGTGTTGGCGCCATAGGGTCCGGACCCGACGTACATCGCGACATGGTCGACTTGGTTGTCGCCGTCGAGGTTGAAGTAGAAGAGCAGGTCACCAGGCTCGAGTGCAGAGAGCGACACGTGAGGCACGGCCGCATATTGGGCGGCGGCGGTCCGGGGGATCGAGACGCCCGCTTGCGCCCATGCCCACTGGGTCAGTCCTGAGCAGTCGAAGCCGACACCCGGTTGCTCGCCTCCCCAGACGTAGGGTACCCCCAGCTGCGACTCGGCTGCCTGGACCGCTGCAGCGCCGGCCCCACCGCCTGCCGGAGCCCCACCGCCACCGACAGTCGGAGCCCCACCGCCACCGCCTGCTGGAGCCCCACCGCCACCGCCTGCTGGAGCCCCACCGCCACCGATGCCGGCCGAGGTGCTTGCGGCAACGGTTGGCCCGCCTGCTGCGGCAGTTGCCTGATTGGCGGCGGCGACTGCACTGCTGGCAGCCGGACCGGCGACCTGAACGGCGACGCTGGCAGCCTCGTTCGCCAACCGGGCAGCCGTTTGGGCCGCGGCTGCGTTCCGTGCCGCCTGAGCGGCTTGTGCCTCTGCTTTCGCTTGGGCCTCCGCGTACTGGGCGACCTCGATTGCGAGCGTTCCTTGCACCTGGTGCAGTGTCGCTTGTGCCGCCGCTGCAGCGTTTTGGTTCTCGACCTGCAACTGCTGGACCGTTTGGGCGGCGAGCGTGGCTTGGTGAACCTGGGTCTGTTCGAGTGCCTTCTCCTGGGCCAGCTTGTTCTCCTGGGCGGCGAGCGCATCGGCGGCGAGCGTGATGTCGCCGATTGCCAGGTTCTCGTACTGGGTCCGATCGTTTGCCCGGGTTGGCGCGGTGGTAAACAACGAGGTGACGTCGTTGGTGGGCACAGCGAGCATGTAGGCGTTCACCGCGTCCCTTCGGAGACGGATCCGCGCCGCTCGCACCGCTGCCTGGGTTTTCGTCAGGGCTTGCTGTGTCGCCGCGAGGTTCGCCTGGATCTGCTGGACGCGCTGCTGCGCCTCGACATACTGCTGGTCCAGCAACTGGCTCTGCTGTTGCTCATGCGCGATCGTGGCTTCAAGGGCGCTGATCTGGTTCTCGGTTCCGTTGATCTGAGCCTGCGTAGGTGCCGCCGAAGCCGGGCTCATCGAACCGGGAAGGGCCTGGAGGGCAAGTGGTGACCCGACCGCCAGCGCGACCATGACCACGCGCCGGAGCATCCGACACATCACTACCGCCACTTTCGCAACAATAACCCCTCGAGCAACACCAAGACGAGGACCGCGGAGATCCTGCAGATCCGATGGGGGCTCCGGCTTCAGACGGGGTGCGCAGTGAACGTATGGTGCCGTGGGGGACGTAGCCCAACCGGCAGAGGCAGGGCGCTTAAACCGCCTCCAGTGAGGGTTCGAATCCCTCCGTCCCCACTCTTAGCACTTGTGGCTATATGTGCTACAATGCCGATGTGTCCGGCTTCATATCCGTCCGCGACTTGCGAAACGAGGTCAGCGCGGTCCTTCGCCGCGTGGAAGGCGGTGAACGGTTAACCGTCACAGTCGACCGGCGTCCGGTGGCCGAGATCGTGCCCCTCCGACGTCATCGAACCGTGCCAGCGGCTGATGCACTCGCGGTCGCCTCCCGTCACGCGGCCGACCGCGGGCTCCTGGAGGAGGTACGGGGGCTGCTGGCCGACACGACCGACGATCTGTGAGGGCGTTGCTCGACACCTCGTTCTTCGTCGCCACTGAATCCGGGCGACCCCTCGGTCAGATGGAAGGAGTGACCGAGACCGAAATCTCGGTCGTGACCCTCGCTGAGCTGACCCTCGGTGTGCTGACAGCCGACGACGAGGATCGGCCGGCGCGCGTGGCAACGCTCTCAGCTGTGGAGTCGAGGTGGGACCCGCTGCCCGTCGACGCCGAAGTGGCGCGCCAGTTCGCCAGCATCGTTGCTGCCCTGCGCGCCGTTCGGCGCCGGGTACCCATATTCGACGCGCTCGTCGCTGCGACTGCGATCGTGGAGCAAATTCCAGTCGTCACCCAGGACAGCGACTACGAAGCTATCCCCGGAGTCAATGTGATCCGGGTCTGATCACCAATGCCTGCGGCACCCCACTTTTCGTCAGTGGGTTGCTCAGGATTGATCGCTCAGCGGGAATTCTCGCAGCCGGTCCAGCTGCTTGCCCGGTTCAAAGAGCGACAACGCAGGATCACCAGTGCGATGTGTCGAGACGTTGGCGGCCGCCTCGTCATGCTGGGGTTGACGTGGCGTGCTCGACGAGGGACCTCGTCGGGTTCATCGCGACAGCCCGGTGGTCCTCACCGAGTCGGACCTGTCCGAACTCCTCGCCGCGCTGAAAGCGGGCAAGATCCCTTGTCGCTGAGGTCGCGTTGCATCGCCGTCGAAGCGTCCGGTCGCCAAAGCGCTCGTCATTGCATCCCGAGATGTCGGCGCCGGGGGACCGACGACGATGCGGCCGGTACGACCGCTCTCGGTCGTCGAGTCGAGGTGGGTTTCATCGCCGGTGGACGTCGAGGTGGCGCGCCAGTTCGCCCGGACCGTCGGAGCCCGACGTGCCAGGTCGCCGGGTTCCGATCCCCGGTGCGCTCATGGCCGTTGCCGCAGTGGTCGACCAGGTTCCCGCTCGTGGCGCAAGACAACGACGAGTCGATCCCGGGTCACGGTCACCGGGCCTGACCGCCCCGGGTCCCGTCGGGTTGGGCCGAGGTGCTGTTCCCTTCGCGGGCCCCCGGGGTCACGCGCGCGGTCTCAACGGTCGCCAGGGCAGCTTCCGGTGCGTGCTTGGTGTGCCCGTCTGCCGAGCTCTAAGGTCTGACGGCACCACAGGAGGCGCCGAACCAGGAGGGATCCGATGGGCAAGCTGCCGAACGTACTGGAGCTCGATCAGATCGGCGAGGGCGAGTACCGGGTGCGGCATCCTGATCGACCGCCGGAAGAGCGCGACGTCGTCTTCGGCGGTCAGCTGCTGGCGCAGATGATCATGGCCTCGGACCGCGCGTGCGGGGGGAGCAAAGACGTCAAGTCCATCCATGCCATCTTCGCCCGTGCCGGCACGTACCAGGAGCCCATCATCCTTCGCGTCGAGCCGATCCAGGCTGGCCGGACCTGGGCGAGCGACACGGTCACCGCGATGCAAGGCGAGCGTTTGCTGTCGCGAGCGCTCATACTGCTCAACGCCGATGAACCCGACATCATGCGGCACGCCCCAGCGATGCCTGAGGTGCCTGGTCCCGAGGATCTGTCGCCCGGTGAGGGCATGGCATTCCCGGGCGTCGAGCTTCGCATGGTCCCCGAACCACCCGATGCACCAGGAGGAGTGCCGGCGCTGCTCTTCTGGCACCGTTACCCCGACAAGATCAACTCGGTCGCGGCCAACGACGCGGTCCTGGCATGGGGCACGAACGGCTTCCTCATCGGTCTTGCAATGCGACCGCACCGTGAGCAAGTGGACATCTCCCAGGCGCACCGGACGCTCTCGACCGGGGTGATCGCGCACACGCTGCACTTCCATGAACGCTTCGACGTCAGCCAGTGGCTCCTCGTCGTCCAGGAGGCGCTCTATGCGGGGCGAGGCCGGGTGCACGGCCGTGGCCTCGTGTTCACCCGCGATGGTCAGCTGGTTGCCACCTTTGGGCAGGACTCGATGGCGCGCAAGATCGAGGGGGAGCTCGACTACCGTCGGGCCATGTAGGGGGGTCGAACGGTTCTGGCTTAGAAAGGGATCCGCCGCCAGAGCCAGGCGGGCAGCATCCGTGCCACCCCGAAGACCCATCGCAAGGACGTCGGCACCCAGACAGTGTCGGCTCGAGTCTGTAAGCCACGGACGATCGCCGCCGCCACATCGTCCGCGCTCGCGGCGATCGGTGGTACTCGCCGACCCGTGGTCATGCGGGTCTTCACGAAGCCCGGACGCACGACTTGGACGTTCACCCCCGATCCTCGCAGGGCCTCGGCCAGTCCGTGCGCGAAGCCGTCGACTCCCGCCTTCGCGGCTCCGTAGATGAAGTTCGATCGCCGGATTCGAATGCCGGCCACCGATGACAAGACCACGATCGTCCCTTGACCTTGGCGATGCAGGGACGAGGCCGACCGGCTCAACGCGACGGATGGCCAGGAGAAGTTGACGGTCACGCAGCGTTCCACCACCGCTGGGTCACGCCAGTCGTCGACCCCGTCGCAGAGGATTCCCGCTGCGACGACGACCAGGTCGACTTGCCATCCGCGCGCTTGCAGCGCCTCGAAGCACTGGTCGACGACTTCGATTGCAGAATGCGTATCGACCGCGTCGAAGCGAACGGTTTCGACGAAGCTCGCACCGGTTGCCTTCACCCGCTGCGCTTCGGCTGCCAGCTGGACCTCGTCGCGAGCTGCCAGTACCAGCCGGTCGCATCCCAGCGCGACCAGCCGTGTGGTCAACGCGCGCGCGATGTCCGAGGTGGCACCGAGGACGACGGCGGACTGCGGGTGACCGAACGCGTTGTTCATCGCTTCTGTGAGTTCGAGCCTTCTGCCGCCGTCATTTTCCGAAGACCCGCGTGCGCTGGTGCATCTGTGATCCCAAGCCTTCTCGAGAGGTCGGAAGCCAAGACGCCGGCCGGATCGACACGGTCTCGCACGTGCGCGAGGTCGCCGAGCTTTGGGTACATCACCTCCAACAGATCAGGGGAGAGACGTGCATCTTTGGCCAGGTACACTCGCCCGCCGCTCTCGGCGATCTTGTGGTCGAGACGGCGGAGCACGTCGGGGAGCCCCGGCGCTCGGCTCGGAAGATCGAGTGCCAGCGTCCAGCCGGGCATGGGGAAGGACAGCAACCCTGGGCTCGAGCCTCCGAAGCGTTTGAGGACCGCGAGGAAGATCGGCACCCTCGCCGAGCGAAGCTCCCCGATGACTCCTGCAACGAGCTCGGAAGCAGTGTCCCCCACGACGAACTGGTACTGGACAAACCCGCCACGACCGTAGAGCACGTTCCAGTTCGCTACGGCATCGAGTGGGTGGAAGAACGATCCCATGGAGCAGATCCGGCCGCGTTCACGGCGAGGGGCCTTCCAGAACCATGTCTCGTTGAAGGCTGTCACGGCGAGCGGGTTGAGGAGCCCATGGGTCGGCGTGAAGGGAATCCGCAGGGCACGGGATCGGGGCAGGGCAAGAGCCTTGCGAGCCAAGCGTGCCGGGAGCTCGCTACCTTTTGCGTGGTCACCCGCGGTCATGACCGCTCGTCCTGCGTGGCGTCCTGGCGCCATGCAGTCGAGCCATGCCACCGAGTAGCGGTGGTCGGCATCGGCTTGTTGCATCGCGGCCATGGCCTCGTCGAGGTCGTCGAAGCGATCCGTGTCGACGCTCATCCACGACGTCTCGACTGGGATCATCGAGATGGTGGCTCGGGTCACGACACCGGTCAGGCCCATCCCGCCGGCAGTCGCCCAGAACAGCTCCGGGTCGCGCTCGGGGGTGAGCTCATAGGTCCCAGTCGGCGTCGCCAGCGTGAGACGGCTCACGTGCTGAGCGAAGCTGCCGTCGCGATGATGGTTCTTGCCGTGGATGTCGGCTGCGATCGCGCCCCCGACGGTGACCTGGCGCGTCCCAGGCCACACGGGAAGGAACCATCCCCGGGGGATCGTGCGGCGCATGAGCCGGTCGAGGCTCGTGCCGCCATCGACTTCGACGAGGCCGGTCCGTTCCTGGAGGGGTCCGACCGCGCACAGACCCGTCATGTCGACGACGGTGCCGCCAGCGCATTGCGCGGCGTCTCCATAGCTACGCCCCAGCCCACGAGCGATCAGAGGTGAGCGCGTGCTGACGAGGGTTTCGACCTCGACGGCCGCCCTCGGTTGGAGCACTTCGGCGCGCGAGGCAGTTGCACGCCCCCAGCCCGAGAGCAACCGAGCGCTGCGTCGCGATTCGCCGCGCGCGCAGGGTTCACCCATAAATACCGATCGCGAAGCAAAGGACCCAGAGCACACCGAGAAATTGCAGAATGCGATCGGCGAACGCGAGATCCTCTGGTGCAGCGCCCGCGCCGGCGTCGAGCACTCGCAAGACGTGGAGCACCGCGATGGTGAAAGGAACCACCGTCAACTGGATCCACACCTTGTGGTGTGCCGCGGAGCTCATCAGGCCCGCGCGTTCGAATGCCCACAGGCAATACGTCGTGACCGTGGCAGCGGCAGTGAGGGTGAGGGTCGATTGGAGGAACGAGCGTGTGTACTGAGCGAGGACGCGCCGATGCAGATCGCGTGCGTCCCCGAGTGCTCGGTGCTCAGCGACCCGCTTGCCGGTGACGATGAAGAGCGCGCCGAAGGAGGTCACGGCGAGGAACCAGCTCGAGAGCGGAACGTGGGTGGCCGCCCCACCTGCGATTGCCCGCAGGACGAAACCGGCTGCCACCGCGGCAAGTTCCAGAACGGGTTGGTTCTTGAGCCCGAGGCTGTAGGTGAGGCTCACGGTGACGTACACCGCAAGAACGCCGAAGAGCGGCCATCCGCCGAGCAGCTGAGCGCCGGTGACGCTCGATGCGACCAGGACCGATGCCGCAGCGAGCGCACCTTTGACCCCGAGGGCTCCCGAGGCAATCGGGCGACGGTGCTTCTGTGGATGTCGTCGATCTGCTTCTGCGTCGACCACGTCGTTGAACAGGTACGTGCCGGAAGATGCGGCGCAGAAGAGCGCTCCAGCGCCGAACGTCTCCAGAGCGACGTGGCCATGGCCGAGGACACCAGCGGCGGCCGGGGCGACGAACACCAGCAGGTTCTTGACCCATTGGCGCGGCCGCATCGCGCGCAGCAACGCCCCGGTGGTGCGGGGCCCTCCTTTCGCCAGGCTCCCGGCCTGCGTGCTGTCCCGGGCTGGCTGGTGATCGAGGACGAGCTCTGAGACGGCCAGGTCATGCTGGCCTGGAGCCCAGGATGGTCTCACGACGACCAAGGCTACAGACACCGGCGCCGCTCAGGTACCGTTCGGCACGGGATCGACCGGGCGCCGTTCAGCGAGTCATGTCGTCATCAAAGCTTCATGTTGATCGCCTACGGTTGAGGCGAGTGACTGCGGTTCATCGGGCTCCGTCGCGCTCTGCAATGTTCTGGCGCAAATCTCGCCGGCGCCGGATCATGATCGTCGTCGGCATCGTCGTGCTCGCGCTCGTCATCCCCTTCGGTGTTTCGTTCGGATCAGCCCTCACGAATCCCGGGCTTGGGGTGACGATCCCGGGCCGGGCAGCGGAGTGGTTTCGGGACCATGGGTTCTCGACCCTGGTGAACTGGATCGAGAACGAGTGGTACAGCCACCATCCACCACCCAAGGGTGGCCGGCCCCCCAAGGGCGCGATCAAGGTCCCCACCCATCCGGTGCACGTGACCAGCGTTGGCCCTCCGCACCTTCCGCCGCCAGAGCCCATCAAACCACTGGTGAGCCCCGCGCTACCTGGTGAGGGTCAGTGGTCCCCAGCAGGAGCCCTCGTCGATGGCATCCCCGCCGTGTACGAGACGACGCTTCGGCCCGACCCGGTGCACACCAGCTACGTGGTCGGCGTCGCATGGATGGACACCAAGCTGTTGCGGGCGACGCTGTACTCGGGGAGCACCATCCCCGGAGGGGGTCCCTACACCCATACGGCACCGATCCCGCCATCCGCCGCGAGCACGCTGGTCGCCGCCTTCAACGCCGGCTTTTTGATGTCTGCAGCGAACGGCGGTTACTACACCGACGGGAAGACCATCATCCCGCTCCGTAACGGGGCGGCTTCCTTCGTGGTGTACGCGAACGGCTCGGCGACCGTCGGGGCATGGGGTCAGGACGTGTCGATGAGCCCCGACGTCGTCTCGGTTCGCCAGAACCTCGACCTCTTGGTGGACAACGGGCAACCGGTACCGGGACTCAACGCCAATGACACCACGCAATGGGGAGCCACCCTTGGGAACCAGGTCTACGTGTGGCGCTCCGGCCTCGGCGTGACGGCCGACGGTGCGCTGGTGTACGTCGGGGGGCCGGGGCTCAATATCACCGACCTGGCGAACATCCTGGTCGCGGCGGGATGCGTGCGAGCGATGGAGTTGGACATCAATACCGACTGGGTGAACTTCGCGACGTACACGCAAGGCCCACCGACCTCGGCGAATCAGGAGCTGATCAACGACGGACCGGTGACCCTCGCCGGAACCAATCTGTTGAGTGGGCCCGACGGCAGCGTGGCGCCGACCGGCATGGTGGGGCAGCCAGACCGTTACTTCCAGTCGTATTGGTCCCGTGACTTCATCACCATGTCTGCCGCCTACAGCAGCCCTGTCACTGGGTCAAAGGGCAGCGGCTCAGCCGCCCAGGGCTCCAAGAAACCATCAGGCACTCGACCCCTTCGCCGGTCCTGAGTGCGTTGGTGGTCGCAGCGAGTCGATCAGCCGGGCGACGCCGTCGACCACGATCAGCACCACCCGGCTGTTGGGCGTGGGCAGCGATCCCGCCGGGCGGAACCTGGTGCGAGGACCGATCGTTGCCGACAGCTGCGTCCCATTGGGCACGTCCACGGTGATCGAGGTCGAAGAGATCGCGCTGACCATTCCGCGTGCCAAGGTCGCCTCGACGTAGCCATGGTTCGACCGCAGGACTACCTCGGCCTCGACTGCCCGGTCCCGCAAGATTCGGCGCAGCTCTTGGAGCCGCAGCGCGGGTTGGCCCACCGGCCGGGCGACGTGCGGTCCGAACGCCGTTCCGACCTTGGTGGCAGCGTAGGCATTGGTGCCGATGCCCAGACTGGCAAGTGCAGCGGCTGCTCCGACGGCGACTTTCCCAAGCTTCGTCACGGTTCCATTGATTCACGAGCCCTTGAGGAAAGGATGTGCGAGGTGTGAGCGATCCGTGAAGGCTCCTCGATGCCGGGGAGGTCCACGATCATTCGGGTCCCGCTGCCTGGGACCACGTCAGGGGGACCCGGTGATTGCACGGCGATGGTTGCCCCCATCGCCCGGAGGAGCTCGGCAGCGATGGCCAGGCCGAGACCGGAGCCATGAGTGCGACCTGCGTTCGGGCCTCGATCGACGCTGTAGTGACGCTCGAAGACGAGGGCGAGTTCGTGTGCTGGGATGCCTGGGCCGTCGTCGTCGATCGTCACTCGAGGGTTGCTGCCATTCGCCGAGGCGGTCATTTTGACGCGCGAGCGGGCGAACTTTGCGGCGTTCTCCAGTAGGTTCACCAGCACTTGATCGAGGCGATCGGGATCGACGACCGTAGGGAGGGGCTCGTCGGGAAGTTCGACTTCGAACGCCAGGTGCGCACGGTCCATCAACGGTCGGACCTCTTCGGCGACTTCCGAGATGAGCTCTGTGGCGTCGACAGGGCGGAGCTCGAAGCGGAACCGGTGCGCGTCGAGCTTTGCAAGGTCGAGAAGGTCTCCGACGAGGCGCTCCAGCCGGCGCGCTTCGTGGGTGATGACCCCAGCTGCGGCTCCGGGCTGTTCGCAGGTCCCGTCGGCGATCGCTTCGGCATACCCGCGGATCGAGGTGAGCGGGGTTCGCAGCTCATGGGAGATGGACAGCAGGAACTGCTGTTCAGTCCGTCGCAGGCGCGCCAGGCTCGTCGCCATCGTGTCGATGGCGGCTCCGAGCAACGCCATCTCAGGGTCGTCGCGACGGGAGGTCCCCACGCGTGCTTCGAGGTCTCCGGCTGCGATGCGCTGGGTTGCCGCGACGGCACGGTGAAGGGGTCCGGTGATGCGCCGTCCGAGCGCGAGGGCCACGAGCACGGCGAAGGCCAGGAGCGCTCCGACGAGGATCAGGTAGCTTGCCGACCACGACGGGGTGCCCACGGCGCGGGTGACCACGACGATCTCGGTCTGCCTGATATCGGTGGGGACCGAAGTGCCGGCGCCTGGCACCGTCGCCCGGACGAGGATCTGTGCAGGCACCGCGGCCCATGCCTGGCCGGAGCCGCTGATCCCGGAGATGACCGGCTGCGGGCCCGAGAAGCTGCTCGCTGCAGCGAGCGCGAGCAGTTCCGAGCTCGTGATGCCCAGCTCGCGCGGGAGCGATGACGGATCGACAGCAGGAGACCCGTGAGCAATGACCGGCAGGAGGTAGGCTCCGTTGAGACGTGCAACCTTGGTGATCGCTGGTAACAGGCGTTGCACCTGGACCTCACGTTTGAGGTCCAGGGCATTGGTCAGTGAGCTTCCGAGCGCCCGAGCGCTGGTGACTACCTGGTTCTGGGTGGCCCTCCGGACGGACTGCTCTGCGAACAGCCACGAACCCAGACCGGCGAGGGCCAGGACGAAGGCAACCGTGCCGACGATGAACAGCGTCAGGCGACGTTGCATCTCCCACCAACCCTTCTGTCAGCCCAGTCGGTAGCCGACGCCCCACACCGTCACGAGCGGCAGGGCAGTGCCCAGCTTCTTGCGGAGCTGTCGGACGTGGACATCGACCGTCCGGTCGTCTCCGTACCACCCCGCCCCCCACACCCCGTCGAGGAGCTGGCGGCGGCTCAGGACCAGTCCTTCGTTCTCGGCGAGGTATGCCAGGAGGTCGAACTCCCGAGCCGTGAGCGCGACGACCTCGTTTTTGACGCGCACCTCATGGCGGTCGATGTCGATCATGATCTCGCCGACGCTGAGGCGGCCCCGGCCCGAGCGCCCGGCCGGGTTCGTGCGGCGAAGGATCGCTCGCACCCGTGCGACGAGCTCGCGCGGTGAGAAAGGCTTGGTGACGTAGTCGTCCGCCCCGAGCTCCAGACCGACGACGCGATCGATCTCGGCGTCGCGAGCTGTGAGGATGAGCACGGGAATTCCGGAATTGACGCGCAAGGTGCGGCAGACTTCGAGCCCATCCATGTCGCCGGGAAGGCCGATGTCGACGATAGCCAGGCGGGGCTTCTCTCGTTCGATGGCCTCGAGCCCTGCGCTCGCGGTGTTGGCCTGAAGGACTCGAAATCCTTCGCGTCGCAGGTACATCTCCACGAGGTCGGCGATGTGCCGATCGTCCTCGACGACCACGATCGTTCCGGGTTGCTCCACGGGCGTAGCTTGACACGGTCCCGGGCAAGGTCAGGGGCAAGGACGCTGTGACCTCGACCGGGCAGCATGTGCCCGCAGCCCGGTCCGACCGGCAGCATCGCGACTGATCGCCCCCGGTTCCGTCTCCTTCCGAGAGGTCGCGCGCTGCCGTGTCGGCACCGGCTGCCCATTCGTGACAATGACCGGACCGTTTCCTGCGTGCTCCACTGTCCAGAGGTCGAAGTTGCGGTGCTCGGTCCCCTCGAGCTTCGCGGAGTCGCCCGTCCTGTCGCTCGCCACGCTGCCGTCGAGCTCATCGTCTACCTCGCCATGCATCCCCGTGGCGTGGCCAACGAGGTGTGGGCCACTGCCTTGTGGCCCGATCGGATCATGTCACCGGCGACCCTGCATTCGACTGCCTCCGCGGCCCGACGCGCGCTCGGTCGCTCCGCCAGTGGTCGTGACCACCTTCCTCGTCGTCATGGTCGCCTCGAGCTTGAGCCAACCGTCGGGACGGACTGGCAGCGATTCGTCGCCCTCGCCTCCTCGGACGATCCGGCCGAGTGGCGGAGTGCCCTCGAGTTGGTCCGTGGCCGGCCGTTCGATGGCTTGCGAAGATCCGACTGGATCGTCCTTGAAGGGGTGGTCGCTGCCGTCGAGGAGAGCATTGTGGACCTTGTCATCTCCCTTGCCGAGCACTACCTCTCGGTTGACGACGGCCGTCGGGCAGAGCGAGTGGCACGCAGGGGCCTTGTGGTCAGTCCCTTCGACGAGCGCCTCTATCGGCTCCTGCTGCGTGCCGCAGATGCGCAGGGCCATCCCGCAGGGGTGGAACGGGTGATGGGCGAGCTCGTGCAGGTCGTGACCGGCGAGGCGGTGGGAGCCGGCTCGACCCGCAGGGAGCGGTTCGCGGGGCTGGCGACCGCCACGTTGATCGCCGTCCACCCCCAGACGGCGACGCTGTATCGATCGCTCTCGAAGCGGGGACAACGCGCGCCGGGAGGTGGGATCGCTACCAGGTAGGGTGTGGACCCGCCATGGCGAGAACCAGCACAGGCAGGTGGGTCGCGCGCGCAGCCGCGACCGGCGGCGGCCGGACGTACCGGGGGCAGGTCCCCACCAACTGGTACGCGGCACTCGTCATCATCGTGCTGTTGGGCCTGGCCTCGGTGATCTACAGCCGGTACGAGTACCAGCACCCGCATCATGGCCCGCCCGCCGTGCAGCCGACCGTTGGGCAGACCTGGTTCGCAGGGTTCAGCTTCGACGTCTGTGGCACCCAGCTCAGCCCCTCGTCACTTCCGGTCAGCACGAACGCATCCAAGGTCGGGTTGTCGGCGCAGGCCGACGGGGTCATCCAGATCAAGCCGCTCAATGCTTCCCAGGCCGGCAACAACGCGAACCTCGGTGCATTCGTCAACCATTACCCCGGTGCGTTCCTGAGCCCGACCCACCTCCAGGCTCCTGGCCACCCGCGGTTGACAAACGGCAAGGCCTGCCCGGCTGGTACGCCCGATGCCGGGAAGACCGGTGCGGTCGAGGTCTATTACTGGAAGAACACCGATCCGGCGACGAAGCCGGTGGTGGTCCGCGGCGACCCTCGTCGCCTCAAGCTCGGGAACTACTCGCTCGTGACCATGGGCTTCGTCCCTCCGGGGACGAAGCTGCCGGCGGTCCCCCAGGTGACGCGCAGTGCCGTCGTCAATGCCGTCGCTTCCTCGGCGACGACCACCACGACGGCACCGGCGACGACCACCACGACGGGCAAGTGATCGCCAAGTGAGAGCCGTCGTCCTCGCTGGCGGGGAAGGCACTCGCCTTCGCCCATTGACCTTGACGGTGCCCAAGCAGCTCTTGCCGATCGTGGAGCAGCCGATGCTCGAGCGCGTGCTCGGCCAGCTCGCACCCTACGGCATCGACGAAGCGGTGCTCTCGCTCGGCTACCTGCCCGATGCCTTCCTCCAGGCCTACCCACAAGGCTCGGTTGCGGGCGTCAAGCTCCACTACGCGGTGGAGGAGGAGCCGCTCGACACTGGTGGGGCAATCCGGTTCGCCGCAGAAGCAGCCGGGTGTGAAGAGACGTTCGTCGTCGTGAACGGAGACGTCCTCACGGACCTCGACCTGTCGCGGCTGGTCGCGTTCCACCGTGCTCGTGGTGCGCGTGCCACGCTCCGGCTGTACCCTGTCGCTGACCCGTCAGCATTCGGGGTGGTGACCACTGACTGGGAAGGTCGCGTGACCGCCTTTGTCGAGAAGCCGCCCGCAGACACCGCACCGACCAATCTCATCAACGCCGGCACGTATGTGTTCGAGCCGGACGTCCTCGATCTCATCCCCTCGGGCCGGCGGGTGTCGATCGAGCGCGAGACCTTCCCGGTGCTCGCGGCGCGAGGGGAGCTCTTCGCCATGGAAGACGACGCGTACTGGCTCGACACGGGCAGCCCTACCGATTACCTGCAGGCGAACCAGGACCTGCTCACCGGTCGCCGTCGCTGCGCACCCTCGCCGCTTGCCGACCGTCTTCGCGACGACCTGTGGGTTCATGGGCACCCCAGGATCGACGGCGAGACCGAGCGTGCATGCTTCGTCGGAGATGGCGCGCAGATCTGCGCAGGGGCGAGGGTCAGTGGTTCGGTGATCGGTGCCCGAGCGATCGTCGAGCGCGGCGCAATCGTTGATGGGTCAGTCGTGTTCTCAGGGGCCTCCATCTGCTCGGGGGCAACGGTCGTGGGGTCGATCGTGGGCGGTGACGCCGTCATCGGGCCCGGCAGCGTGGTCCGTTCCCTCTCGGTGATCGGCTTCGGGGCGCACGTCGGTGCCGGGGAGATGGTCGATGGCGAACGCAGACCGGCCTGAGGAGGAAGCGAGAGGAGATCGTCGATGCGGGCGATGGTCACAGGTGGCGCGGGGTTCATCGGCTCGGCGTTGGTCGACCGGCTGCTCGCGGAGGGTCACCAGACCGACGTGGTCGATGACTTCTCCTCGGGTACGCTGACGAACCTTGCCGACGCCAGGGCAACCGCGGCTGGCGCGTTGACCATTCATCAAATGGATATCCGCGAGCCAGAGCTCATCGAGCTCATCGCTCGCCGCCGACCGACGGTGATCTTTCATCTCGCAGCACAGGCATCCGTGCCGACCTCGGTCTCGCGCCCGGTTTTCGACGCAGAGGTGAACATCATCGGAACCCTGAACGTGCTGGAGGGCGCGCGGGTTGCCGGCACGGATCGGGTCGTCTTCGCTGCCAGCGGCGGGACCCTCTACGGTGAACCCCCTCCGGAGCAACTGCCCGTCCAGGAGGGATACTTCGCCCACCCGACGTCTCCGTACGGGGTCTCCAAGAAGGCAGCGATCGACTACCTGATCGCGTACCGGAAGCTCTACGGCGTCGAGTTCGCCGCGCTCGCCTTGGCGAACGTCTACGGTCCCCGCCAGGATCCCCATGGTGAGGCAGGCGTCGTCGCCATCTTCGCCGAGCGCCTCATCAGCGGAAAGCCCGTGACGATCTTCGGCGATGGCGAGCAGACTCGCGACTTCGTGTTCGTCGACGACGTCGTCGACGCGTTCGTCCGAGCGGCCTCAAGAGGCGGAGGCCTCGTCTGCAACGTAGGGACGGGACGCGAGACGACGATCAACGAGCTCTACCGGACCATGGCGAAGATCGCCGGCGTGCAACGTGAGCCTGAGCACGTCGCGCCGCGACCCGGCGACGTGCTCCGCAACAGCCTCGATCCCCAGCGTGCTCGCATTCAGCTTGGATGGCGTGCGTGGACGGAATTGAGCGATGGGGTCGCGGCGGTCCTGCGGTCAGTGGCAGAGACCCAGGGCTCGCGCGACGACATCCAAGGCCATCCCACTCAGCGGAAGAGGTCCTCACCGTGAGGGCGGATGACCTCGGCGGCGACCGAAGATGGACGGAACCAACTCGAGGGAGCTCCTCGGATCAGTGCGGCAGGGATCCGGCGATCCTTTCCCATGACGAGCTCTGCGGCTGACGCCAGCTCGTCGGCAATGCAGACCTCGGTCGCAACCAACTCCCGTCCATTGGCGTCCACGCTGCCGCGCAGATCGATCACCGCGGCAATCCCCGCACAGCCGATGGCGACGTCGGTGAGGCCGCGGCGCCACGGCCGACCGAAGGTGTCCGAGATGATCACGCCTACCTCTGAACCGGTCAACCGGTGGAGGCCTGCTCTGATCCGTCGAGCCGAGCGATCCGGATCCTGAGGCAGCAGAGCCGCGTACCCCTCTGCCACATTGGAGAGGTCGACGCCAGCGTTGGCGCAGACGAAACCATGCGGCGTCTCGGTGATCAACAGCTCCCCGCGCCGGCGCAGGACTCGCACCGATTCGCGTTCGACGAGCTCGACCTTGGCGCCAGGGCGCCCGGCGTCGACGGCGACGAGCCTTCCCTCTGCCTTGGAGACCACCTTTTGCGTGACGACGATGACGTCACCGTTCTCCAGGTGCCTTGCTGCAGCTTCCAGCGAAGAGACGATCTTCCGAGGGAGATCGTCTCCAGGTTGGACCTCGCCGATCCCGGTCAGCGGGACGACCGACAGGGCGGCGTCAGCGTCGTGCACCGCACACCACCTCGGCTAGTCGCCTGGCGCGCTCTGGCGACGACATGACGGTATCGGTGACCAGGCATCGCATGCCGACCTGCTCGACGGCACCCCGCAGCGAGGCGTCGGCTTCGTCGATGATCAGCGTCCCAACCCAGTCCGCATAGAGCCGCGCGACGCCGACGACCGAGATCTCGTGACCGAGGTCCCCCAGCAAGCGCGCGGCAGGTCCCTTGAGGGCTGCTCCCGCCACGATCGGAGACACGGCCACGACGGCGTCTCGGCGACTCGCGACCAGCTCCTTGATCCCTGGAACCGCGAGGATCGGGCCGATCGACACGAGAGGGTTGGACGGACAGCAGACGATCAGCTCAGCGCCAGCCAATGCCTCGAGCACTCCGGGCGCAGGCCTCGAGGTCTCCGCCCCGTCGAAGCGGATGGCCTCGACGGCGACGTCGTGACGGAGGCGAACGAAATAGTCCTGGAACGGCACCTCTTGGCCGCTGACGCGGACCCGGGTCCTGACCTGGTCGTCGGACATGGGGACGACGGTCATCTCCAAGCCTCTCTTCGAGGCGAGCTCGGCGGTGACCTGGCTCAGCGTCGCGCCTTCGGCAAGCCGTTGCGTCCGGTACAGGTGGGTTGCCAGATCTCGATCGCCCAGCTGGAACCAGGTGGTGCCACCCAGGGTCTTGAGCTCCTCCATCGTCTTCCAGGTCTCGCCTTCGATGCCCCACCCGGTCTGAGGGTTCGCCATCCCCGCCAGGGTGTAGATGATCGTGTCGATGTCGGGACTGATGTGCAGGCCGTGGAGCGTGAGGTCGTCCCCGGTGTTGACGACCGCGGTGATCGCTGCGGGTTCCACGACGTCGTCGACGCCGGCGAGCAGCCGCGCGGCGCCGACTCCTCCGCACAGGGCGACGAGCACGCAGGGCAGCCTAGAGGCCGCCGAATGGGAGGCGCGGACCGCTGGCAGCCATGGCGGAGCCATTCCGTGTGGGGCCGCTGTTCCTCAGCGTCGCGGATAGGTTGCCGACCCATGGGGCATGCCAGCGCACTCACGGTCGCCCTTGATGCAACCCCGTTGCTCGGGCGCCCGACAGGCGTGGGAGTCTTCTGCAGCGGGTTGCTCGAAGGGCTCGCGGCGCGAGACGACGTGGCACCATGCGCGTTCGCAGTGAGCTGGCGGCGCAGGAAGGGGGTCCTGGAGCGACTCCCGGCTGGCGTGCGTTGGCGCCAGCGGCCGATGCCGGCCCGGCCGCTGCAACGTGCCTGGCGGACCTTGGAGCTCCCGCCGATCGAGTGGTTCGTGGGCCGCGTCGATGTCGTGCACGGAACGAACTTCGTGGTGCCGCCGACGCGGCGGGCTGCGAGGGTCGTCACGGTGCACGACCTGACGCCGGTGCGGTTCCCGCAGCTGTGCCACCCGGCCACCCTGGCCTTTGCCGATCTCGTCCGTCGTGCGATCCGCCGCGGTGCGTGGGTCCACACCCACTCGTGCTTCGTCGCCGAGGAGGTGATCGAGGTCTTCGGCGCGGACCCCGGGAAGGTGCGTCCGGTCCCTCCGGGGGTGCCGGCTGTATCCGGCGCCGCGTCGTCGTTCGACCGCGTGCGGCACCTCCTCCCGCCGTCCACCGGGCGTTATCTGCTGGCGATCGGGACCGCAGAGCCCAGGAAGGACTTCCCTGGGTTGGTCGCGGCCTTCGACGCCATCGCCGGCGATCGTCCGGAGCTGACGCTGGTGCTCGCGGGTCCCGAGGGGTGGGGATCGACCGAGCTCGCGCACGCGATTGCCCGGAGCCCCAATGTCGAGCGGATCGTCCAGACCGGATGGCTCGAGCCCGTCGAGCTCGACGCGCTCCTCCGCTCCGCCGCTGCGCTCGTGTTTCCGTCGCTCTACGAGGGATTCGGGATCCCGCCGCTGCAGGCGATGGCGGCCGGCGTCCCCGTGGTGGCAACCCGTGCCGGAGCCGTGCCGGAGGTCGTTGGTGACGCCGCCGAGCTCGTCGCCCCCCGGGACCCGAGCGCGCTCGCCGGCGCGCTCGCGCACGTCTTGGACTCCGAGGAGCGCCGAGCCGAGCTGCTGGCCGCGGGCGCTCGCCGGGTGGCCGGCTTCAGCTGGGATCGCTGCGCGGCGGGGCTCAGCGCGATCTATCGGGACGCGGCGGGCGAGCGGTGACCCGCCCGGTCCTCGTCGTGGCCGACCAGCTGGGGCGCCGGGTGCCCGGGGGGATTGGCACCTACGCCATCGGCCTCCTCCAGGGATTGGGGGCCACGAAGAACGATTCGCTCGAGATCAGCGTGCTGGCCCGCCGCCTTCGACGAACCCCCGCTGGCTGGGGAGGGCCGGACCGAGTTGTCCCGGCAGGCCTTGCGCTGCGAACCTCGATCATCCCTCCCCGGGTCCGCACGGTGGCATGGGACCTGGGCCTGCTCACCGTGCCGACGCGCTATGGCATCGTGCACGCCGTCTCGACGGCAGCGCCGCCGACGCGCGAGCCTTCAGCCCTCGTGGTGACCGTTCACGACCTCGCGTGGCGCCGGTATCCCGATACGACCACTGCTCGCGGTCGGCGATGGCACGAGGGTGCCCTGCAGCGTGCGCTTCGGCGGGCACGGGCATTCGTCGTGCCTTCGCAGCTGGTCGCGGGCGACCTCGTTGCGGCGGGTGCGAGCCACGAGACGGTCTGGGTGATCCCGGAAGGATCGGACCATCTCGCGAGTCCCGACGACGAAGGGGCAGGTCAGCTGCTCGAACGTCTCGGCGTCGACGGACCCTATCTGCTGTCGGTGTCGACCCTCGAGCCGCGCAAGAACCTGCGACGGCTCGCGGCCGCCTACGCCCTGGCGCGGCCGCGCCTTCCGGAGCCATGGCCCCTCGTCGTCGTCGGTCCCGGCGGATGGGGGGACCCGAGGTTGGGGGTCGACCTCGCCGGCTCCGAGGGCGTGGTCCTTGCCGGTGCGGTCCCCCCGGGGGTCCTTTCTTCGCTGTATCGAGGAGCTCGGAGCTTCCTCTACGTGCCGCTGACCGAGGGTTACGGGCTGCCACCGCTCGAAGCCATGCGCTGCGGTGCACCCGTGGTCGCGAGCGCTGCGGTCCCCAGCGTCCAGGAAGGGAGGACCGATCCTCCGGCGATCCTGGTGGACCCGCTCGACGTGGCGTCGATCGCGGACGGGATCGTGTGCGTCAGCACCGACGAGAACCGCCGTGTCTCCCTCGTCGAGCGCGGACAGGCGCTCGCCGCGGAACGCACCTGGGCGGCGGCGGCACGATGCCACCTCGAGTTGTGGAAGAGCTTGGGGTGAACGCCGAGACCGAGGTGCTCCACGTCTCCCTCGACGTCACGGCGGTGCCGGCACGCCCCGCCGGTGCCGGCCGCTACATCGTCGAGCTCACGCGAACGTTGGATCGTCGCCCCGACGTCGAGCTGTCCTTGATCACCCGAAAGGGTGACCTCAGCTGGGGCCAGCGTGCCCCGGAGAGCCGTTCGAGCGCGCTCGGGCCGCGGACCCGTCCGATCCGGCTCCTCTGGGAGCAACTGCGGCTCCCGCACGTGCTCGCGCGTGCTCGACCGGACGTCCATCATTCTCCCCACTACACGATGCCGGAACGGGCCAAGGTTCCCGTGGTCGTGACGGTGCACGACTGCACCTTCTTCGACCACCCCGAGTGGCATCAGTGGTCCAAGGTCGTGGTGTTCCGCCGGGCGATCCGCGTCGCGGCGCGTCGGGCGGCGGCGGTGATCTGCGTCAGCGAGGCCACCGAGGAGCGGCTCCGAGCCACCTGCAAGGTCGAGGTTCCCGTCGTCGTGGCACCGCACGGCGTCGACCATCGCCGCTTCCGCCCGACCGAGGAGGCGCCCGGGGCCGATGCCGCGCTGCTCGGGGGGTTCGGCCGAGCCACGGGCGTCGACATCGAGCGCCCGATGATCCTCTACGTCGGCACGTTGGAGCCCCGCAAGGGGCTCGTGGGGCTCGTGCAGGCATTCGACCTCGTCGCCGAGCGCTTCCCCGAGGTGCGTCTCGTCCTCGCCGGCCAGCCTGGATGGGGGACGGCGGAACTGGACGCGGCACAGCGTGCGATCCGACATTCCCACGCCGTGGTGAGAGCCGGGTACGTGCCCGACGAGGTGCTCCCGGCGCTCTTGCGCCGGGCGCTGGCCGTGGTGTACCCCGCGCTCGACGAGGGCTTCGGCGTACCGGCGCTCGAGGCGATGGCCTGCGGCACGCCGCTGGTGACCACGAGCGGCACGCCGATGGCCCGGCTGGCCAGTGGCGCAGCGTTGCTCGCTCCGCCAGGAGACGTGTCGGCACTGGGCGAGGCGATCCTGTGCACGCTCGAACAGCATGGCTCTGGCGCCGCGCGGGCTCGGCGTGCCAAGGGCATCGAGATTGCGGCGGCCAGAACCTGGGAGGCCAGTGCTGCAGCGCACGTCGCCGCCTATCGGTTGGCTGCGGCGTCTCGGTAGGGTCCTCGGCGATGCGAGTGTTCATCACCGGGGGTTCGGGGTTCGTCGGGCAATGGCTGGCCCGTGACGCCAACCGCCAGGGCGACTCGGTGATCGCCACTGATCGCGACGTCGATGTGACCGATCTGCCGACCCTGACTGCCGCGGTGACTGAGGCCGCTCCTGACGTTGTCTACCACCTTGCCGCGATGACCCACGTTGGTGCGTCGTGGGAGTCGCCGATCGAAGTGCTGCGCGTGAACGTCCTGGGCACGGCCGGCGTGCTGGCTGCGGCTCGGCGATGCCGGCGCCAGCCGCGCGTCATCGTGGTGAGCTCTTCGGAAGTCTATGGGGCGGCGGCGCACGACGAGCCGTTGGAGGAGACCACCCCGGTCGCACCGGTGACCCCGTATGCCGCGAGCAAGGCTGCTGCCGAGCAGGTCGCGCTGCAGGCATGGAGAGGGTACGGGCAGCCGGTGATCGTCGCTCGACCCTTCACCCACGTGGGGCCTGGCCAGGACCCGGCGTTCGCCGTCTCGGGCTTCGCCCGCCGAATCGTCGAGGCGCAGCGCTCGGGGGCCAAGAGCCTGGCGGTGGGGAACCTCGAGAGCCGACGGGACCTCACCGACGTCCGCGACGTCGTGCGCGCGTACCGCGAGCTCGCGCTCTTCGGGGAGCCGGGCCAGATCTACAACATCTGCTCCGGGCGCGACGTCGCACTCTCTGAGATCGTCAGTCGACTGCTCCAGCTGGCAGGGGCAGACCTTCAGCTCGTCATCGACCCGGACCTGCTCAGGCCTGTCGACGTGGCGACGCTCCGAGGGAGTGCCCGCCGGTTGATCGAGGCCACCGGGTGGCGGCCCCTCGTGCCCTTGGAACAGACCCTTCGAGACGTCCTCGACTTCTGGCGTCGCCAGCCCAGCGGAGAGCCCGAGCGCCAGCCCCGGTGACGCCCCGACCCCGCGCGCTCAGCGTGACCGAACGATTCGTCCGAGGTCGCGCCCACGCCGGAGAGCTTCGCCGAGGGCGCGCTCGACGAGCGCGGTCGCCTCGGTAGGCACCTGCCGGGCGACTCCTCTCATCGTCCGGCCGGCAAAGCGAACAGGGGTGGCCAAGAGCTCGTCGATCGGGTGGTGCTCCCGACGCCGGCGCGCCCGCTCGACCTGGAGACGTTGGTAACCCAGGACTCCGAGCCCCACTGCGACATAGGCCAGATCCCGTGCCGCTGTTCGGATCTCAGCTGGCAGGTTCTTCGCCACGCCGGCCATGCCCACCCTCCGAGTGCTCACGTCCCTGTGGAAAGGCTACTCCCAAGTTCAGGCTAGCCTTGCCCGCCTGGTGGCTTCTGTGGCGGAGAGAGCACCGGCGGTCGTGGCCGTCGTCGTCACCAAGGACCCCGGCCCCTGGCTCGAGGCGACCCTCGAGGCGCTCGGGAGCCAGGACTACCCCGAGCTCTCTGTCCTCGTCGTGGTGGCCGGCGGCACCGAGGACCCGACGGCCCGGGTCGCCAAGGTGCTCCCCAGTGCGTTCGTGCGAAGACTCGACCACGAGGTTGGTTTCCCCGCCGCGGCGAACGAGGTCCTCAGCGTCGTCGAAGGCGCCGCGTTCTTTCTCATCTGCCATGACGACTGTGCGCCGGCACCCGATGCGATCTCGGCCATGGTGGAGGAGTCGTACCGCTCGAACGCTGGCATCGTCTCGCCGAAATTCGTCGGCTGGGACGATCCTCGCGCCCTTCTCCACGTCGGCATGAGCGTCGACAAGACGGGTGCTGTCGTCGATCGCGTACGGCCCGGGGAGGTTGACCACGGCCAGCACGACAGCGTCCGGGACGTCTTCGTGGCGCCGAGTGTGTGCATGCTGGTGCGTGCCGACCTGTTCGCCGAGCTCGGAGGGTTCGATCCGGCCATTCAGGCCATGGCAGAGGACCTCGACCTGTGCTGGCGTGCCCACCTCGCGGGTGCGCGCGTGATGGTCGCCCCTGCCGCCCGCGTGCGCCATCTGGAGGCCGTGCCGGGAGGGATCGCGCTCGGCGCTGATCCCTCGGGTTCCAGCGATGCCCCGTCGCCGTATGCCCTCGAGCGCCGGCACGAGCTGTGGGCGCTTTTGAAGTGCTACTCCGCGGTCCATCTGCTCCGGGTCCTCCCCCAGGCCATCCTGTTGAACCTGGCGGAAGTGCTCGTCGCCATCGTGGCCCGCGATCGGTCGCGAGCGCGCGCGGTGATCGGAGCGTGGCGTTGGACCTTCGCCAACCGCTCCGAGCTCCGGGAGCGTCGCCACCGAGCGCAAGCGGTGCGGCGCACGCCCGACGCCGTGGTCAGGCGCCTGCAGGTGCGCGGCAGCGCGCGGCTCTCTGCCTACGTCTCGGCCGTCAGCCACTTGGGCCTCGACGTCGTCCACAGCGGGCTCGCGGTCTTCGGCGCCACGCCGCCGGGTGCAGAAGAGGTCAGCGGGGAGCCGCAGCTCACCGGGAGCGTTGGCCGGGCATTCTCCGAAGACGCCGATTTCGACGAGCTCGACGACCTCAGTCCCCGCTCCAGGGCGCGGCACCGGCAGCGCATCTTGGCCAGCGGTCGCTCGCGATTGGTGGGAGCGCTCGTGGTGGCCCTGATCCTCGTCATCGGGAGCCGTCACCTCTTCTCGGCGGGGTTTCCCCTCGTGGGGCAGTTCCTTCCCCTTCCCAGTTGGTCGGGCGCCTGGCACGACTTCTTCGCGAGCTGGCACCCCCAGGGGCTCGGCACGACGGCGCCGGCGTCCCCGGCGTTCGCGGTCCTCGGGACGGTCGGGACGGTGCTCTTGGGGGCGATGGGGCTGACCGAGAAGGTCCTCGTGCTGGGCTGCATCCCCCTCGGCGCCTGGGGCATGTCTCGCTTGCTCCGCCAGGGGGGCTCCCCACGTGCACGGTGGGTGGGTGCCGTCGTCTATCTGTGCCTTCCGCTGCCCTACGACGCCTTGGCCCAAGGGCGTTGGGACGGCCTCGTGGCGTTCGCCGCGACGCCCTGGGTCCTCTCACCGTTGCTCGCTGCAGTCCAGGCAACCCCGGACCCAGATGACCAGACCCTTCTTGGGACGACCTTTCGAGGCTGGCGGCGGTTGGCCGTCCTGGGCGTCGTGGTGGCCGTGTCGGCGTGCTTCGCGCCCGCGATGGTCGTGGTCGCCCTCCTTGCGACCGCAGTCTTCGCCATCTCGGCCGGTTCGAGGCAGGCACGCCTTCGAGTGCTGGCGCTTGGGATCGGTGCCACCGTCCTCGCCGCGGCGCTGTGCGCGCCGTGGGTCGTCGGCATCCTCGCTGCCGGCTCGCACGCGGTCGGGATCCTCGGCTTGCCGATCGCTCCGGCGGGAGCTCCCGGCTGGGGCGCGCTCCTGCGGTTCGATCTCGGCCCGATCGGGGGGTCGGCTCTGAGTTGGCTGCCCCTCTTCGCGGCGATCGTGCCGTTGCTCGTGGCCACGGGCGTGCGGCTGCGGCTGGCCGGGCGCTTGTGGCTACTGGCGCTCGCCTCGTGGCTCGTCGCCCTTGCCGTCAGTCGCGGCTGGACCGGGAGCTTCGCCCCCTCGATCGACGTCGTCGTCGCTCCTGCAGCGGCTGCGGTCGCCGCGACCATCGGGTTGGGGGTGGCAGCCTTCGAGCGTGACCTCTTCGGCCACCAGTTCGGATGGCGCCAGGTGGTCACCGCGGCAATGGCCGGCGCCGCAGTGATCGGCCTGCTCCCCATCGTGGGTGAGGTCGGCAACGGCGCCTGGGGGCTGCCTTCCGGTGGGTTCCGGACTCCGCTCCAGTTCCTCTCGGCTTCCCCCCATCAGCAGCCGTCACGGGTGTTGTGGATCGGTCCTCCCGCGGACCTCCCGCTCGGCGCTTGGTCCGCGGGCGGGGGCCTCGCATACGCGGTTTCCGAGGGCGGGCTCCCCGACGCCGGCGCACTCTGGGCGCCCGCTTCCCCAGGGCCGGCATTCTCGCTGATGGAGGCGGTGAACTTGGCCCGAGCGCGTCGCACCGTCCATCTCGGGCGGCTCCTAGCCCCCGCGGGGGTGCGCTACGTCGTGGTGATCGATCAGCTGGCTCCAGATGCCCCGCCCTCGGGCGGAGGCTCGGCGCTCCCTGGTGATCTCATCCCGGCCCTGATGGCCCAGGGAGACCTTCGCCAGGTCCCGGTCGTCGGTCAAGGGCTCTGGGTCTTCGAGGACCCCGCAGCGTTGCCGCTTCGCGCGGAGCGTCGCGCCCCTGCCCCCTCGGCCGCGGTCACCACTGCGGCGCGGGCGTCCGGGGCGGCGTTGCACGGGTGGCGACCGGTCCTCGCCGGCGCAGCCGGCGGGCTTCGGTTCTCCGGTCACCTCAGTGCGGGAACGCTGTACTCGTCCGCCGCGCCGGCCGGACGGTGGCAGCTCGTCTCGACTGGGCACGTCGTGGCCCCCCGCCCTGCATTCGGTTGGGCATCCCAGTACCGGGTGCCGGCGGGGAACGCGGTGCTCGAGTTCCGCGGGACCCCGCTGCTGCCGATCGGCATCGTCTTGGAGGTGGCGTTGTGGCTCTGGGTCGCTGTCTCGTTGATCCGCCGACGTCCTTTCGTCCCGCGCTGGGGCCGAAGCGCTGCCGATGGGGTCAGCCGGCCACGGTCACCGCCGGGGGCGGGTCAGGGGACATCCCCCGAGGACGCTGCGCCCGCTGCCGGGTCGCGCCCCCGTCATGTACGGGGTTCCCCCCGGCCCGTGTCGGTCGGGAGCAGGTGATGGGCACGATCCACCACTCCGGCAGTCACTTCTCGAGGGCAGTGAGCGGAGGTCGACGATCGACCAGAGGTCCACGATGAGGACGGGCACCCGCCTGGTGGTGGTCGTCGCCCTCGTCGTCGTCCTCGCCGGCGTGGGCATCGCGGACCGGCTCGCAACGTCGGCACCACAGCGCTTCGGAGCTCCGGCACCGGCGATGTCGGTCCCGGCAGCGAGCGACGAGTCGAGTGCCTGGTACTGCTGGGGGGGCGGCACAACGTCGTCGCTGGCTCCGGTCACCTTGGAGCTGGTGAACACCACGGCGGCAGCGGTGCACGGGACGCTCACGACCGTGGCGACCTCGGGCCGATCGCTCACCCAGGCCGTGACGGTACCGGCCCTCCAGACCGTGACGGTCGTCCCTGCGGTCCCTGGGGCTGGAGGATGGCTGGGTGCCGCACTGACGTTCTTTGGCGGCGGCGTGCTCGCCACGCAGTCCGTCGGTGGCCCGGCCGGCTGGTCGCAGGTCCCCTGCTCACGGGTGACCGCTCCCACCTGGTACTTCCCGTCCGGCTCGACTGCCGATGGGTCCGTTGACGTCACGTTGTTCAATCCGACGGTCACCGACGCCGTGGTCGACCTCAGCTTCCTCACGCGCAGTGGCGTCCTGCAACCCCAGCCCTATCAAGGTCTGGTCGTCGGTCCGCGCCAGGTCCTCGACGAGCACATCGGCGACTACGTGCAGGACCAAACCCAGGTCGCCACGATCGTCCACGCGCGGGCAGGAGCCGTCGTCGCCGGCGAATTCCAGGTGCGATCCGACAACGGCGTCCAGGGGGCTTCCCTGCTGACCGGAGCCCCTTCGCCAGCTCGCCGATGGGTCTTCCCGGCCTCGGCGAACCCGCAGCTGGGCTCCACGGTCTTCCACGTCTTCAACCCGACCGCGGTGCCAGAGCGGGTCACGGTGGCCGTCCGGCTCGGCTCGGGTCCGGTCGCTCCGTTCGTCGAGCTCGTCGCGCCGGCGTCGGTCTGGTCCCTCGTGGCGAGCCAGCAGACCCGGATCCCCACCGCGGAGACCTTTGCCGCGACCGTGACGGCGACCGGACCCGGCGTCGTCGTCGACCGCGTGGTCACTGCACCCGCCGGTGCCGCAGCGCCGCAGTGGGGGACGGTGATGGGGGTCCCCCAGGTCGCGGGGACCAATCCCAGAATCGCGTACCTCGCGCCCCCCGGGACAGCGACGGCCCCAGCGGTTTCCGGTGCACAACCGATCCAGTTGGTGGTGATGAACCCGAGTCCTCGGCGAATCTCGGTGGTGGTGCAGACCGTGGCGTCCCGGGGAGCCGCCCTGACCGTCCTTGGTCGGGCGACGCTGTCACCGGGTGCGTTCAGCGTCTTCGCTCGTCCGCTCGCCGCGAGCGGCGTGCGTGCACTGACCGTTCGGGGGAGCGGGCCGACTGCTTCGATCGAAGACCTTGCCCCAGCGGGTGCGCCGGGAGTGGTCAGCCTCGTCGGGGTGCCACCCGACAGCGGCTGAGCGCACGGCGACAGGGCGTTCAGTCGCTGCGCGCAGCGGGCCAGGCCGGTGCCGGCCAGCCGCTCGGTGGCAGCTGGTCCTCGAAGGGACTGCGCGTCACGGCGACGCCCTCTTCTTCCTTGCCGTTGTGGCGTGGCCGGCGCTCGTGCCCGTTGAAGTGCGGGACCGCCTTGACACCCTCGCCGTGCACGGGTCGCCCGTGGGCCTCGTCGACCAGACGGCCAACCTGGTCGCCGTCGATCGTCTCCTGTTCGAGCAGGGCGCGAGCGATGGCATCGAGGCCGGAGCGGTGCCGGGTGAGGACCTCGAACGCCCGTGCCTCCTGCTCGCGAAGGATCCGTTCGACCTCGTCGTCGATCACGCGGCTGGTGTCCTCCGAGTAGTCCCGCGTGTGCATCAGGTCCTCGCCGAGGAAGACCTGGCCCTGGGATCCCCAGGCCATGGGTCCGAGCTGATCGCTCATTCCCCACTCGCGCACCATCTTCCGGGCGAGCTCGGTGTTGCCGACGAGGTCGTTCGCGGCGCCGGTGGACAGGTCGCCGTACACCAACAGCTCCGCGACGCGACCACCCATCCGGACACACAGCGCATCTTGGATATGAGAGATCGGGTGAATGTGACGCTCTTCGACCGGGAGCTGCTGGGTCGCTCCGAGTGCCATCCCGGTCGGCAGGATCGTGACCTTGTGCACCGGGTCGGCATGCTCCAAGACGTAGGCGAGGAGCGCGTGGCCGGCCTCGTGGTAAGCGACGCGCTCCTTCTCCTCGTCGGAGAGCACGAGGCTTTCCCGACGCTGGCCCATCAGCACCCGGTCCCTGGCGGTGTCGAAGTCCTCCATGGCAATCGTGGAGCTGCCTCGCCGGACGGCGTGCAGGGCGGCTTCGTTGACCAGATTGGCGAGATCTGCGCCGCTCATCCCGGGCGTTCCCCGGGCGATCAGTTCGAGGTCGACGTCGGGACCGATCCGCTTCCCGCGGCAGTGCACCTGGAGGATGGGGAGGCGCTCGTCGAGGTCGGGGAGCGGGACGACGATCTGGCGGTCGAAGCGGCCGGGCCTCAGCAATGCGGGGTCGAGGATGTCGGGGCGGTTGGTGGCGGCGATCATGACGACACCCTCGGCGGGGTCGAAGCCATCCATCTCCGAGAGCATCTGGTTCAGGGTCTGCTCTCGCTCGTCGTGGCCGCCTCCGAGCCCCGCGCCTCGCTTCCGGCCGATGGAGTCGATCTCGTCGACGAAGACGATGGCGGGCGCCTGCTTACGCGCGGTCTGGAAGAGGTCGCGCACGCGGCTCGCCCCGACGCCCACGAACATCTCCATGAAGTCGGATCCGGTGACGGAGAGGAACGGGACGCCGGCTTCCCCGGCGACCGCCCGAGCGAGCAGGGTCTTCCCTGTCCCGGGGGGCCCGACCAGCAAGATGCCCTTGGGGATCTTGGCGCCGATGTCACGGAACCGGCTCGGGGTCTTGAGGAAGTCCACGACCTCGCTGATCTCCTGCTTGACCCCGTTGTAGCCGGCAACGTCGTTGAAGGTGGTCGAGGGTCGCTCCGAGCTGTACAACCGAGCACGCGAGCGGCCGATGGACATGATCCCCGACATCTGCCCGCGTGCCTGGCGGCCGAACAGCCAGAGGAGCAAACCGAAGAACAATGCGATGAACAGGTACGGGGCGAGCGAGGCGAGCAGGCTCGACGACGGCGCGGAGAAGTCGACCGAGACGCCGTCGTTGCGCATGGTCTTGACGTCACCGGCGAGCGGCGGGTTGGGGCCCTGGGTGGTGTACTGGGTGCCGTCCTTGAGGCGTCCGGTGATCACCCCGTTGCCGTTGTCGATCGTGGCTGTGACGACCCCATGGGCACGGACCTCGTTCATGTACGTCGCGTAGGAGATCGACTTGGCGTTGGTATGGGGGATGAGCGATGGCAGGACCAAGACGGCCAGGATGACGACGATGAGCACTGTCCACAACCATCGCCAGTTCTGCTCGCCCCCCGAGCCCTGGGCGGGTGAACGGCCGCCAGGGAGGGGTGGGCGCGGTTGGTTGCGATCGGGCCTTGCCGGGCTCATTCACCCATGCTATGCCCGCCCGGGAATCGCGCAGCGTCGACGGTAACGTTGGGGTCGATGGAGCAGCCCGGAGGCGACGAGCTGCCCTCGCGCCCCCCGCTCCAGGACCGCAGCCCGGCGACCACGAGAGCATCACGGCCCGCTGACCGGGGCCTGGGCGACCGTTGCTTCCTCGATCAGCACGGGGCGGTTCCTGCGACCCGCAGCGATGCCGGCGTCTTCATCGTCTTCGCGTTGTTGGGGTTCGCTGCCGGGGAGATCGTCGCCCTGGTCTTCACTGCAGTGGCCGCGGACCTGGCGGGCCAGGGCAATCGGCTCCAGGCCATCGCCAGGATGTCCGCCCCTCCTGCCTGGTACGTCGGGGCCAGCCTGGTCGGGCTGTGGGTCGGGTTTGCCGCTGGGCCCTGGCTGGCGAGCATGGCCAGAGGGACGCGCCACTTGGCCGCAGATCTGGGGATTCGGTTCCGAGCGATCGACGTCGCCGGGATTCCGATCGGCTTTGGCGGCCAGCTCGTGGTGACCGCGCTGTACACGCCGTTCATCCGCCACCTCCACAACTTCAACGCACCGACCACGAAGCTGACCGGCGGGGCCCATGGGTTCGCGTTCGCAGTGATCGCGATCCTCACGGTCATCGGCGCGCCCTTCTTCGAAGAACTGTTCTTCCGGGGGTTGGTGCTGCGCGGACTGTTGCGGCTCTTCGCTCCGAGTGACTCGGCCCGGGGGGCTGCCCGATCGCTGGCGGTCGTCGCCGCCGTCGCCGTCGACGGCACGATCTTCGGGCTGGCGCACGCCGAGCTCGTCCAGCTCGCTGGCCTGGCGCTCTTCGGCGTCATGCTCGCCACCGTTTCCTACCGCACGGGGAGACTGGGGATGAACATGGTCGCCCACGCATCCTTCAACCTCGTTGCTGTCGTGGCGATCGTTGCAAGTCGCGGAGGGGTCATCTTCTGAGCGCCGTCAGGGGGCGCGCGCTGCCGGGCGTCTCGCTCGGGCACGATGGCGTGATCCGAGCGGACCGAGGTGGCTCTTGGCGCGCCACCGGGCGCAGTGGCATCTCGTGGCTTCCCCAGGCTGCCACTGCACTGACGGTGGGGGGCGTGATCGCCGTCGTGGCGTGGCAGTTGCACGCCAACCTGCTGTTCACCGACACGACGGTCACCGGCGGGGACACCGGGGCCCACGTCATGATGCCGGCGTTCCTCCGGTCCCAGCTGTTCCCGCACCTCAGCGGATGGGATCCGGGGTGGTTCGACGGGTTCCCGGCGTACACGTTCTACTTCGTGCTCCCCGACAGCTTGGCGAGCCTTGCCAGCTACGTGATCCCCTACGCGGTCGCGTTCAAGCTGGCGACGGTGCTCGGCTCGGTCCTGATGCCGATCTGTGCATGGGCCTGCGGCCGGTTGTTCGGGCTTCCCAGGCCCCTTCCCGCAGGCCTGGCCGCGGCGACCCTTCCGTTCCTCTTCGATTACACCTGGACGATCGACGGGGGGAACCTCTTCTCCACCCTCGCCGGTGAGTACGCGTACTCCCTCGGGGTCGCTCTGGCGCTTTTGTTCCTCGGCCTCTACGCGCGTGGTTTGCGGACTGGGAAAGGGAGGGTCTGGGCCTCGATCGTTCTCGCCCTGTGCATCCTGTCCCATGTGGTCCCGGCCGCACTGGCCGCGACTGGGGCGATCGTGCTGTTGGTGTTCGAGTTGGCGCCGCCGCGCTGGCACCCCCGCGACGACCAGGGGTCCTTCGAGGGGGCAGCGGCCTCGTCGGCGGCACCGACCCGGAAGGCGGCGCTCGGGTGGGGAGTCTCCACGCTGGTCGCCGGTGGCCTCCTGGCCGGATGGTGGCTCGTGCCGTTCGTGCTTTTTCGCGAGTACTCGACCGCAATGGGCTACACGAACGTGACCACGTACCTTTCGTTGCTCTTTCCCAGGGCGGACGCGTGGGCGCTCGTGCTGGCAGGGATCGCCGTCGTGGTCGGGGTCGCGCGGCGGAGCCGGTTCGCACTGCTGTTCACGGTTCTCGGGGTCGGGCCGGCGCTGGCGCTGCGGATCGATCCGCAAGGGCCGCTCTACAACGTCAGGCTCCTGCCCCTTTGGTTCCTCTGCGTCTACCTCCTGGCTGGGTGGGTTGCCGCGACCGCGCTCTTGGCCTTGGCGCGCTGGGCTCGTGGCGTGTCCGGCCTCCGACCCGCACCTTCCGCGCCGCGCGGCACCGGGTCAGCGGATGCGTCGCCAGTGGGCTCGGGAACCTGGGCCGATCCGCCAGCTGCGAGCCCGGGCTTGGAGCCGCTGGCCCCAGGGCATTCGGGTTCTGGCTCGGTGCCAAGGAGCTGGCGCTTTGACCCCGCGGCGGTGAGCGGACCGCTCCTTTTGCTCCTCGGGGCATTGGCGGTCGTCGTCCCGCCCTTCGTCGTCCCGGCGAACATCCTCCCGGTCACCCCTGGCGCGAACCAAGTGGCGAACTGGGCCGAGTGGAACTACAGCGGCTATCAGGGCAAGCCCGCCTATCCCGAATACCGGGGATTGATGCGGACCATGGCCTCGATCGGGCGCCGCTACGGATGCGGGCGGGCGATGTGGGAGTACAACGCCGACGAGAACCGCTTCGGAACGCCTGAGGCCTTGATGCTGCTTCCGTACTGGACCAATGGCTGCATCGACTCGATGGAAGGCTTGCTCTTCGAGTCCTCGGCGACGACCCCGTATCACTTCTTGAACCAAGCAGAGCTCTCGGCGGCGCCCTCAGAGCCGATGGTGGGCCTTCCCTACGGGCCTCCCGACGTCCCGTTGGGCGTCGAGCACCTCCAGCTGTTGGGCGTGCGCTACTTCATGGCCTTCAGTCCGAGCATCGTCGCCGCCGCGCAGGCCGATCCGAGCCTGCGCCTCATCGCCAGCAGCGGTCCCTGGCACTCCCTCTACGGCGACCAGCGCATCACCACGACCTGGAAGATCTTCGAGGTCCTCGACGCGCCGATCGTGAGCCCCCTCCGTTACGAGCCGGCCGTCCTCGCCAACGTCGGCCAAGGTCAGAGCTCCTGGCTGGCACCTTCGGTGGCGTGGTACGACGATCCGGCACGTTGGAGCGTCGAGCTCGCCGCCGGTGGTGAACCTTCCTGGCCGCGCGTCGACGCACCAGGCACCCACCCTCCGGCGATTCCGGTGCCCAGGACCGTGGTGCGCGACATTCGCCAGACGACGAGCTCGATCACCTTCCACGTCGACCGGCTCCGGACGCCGATCCTCGTCAAGATCTCCTACTTCCCCGACTGGCATGCGGTGGGCGCCCAGGGCCCCTGGAGGGTGACGCCCAACCTCATGGTGGTCGTCCCGACGAGCCACGTCGTCACGCTTCGCTACGGATCTTCCCCGCCGCAACTGCTCGGGCTCCTGGCCACCATCGCTGGGGTGGTGCTCCTCGTCGGTCTCGCGCTCGCTCGGCGCATTGGGAGCTTCCGGGCTCCCAGTCGGTAGGCTCTGGCCGTCATGGGCGATCCCGGAGCCGTGTTCAAGGCCTACGACATCCGGGGGATCGTTCCCGATGAGCTCGATCCTGAGCTGTGCAGAGCGATCGGGATCGCGGTCGCGCGTTTCCTGCGCCCCGAGCGGCTGCTCGTCGTTCGGGACATGCGACCCTCAGGAGTGCCGCTGTGTGAGGCCTTCGCCGACGGTGCTCGATCCGAAGGGACCACCGTCGTCGACCTGGGAATGGCTTCGACTGACTTCTTGTACTTCGCCTCGGGGCGCCTCGACGCGCCAGGCGCCATGTTCACGGCCTCGCACAACCCCGCCGCTTACAACGGGATCAAACTCTGCCGTTCGGGGGCCCAGCCCATCGGAAGGGACACCGGTCTCCTCGAGATCCAGCAGCTGACGACGGAGATCCTGGGGGCGCCACCGTCACCTCGGTCGACGCCGCCAGCGCCGCTCGAGCACCTGGACCTTCTCTCGGACTTCGCGCGCCATGTGCGCTCCTTCGTGGACCTTGAGAGCCTTCGGCCGCTCCGGGTAGTCGCTGACACCGCCAACGGGATGGGTGGGCTGGTGCTGCCGATCGTCATGGAGCCGCTGCCGTTCGAGCTCACGATCCTGTTCCCCGAGCTCGACGGCACCTTCCCGAACCACCCCGCCGACCCGATCCAGCCCGAGAACCTTCGCGATCTGCAGGAGTCGGTCCTGCGCGAGGGGGCCGACGTCGGGCTCGCCTTCGACGGCGACGCCGACCGGGTCTTCCTCGTCGACGAGCACGCGCAACCGGTTTCGGGTTCGCTGACCACCGCACTGGTCGCGGTCGCGATGCTCGAGAAGTACCCGGGGTCGACCATCCTCTACAACCTCGTCTGTTCCCACGTCGTGCCTGAGGTCATCGCCGAGCACGGGGGGCGGGGAATCCGGACGCGAGTCGGGCACTCCTTCATCAAGGCGACGATGGCCGAGACCGGCGCGGTCTTCGGCGGTGAGCATTCCGGCCACTACTACTACCGTGACAACTACCGTGCCGACTCGGGCATCATCACCGCGATGGTGGTTCTCGAGTTGATGAGCCGAAGCGGAAAACCGCTTTCCGAACTGCTTGCGCCGTTCCGTCGCTACGCCAACTCCGGCGAGATCAACGTGACGGTCGCGGACCCCCATGCGGTGGTGGAATCGTTGGCCCAGCACGTCGCAGCAGAGGGGGCAGCGGTCGATCGTCTCGACGGCCTCACTGCCGAGTATCCCGACTGGTGGTTCAACGTGCGGCCATCGAACACCGAACCGCTGCTGCGGTTGAACGTCGAGGCATCCTCGGTCCAGGACTGCGATCGCCATCTCGGCGCGCTGATCGAGCTGCTCACCAGTCGTTTCGGCGCGCTCGGTCCCGACGCTGCGGCCGAAGGGTCTCGAGGGCTGGCGCGATGAGCCTCGATCCCGTCTTGCTCGAGGTCCTGGTCTGCCCCGAGGACAAGGGTCCGCTGATGTGGTTCGAGTCCGAGCAGCTCCTGTACAACCCGCGGTTGCGCCGTGGCTATCGGGTGCGTGACGGCATTCCGGTGATGTTGATCGACGAAGCACTCGATGTCGATGCCGCGGAGCACGATCGTCTGATGCGCCTCGCCGCGACGACCGCGGTGCTCGAGACTGGAAGGGGGACGAGCGCTGCCGACCGAGCTGCGCACGCCACGACGGACGAGGGCGGGGAGGGCTGACCCTGACACCGGTCGACTCGCTCGGGATGTGGCAAGCCACGGCGAGCTTGCCGGAACAGGTCGCCGAGGCGGCGGCGCTACAGATCCAAAAGCTCCCGGACGCGCACGCCATCAGTGCGATTGCTGCCGTCGGGATGGGTGGGAGCGGGATTGCCGGGGACGTTCTGGTCGCCGCAGCGGCGGAGGCTTCGCCGTTGCCCGTCGTGGCGACCAAGTCCTACGAGCTGCCCAGCTGGGTCGGTCCGCGCACCCTCGTTTTCGCTCTCTCGTGTTCAGGGGATACCGAGGAGACCGTGGCTGCGGCGCGCTGTGCGCTGGAGCGGGGCGCGAAGCTCGTCGTGATCGCAGGGGGAGGAGAGCTCGGGCGACTCGCGGCACAAGCCGATGCGCCGATGGTGGGCGTCCCGTCCTCCATCCCCCAGCCGCGGGCCGCGCTCGGGGCGCTGGCGATCCCACCCCTTGTCATCCTCGAGCGGATGGGGGTGCTCCCAGGCGCTGGCGAACGGATCGCGGCGGCGATCGAGCAGCTCGTCCGTCGCCGCGACGAGCTCGTTCGCCCGGGGAGCGCGGCCGAGGAGGTGGCACGTCGGATTGGTCGGACGATCCCGCTCGTCCATGGCGCGTCCGGGCTCGGAGCGGTGGCCGCGCAACGTTGGAAGACGCAGATGAACGAGAACGCGAAGTCGCCGGCATTCTGGTCAGCCCAGCCGGAGCTCTGCCACAACGAGGTGGTTGGCTGGGGCCAGCACGGGGACCTCACCCGCCAAGCCCTGACGGTGGTCGCCCTTCGCTGTCTCGACGAGCATCCCCAGGTCGCGAGGCGCTTTCGGATCGTCGATGAGTTGCTCGCAGAGGTCGTGGCCGATGTCGTCGAAGTGACCGGTGAGGGTCAGGGGAGCCTCGCGCAGTTCTTCGACCTTGCACTGTTCGGCGATTTCGTGTCATTGCACATGGCCGCGCGCGAGGGCATCGATCCTGGTCCGGTTCCCATCCTCGGCGAGCTCAAGGCAGCGCTGCGTCGGCGCTGAGGGGGAGCCACTCCCGGGACGGGGCGCACGGGTGCCGCAGTCGTCCATCCCCGTGCCCACGGACACGCGCCAGTAGGCTTCCGTGGGGTATGACCGCGACCATCCACCGTACGCAGTCCTTTCGCTACGGTGCGTACCTGGGCCGGCGGTGGGCATCGCTGGGGGTCGGCCTCGTCGGTGGCCTCCTCCCACTCGGAGTGGTCCTTCCGGCAGGGGCCGCGCCATCGAGCGCAGCGCAGCTGGTCGCTACGGCGGTGGCGGACTCCAAAGCCGCGTCGTCGGTGACCGTGGCAGGGTCCGTGGTGACGAACGGAGGGACCATCGGTATCCACGTCACGGCCGGCAGCACTGGGGCCGGCTATGGAACGGTACGTCTTGGGCGCGATGCAGTCCGGGTCATCCTCTCGGGCTCGAACGTGTACTTCGAAGCGGGCAGGGGCTTCTGGCTGAGGAACGAGGGGAAGACCGCCGCACAACTCTTCGCGAACCGCTGGGTGCAGACCGCCGTGACGACGAGCGACGGGAGGCAGCTGGCGCAGCTCGTCGAGGCCAACTCCCTCATGAACCAGATCTTCAAGTTCGGTGACGGCCTGTCCGCGACTCGTTTCAGGGTGCTCGGCAGGAGTACGATCTCCGGCCAGCCAGTCACCGTGGTGGAGCCCAGCAACATCAAAGGCGTCGGCCGCGTCTACATTTCCCGCTCGAGCACGCCCTATGTCGTGCGGCTGACCGGGAGCTCCAACAGTGGCGCCGGCAGCGTGACGTTCTCCGGCTACAACCGACCCGTGACCACCTCGGCGCCGAAGAACCCCATCGACATCGACCAACTCGGAAAGGCGCGGGCCGGCGGCTGATCGAGTTGCCAGGGGTTCACGGAGCGAGTGGCCCGGCGTCGGCAAACCCCTGGCGGATCCCCTTTCCGGCCCGTTCGGCCAGCTGCTCCGGTTCGTAGAGCATCCAGTAGGCGTTGCGAGCGTGCTTACGCGCGCGGTCACGGCAGACCGCGACGAGGGTCTGGGGGTCCTCCGCTTCGTCCTCGTGCACGAAGACCTCGAGGATCGGCGTAGAGGTGAGCAGTTGAGCGAGCATGATCCCCTGGGACGCCTCGTGCGCGCAGGTCTTGTCGATTGGCGCGGGGCCGGGCATGCCGAGTGCGATGACGATCTGGCAACCCTCCCGCTCGATCAGGCGCTTGCAGGCCACTGCGAGGTCCTTGAAGCCGGGCACCGTCTGGCGCAGCACCTCGAAGCGCTTGGCGAATCCCGGGCACGAAGCCAGCTCGTCGACTGCTTCAGAACCCATGTCGTAACGGGCGAACATGGTGTCCACCACGCCGATCCGATCCAAGCCTGAACGGTTCACGACGCCATCATCGCATGGTCTCGGACCCGCCCATGGTGCCGAGCATCCGATGAAGATCCTCGGCGAGGGAGTCACAGAGCTGCGCCACCATCTCGAGTCGTTGCGCCGCGTCATCGGTCTCGAGCAATCGCTGGCGGTCGAGCGCTCCGAGCGGCGCCGCCTGACATAGCTCCCAGGTGGCGGCTTCGAGCTCGTCCGCAGCAGGGACCCGGCCAGTGCCGGGTCCCGCCGAGGCCGTGGTGGTGGACGCTGGGTCCATGGCGAAGGCGAGCGGAGGGGCGCTCCCAAGCTCGGACAAAAGCGCTCGCGCGCGCCGCACGGCGGCGGTCGCTCGCTCCAAGGAGGCGACATCGAGCCCGTTCGTGGTCGAGCGGCGCGTCCTCACCTGCGCCAGCGGATAGGGGTCGTCAGGCAGCCAGGTCTCGACGACGATGCGATGGGTCCCGCGGGCCAACAGCGCCCAGCGGCCGTCAGGAAACGGTGACGCTTGCTCGATCACCGCGGCCGTCCCAACGCCGACCCGCTCGTCGCCACCGCCGACCTCGCGCCCTCTGGAGATCAGCACCACCCCGAAGGTGCGGTCAGCCGCGAGGCAGTCCGCCGTCAGGGCTCGGTAGCGCGGCTCGAAGACGTGCAAGGGGAGCGCGGCGCCAGGGAACAACACCGTCTGCAGCGGGAACATGGCCATCCGCCGACGCTCACCGCTCGCGTCGGCGGCGCGGTCACCGAGCACTCCGACACCGTAGTGGCTCGCGTCGCGCGCGACCCCAACGCCTCCTCAGCCCAGTGGTGCCACGGCATCGAAGCCGATTGCCTCCTCGATGGCGGCCGCGGAGCGCAGCACGACGAGGTCGCCGTGTTGCGGACCGATCAGCTGGACGCCGATGGGAAGGCCCGAAGCGGAGAGCCCGGCACAGACCGTGGCAGCCGGCGATCGGGTCATGTTGAAGGGGTAGGTGAGCCGCACCCAGTTCGAGTCGACCACGCCATTGACGATCCCTGCCCCGCCCAAGTCGATGGGCGGAGGAAGCGCTGCGAGCGTGGGGGTGACCAAAAGGCGCACCTCATGGAACAGCTCGACGAGGCGGAGGTTCAAGGTGTGGCAGTAGTCGATCGCCTCCACGAGCTGGACGGCGGTCGTCGATCGTGCCGACTCGAGCAAGAGCCTGAGCCCAGGGTCCACCATCTCCCACTCGGGACGATCGACGTAGTGCTGCATCGATCGAAGCAGATACGAGCCGGCGAGCACCAGCCACGATGGCAAGGGGTCTTCGTCGAAGACCGACTCGACTTCGACGATCTCGCTCCCGAGGGATTCGATGACGTCGAGGACCGGTTCGCATGCCCGGAGGACTTCCGCATCGACCGCTGCGTAGCCCAGGGTCGGCGACCACGCGACACGTGACGGCACGTGGGGGTCCGAGAGTGCCGCCGGCCACGGAGAGTCCGGCCGAGGGAGAGCGCGCAGATCGCTCGCATCGGGCCCGACGACGACGGCCAGCGCGGCGACGGTGTCGGCGATCGAGCGAGCCATCGGTCCCTTCGTCGAGAGGTCCGGCCACTGAGGCGCGGCGAGACCGCCCGCCGGGACGCGCCCGAGCGAAGGCTTCATCCCGGAGAGCCCGCAGCAAGAAGCTGGGATCCGGATGGAGCCGCCGCCGTCGGAACCGGTGCCGAGGGGCACCATTCCTGCAGCGAGGGCCGCGGCGGTGCCGCCGGATGAACCTCCAGGGCTGTGATCGAGCGACCAGGGATTTCGGGTCGTGCCAAAGCGGGCATTGTCGGTCTTGGGGGCCCATCCGAACTCGGGGGTGTTGGTCTTTCCCACCACGACGCAACCGGCGCTGCGCAGGCGGCCGACGAGCACGGAATCGCTGACCGCGGGTCCCGGGTTGCCCAGCAGGGGCGAGCCGAAGGTCGTGGGGAAGCCAGCGGCGTCCTCGAGGTCCTTGACGGCGAGGGGGACACCTGCCAGTGGACCGGGGTCCCCACCGGTGGCGACGATCTGGTCGACGGCCGCCGCCTGCTCCATCGAGCGCTCCCCGTCGATCGCCACGAAGGCATGGACGACCCGGTCGAGCGACTCGATCCGCGCCAGCGTGGCTTCGGTCAACTCCCGTGCCGAGAGTTGACCGCTGCGCACCTCGTGAGCGAGGGCATGCAGCGAGGTCGATCGAAAATCGATGTCGGTCATGATTTCCCCCTACGCGTGGCGGCTCCGAGGTCCGGGCGAGGCCTGCTGGGCCCGGTCACACCGACACCACTGCATGGCCATACCCTGCGGTCGCCCGGCGCACGTCGTCGGGGTCGCCGGCGACCACCAGGTACTCGTGGTTGTGCAGGTGCGAGACGGACCCGACCTTGACGCCAGCTGGATTGTGGATCCCGATGCGGGCCCCCACGTAACGGGCCGAGGGGAAGCTCAGGGCGACGACTGCCCCATGGCGATCGCACATCGACATCAGCTCGTCGAGGCTGATCCACGATTCGTCGTTATATGACAGGACGAGCACACGGCAGTCGATCGCGTCGATCACGGCCTGCAACGCCTTGGGCATCGTGCGCTTGGAGTTGAAGACGCTCTTGGTGGAGGGCTGCCGGCAATCGGCGCGCTTGCACGCGACGCCGTAGTGCTCCGGTGCGTCCCAGGCCACCAGCGTCTCCCAGACGTGGTAGTTGGTGAAGTACCGATGCTGGTTGTAAGGGGGGTCGAGGTACGCGAGGTCGAAGGACCCGAGCGCCTTGACGATCTTCGTGGCGTCCCCGCAGATCGCTCGCCCTGATCCGCGGAGCAGCTGTGGCTCCTCCAGCTTGAGCGCGCGAAACGATCGGGGGGCCCAACGCTTCACGTATGCCATCTGCACGCCTGTCGTCGAGTCGACTCGGTCAGCCGCTTCGATGAGGCTCGTCAACAGCAGCGGTCGCAGCGTAGAGGTGCCGAAATCCGAATCGATGGCGTCCCGGATCGCGTCGATGCGTTCCCCGTTGAACGGTTGAAAGAAGCGCGACCGCACGCAGAAGGTCTCGGTGAAGTATCCAGGCGTCCCTGGCAGCGCATCGAGGTAGGCCAATGCGGCGCGCAGGGCAGACCGGTCGATCGCCCGGGCGTCAGTCTCGATGTAGGTGCGCGCAAAGACCTCCGAGTAGCGGGCCGTATCGACTGCCGTCACGGTGATCCCCTGGCGTTTCAGGGCTTGGGCCACTCTCGTCGTCCCGGTGAACAGGTCGAGGGCGGTTCGCGCCCTTGCGGCCGCAGCGATGTCCGAGAGGACGGGTACGAGCCGGCGCTTGGAACCCAGGTACTTGATCATCGGCTCATCGCAGATCACCAGCGCAGAGGAAGCGAGGGGAAAGACTAGAGCTCCGTCAGGGCGCCCAGGTGGATCGGGTGCCGTCGGGCACCCGCGTCACCGGTGCGCCGACAAGCGCTGACAGGCGCGGAGAGCGGACAAGCGGGACGCTGAGGCTCGAACGAGCGAACGTTCGTGACGCTGGCGCCCGTCCACGTTAGGATGCGAAAGCCAACGAACGTTTGACGGGCAGGAGAGGGAGCCGTGACGCTGACCGAGTTGCGGAGCATACCCGCCACCGGAGTCCCGGAGAGGTTTTCCGAGCTCGGGTCCGCTGAGCGCGACAACGCCCGTCCACGCCGGTTCTCGGTGTCGGTGCTCGCTCGGCGCACGGGCGTTCCCGTTCCGACCATCCATTACTACCGGAGAATCGGCCTCCTTCCCCAGCCCACGACGGCTTCGGTCAACCGCTTCCTCTACGGCGAGGACCATGTCGTCGCACTCAGCGCGGTGCGGTTCCTGCGGGAGCGCCATCACCTGCGCCTTGAGGACGTTCGGCGGGTCCTTCCCGAGGTGCTCGCCGCCGCGCGCGAAGGTGTGGGTCCCGAGGGGTGGGACCGCATCGTCGACGCACGTGCGCGCAGCGAGAACCTCCCGACGGACCGGTTGCTCGCGGCTGCCCGAGAGGCCTTCGCCAGGCATGGCTACGACGGGGTCTGCGTCGGCGACCTCTGTGACGCGGCGGGAATCGCGAAGGGGTCGTTCTACCGCTACTTCGCGTCGAAGGACGAGCTGTTCGTCGCGGCGGCGCGGTCGATGGTGGACGCCGTCGATGAAGGATTGCCCGCGCGACCAGGCATTTTGACCGAGCACGAAGCGGTCGGCGCGCTCCGCCGAA
Source organism: Actinomycetota bacterium (assembly GCA_021324045.1). GTDB lineage: Bacteria > Actinomycetota > Acidimicrobiia > Acidimicrobiales > RAAP-2 > JAJPJV01. The sequence goes on along the minus strand of JAJPJV010000029.1, from coordinate 42,383 downwards.
TCCTTGAGCCGCTGGCACCGCTTCTGCTCGAGGCCGCGACCCGCGAGCTGCGCAAGGAACCCAAGTTGGCCGGAGTGGTCGCCAGCGTCTCCCAGGGGCTCGCGGCGAGACTGCTCCCCCGCCTGCGGGGAGGCAGGGCTGGTGCGGTGCCGACGGCTCGTCGGGTGGTCGAGACGGTCCTGTTGGGTTTCCTTCGCCCGGCGTTCGGCTTGCGCTCCCCTGCCTGATCGCAAGGCCCGAGGGGAGCGGCGGTTCAGGCCCTTCCTGACGACCCTCGGCGGATGCCGAATCCGGGGACGTTCGCCAGGCAGTCCCCCCGCTGAACTGGGTTCTTTCGGAGTCCTGGCCATGGTTCTTGACGAGGCCACCCCGGCACGTATAACAAGTGAGGACCGTTGGTCATCGGCGCTATACGAAGGAGCCGGCCGGTGGTGGCAGCCCCCACACGCCTTCCGCTGCGGCACGAGCCGGCAGGCAACGTTCCGAGCGCGAGCACCGTCCTCGAAAAGGCAGCGCAGGAGAACTTCCCGGTGGCATCCCGGGTCCTGCCCGCACGGCTCCGGCGGGGCCTGCTCGCGGTCTACGGCTTTGCCCGCCTCGTCGACGACATCGGCGACGAGGCCACCGGGGATCGCGGCGAACTGCTCGACTGGGTCGAAGAGGAGCTCGATCGAGCGAGCGCGGGCGGGGCGACGCACCCCCTCATGGTCCGTGTGGGGGAGACCATCGAGCACTTCGGTCTGCCCCTTGCGCCATTCCGCGATCTCGTCGCCGCCAACCGGCAGGACCAAGTCGTCTCTCGCTACGAGACCTTCGATGCGCTCCTGGAGTACTGCATGCTCTCTGCGGCTCCGGTTGGCCGTCTCGTCCTGGGCATCTTCGGCGCCGCCACCCCACAACGCTGCGCGTGGTCCGACGAGGTGTGCAACGCGCTCCAGATCGTCGAGCATCTCCAAGATGTGCACGAGGACGCAGCACGGGGTCGCATCTACCTTCCCCTCGAGGACCTCGACCGTTTCGGCTGTGACCCAGAGGACCTGCTCCGCCCGAGCGCCTCGCGCGGGCTGCGACGCGTGGTCGTGCTCGAGACCGCGCGTGCCCGCCGGATGCTTCGAGCAGCAGGGCCGCTGGCTGGCACCCTCCCGGTGCGCCAGCGCGTCGCCGTGGCGGCCTTCGCGGCCGGAGGCCTCGCGGCGCTCGACGAGATCGCTCGGCGGGACTACGACGTGCTGGCCCATCGCTGCCATCCCCGCTCGACCCGCCTCGTGCTTCGATGCCTGACGATCCTGGGTGCTTCGCTGGCATGAACGCCGGTCAGCTGCGCACAGCAGGGGTGGAGTCCGCCTACCGTATCTGCGAGGGGATCACCCGTGCGGCGGCGAAGAACTTCGCGTACGGGATCCGGCTCTTGGCCCCCCCCGAGCGCCAAGCGCTCTCGGTCGTCTATGCGTTGGCGCGTCGCATCGACGACATCGGCGACGGCGACGATCCACCGGAGAAGAAACTGACTGAACTCGCCACCGTGCGCAAGCAGCTCGACCGCCTGCTGGCGTCCCCCGAGTCCGGCGGCGCTGACCCCGATCCGGTCATGGTGGCGCTCGCTGACGCCGCACGGGGCTACGACCTGCCCATCGGGGCCTTCATCGAGCTGATCGATGGCTGCGAGATGGACGTCCACGGAACGGCGTACGAGACCTTCGACGAGCTCATCGTGTACTGCCGGCGCGTCGGGGGATCGATCGGGCGCTTGTCGTTCGCCGTGTTCAGGCCGGCATGCGAGCGCGCAGGGCTCCGTCCTGCCGACGCGCAACGGGCGATTGGGCTCGCCGACGACCTGGGGATCGCCCTGCAGCTCACCAACATCCTGCGTGACGTCGTCGAGGACCGAGCACGCGGGAGGGTGTACCTGCCCGCGACGGATGCTGCCACGGTGGGTTGTCCCCCGGACCTGAGCGGCCCCGCGGAGGCGATCGCTGCGCTGGTGCATTTCGAGTGCGAGAAGACCGCTCAATGGTTCGAACGAGGGTGGCGCCTTCTGCCCATGCTCGATCATCGCAGTCGAGCCTGCGTGGCGACGATGGCCGGCATCTACCGAAGGCTCCTCGCTCGCATCGAGCGAGACCCCCTGGCGGTGACCCGGAGCCGCGTCTCGCTTCCGGTTCTCGAAAAGGCGTGGGTCGCCGCGCGAAGCCTGGTGGGTGTGGGGTCGTGAGTCGCTTTCGCATCGTGGTCGTCGGCGGCGGCCTGGCTGGCATCGCCGCAGCCCTCGAGGCCGCGGGGCAGGGCGCAGAAGTCGTGCTCCTCGAACGCCGGACGAAGTTGGGCGGGCTGACGTGGTCGTTTCGCCGTGCTGGCCGATGGTTCGACAACGGCCAGCACGTCTTCCTCCGGTGCTGCACGGCATACCGCGGCTTCCTCGACCGGATCGGCGCATCCGGGTTGGTCAGGCTTCAGCGCCAGCTTGAGGTTCCGGTCCTGGCGCCCAGTGGCACCCGGGCCACCATCGCGCGCAGCCGTGGCCTCCCGGCGCCGCTGCACCTGGGTCCCAGCCTTGTCCGCTATGCGCACCTGTCGATGCGCGAGCGCCTTTGCGCCGTGCGCGCCGTGCGCGCGCTGTGCGCACTCGACCTCGACGATCCCGCGCTTGACTCGATGACGCTGGAACACTGGCTCGAGCGTCACGGCCAGAGCCCCCAAGCGATCGATCGCCTCTGGAACCTTGTCGCCCTACCCACGATTAATCTTCCAGCTTCGGACGCCTCTGCTGCCCAGGGGGCCATGGTCTTTCGAACCGGTCTCCTCGACCGTGCCGATGCCGGGGACATCGGATGGTCGATCGTTCCCCTCGGGTTCCTCCACGGCGATCGCTCGATGGACGCACTCGACCAGGCGGGCGTCGAGGTCGTGCTCGGAGCCGCAGTGACGGGTGTGGAGGCGCATGGTCCGAGCCGGCGCCTGTCGGTTCACCCCGGTGACCGCACGCACGTGGCCGATGCCGTCATCGTGGCGACACCACCGGGCACGGCACAGGAACTGCTCGGTTCGGCCGTCCTTCCTGGCGTCGAGCACCTCGGTGCCTCCCCCATCGTCAACGTGCACCTCGTGCTCGATCGGCAGGTGACGGACCTGGCCTTCTTTGCATGCGTCGATTCGCCCCTGCAGTTCGTGTTCGACCGGACGGAAGCCGCTCATTGGCTGCCTCCGGTTGGCGCCGAAGCTGAGGGCGCGACGCGCGAGCGGGCGAGCATGTCGAGCCGCTCGGGCCGAGGCCCGATGGGTGCGGCGAACCGAGAGCAATGCCTGTCGGTCTCGTTGTCGGCCGCGGACGCCTTGATCGGGCGCCGGCCTGCCGATCTCATCGGTTCGATGTTCGAAGCCCTCCGTGCGCTGTTGCCCGGCGCACGGAGGGCTGAGCTGATCGACGCGGTCGTCACGCGGGAGCGGGCAGCGACCTTCCGGGCGACCCCGGGGATTGCGAAGTGGCGGCCGGGTCCCCGAACGAGGCTCGAGGGGGTCTACGTCGCGGGAGCGTGGTGCCGCACCGGCTGGCCAGCGACCATGGAAGGCGCTGTCCGCAGCGGGATCGAGGCGGCCCGGGAGGCCCTGGCGCTCGGCCGGGCGCCCGCGAGCTCTCCCGGCGTCGCGGCCGGGGAGGGTCTTGCGGTTCGCAAGGTCGGGGAGCAAGCGATGGTGGCCCGGTGAGCAAGGGAACCTTGGAGCCTGAGCTGCCGACCAGCGAAGCGTCGGCGGCCCGAGCACAGGCGGCGTTGGCGCGCGCGGCTGCGCTCGTCCGTCCCGGTCTCGACGCTGCCATTCGCCGGATCGCGCCAGAGCTCCAGGCGCCCTTACGCCATCACCTCGGCGGCGGCAAGTACGTGCGGGGCGGTTTGGCCATCCTCTCAGCCACGGCGGCCGGCGCCCCCGAAGCGGTGGGCGTCGTCGGTGGGGTCGCGGTCGAGCTGGTGCACAACTACTCGCTCATTCACGACGACATCATCGACGGGGACCGGGAGCGGCGTCATCGGGCTACGGTGTGGGCGGAGTTCGGGGTCGGCCGAGCGATCGTCACCGGCGATGCGCTCTCGACGCTGGCGATCCAGGTGTTGCTCGAGGATCCGGCTCCGGCGCGAGTCCGTGCCGCGGCAGCCCTCGCGGACGCGACGCAGCGCATGATCACCGGTCAGGCCCAGGACATGGCGTTCGAAGGGCGCGGGAAGGTCACTCCGCAAGAGTGCGTCGAGATGGAGGCAGGCAAGACCGGCGCGCTGCTGTCGTTCGCGGCGTCGGTCGGTGCCATCTTGGCGGATGCCCCTCCGGCCACGGTTGCCGCGCTCGGCGACTTCGGTTCGCACCTTGGCCTGGCCTTCCAGGCCATCGACGACATGCTGGGGATTTGGGGAGAACCGAGCCGGACCGGAAAGCCAGTCGGGGGCGACCTGCTGTCCCACAAAAGGAGCCTCCCGGTCGTCTTGGCGCTGGCTCGCGCAGGGCACCGGTACGACGAGCTCGTGACCCTGCTGGATTCGGAGCTGAGCGCCCAGGACGTCTTGCGTGCAGCCCAGCTGATCGAGGACACCGGCGCCCGGCGCGAGGTCATGGCGATGGCCGATGCCGAGCTTTCCCAGGCACTGGCGGCGCTCCAGCGGGTGCCACTCGCCGACGGCGCGCGTGAAGACCTCGAGGCCGTCGCTCGCTTCGTGACGGAGCGCGATCGATGACCTCGCTCACCGGTGCACGGACGCAGCGCACTGAGGCTGCTGCCTGCCTCGAGCGTGCCGTGCGCGCCCTCTCCGCCCTGCAGCATCCCGAGGGGTGGTGGAAGGGGGAGCTCGAGACCAATGTCACCATGGATGCCGAAGATCTCCTCCTCCGGGAGTTCCTCGGGATTCGCACCCAGGACGAGACCCTCGCCGCGGCGAAGTGGATCCGGTCCCAGCAACGTGACGACGGAACCTGGGCCAACTTCTACGGGGGGCCACCCGAGCTTTCGACGACCGTCGAGGCCTACGTGGCTCTCCGCCTGGCCGGCGATCCGCCGGACGCCCCGCACATGGCGAAGGCAGCGTCGTTCATCCGGGATGCCGGTGGGGTCGAAGCGACGCGGGTGTTCACGCGGCTGTGGCTCGCGCTCTTCGGCCTGTGGTCCTGGGAACGCTTGCCCGTGATGCCACCAGAGATCGTGCTGCTGCCGCCCAGTGTCCCGCTCAATATCTACGACTTCGGTTGCTGGGCTCGGCAGAGCATTGTCGCCATCTCGATCGTGAGCGCGCACCGGCCGGTCCGGCCGATCGGCTTCGGGATCGACGAGCTGCGCACGGGTGCAGGGGATCCCCCGCCACCACCCCTGTTCAGCGTTCCGGGGGCCTTCGCCCGCCTCGACCGGGTGCTCCATCGCTACGAGCGGCACCCATTCCGAACCCTGCGGCGCTGGGCACTCGCGCGAGCGGAGCGATGGATCCTGTACCGCCAGGAGGCGGACGGGTCGTGGGGGGGGATCCAACCGCCGTGGGTGTACTCGCTGATCGCGCTGCACCTCCAGGGCTATGCCATCGACCACCCGGTGATCCGGGCAGGCCTTGAGGGACTGGAGGGTTTCATCATCCGCGACGAGCGAGGCCGGCGCCTCGAGGCGTGCCAGTCGCCGGTATGGGACACGGCGCTCGCCTCCATCGCCCTGGCCGACGCCGGGGTCGAGCCCGGGGATCCGCGCCTGGTCGCCGCAGGACAGTGGCTGTTGCGCAAGGAGATCTCCGTTCGCGGTGACTGGAGCGTGCGTCGGCCGCAGTTGGCGCCAGGTGGCTGGGCCTTCGAGTTCGCCAACGACCACTACCCAGATATCGACGACACCGCCGAGGTGATCATGGCCTTGGCCCGTACGGGCGTCCCGGCCACGGCGGCATCGAAGCGTGGGATCGCGTGGGTCCTGGGAATGCAGAGCGACGACGGCGGTTGGGGCGCCTTCGACGTCAACAACACCCGAGACCTGTGCCGCAAGCTCCCCTTCTGTGACTTCGGTGAGTTGATCGACCCGCCCAGCGCGGATGTCACCGCGCACGTCGTCGAGATGCTCGCGAGCGCAGACCGGTCGTCGACCGCCCTTGCGCGAGGCGTCGCCTGGCTGCTGCGGAACCAGGAGGACGACGGGTCCTGGTTCGGGCGGTGGGGCGCGAACTACCTCTATGGCACCGGGGCTGTGGTGCCCGCACTCATCGCTGCTGGCGTTCCACCCCGGCATCAGGCCATCGAGAGGGCCGTGGCCTGGCTGGAGGCGCACCAGAACCCCGACGGGGGATGGGGGGAGGACCTCCGTTCCTACGACGATCCAGCGTTCAGTGGCCGTGGTGCCTCGACGCCGTCCCAGACGGCATGGGCGCTGCTGGCGCTGATCGCCGCCGGCCGTTGGGGACCGACCGTCGACGGTGGCATCCGGTTCCTGGTCGAGACGCAGCGCAACGACGGGAGCTGGGACGAGCCTTACTTCACTGGCACGGGCTTCCCCCATGACTTCTACATCAACTACCACCTCTACCGGCTGGTCTTCCCGATCTCGGCGCTCGGTCGCTACGTCCGCGCCTGCGGATCCCAGGACGGCGACGGTGGCTGACCTGCGGGTCGTGACCGCCCTTCGACTCGAGGCCCTCGCCGTCGGCGGGGCGGTCACGGTCGTCGGGGCCGGGAGGGAACGCGCAGCCGCGTGGAGGCCTGACCTCGACGGCCGGCGAGACGATGTGGCCGTTGGGGTCGTCGGCGTCGCCGGGGCGCTCCAGGAGGACCTGCAACCGGGCGACCTCGTAGTCGCGACCGAGCTGCGCACGATCGATGGCAAGTTCCAACGACGGCTTCCGCACGGCATCCTGCTCGCTGGCGAGCTCCGCCGCAATGGTCTCTCGGCGCGGACGGGAACGGTGGCGTCGGCTCCCACGTTCGTTCCTCGAGCCCGGCGCCGAGCGCTGGCAGGCAATGGTGCCGTTGCAGTGGACATGGAGTCGGCGTGGCTGGCTGGCGCTTTGGCCGACCGACCCGTCGCGGTGATCCGATCCATCGCCGACACCATCGAGCACGGCCCGGTGCGGGGGGGGCTTCGTGCGTTGGCATCGTTGCGTCGGACGCGTTCGGTGCTCGAGGCGTGGGCGCGCGCGCTGGGGCGCCGTCAGGTGGTGCTCGCCGCGCCGCGCTCATTCTGTGCCGGGGTCGAGCGCGCCATCGAGATCGTCGAGAGGGCCCTCGAACGCTCGAAGGCGCCGGTCTACGTTCGTCGCCAGATTGTCCACAACGCCCATGTCGTGCGCGACCTCGAATCCAAGGGGGCCGTGTTCGTCGAGGAGATCAGCGAGGTCCCGGATGGAGCGACCGTTGTCCTCGCCGCCCACGGGGTCTCTCGAGCCGTTCGGGAGGAGGCCGCTCGTCGAGGTGATCTCACGGTGATCGACGCCACGTGCCCGCTGGTGGCAAAGGTGCATCACGAAGCGCGGCGTTACGCGGAACGAGGCCACCAAATCGTGTTGGTCGGCCATGGCGACCACGAAGAGGTCATCGGCACCATGGGGGAGGTGCCGGGCCGGATCCGGCTCGTCGAATCGGTCGACGACGTCGAGGCGCTCGACCTGGCGCCTGACGAGCCGGTTGCCTATCTCACCCAGACCACCCTGGCGACCGACGAGACCGCCGAGGTCATCGCTGCGCTCCAGGAGCGCTATCCCCGCCTGGTCGGACCGAGTGCGGACGACATCTGCTACGCGACCCAGAACCGCCAGGATGCCGTCCGAGCGGTCGCACGTCGATGCGACCTGATGCTGGTCGTTGGATCCGAGAATTCCTCCAACACGCTCCGATTGGTCGAGGTCGCCAACCGCCAGGGTTGCCGCGCGGAGCTCATCGAAGACGTCTCGCAGCTCCAACTGAGCTGGCTCAACGGTGCGCGCACCGTTGGGATCACTGCCGGTGCCTCCGCTCCGGACGCACTGGTCCACGAAACGGTGGAGGTCCTGGCGGCGCTGGGCGATACCTCGGTCACCGAGCACCGTACGACACAAGAGACCGTCCGATTCGCCCTGCCGGCACAGGTGCGTTGATGCAGCGGCAGGCCGACGAGATCCGAGGGGAACGATGCCCATTCCATTGAGACAGAACCTGCGGGTCGGGTGGCACCTCATCCGCCAACGCCTACGCGGCGAGAAGTACTACCCGTTCCTTGTCGAGATCGAGCCGTTGTTCGCCTGCAACCTTGCCTGTCCGGGTTGCGGGAAGATCCAGCACCCGACCGAGATCCTGCGCAAGCGTCTCTCCGTCGACGATGTCGTCAATGCCGTCGAGGAGAGCCGTACCCCCATGGTGTCGATCGCCGGGGGCGAGCCCTTGTTGCACCCAGAGATCGACAAGATCGTCGAGGCGCTCGTCGCCCGGAAGGTCTACGTCTATTTGTGCACCAACGCCGTCCTGCTGCGTCGGCGCCTCGAACGCTTCAAGCCGTCGAGGTACTTCTCGTGGGTCGTACACGTCGACGGCCTGGGTGAACGCCATGATGCAGCCGTCGACCGCAAGGGGGTCTTCGAGGAGGTCGTCCGAGCGGTCCGCGAGGCCAAGGCACGCGGATTTCGGGTCACCACCAACTCGACGTTCTTCAACACGGATTCCCCGAAGACGATCCGTGACGTCCTCGACTTCCTCAACGACGAGCTGCAGGTGGACAACATGATGATCTCGCCCGGCTATGCATACGAGAAAGCCCCGGACCAGGAGCACTTCCTTGGTCCTGAGCAGACGCGAGCGCTGTTCCGCGAAGCGTTCGCCGACGGCCGACGGAAGAAGTGGCGCCTGAGCCACTCGCCGCTGTTCCTCGACTTTCTCGAAGGCAAGGTCGATTTCGGTTGCACGGCCTGGGGGATCCCGAGCTATTCGGTGCTGGGGTGGCAACGTCCGTGCTACCTGATGGCGGACGGCTACGCATCGAGCTACAAAGAGCTCGTCGAGACGACCGACTGGGACGCCTACGGGCGGGGGAAGGACCCCCGTTGCGCAAACTGCATGGCCCACTGCGGCTACGAGCCCACCGCCGTGATCGCCACGCTGGGGTCGCTGCGCGAGTCCCTGCGATCGCTGGTGGCGTCGCTCTGACATGGTGACGCTGGTCGGCATCGACGCCGAGTCCGAGTCGGTCGGCGACGAGCTGCCCTTGGCAGGAGATGCCGGCCTCACGGTCGCGCAGCTCCGACGCCTGGACCCGGCGCAGTTGCGTCGACTCGCCGCCGATATCCGCCGGTTCATCGTGCGTTCGGTTGCGCGCAACGGAGGGCATCTCGGCTCCAACCTGGGAACGGTCGAGCTCACCCTTGCGCTGCACCGCGTCTTCGAGTCCCCGCACGATGCGATCATCTGGGACACCGGTCACCAGGCCTACGGACACAAGCTCCTCACCGGGCGCGCCGGACGCTTCGACTCCCTGCGCCGAGAAGGCGGCCTGTCGGGATACCCCAACCGCGCCGAATCCGCGCACGACTTCGTCGAGAACAGCCATGCCTCCACGGCGCTGTCCTATGCGTACGGGCTCGCACGGGGCCGCATGCTGCGCCGCGTTGGGGACGCCGTTGGGCACCACGTGATCGCAGTCGTCGGCGATGGCGCGCTGACGGGTGGGATGGCCTACGAGGCACTCAACAACATCGGCGCGTCGGCCACGCCGGTCATCGTGGTGCTCAACGACAATGGTCGCTCGTATGCGCCGACGATCTCAGCGTTTGCGGCCGCTGCCGATGGCGTGGCGAACGGTGCCGCACAAAGGACGCGAGCGGCTGCGTTCTTCGAGTCGCTGGGCCTCGCCTACGACGGGCCGATCGACGGCCACGACGTCATCGCGCTCGAGCAGGCACTTCGCCGCGCGCAATGCCAGCGAGGGCCGGTCGTCGTCCACGTCCACACGACAAAAGGTCGCGGGTACCGGCCTGCGCTCGAAGACGACGAGAAGTGCCTGCACGACGTGGGTCCGTTCGACCCCGATACCGGGATCCCCTTGGGGAAGCCGCCTGGCACGCTCAGTCACACCGAGGCGTTCTCCCGCGCGATCCTGCGCGAAGCTGCGATGCGCCCCGAGGTCGTCGTCATCACCGCAGCGATGCCAGGGCCGACTGGCCTCATCCCCTTTGCCGATCGGTATCCCGATCGCTTCTTCGACGTCGGCATCGCCGAGCAGCACGCCGTGACCGCTGCCGCAGGGATGGCGATGGCAGGCCTTCGTCCGGTCGTGGCGATCTACTCCACGTTCCTCAACCGTGCCTGGGACCAGGTGTACTACGACGTCGGCCTCCATCGGCTTCCCGTGGTGTTCTGTCTCGACCGGGCGGGGATCACCGGCGAGGACGGGCCCAGCCACCACGGGCTCCTCGATCTTGCCTTGCTCACCAAGGTCCCGAACATGACCGTCCTTGCCCCCTCCTCCTACGAGGAGGTCGGCGTCATGTTGCACGATGCGCTCGACATCACCGACGGACCGGTGGCGATCCGCTGGCCGAAGACCGAAGCACGCGCCGCCGGGGTGGTTGGCAGTGGTCTTCGCGCACGGCTCGTTCGCTCGGGTACCGACGTCTGCCTCGTCGGCGTCGGCAAGTTGGTGGCGGCGTGCGAAGAGGCTGCCGAGCACCTCGAAGCGGTGGGCCTCTCGCCGACCGTGTGGGACGCCCGTGTCGTTGCTCCCGTCGATCCCGCCATGGTCGAGGATCTCTTCCGGCATCGCCTCGTCCTCGTGGCGGAAGACGGCGTCCGCGAGGGAGGGTTCGGGACTCAGATCGGGTCGGCGCTGCGCGACCAGTTTCCTCGCCCGGTGCCCCGTCTCCTGGTCAAGGGTGCACCGCTCGAGTACATCCCCCACGGCCGCCCTGCCGACCTTCTCGCCCGCTTCGAGCTGGACGGAGCCGGGATCGCCAAGGCGATCCGAGCCGCGCACCCCTGTACCATGTCGGCGTGCTGAGCGCAGAGGAGCTACGAGCACGCGCCGACTCCTTAGGCTGGTTCCATCCGATCGATCTGGGCCAGGGCGTCGTCACTCGTGGCCTGTCGAAGGGACCGTTCCTCGGCGCTGAGGAGCTTCCCGACCTGACCGGAAAGAGCGTGTTGGACATCGGCGCGTGGGACGGTTACTACTCGTTCCTGGCCGAGCGGCTCGGGGCGGCTCGCGTCGTGGCGCTGGACCACTACGTGTGGGGCGTCGACATGGTCGCTCGCGAAAAGTACTGGGCCGCATGCGCACAGCGTGGCGAGCTTCCTGATCACGAGCGGGACACCACCGAATTCTGGCGCCCGGAGCTCCCGGGGCGCCGCGCCTTCGACTTTGCACGGGAAGTGCTCAACAGCAAGGTCGAGCCGATGGTTGCGGATTTCGCCACGGTGGACCTCGACACCGTGGGCCGCTTCGACGTGGTCCTGTACCTCGGCGTGCTGTACCACATGAAAGAGCCGCTCCGTGCGCTTGAGCGGCTGCGCAAGGTGACCAAGGAGGTCGCCGTCATCGAGACCCAAGCCATCGCCGTCAGCGGCGTCGAGGAGCTCGGGCTCCTGCAGTTCTTCGCGGGGGACGAGTTCATGCACGACTTCGGGAATTGGTACATCCCGAGCCTCGAAGCGATTCGCCAGCTCGTTCGGGCAGCAGGCTTTTCCGGGATGACGACGGTGGTCGGCCCTGAGTCTGCGCAGTGGTCCGGATCCAAGCGCCATCCACGGCTCGCGGCGCTGCGACGTGCTCTGCAGCGGTCAGGAACGCCCAGCCCCGTCGACCACCAGCGGTGCGCGTACTACCGCGCGGTCGTCCACGCGCACGTGTGACGGACCCTGGGGCCGAGGCCGGCGGCCGGCGCGACCACCATGATCTTCGACCGACGAGCTTGGAGACCTTCGACGGTCTCGAGCTCCATCTTTGCGTCCAAGGTGCCGGGCCGCCGGTGGTGTTGCTCCACGGGTTCGGCTCGAGCACGCAGATCAACTGGATCAACCCTGGAACGGCGCAGGCGCTGGTGCAAGCGGGTCACGAGGTGATCGGGCTCGACGCCCGCGGTCATGGCCGGTCACAGAAGCCTCACGCGGTGCGTGCCTACGCCAACGACACGATGGTCAAAGACGTCGTGAGCCTCTTCGACGCGCTCGAGCTCGCGGCCGCTGATGTCGTCGGCTATTCGATGGGGGCTGCGACAGCGTTGGGCTTCGCCCTCCGGGATGAGCGCGTTCGGCGTCTCGTCCTGGGTGGCGTCGATCTCCGGATGCTCGAAGGACTGATGGGTGCGCCGTCGGGAGAATGGCGGGCGCGCAGCATCCGCATTGCGCAAGCGCTCGAGGCCGACGATCGGGCGGCCATCGCCGATCCGGTTGCCAAGAGCTACCGCCGCTTCGCAGAGTGGACCGGTGCGGACCGGCTGGCGCTGGCGGCTTGCCAGCGCGCGTTGGCCGAGCGGGCTCCGCGCACGGCCTGGCCAGCGACAGGGGGATCGAGCCAACAGGAGCGATTAGGGCTGGCGCAGATCGAAGAGGTCATGGCACCGACCCTGGTCATCTGCGGGGATCGCGACGTCTCGCCATTCGATCTCGCGAGGCGCTTCAGGCACGGGACCGCCACCGTCGTCCCGGGCACCCATCTCAGCGCGGTGACCAAACCGGAGTTCATCACCGCGATCGTGAACTTCTTGGGCCCCTGAAGCCTGCGCCCTGCTCAGTCTCAAGGCCGTGGCGCACCAGTCAGCGTCCAGCGTTCCGGCACCGAGTCGCTTCGGCGAACGGTTCCCCGGGTCTCGAGGACGACTAAGTGGGCGAGGGTTTCGCCCACGGCAGCACGCTGCATGAAGAAGGGGATCTCCTCCCAGGGGCGGCTCCAGGTGAGCTCCACGGTCACCTCCCACGCGGTGGCTCCAGGCTGTGCCTCCAGCGCTGCGACGACCTCGCCAAAGCGCCGTTCGTGGTGCGCGCGCAACGCCGCGACCCGCTGGGCGAGCCCGCGGAACCGGTACTCGTGTGCCGGCAAGACCTCCTCGACGGCGAGTTCTTCGATTTTGTCGAGCGATTCGAAGAAATCGGCAAGGGGGTTCGGGCGTTGCTGGGGGTGCAAGGAGATGTTCGGAGTGATGCGCGGCAAGACGTGGTCTCCGGAGAGGAGCAGCTTCCGGCGCTCGTCGTAGAAGCAGAGGTGGCCGGGGGAGTGGCCAGGAGTCCACAAGGCAGTGACGTCCCAGCCCGGAAGCTCCGGGCGGTCACCGTCCTCGAGGAGCACGTCAGGGAGCACCGCGTCGACGAGGTTTCGGATCGGCATCGATGCCTGGCCCATCGCTTCGCGTGGCGCTTCGGGGACGCCTGCTGCGGCCATCTGCGCCCGCACCAAGTCGATGAGCGGCTCGGTGTCGACGTAGCGCCCCTGGAGGACGTCGGCGTCCGCGGGGTGCAAGGCGATCCATGCGCCCGAGGCAGCCCGCACCCTGCCTGCGAGGCCGTAGTGGTCCGGGTGGATGTGGGTCACGAGGACCGCTTCGACGTCTCCGATCGCGTAACCGGCCTTCGTCAGCCCGCTCGTGAGCGCCTCCCAGGCTTCGGCGGTGTCCCAGCCGGCATCGACGATGGCCACGCCGTTGGCGAGCTCGAGGGCGTAGACCAAGACGTAGCGCAAAGAGCTCTGCGGCATGGGTACCGGGATCGACCACAGCCCCTGGCCGAGGTTCTCCACCGGAGGGAGGACCCCTTCGTCCCATGCCCGTTTCTGCGCGACGCCGGTGATCTCGATCGTCGGCTCGGGGTTCGCATCGGGGCTCATGGACTCGGAGCGTACCGGCGGGCATCGGCGGCGACCCACTTGGCGGCCGTCCACGCCTGGCGGCGCGCAGCGGCCACGGGGTGGTACGACATCCTTGGGTGATCAGCACTGTGGCTGCTCGCCACCCCTGCGGCGCGGTCGGCCGTCGCTGTCGGCCATTGCTGTCGGTTCGTCGGGGTGGGCGGCGGTCGAGACGGTTGTGGGGTGACATGCTTCTCTGACCGTGTACGTCGCGGCCCTAGAGATCGAGCTTTACCTGGCGACCTGCGGCTCGCTGAAGGCCAAGCGTGCCCTGATCCGACCCGTCATCGAATCGGCTCGGCGGCGGTTCGGGGTTTCGGCGTCTGAGGTCGCGCATCACGACCTTTGGCAGCGCGCCGGCATCGGCTTCAGCGTCGTGTCGTCGACGCCCAGCCACGCCGAGTCGCTCCTCGACCAAGTTGAGCGATTCGTGTGGTCGCATCCCGACGTGGTGGTCGTGTCGACTCGCAGACACTGGCTCGATATCGAGCACTGAAGATCATCCGCGATGCTGGCGCAGTGATTTGCATCATGACACTCGTGCCGCTTTGCGGCGTCGATGCATGAAGCGTTCCTGGTCCGGGGAAGATCTCTGGTGTCGGAGTGCACGGATGTCACGAAAGATTCTCGATCGAGAAGATGATCTCGCGTGCGGCGAGTAGCTCTCACTCGCAGCGCTTTGTAGTATCCGCTTGCTCGATGGAGCGGTGCCAACCCTTTCGAAGTGAGGGGGGAACATGCTGCAGTACGTAATCGCCGGACTGGTTCTCGGAGGGATCTACGCGATCGCCGCGACCGGGCTCGTCGTGACCTTCCTTTCGGCCGGCATCCTGAACTTCGCGTTCGGCGCCCTCGCCTACACGGTGGCCCGCTTTTACTACTACTTGAACTCCCAGCTGCACTGGGCGATCGCACCGTCGGCGTTGCTCTCGATCCTGGGCCTCGGCCCGGCGTTGGGCGTCTTTTTGTACCTGATCTTGTTCCGATCGCTGCGGTTCTCCTCGATGCTGGTCAAGGTGGTGGCGACCCTCGGGGTGTCGGTCGCGGTCCCCTCGCTCGATCAGGTGATCTTCGGCAACCAGACGATCCTCAAAGCGCCGGGGCTTGCCCCCGAACCCGTCCGGGTCTTCCACTTCCTCGGGGTCCCGGTGACGATGGACCAGATCATCGTCTACGGGTCTGTCGTCGCGGTGGTCGTGATCGGCGTGGTCGTCCTGCGCTATACCGACGTCGGTCTGCGGGTCCGAGCCATGGTCGACTCCCCTGCGATGACCTCTTTGTCGGGGACCAACCCCAACACGGTGTCGGTGGGCGTGTGGGCCGTCAGCATCGGGTTGGCCGGGCTCACCGGGGTCCTTTCGGCCCCGATCATCGGCCTCGATTCGAGTGACTTCACCTTGCTCATGGTGGCGGCGTTCTCGGCGGTGATCGCCGCGAAGTTGCGCAACCTTCCGGTCGCGTTCTTGGTCGGTCTGGGCATAGGGATCGCGGGCGCGCTCGTCCAGTACGGGCTCCCGCCATCGAGTTCGTTCACCGCGGCAGTGCTTCCCAGCATCCCCTTCGTGGTGACTGCCATCTTCCTCATCTACTTCATGATCCGAGGTGGCGGCGTGGACGAGGCGGCCGGCGTCGGTGGTGCCCTCGACCGGGCGATCATGCCCCAGGGCGGTAGAGCGGAACCTGCCGGTGTCGGCAGGAACATGGCAACGGTGCAGTCCCTCAGCTGGCGAGCTCCTGCGGTGGGCTTCGCTGCGGTCTGCGCGCTCCCGCTCCTCATGCACGGGTTCTGGCTCGGGCTCGTCGGCCAGGGCGTTTGCTACGGCATCATCTTCCTCTCCTACACCATGGTGGTCGGCGAGGGCGGGATGATCTGGCTGTGCCAGTCGATCTTCGCCGGCGCTGGGGGGTTCACGATGGCGATCCTGGCCGTGAACCACGGGTGGCCGATCCTTCTGGGCGTCCTGATGGGCGGTCTCGTGGCGGTTCCCTTTGGGCTGGTGCTGGGCTTCCTCATGATCCGCCTCGGCGACCTCTACGTCGCACTGGTCACGTTGACCTTCGGGCTGTTGATCGAGAACCTCGTCTTCTCCCGGCAGCTGTTCCAGAACAACGGGATCGGTATCAACGTCACGCCTCCGAGCTTCCTCTCCGGTGGGCGAGTCTTCGTGTGGTTCGCCCTCGCGGTGTTCGCGGTCGTCGTCTTGATCCACGCGAACCTTCGCCACTCCACGAGCGGCCTGGCGCTCGGCGCGGTGCGGGCGAGCGAGCCGGGGGCCAAGACCCTGGGGATCAGCGTGGTCCAGATGAAGGTTCTTTTGGCCGGCTTGGCCGCGTTCGTGGCCGGGATCGGTGGGGCGATGCTGGCGATGTCCCTCGGCGTCGCCCTGTCGGCCAACTACGACGTGCTGCTGGGCGTGGTCTGGCTGGCCGTGCTCGTCACCCAGGGCATCCGTTCGAGCACGGCGGCCTTGATTGCTGGCCTCGCCCAGACCTTGGCTGCGGGCTTCACGCTCGTGTACCTCCCGAAGATCTACTCCAACTTCGTCCCGGTGCTCTTCGGGCTGGGGGCCATCGCCATGGTCAAGTTCCCCGACGGGATCCTCACCTTCCAGGCGCGCCAGTTCCGTTCGATGATGGCCAACCTGCGTGCGAGGTCCCAGCGCGCCTATGACAGCTTCCGCGCGGGGGCCTTCATCTACCTCGTCGCGTTCGTGGTCCTTTTGTTCACGGTTCGGCACCTGTGGTGGTTGTGGCTCGCGATCACCGCCGTGGCCCACAGCGCCGCGTTCAACTACTTCTTGTACAAAGAAGCCCAGGAACGCAAGCGGCGTCCTGCGGTGGCGCTGGCCGGTTCTGGGCCGTCGTCGACGGCGCCGCCGGCTCCGGCGCCGCGGCCGGAGGTCATGGTGCGCCACTGATCGTCCGAGGCTCGCTCCCGGGGTGTTGATCAGCTCTCCGGGAAGGAGCTTCGCCGTCCGGTCGTCCGGTTGCGAAAGGGTCGCGGTGCACGAAAGGCCTGGCGATCTCGCTGCGTCCGTGCTAACGTTCGCGGGTTAACCAGACGGAGGCAGTACGCGTCATCGGGGGAGGCATCCTGTACTGCTGGCCGGAGGAGGCAGCGTCGCTCGAGTGAATCGCAGCGGCGGGGGAGGAGGGGGCTCCAGATGCGATTTCGTTTCCGGCACAGCGTCGTGGTCCCTGCGCTCGGCATGGTTCTGGTTGCAGGGTTGGGCTCGATGGGGATCGGCGTGGGGCCTGCCTTCGCAACCGCGGGGGTGAGTGCCAAGACCATCACCCTCGGCCTCATCTCCCCGGAGACCGGCACCGCGGCGCCCGAGTACACCGGGATCGTGCCCTCGGCCAAGGCACGCATCGCGTACCAGAACGCCCACGGCGGGGTCGACGGCCGCAAGATCAAACTCATCATCAAAGACGACGCGACCAACCCCTCCACCAACCAGTCTGCGACCGCCGCGCTCATCTCCGAGGGTGTGTTCGGGATCATCGACGAGAGCCCGGTCGCCTTCGGTGGGTACAAGATTGCTCAGCAAGCGGGGATCCCCGTCACCGGCGGTGCCTACGACGGGCCCGAGTGGTGGGAGAAGCCCAACACCAACATGTTCTCCATCTCCGGGCAGGCAGACCCCAAGGACCCCCAGTACGACGGGCTCGCCAAGTTCGCCAAGGCGCACGGGGGCACGGCCTGCGGCTCGGTGGGCTACTCGATCTCGCCCTCCTCGACCGCCTCGGCGAGCGGGTTCAATTTCAGCTGCCAGGCGGTCGGGATGAGGAAGGCTTACCTCAACAACACCTTGCCCTTCGGCAGCGTCGCGGTCACCCCGCTGGCCCTGTCGATCAAGGCGGCCGGGGTGAACACGATGTGGCTCCCCCTCGACGAGAACACCAACTTCGCCATCATGACCGCCCTCAAGCAGGCGGGGGTCAACCTGAAGGTGACGCTCAACGCCACCGGTTACGGACAGTCCCTCATCACCGACACGGCTGCGGTTCCCGATGCCCAGGGGGCCTGGTTCCTGGCGACGGGCGCCCCGGTCGAGCTACACACCAAGGCGACCGAGGCCTTCCAGGCCGCCCTCGCGCGGTACGCGCACTACACCGGCGTTCCTGATTTCAGCTGGTACGAGGGTTGGGGCGGCGCCGACCTGATGATCTACGGCCTCAAGCTCGCCGGGAAGAACCCGACGCAGAGCAAGTTCATCAACGCCCTCCACAAGGTCACCAACTACACCATGGGAGGCCTCGAGCCGAACAAGGCCAACTTCGAGCTCAGCGTGTGGGGGAAGGCGCCCAAGACGCTCTGCGAATGGCTGGTGCAGTTCAAGGGGGACTCCTTCGTGCACCCGACCGAGGTGTGCGGCAAGCTCCTGCCGGGATCGGACCAGCTCCCCAGCGCGTAGACCCTTGGCGATCGCCGCGCGCGCAACGGCGGCGGTTCCGTGACGGGAAGAGTGATCTGGTACCGTGTGCGCCATGGCGACGACCGCGAAGGCGAGCGATCTCTATTACGACCCCTACGACTTCGAGATCGACACGAACCCCTACCCGATCTGGTAGCGGATGCGCGATGAGGCACCGCTGTACTACAACGAGCGCTACGACTTCTACGCGCTGAGCCGCTTCGCGGATGTCGAGCGCGCGCTCGTCGACTGGAGGACCTACATCTCGGGCAAGGGCAGCGTGCTCGAGATGATCAAGGCGGAAGTACCGATCTCGCCCGGGCTCATCCTCTTCGAGGATCCCCCCGTTCACGACGTCCATCGCGGGTTGCTGTCGCGGGTGTTCACGCCGCGCAAGATGAACGCCATCGAGCCCCAGGTGCGGGCGTTCTGCGCGCGGAGCCTCGACCCTCTGGTCGGTGCTGGTGGCTTCGATTTCATTGCCGACCTGGGGGCGCAGATGCCGATGCGGACGATCGGCATGCTGCTCGGGATCCCCGAGGAGGACCAGGAGGCGATCCGGGACCGCATCGACGAGGGCCTGCGGCTCTACGAAGGCGCTCCTCGGTCGGATCCCGCGCAGGCGGTCCCGGGATTCTCGGACTTCGAGGGCTACATCGACTGGCGAGCCAAGCATCCCTCCAACGACCTGATGACGGAGCTGCTCAACGCCGAGTTCGAGGACGAGAACGGCGTCACCAGAAAGCTCACCCGTGAAGAGGTCTTGACCTACGTGGGACTCCTCGCCGCGGCGGGGAACGAGACGACGACGAGGTTGATCGGTTGGACCGGGAAGCTGCTGGGAGAGCACCCCGACCAGCGCCGACTGCTCGTGGAGCACCCAGAGCTCATTCCCGGAGCGATCGAGGAGATCTTGCGCTACGAAGCCCCCTCGCCGGTCCAGGCTCGCTACGTGGTCACCGACGTCGAGCACTACGGGCAGACGGTCCCAGCAGGGAGCGTGATGGTGCTGCTCAACGGCTCCGCCAATCGCGACGAGCGTCGTTTCGAGGACGCCGATCGATTCGACGTCACGCGCAAGATCGATCGCCACCTCTCCTTCGGGTATGGCATCCACCACTGTCTCGGAGCGGCACTGGCTCGCCTCGAGGGCCGCGTCGCGCTCGATGAGGTGCTGAAGCGCTTCCCGGACTGGGAGGTCGACTGGGAGCACGCGGTACAGGCCCGCACGTCGACGGTCCGCGGTTGGGAAAAGCTTCCGGTCTTCACGACATAACCCGTTCTGTTGGCCTTCGCGATCGAATTCGACGGGCGCCGGACGCTCGTGACCGGTGCCGGGCAAGGCGTGGGACGAGGGATCGCTCGTTCGCTTGCGCGAGCCGGTTCCACCGTGGTGGTGAACGACGTCCGCCCGGATCGGGCCGACGCGGTGGTCGAGGAGATCCGGGCCGAAGGCGGGCGCGCCGAGGCAGCGATCTTCGACGTGACCTCCTTCGAGGAGGTGCTGGCTGCGACCGATCGCCTCGGGCCGTTCTGGGCGCTCGTCAACAATGCAGGGAACGCAGGGACCGAGCGCTTCGCGCTGACCCCCTTCGTCGAGACCGATCCGACGGATTGGGACCGGTACTTCGCGATCAATTTGTACGGGGTTCTCAACTGCACCCGAGGGGTGCTCCCCGGGATGATCGAGCGTCAGGAGGGTCGGATCGTCACCATCGTCTCCGACGCAGGCCGGCGTGGGGAGCCGTACATGAGTGCCTATGCAGCCGCCAAAGCCGGGGCGGCAGGGTTTTCGAGAGCCGTTGCTCGCGAGGTCGGACGTTATGGGATCACCGTGAACAACGTGGCGCTGGGCTCGATGGCTACGCCGACCGATCTGTTCCCAGAAGCCAGCGAAGAGATGGCCGAGCGGCGCGCGCGGCGGCTCCGTGACTACGTGATCCGTCGGTTTGGCACGCCAGAGGACGTCGCAGGACTCGTGACCTACCTCGCGAGCCCGCTGGCTTCTTGGATCACGGGTCAGACGTACCCGGTGAACGGCGGATACACTATGGGCCAATAATGCGGGTGGTCGTCGATTTCACGCAATGCGAGAGCAACGCGCTCTGCGCAGGGGTTGCTCCCGAGGTCTTCGAGCTCGACGAGGATGACAACCTCCATGTCCTGATGGAGCATCCTCCCGAGGCGCTCCGCGCGCGGGTGGAAGAAGCGGTGCGTCTCTGCCCGAAGCAGGCGATCTCCATCGAAGAAGACTGAGCGGCCGTCTCGCTCTGCGCGCACCCAGGACCGTCGATGCTCGTGGCCGGCCCTGCGGCTCTTCGACGGTTGCCTGTGCTTACCCGTCGCCTTGCGAGACCCCAAGGCGACGAAGGGCCCCGAAGGGGAAAGCGACTGCAGCGGGCAGCACGATGACCCGTGTCGCCGTCACGGTGTTCCCGATCCGGTTGCCCTCGACGACGACGGCTGCACCCGTGGTGACGATGGCCGATGAGGCTTTCGTCGCGCCTTGGTCATAGAGGGTAGAGGCTTGCTCCTTCACGGTGACCGTCTCGCCGGAGAGGGCCGTCACGGTGAAGGAATGGGCCTCCACCCGGGCAATTGTCCCGATCACGGCGACGTGACCGAAGCGCCCGCCGAAGATCCCGGGGCCGACGATGGAGCTCCCGGGGGGACCGAAGGGAGCGACGACCGGCGTCGAGCTCCTCGTCGCAAGGGCAACGGACAGGCCAACGACGGCGGCGGCGAGCAGCGCGGCGACGAGCCAGGCAATCGCCGCGTTCTTGAGGACGTGGGCAAGCTTGCCAGGGGGGCCAGGCGGTCCAGCCCACGACGGTTGGGGGGAACCGGCAGGGGTCCAGCTGCCCCAGCCGGGCCACGGCGCAGCGGGGGGGCCGCCTCCCGGCGGGAAGCCATATCCGGGCGTGCCAGCGGTGCCCGCACCGCCTGGGGGGTGCACCGGGGGCGAAGTGACCGGAGCCTGCTCGCGAGGCCAGGGAGGCTCCGTCGGCCTCGAGGAACTGGCGTGCTCCGCAACGTTCGCCTCCTGCGGTGGCTCCTCGCCCCCTTCGTCTGCGGTCCCGCGCGGCTGCTCGCCCAGATCTGGCACTGCATCATTTTGTCGCCGGTCGCGAAGGGCAGCATCGGAAAACCGTAAGAATTCATTACTTTTGCACTAGTGTAATCTCGTCCGTGCAGGGAGCCATTTCCTGCAGGGAGCCATTTGTCGAGAGGGGGAAACCGTTGCGCTGGTTTTGCGATGTGGCGTCGATCGAATCGAGGGCTGCCCGGAGCCGCCGAGCGTCGCATGGGCGGGGCTCGCGCTGTCGCCGGCGGCGGGGTTTGTGGAGGTCCTCGATCGCGGGGCTTTGCCTCGCGGTCCCGGTGATCGCTGGATGGGTTGGCGGGAGCGCCGGTGCCGCGGGAGCTCGGCTCGAGATCGACCTCTCCCACAACAACGGCTCGAAGGTCATCGGGGAGCCCGAGATCGCGCAGGACCCGCGCAACCCGAAGAACCTCTTCGTTGCCTGGGCAACGTTCCCGAACCCGCTGTCATTAAACGCGGCGGCGCCGCCGAGGTCCTGCGGTGGCGACGTGTCCAACGACGGGGGGCTGCACTGGCATTTCGTCTCGGTTCCGACGAACCACATTCCCAACATCAAAGGATGCGAGGACGGCGTCGCCGTTGCAGGGCCTGACGGCACGCTCTACGCGTCCGGGGACTACGCCACCTTCACCGGCGTCTCCAGCGGCGGGATCAGCGTCGGGGGGTTGGGGGGCATTATCGTCCACGGCCAGGACTGGGTCGCTCACTCGACGAACTGGGGACGGACCTGGAGTGCTCCAGTGGAGACGATGGGGTCCGATGCCACCCGCTTCGTCAGGGGAGGTGGTGCCCTCCCGATCGACACCTTCGATCGACCCTGGATGGCGGTGGACCAGTCGACGAACACGGTGTACGCGATCGGCCACAACATCGTCGACCATGACGGTTACGTCACCGCTTCGACGAATGATGCTCGCTCGTTCGGACCCGTCTACCCCACGGACTCCCCGACCTACCCCCATGACCCGGCGGTCTTCGGTGGCAACATCGCGGCTGCCCACGGAGTCCTCGCCACCGTCTACACCGCGTCGACGGCCCCGGGTGCAACGTGCCCCTGCGTGATCTTCGAGACGAGCACGAACCACGGGGCCACATGGGATCGCCACGTGGTCCCGCTGGTCGATGCGAACCCACTGTCGGAGCCCTTCGTCGCAGCCGACCCCGCAGCGAAGGGCCACTTCGCAGTGACCGTCCTCGACGCGACCGGGACGAAGAACGAGGTCTACGTGACCGACGACATGGGTGCGACATGGAGCCCTCCGGCGCTCGTGGGGGAGTCTCCGCCGAACCAGCAGTTCAAGCCTTGGATCTCATACAGCCCTACCGGGGAGATCGCTCTGGTGTGGAGGACCTGGCACGGTCCTGCGGGGAGTTCGCCCTATGACGTATGGGCTGCCGTCGGTCGCCAGGAAGGCCAGGATGTGGTCTTCAGTGCGCCGCTTCGGGTGAGCAACGCGACCGGCAGCTACCCGAGCGGCTATGTGGCCGGCGACGACTTCTCCTGGATCATCGCCGATCGCAGCGACGTCTACGTCGGGTGGGGTGATGCCCGGAGTGGTCCGGTGCAAGCCTGGTTCGCCCGGATCCCGCTCTCGGCGTTCCACGGTGGCTCTGAATGATGAGCCCACGGCGGTGCCGCCATGGTGTTGAAGCTTCGACGCGGGGTCCCAAGGCACCGGTCGAGCGACGGCGACGGCGACAGCGCGCTCCAGTGGCGATGGATGGTCGTGGCATTCGAGGTTGGGCGTCTGCGATCGCATTGGCAAGCGCCGCTGCGCTCCTCGGGCCTGGAGCCGGCGGCGCCGTGGCGGCCCCGCCGGCGAAGGTGGCGGCACGGGCGATCCTGCGCCCGACGCAAGTCGACGTGACGAACGACATGACCCACCGGTATGGCGAGGCAGAGGTGGCCGTCAACCCGAGGGACCCCAAGAACCTGGTGTACATGGCCATGCAGGAGCACTACACCTACGCCTGCGCCGCTGCAGGGGCGCCGCAGTGTCAACTGGTCTTCGGGGCGGCGCCGGCCGGTTACCTCGATGTCCCCGGGTTCATCAAGGACAAGGTGTACGTGTCCTTCGACGGAGGCCGGACATGGGAGAACGTGGCATTTCCCGGCTACCCGAGGGGACATGCCGACTTGTTGTCGAACTCGGACCCCATGGTGACGGTCGCTCCCAACGGGACCTTCTTCATCGCCTGGGACGACCTTCACCTCTCGGCGAGCGCGGTGGCTCGCCTCGGCGTGCTCGACGGGGGGATCGCGGTGAGCAAGTCGACCGACGGAGGTCGGACGTGGAGCCGTCCGGTGTTCACGGGGACCCCGACCGATCGCCCGTTCCTCGCCACCGACCTGTCGACCGGGACCATCTACGCGGCCTCCGGCAGTGCGTCGATCGAGGGGCTTGAGTCCGGTCGCCTCGGCCCGACCTCGACCGGCAACGTGAACGCCCCGGTCAGCGCGATCGACGATCGGTGGCTCGTCGCATCGAAGGACGGGGTGCATTGGAGCACGCCTCGGCGTTTCGGTGGCGGTGGGACGCCGGGATTCTCGGCTGGATCGCTGGGCATGCTGTCTGCGGCGCAGGGAATTCTGGGCACGGCGTTCTCCTCGACGAGCCCAGGGGCGTGCCAGTTCTTCGTGCACGCCCAGGCGCCTTGCACCGTCTTCCAGACGACGCGCAATGCCGGGGTGACATGGTCACGCCATGCGGTGCCGGTTCCCTCAGCATCGAGCGCAGCGGGTGGATTCCTCCTCGTGGCGGCAGACCCGGCTCATCGGGGCCGGTTCGCGCTCGCGCTGTTGAACCCGGCGGGTACGACGCTCCTCGTGTACCGGACTGCCGACGCAGGGAGGACCTGGAGCGGGCCGACCTCGGTGACCGACAACCCCGCTACGTTGAAGTCCAAGCCCTGGATGGCGTTTTCACCGAGCGGTGTCCTCGGCCTCATGTGGTTGAGCAATACCGAGCCCGGTACGCCGGCTGCCGGCGAGACGTTCCCGCGCAACACCTGGGCGGCGATCTCGAGGGACGGCGGTGCCACGTTCAGCAATCCCCTGCAGATCAGTACTGGAGCCTCGCAGCCTGACCCGAAGCAAAAGGTGGGGACCACTGACTTCGACTTCATCACGCTCGACCGGAGCACAGCGTTCATCCTCTGGGACGACTGGCGGCCAGGCGAGGCAAGCGGGTTCTTCAGCGCGGTGGCCCTCGCTGACTTCTCCTTCCCTCGTCACTGAGTCCTCGTCCATTCAGGTGGCGCGTGCGCGCCATGCTGCCGGGGTTTCGCCGGCTCGCGGGCGGTGATCCTCGTCTCAGCGGAAGTCCTGGGTCGCGGCTTGGACGCAGGTCTCGACCACCTCGTCGAAACATGCGACGAGCGAAGGCCTGTCCTCGACGAGATAGACGTGGGCAGCGGTCACCACCCAGTCGAAGGCCATCCGTGTCAGTGCACGGACTTCGAGAGCGGAATGTCGCTGGCCTGGCCGGTTCTCCAACGTCGAGATGACGTTCTCCATGAACGGCTTGGAGACGAGGGAGAACTGGTCCCCGGCAAACTGCGGTTCTGTGGCCATCACGGCCCGGATCTGCGCGAGCAGCCGCCGGTCGTAGCCCTGCTCGCAGAGCGCCCTGAGCACCGCGTGCAGGCTCGCAAGGATCGGCTCGGCGGGTGGTCGTTCTCTCAGGCGCTGCAGGGCTTCTTCTCGCCGGGTGACCAGGTGGTCGAAGAGCATCGCCGCCTTCGTGGGAAAGTGGTGGAACACCGTTCGACGGCTGACGCCTGCGGCCTCGGCGATCTCGTTGATCGTCGTCTCCGCATAGCCGTGGTCCAAGAAGAGCTTGAGTGCGGCATCAGCGATGCGTGCCCGCGTCGCAAGCGTCCTTCGACCTCGCACCGTCGTCTCGGCCATCCCTCTCGATGGTAATTGGACCGCCAGCAACGGCGGATGAACGATTCGTTGGCGATCGCGGTTGGGTGCGGTGTTGAGAATCGAAGTTCATGACGCATGCGCCATTCTGATCGCAGTAGTCCTTGTCGGTCCTTTCCTCGGCCGAGGTTCCCTCGTCTGCCTCATCGGGCGCCACGAGGAGTGGGCCGGGGAGCGGCGCTTCATGGAGCTCGGCCAGCTCCTTGTCCCAGGGTCACCAGCAGTGCCGCGAGGCGATGACGGCGATCCTCGGTGGCTGCCATTCCGACACGGTCACCGATGTGCCGGGTCTGTCTCTGTCGGGTCATGCTCTGCTGAGATCACGTTGGCGTGCCGGGGCCGGCGCGGTGCGCGCCAGCCCTCTTGTCGACCCAGAAGACGAGTTGGTTGCGAATGAGCAACATCGGTTTGGAGGAGCGCATTCCGAGACGCCGTCGCTCGCAATCCCCGCGTCGTTTCCGGCGCCCTCGCTGCTTGCCGTCGCGCGCAAGGCTTGGATGATTCCCATCGAGGCGATATCGTTCGTCGGCGATTGCCTGTTCGGGGGAGGTTTCGTCAACGTGTATTGCCCCACGTGTGGAAATGGAAAATCAAGACGGTTGGCGATTCTGTTACCGCTGCGGATGCCTCTGCCCAGAGGAACCCGACAACAGGCATGGCGCCGAATGCTCCGGAGGACGAGGATCGGCTGTCGGCGCCCGCAGGGTGGCTTCCTGCATTGGCTGGTCCGCTCCCTGCTCTGGCTCGTCATCATCCCAGGGGTTGTCAGCGACCTGGTGCCGCTTTGGAGCCGCCACCGCCAGACCATCGCCGACAAGGTCGCAAACTCTGTGATCATCCGCTGTTGAGCTTCGTCGATGCGCGCGCCGCCATCGGTGCTCCCGCTACCACGTGCTGTGCTGCCTGCGCAGGCTGTGGAACTCGAGGGTGTGTCCGTGCCTTGCAGCCGACTGTGCGCTGATGTCGCCACCTGCTGCGGACGGCCGGTTCGATGGATGACCCCGATCACCGTACCCAGGTTCGGTCCTCGCGGTCGGCCCACGAGGATGTCGACGATTTCGAAGTACTGGTGTAGTACAACGTGAAGCACACGTCGTGTCGTCACTAGGGGGTCGCAAATGACCGACTTCGCCAACTCCGGGGTCGCACCTGGAACGTCATTCTCGCCAGCCCCGTCGTTTGGCGAGGGACATCCTGCCCCGCCGGTCGGGATGTTTTTCGATCCGAAGTCCGGCCTGACTTTGCCGGAGGGAGTTCAGCTTGCTTCGCCGGGTCGCCGCATCGGGGCATTCTTCCTCGGGTTCCTGCTCTCGATCGTCACGCTGGGCATCGGATACGTGCTGTGGGGTGCGGTCGTATGGGCGAGAGGCCAGACTCCGGCGTTGCAGGTCCTGGGGATGCGATGCTGGCGGCCAGAAGCGGTACGAGTTGCCGGCTGGTGGCGAATGGCGCTGCGCGAAATCGTCGGCGGCTTTGTTGAGGGAATCCTGGGCTTCATCACGGAATTGATCTCGCTGATCCTTTTCCTCTCTACGAGAGAGCACCGCGCACTGCACGACATGATCGCCGGCACGGTCGTCGTGTACGACCCGAACAAGGTTCTCGCAAGTGCTCCCAGCTGAGGAGGCGTTGCCGTCAGCTGACCCACGAAACCGGCAGAGCCCTTTGAAAATCGCCTGCCCCGAATTACACTAGTGCAGAGCCGGATTCTCCGAGCCCGCTTGACGCCATTGGCACACGAAGGACGTGACTGCGAGCTGCGGGGGCTGATCCGGGGGGAATCGGTCACAGCACATGAGCCAGGGGAGGCACCGTGAGCACGAACGACGGTCTTCGCTACATCGATTCGGATGGCCATATCCTCGAGCACCCGACGGCGATGCCGGAGTACGCTCCGGCGCGGTACCGGGACCGGATCTGGCACATCGAGGCCGACGAATCGGGGGAGGAGTGGCTCGTCTACAACGGTCGACGAACGCCGGCCAACGGGATGTCGGCGGCCGGCGTCGCCGGGGCAAGTGACGAGGAGCGGGCCAGGGCATTTCGTGGTGAGATGCGCTACACCGAGACCCGGCCCGCAGCTTGGAACGCCAAGGCTCGGCTTGTGGACATGGACCAGGATCACATCGACATGGCCGTTCTGTACCCGACGATGCTGCTCGGGCTCCAGAGCGAGACTGACGTCGACTTCGCAGAGGCCCAAGCCCGCGCCTACAACGACTGGTGCTCGGACCACGTGCAAGAGGGCGAGGGCCGCCTGTTCGGGGCCGGCGCTCTCCCTCCCATGCACCACCCCGATCACGTGCCCCGCGTGGCAGCGGAGATCCGGCGGGTGGCGTCGTTGCCCGGGATGGTGTCGGTGTTCATGCGGCCCAACCCTGCCGTGCAGTGGCGACCGTTCAACGACCCCGTGTACGACCCGATCTGGCAGGCGGCTGCCGACACGGGGCTGCCCATCGCGTTGCACCCGTTCTTGGTGGCAGACCTTCCAGGGGCCTGCAAGGGATTGCGTCTGAGCTGGCCCCGGAGACCCGACGGCACGTACCGGGACGACTTCGACCCCGAACGTCCCTACGATCCCGAAGAGCTGATGGCGCACCCTGAGCTCCGTCCGACGAACATCTTCACCCAGGGGATCGCCAACCCCTTCGACGTGATGGCCTGCATCGCCTTCCTCACGGCGGGTGGGGTGTGCGAGCGGTTCCCAGAGACCAAGTTCATCTTCTTGGAGGCCAACGGTGGCTGGCTGGTGCCATGGTTGGAGCGCCTCGACCATCATTGCCGCAAGTACCACTGGGAGGTGCCCGATCTGTCGATGTTGCCTTCGGAGTACTTCCGTCGGCAATGCTGGATCAGCTTCGACCCCGATGAGGCCATGCTGGCGATGACCGCCCAGTCTCCCCTCGTCGGCGCCGACCGGATCATCTGGGCCTCCGATTACCCGCATCCGGATGCCAAATTCCCCGGGGTGACCGAGGAGCTGGCCGAGGCCCTGGATGGGCTGAGCTTCGACCAGAAGCGACAGATCACCTCGGAGAGTGCCATGGTGCTCTACGGGATCGGCTGACCGGGCGTCATTCGCGTCTCCTCGGATCGCTGGCTCGGGCATCCCCGGCTCCTGGCAAAGAGCGGACCGGGACGCCCGTTGGCCGTGCAGGCGGTTCGAGGACAATCGCGTCAGGACGAGCCGGTCATGCAGAGTAGCCTCATTGCGGCCGACGTCGGCCTCCGAACATAGTGAGCAGGCACGTACGCCTCGACGACGGGCAGGAAGGGGTACGAATGGCGCTTCTGGACGGAAAGGTTGCTCTCGTGACCGGGGCGGGCCATGGGGTCGGCCGCGGGCATGCATTGGACCTGGCAGCAGCGGGCGCCAAAGTGGTTGTCAACGACCTGGGGGGATCGACGAGAGGCGAAGGCGCGGACCGCAGCGTCGCCCAGGCGGTCGTCGATCGGATTGCACGCAACGGCGGCGAAGCCGTTGCCAACGCCGACGACGTGTCGGACTTCGCCGGCGCCCGCAACATGGTGCGCCAAGCGATCGACACGTTCGGGCGCCTCGACATCTTGGTACTCAACGCGGGCATCTTGCGAGACAAGATGATCTTCAACATGGACGAGGCCGATTGGGATGCGGTCATCAAAGTTCACCTGAAGGGCCATTTCGCCCCTGCCCGGCATGCGTGTGAGCACTGGCGTCAGGTCAGCAAGGAGATCGGTGGCCCGGTCAATGCATCGGTCATCTGTACGACCTCGAGCGTCGGGCTGTTCGGCAATGTCGGGCAGACGAACTACGCGGCAGCCAAAGGAGGGATCGCGATGTTCACGATCGCTCTCGCCCAGGAGATGGAGCGCTACGGGGTGCGGGCAAACTGTGTCGCGCCGAGCGGGACGACGCGCCTCATCGCCACGATCCCGGGCGTGCAGCGCGAAGTGCGCGAGCCCGACGAGTACGAGGAATGGGATCCGCACAACCCGTGGAATGTCGCACCGCTCGTCGTCTGGTTGGCTTCGGACCACTCTCGCCACGTGAACGGACAGGTGTTCATGGCGGGAGGAAAGACGGTGACCCATATTCACCCCTGGTCCCCGCATACCACCGTGACGGTTCCAGAGGACCGGAAATGGGATCCGGTGGAACTGGGCGATGCCCTCAACACCGAGGCATTCGCCAGCCGCCATCCGGG
Source organism: Actinomycetota bacterium (assembly GCA_021324045.1). Classification (GTDB taxonomy): domain Bacteria; phylum Actinomycetota; class Acidimicrobiia; order Acidimicrobiales; family RAAP-2; genus JAJPJV01. Next base: position 12,949 of record JAJPJV010000029.1, on the reverse strand, counting down.
CCTGGGCGCCATGCTACGAACGCTCCGGATGGGCGAGACCGTCTGAAGCGCTTCAGAGGAGCCTGACCATGGCTGCACCTACCAGGACCTCTCGGCGCGGTATCGGTCGTCCTCGGCGGTTTCTGGAAGAGACGGAGATCCAGCTCATTCTCGACGCCGCGACCACCGTCATGCGCCGAAACTCCTACGCGGATGCGACTGTCCAGGACATCCTCGACGAGGCCGGTCTGTCCACGCGCGCGTTCTACCGGCACTTCGGCTCCAAGGACGACCTCGTCAAGGCGATCTATCGCCGTGATGCCGAGCGATCTGCCAAGCGGCTGGCCGACAGGGTCGCAGCCGCGACCTCGCCGCGTGCAGCGGTGGAAGAATGGATCGACGAGCTGCTCAGCTTTGCCTACGACGCACGACGGGCGCAACGAATGGCGGTGATCCGGGCGGAGGTGGTGCGGGAGCCCACCAGGTACACGCAGGAGGAGCGAGCGGCAGTCGACCTCATGACCAGGCCGCTCGTCCAGGTGCTGGCGGCCGGCAAGCGGGACGGGAGCTTCCCGACCACCGTCCCGAGGCGCGACGCTGTTTCGATCTACGCCTTGACCCGCGAGGTCTGGCGATGGGTGCTCGACGGCCGCTTCCGCATGTCGCGCCGGGCCGCCCTCGACCACGTCCTGCGCTTCACCTTGCCCGCCTTGGGGTGGAAGGGCGATTGAGTCCGGGGCCGGCCTGGGTTTTGACCCAAGACGGCCAGGCGGCTGCTGCGCAAAGGGAGTTGGCCCGTCGGGAGCCGACCGAGCGCGGCGACGACGGACGTGTTAGAATACGTTTGTTTTCAAAGTGCCTTCCGAGTGCACTCGCCGCCCGAGAGGAGCGTGATCATGGCCAAGATCTGGGCGAATTCCGGTGATTCGCACCTGGTGGAACCGCAAGATCTCTTCACCGCCAATCTGCCTGCCGACCTTGCCGACCGGATGCCTCGCGCCGTGAAGGATCCCGACGGGGAGTGGGAGACCGTCTTCGTCGACGGCGAGAGCTTCCGCCGGAAACTGCCGAAGATCGAGCAGGTCATGGCAACCATGGCGCGTCCGGAAGATGCCGTTGACGACCCAATTATCCGTGCACCCGGGGCGAACGACCCAACGTTGCGTCTGAAGGACCTCGATGAGGAGGGTATCTGGGCGGAGGTGATCTACCCGTCGCTCGGCATCTGGGCCTTCAACATCAAGGATCCCCTTCTCTTGAGAGAAGGGGTCCGTGTCCTCAACGACTGGGCGCTTGACTTCCAGAACCATTCGAGCCGCTATATCTGTTGCGCATCGGTGCCGCTTCTCGACGTGAACGACGCGGTCGCAGAGATCGAGCGCGCCGCGAGCTGTGGCTTCCACGCCGGGTTTCTCCCGGTGCGGCCGCCGTTCGGTCGACCACCGTGGCAAGACCCTGAATGGGACCCGATGTGGGCTGCGTTCGCCGAGACGGGCCTCGTGATCGGTTTTCACATTGGCACGGAGCCCCACAAGCCCGATGAGCGCACCGGCGTCTACCACCGTGGAAGAGGCGGAGCAGTCCTCAATTACGTCGAGACCACTTACGGTGGCCAGCGCGCCGTGTGCCAGCTCATCGCCTGCGGTGCGCTCGATCGTCATCCCGACCTCCGGGTCCTGGTGTCCGAGGGCGGCGCCACGTGGGGACCGTTCATCGCTGATCGCATGGACGAGGCATATCGCCAACACGGTGCCGCCGTCCGTCCGAAGCTCTCCAAGCTCCCGAGCCGCTACCTCTACGAGCAGGTGTACGCATCGTTCCAACACGATCGTTCAGCGGTCGCAGCAGCGGCTGCGATGGGCTGGAAGAACGTGCTGTGGGGGAGTGACTACCCTCATTACGAGGGGACGTTCGGGCATACCCAGAAGGTCCTCCACGAGCTCTTCGACGATGTGAGTCCCGATCTCCGGCAGCGGATCACCGTCGGGGCGTTCGAGGAGCTCTTCCCCCACGTTCCACCCGCGCCCGAGGGAGAGCCTCGCGAGCCCACGCCCTGATCAGGCGTCTCGCACCGGTATCGCTCTGGTGTACCGATGACGGGATTTCGCGGACCCATGCGTTACCATTGGCACTTTCGCAGCTGACGCGATGGCCAGCGAGGGTGACATGGCGGGTGGACGGTGGCGCGTGCGGCGCGGCGCGCGTCGACTTGGCGCTGTGGTCGGCTCGCTCGTGCTCGGCGGTGCGATCGTGCTCGTTGCGACCACTGCGGCTGGCGCAAGCCCGAGCTCGCCACCGACGGTCACCCGCATCTATGGCACCGACGCCATTGGAACCTCGATCGCGGTCTCCCAGGCCGAGTTCCCAGTCGCTGGGTCAGCCAAGGCGGTCGTCCTCGCTCGCTCAGACTTCTTCTCTGACGCGCTGGCCGGTGGACCATTGGCCGCCAAGGTCGGCGGCCCACTGCTGATCACCCCGGGGGCTTCACTCAGCTCCGTCCTCGATCCCCGAGTCCAAGCTGAGATCCAGCGGGTGCTGCCCGTGGGAGGGACGGTGTACATCCTGGGTGGAGACCTCGCGCTCAGCCCCAACATCGATGCTCAGCTGCAAGCCCTTGGCTACGTCACCCAGCGCATCGCCGGTGCCAACGAGTTCGCCACGGCCGTCGACATTGCCGAAGTGCTGGGGAATCCCTCGACGATCTTCGAGGCGACTGGGCTCAACTTCCCGGACGCGCTCTCCGCTGTCCCGGCGGCGATCGAGACGAAAGGAGCGATCCTGCTCACCGACGGCACGACGCAGTCGCCGCAGACCGCGGCCTACCTGGCGGCCCACCCGAACGACACGAGGTATGCGATCGGGGGGCCGCTCGCCGCGTACGGTGCAGATCCGTCCGCGACCCCGGTGTACGGAGCAGACCTCTACGGGACCTCGGCGGCGGTCGCCGCGACCTTCTTCCCGCAGGCCACGGTCTTCGGGGCCGCGACAGGGGCGAACTTCCCCGACGCGCTTTCCGGTGGGGTCTTCATGGGCTCGCCGGGCGTCGATGGCCCCGTGCTCCTCGTCCCGCCCTCGGGCCCGCTGCCGGGCCCGGTGTCGACGTACCTTGCCGGCGCTGCGGCAACGCTGGTGCGCGGATACCTCTTCGGCGGACCCCTGGCCGTGGGGGACGACGTGCTTTCCGAGCTCGAGTCCCTCGGACAATCGACCTCGGCGCCACCACTGACCATCACCACCACCGAGCTGCCCGGGGCCACGGTAGGGATCCCCTACACGGGAGCCCTCGCCGCCTCTGGTGGGACGCCGCCGTACTCGTGGGCACTGGTCTCGGGGTCGCTGCCTCCAGGCCTGAACCTCTCGCCAGCTGGGGTCATCTCGGGGACGCCCGACAGTCCGGGCAGCTTCGCCTTCACGGTCCAGGTGACCGATTCGACGGCGCCGACGGCCCAGAGCGCGAGCCAGGCGCTGTCCATCTCGGTTTCAGCACCTGCGATCACCGTCACGACGGTCGCGACCTCCAACTGGTCCGGTTACATCGTGGGCAACGGCCCGTACGCCTCGGTCACCGGGACCTTCAACGTTCCTTCCCTCGTCAGCGGCACGCCGGTCGGCGACGCGATGGCCGCATGGGTCGGGATCGACGGATGGGGCAACACGTCGCTCATCCAGGCAGGCATTAGCGAGTTCATCGACCCCTACAACCCCAACTACTTCGTGATCCAGCCGTGGTGGGAGATCCTTCCTGCGCCCCCAGTGGACATCACCTCGATGGTGGTGAGCGCGGGCGACGAGGTCACGGTGACCATCGGCCAGGTCGGCGGCACTGACTGGTCCATTTCCCTGACCGACGACACGAACGGAGAGCGCTTCGTCACGGATCAGACCTACACCGGTCCGGCCTCGTCCGCGGAGTGGATCGTTGAAGCCCCCAGTGTCAACGGAAGCCCGGTCGGGCTCGCCACCTACAGTCCCCCAGTGACCTTTGACGGCCTTGGGATCGCTGGTCCCGAGACCACGTTGACGGAGGCCATCATGGTGCAAGACGGCGTCGCAGTTTCCACTCCCTCGCCCCTCAGCTCCAACGGGTTCACCGTGGCCTACGGCTCCGTTGCCCCTGCGGCACCGTAGGCGAGGTGTCGGCGCCCCCGCCTTGAGCGGTACACTGGTTCGTTTCGAAGGTGCTCGATCGTGGCGTTGGGGGTCGTGTGCAGGGACAGAAAGTACTCTTCGTCGGCGGGAAGGGGCCGGTGAGCGCGCCAGCGGCACGGCTGCTCGCCAAGGACAACGACGTATCCATCATGGCCCGGTTTTCCGAGCCGGGGTCTCGGGAGCGGATCGAGGCCCTCGGGATGCACCCGATCGTGCACGACCTGTTCGATTCCTTCGACGACCTCCCGACCGACTTCGACTACGTGTACTACACAGCCTTGCCCATGAGTGCCGTCTATGAGCCACTCGGGCCATGGCCGCACTCGTACGACGCGTACGCAGACGCGACTGGTCGCCTGTTCTCCCACCTTCACGGCGTAAAGGGCTTCCTCTTCGCGTCGAGCATCTCGGTGTACGAACCCCCCGGGGGTGCGACTCCGGTTCCCGAAACACATCCCTTCGGGATCCACACCTATGCACCGTATGCGTTCACCAAAGTTGCGAACGAGGCTGTTGTCAGCTTCCTGTCGCGGCGGTTCGAAGTCCCCACCACCATCATCAGAGTGGGGAGCGTCTCGGGGGTCGAGGGGGGTCCGATGCGCGAGCGGCTCGACCTCCTCGTCAAAGGCGAGCCCATCCCGGTCCACCCGGAGAGCCCAACGTTCTTCCGGCCGATGTTCGAGCCTGACAGCGCGCGCCTTGGCGTCGCTGCCCTCCAAGCCGGCCGAGTTCCGCCACTCGTCGTGAACTGGTGCGGTGACGACATCGTCACCGTCGAGGAATACTGCACCTTCATGGGTGAGCTCATCGGTAAGGACCCAATCTTCGAGTACACCCCAGCCGCGTACCGCTCACTCGTCCCGGACACGACGCTGATGCACGAAACCCTCGGCCATTGCGAGGTTCGTTGGCAGGATGGGTGCCGGATGCTCGTCGAGCAGTGCTACCCGGAGCTGCTGCGCGGGCGCGAGGGGAAGTAGATGCGGTCGGTCTCGCGCCGATTGCACGCCAGGGTGCTTCAGGGAAGGTGATGCCCGCAGTCTTCGCCGGTCACCGTGTAAAAGGGTCCTGCGAGGAGAGGGACGACGTTGGTCCGCTTCCAACGCTCGTCGAGGTTGGTCGCGATTCGTTGCGCCGTCTCCACGGGATCATCGTCGAGGAAGCAGAAACTGATCTGTAGCCCGGCGACCGAACTGATCGGCTTTCCATCTGCCGTGGCAAACGCCGGATCGAGTGCCATGCCGGATCCCCACCAGACCCCGGCGACTCCGGCCACGTTCACGAGGTCGCCCGCCGGAGCGCTGCCTTCCTCGACCACCAGGTAGGCACCCCGCAAGGGCCACCAGGGCAACACGTCAGCACCGACCTTCACCCTTGGCGCTGCAGCCATCCCGTCGAGCCCGTAAAGACCTCGTTCCACCAGGGGCAAGAGGTAGGGGATCCGCCCGGCTCCTCCGAGGGCGACCGCGAGATCGTTGAATGCCTGCATGGCCGCGGTGTCGGCAAAGAAGTAGGTCATCACGTGATCGACGGCATCAAAGCGCCCAGCGCTCGCGGCTCGCGAGGATCGGCACGCTGGGGTTGAGACCAATCGGATGGCGCCCCGCACCGAGTCCAGGCGGAACTGCTCGGGACGGTGGTCGAAGGTGTGCCACCGGAGGTAATCGGCGTCCTTTCCCTCGGGGTGGCGAGCGCACATCGAGACGAACATGGCCTTCACAACGCAACGACCGATGGCCAGGACCGCCGAGGCCTCGTCGGAGGGAGTTCCCTCAAGCAGCGTGGTCATCGCGCAAGGTACCGATCGAGCTCACGGTGCATGTTGGTGATGAGACTGTCCCACTCGGTTGCGAGGCGCATGGCCTGGAAGTTGCGGGTGTGAAGGCCACGTTGCTGACGCTCGATGTTGCTGAAGTCCTGTCGCGGGATGAGACCCCAGTGCTCGGCGTCATCCTTGGCATAGCGTTCGACGAGCGGTTGGCCTTCGGGCTCGTCCCCCGCGGGGTAAGTCTCGAGCGACCACACCTCGAACCGGCACCATTCTGGGTCGTCGCGATACGGCCGGCTTCGGTAGGAGAGGGCGTTCGCCCACATCGGGAGCATCATGAAGTTCGGGAACAAGAAGACCCCACCTCCCCACAGACCGGCGTTCTCGAGGGGCGGCATCGGGATCCCAGCGCCCTCCGCGTAGTCGTAGAGTGCCTGCACCGCCGCCATCGTGAAGTTCTCGCCTGCGGGTACCTTGTGACGGAGCCCCTCGAACAGACGGACCTCTCTCTCGAGGGTCATCGCGTCTTGTCCTTCCCACAGTCGGCGCATCATCTCGATGAAGGTCTCGGCTGTCATCTCGGCGAACTCGCTTCCCCCGAGGAACTGCCCGTGACCGTTCTCGAAGGTGCGGTAGACAGCGGGCATCGTTGCTTCCGCGCCGACCTCCCAGAGCTGGGGATGGGTCTGGGGAACGTGATAGCCCTCGAAGAACGCTTCTTGGGCCATCTTCCAGTTGGCATTGAGGATGGTCTCTTTCCAGTACTTGACCCGCATGTTCGCGACGCCCAGGCCGTCCAGAACGCTCGCCACGGGCGCAAGGGCTTCTCGCAGGGGCGGTGCCGCGCGATCCATATTGATCCATACACAGCCACCCCAGGTCTCAACCAGGCACTCTCTCAGCCGGAGATCCTCGGGGCGGAGACACTCGGGTGCGAACTGCTCTTCATGGAACACGAAGGAGCTGGTCCCGTCCAGGTTCCAGCGCCAACCGTGGAAGGGGCAGACGATCTGGCCTCCCCGGAAGCGGCCACGGTCGACGGCAAGCTGGGTGGCACGGTGTCGGCAGGCGTTCTCGAACGCCTTCACCGTGCCGTCAGCCTGACGGACGACGAGGATGGACTGATCGACGATCTCGTATTCCACGAAATCCCCCGGGTTGGGGATCTCTTCCAGGCGGCAGGCCATCTGCCAGACGTGAGGCCAGAGCTTCTCTTTCTCGAGTTCGTAAAAGGAGCGGTCGAAATAACGCTCCCGCGGGAGCGCTATTTCGCTGGTGACCCGCCACGGCACGACCTGTGCCCCGGATTCCTCGTCTACGCGGACTGCCATGTGCGTCCCCCTCCCGACGGTTCGATCAGCCGTCTCGATGAATTCTGCCCGCGCGAGCGACGTGCATCAATTCGCGTCGGCGCATATGCACTCCATCTCTTGTGTCATGCAGGTGGGCCCACCTCGCGACGACCATGCAAGGCACACGCTATAGGAGCGTGGAACATGCGCTCCTGATCGGTGTCCGTCGCCCTCGCTCAGTCCCCGATCCACTGGCACAGGCCGGCTTGAGCCCGCAGGGCGTCGTGAACTTGCCGATGATGACGCTCGTCCTGAGCCAGTAGGCAACAGGATGAGCCCACGATGGTGGCACCGCTAAGTGAATCGAGCCGCCTCACGACCCGGGGCGAGAGCCTGGAAGAGCATCCCTGACACCACTCGATGAGGTGCGTCTCGTCTAGCGCGACCGCCTTGTCCGAAGAAGGCGCCATGGCCAAGGTGCGCGAAACCAACCCGCCCAGTGCTGCGGCACAAGAGAGGGCGGTTTCCTGAGGTGTCCGCCATGCTCGCAGACGCCTCCGAGGACCTCCTGGCGTTCACCAGCTTCCCCCAGGTTCACTGGCGCAAAGTCTGGTCCACCAACCCCCTCGAGCGGCTCAGCGGGGAGATCAAACGCAGAACCAACGTCGTCGTGGGCATCTTCCCCAACGACACCGTGATCGCACGACTCGTCACCGCCGTGATCGTCGAGGCCCACGACGAATGGGCTTCGCCGAGCGGCGCTACCTATCCGAAGAATCCATGGCCAAGATCGGCACCACCGAGACCACGATCACCAGCGACGAAGCACTCGCCGTCACTGCGTGACAAACTGGACCCAACGCCGACGATCACGGCGAAACCGAACTACACCACTCCGGGGGGCGCGATCCGACCATCATCCGGTTCGAGAAGACGTCGTTGATGCAGCAGGCGTAGTGCTTGCCCTCGGTGGTTGCGTGCTCGGTGATGTAGGTGAGCCAGATCCTGTCGGGAGCAGATTGTCGAGACATCGTTAGCATTGAGCGCGCTGTTTTGATCTGGGAAAACCGTGCTCTCTTTGCACAACTATGTCGATACCTAGCGGAGATGCCTGAGGTGTTCAAGGCTACCTTCTGACGCAGTTGCAGCTTCAATTTATGAAGATGCAGGCGCTCGTCAAGAAGTTCCTTCATCGCAGGGCTATGAATCCCGTGGATTTGATCACCTTGTGGGATGTTGTTGCCATGCTCGGGTCAAGTATGGTCGGGCAACTGTTTGTGGTTGAACTTCGGGGAGAGGGGGTCGCTCACATGTGCAGCGGAACCGCATACACGGTTTGGCCGCGCTAATAAAGGAATGGCAGCCAAATCATGGTTGCTTTCCGCAGAAGGGAGGCATGAGCGTGGCCCCACCGAAGGCCACAGCCGTGCAAGCCTCGAGATGCAGCGAAGGTCTTGTCAGCAATCGCAGGCCGTTGACCATTTCGTGGACAAGGTCAAAAATTTTGCATAGATTGTTGCATGACAGCAGGGAGGTGCAGTGAAAGGGGATTCCGATGCCCAAGACATCGTGGGACACCGCGTCAAAGACTCGGAGCGAGGCATTCGACGGACGCCAGGACAAGCTTGAGGGTGGGTACTTCGTATCCATAGAGAAGCACATCGCTGATTTCGACCTGTCGCCTTACTTCAAGGGCCTGCCAGGCGATGCCTGCACCTGCGAGCACTGGGGCTATGTGCTGGCAGGAACGGTGATCTACAAAACCCCTAACGGTGACGAGACGTTCAAGGCCGGGGATGCATTTTATGTAGCGCCTGGTCATACCCATGTACTGACCAAAGGCGGTGAGATGGTCGAATTCAGCAAGTCGGCCGAGCACGATGTCGTCGGCGAGGTTGTAATAAAGAATATGCAGGCAGCTGGTGAAGAGGTCGAGAAAGGTTGGATGCCTGATCGATAGCGACGCTGTCCATTCGGGTCGATACCCTCGTCGGAGGTGGCTGTGGTTGGATGTAGGCTGGGTGTGCCCTGGAGCGGACAACGCTGGCATCCAGCGATCTTCGGCAAGTGCTGCATTGCTCCCGGGCGCGGTCTAAGCCCGCCGAAGCAGCCTTCAGCCATCTCCTCTCACTGCGGCGTCCGAAGCACCGCGCCGCAGCTTCGGTGTCGCCCTGGCTGACCGATCGCACCTGCTAGCTCAGGGACCACGTGGAGGTCTGCGCCATCGACCCTCACGCAGACTAAGCGAAGGTGCTGGGTTGTTCGCTGCCCGGGACCACGATCACCTTCGACTCCTTCCGCGCGGTAAAGCTCCCAACGCCTGCATCGACGACGTCAGACGCAGGGTCCAATGAGCGACTCTTGGTCGCTACGACAGGAAGAACGACCCGCGAAGGGAGGCCCAGAAGCTGATCATCGAGAAGCTCTGGCGTAATGCACCCTGTCAATGTCGCCCGAATCCTGCTCCCTTTTCACCGGTTGAATCTTGACCCGTCCCCGGCGGCTGTGGTCACGGTGCGTCGTCAGTAGGCCTCCTCCCGAGGTCCTGGTTCTTCAGGCGGCGGTAGCTGTCGCCTTTCATGGAGACCACCTCGGCGTGGTGGACGCAGTGGTCGATCATCGCGGCGGCAACCACTGCGTCGCCGAAGGCCTCGCCCCACTGGCCGAAAGCCTTGTTCGAGGTCACGATGAGCTGGTGCACTTGTAGCGGGCGGAGACCAACTGGAAGAACAGGCTCGCGCGTCGGCCTCCAAGGGGATGTAGCCGACCTCGTCGATCACGAGGAGGGGTAGCGCCCGAGCCGGGCGAGATCGGGAGGTCCGCTGAGACAAATTGGCGGCCGGAACAGAGGCCGCAGCTCCGCCCCCCGATCCCGCAGAACCGTCATTCCCCGTTCCCAGCCGATGGGGAAGGGGGACATTTTTTTCACCTGCGGCAAAGGCGGCGCTCCTATGACTTGTCAAGTGGCGGATGCTCGAGCTGGCGGTAGAGCTGGCGGGCGACGTAACGCTTCAGGCACCTCTTGATCTTTCGAGAGGATCGACCCTCCTTGGTGCGGGCTTCGACGCAGGCCCTCATCACTGGGTCGAGCCGGATCCGGTTGATCACGACGGTGTGAAGCGCCCTGTTGAGCTGTCGACCGCCGAAGCGGTTCAACCGGTGGCGATTCGTGACTCCCGAGGAAGCCGGGATGGGGGCCGCGCCGGCGAGCATGGCGAATGCCGCCTCACTTTAGAACCAGTGTGGATGAGACCACGCGCACAGCACCGTCGCAGCGACGATTGGGCCCACGCCAAGCTGGCCGAGGAGGTCGGGACGCCAGGACCGCACGAGCGCGGCGATCGCGAGCTCGTGCCCCTTCGCTTCGCCGGCGAGCATTGCCGCCCGGTGTGCCAATGAGCGAAGTACTTGTGCCGTGGTCTTCATCTCGACGCCCCATCGCTCGTCGATCTGGAGACGAGCGGCCCGCTGGAGGATGCGGACGGTCGACGAGCCGCGGAAGCACTGTCGCAGCTCCTCGGGCGCTGACACGATGAGACCGTGCAGTTGGCGCTGGACGTCGGTTCCCGAGTCCACTGCCGAGTGCCAGGCCGCCGAGTAAGGCCGCCAGGGCTGCTCGCTCGCCTCGGATCTTGGGTTCGACTAGCTCGGTCCGGCCCAGCGCTTCCCGGGCGGCTCGGATGGCGTCGATCGAGTCGGACTTGGCCCCGCCCCGGCGCGGTGCGGACGGTCGGGCGCGATGATCTGCTCTGTCGCCTCGAGCAAGAACCGTGCAAGGCGCGCCGTAGCCGCCTGTTCCCTCGATTGACCATGCGCGCCGAGACCCGTGGGCCGTGGCCAGATCGGCCAGATCGTGGAAGCCGCCAGGGTCGGCGTCCACAATGAGCTCACCGATGACGGCACCCGTCCGCGTCGACGACCGCAATGGAGTGCGTGTGCGTGTGCGTGTCAACACCGATCATGACGTCGACATCGTCTGCCAGGATGGTCATGCGTTTACTCCTTCGCCCGAGGACCGTTGGTTGGGTTCCGCTCCGGGAGGAGACGGCAGGACTGTGACGGGACACACCGAATCGACTCGGTGGTCAAGCTCCTGATTAGGCCAGCAACTCCGACCGGGCCGGAGCCGGCAGTTGCGAGCGGACAGATCCCCAGCAAGGCACTGAGCCAGTCAGAATTTGGGTCACCCTCGCAGTCACCCGGCGCTGACAGGCCCAAGCCCAACATGGCCATCGGGCCACGATGGGGATACTCACACTCAGAATTCAGCCGGCGGCGATATACGCAACTTCGAGCACTATCGGCTTCGGTTGTTGCTTACTCGGGCATGCAATGGATACTCCGTCTGCCGCTCGAATCGGAGCTCTCGTTGCCTGGAGCCGCTTATTGCGGTAACCAGCATGCTTGCTTGCTCGAGTGGTTATGTGTGTAATTTCAAAGCTCGGGAATCCCAGGAATGAAGCGAATTTTGTGAATGTAGTCAGTCTTATACCACGATTCGTGGTCGAACTATGAAACGGACAAATCGCAATGCTACCGATATAATATGAAAATAATGAGCCGTGAGCTGTCCATTAAACGGATGCTTAGAGGGAGTGAGATGGGGTTACTAGAAGCATACAAGAATCTAGCAGGAAAGAACGCGGTGATAGTAGGAGGTGCGGGTGGTATCGTCGGGCGCGCGGTTACCCTTGGGCTGGCGAGTGCTGGCATAAACATCGCGACCTGTGATTGCGATGAGGAAGCGGTACATGCCATTGTCGCAGACGTTGAGGCCTTCGGTTCCAAAATCACCTCAGTTCATGCTGATGTCGCAGATTCCCGCGCTCTTGATCGTTTTTATGACCAAGTTGAACATGATTTCGATCACATTGATATCGTCGTCAATGTGGTCGGCGGGCTTCAGCGCAGGTATTTTATGGAGACGACGCGCGAGCAGAATCTCCTAGAGATCCGGCTTAACTATGGATACGTGATCGACAGTATGCGCCGAGCGATCCCCCTGATACGTAAGGGAGGGAAGGGTGGAAGTATTATTAACTTTACAACGATAGAAGCTCACAGAGGGGCAGCTACTTACGCCGTCTATGCGGGCGCTAAGGCGGCGACTACTAATTTCAGCAGAGCTATGGCTCTTGAGCTTGGTGCCGAGCACATACGTGTGAATTTAATCGCGCCTGACACCAATCCTGCTAAAACTTCGAATGCAGCCTTGCGACCAGAGGACTTCTCCCGACTTGCTGATCTCGGCAACGATTATAGTGTATTTGATCGCGCATTCGAGATGTATATTCCATTGAAGGAAGCACCGTCAGTCGATGACATAGTGAATGCTGTGTTATTTTTGGCCAGTGACCTGTCACGATCGATCACCGGAACGACTCTTCACGTGGATGGTGGAACGAGCGCTGCCCTGGGATTCATTGACTGGCCTTATGGCGATGGATATATGCCAGCGCCGCTAGGCGGAACCCTTAAAAAGTTATTCTCAATGGAGTGATTCGCTTACTTCGACCTGAAAAAGTCGATGTAGGCACGGCGCCGTCCTTGCCCTGGCCCCGTCCTCTCCGGTGATTATCTCCCCTGTTTCTGCCGTTTCCGGCGTTCGAGGCGCGATCGAAGAGAGCGGGACGGGGATCAGACGGTGGTTTTGGGGCGCTACGCGGCCAAGTGGGGGTTGCGGCCCCGCATTGATGCGGCCCGGTGAGTCTGCCATTTGAGGCCGCAGTGTGCGAGAAGACGAAGCCGGTAGTGCTCGAAG
>JAJPJV010000035.1 GCA_021324045.1 Actinomycetota bacterium | reverse complement strand
TCGCAGCTGTGACTGCCGCAAGAATGGCGAGGCCCCTGGCCGCGCCGGTGGATACCTATGAAGTGCTACCGGTCTCCGTCACGCCCCCCACTCCAGCGCGGAGCGCCGGTTTTGGTCGACGGTGGTCGGCACGGTCCGCGAGCGGTTGGTTGAGGGACTCGGCGATCCTTGACCGGGTCCCCGTGAGCTGAGCCACCCGTTGTGCGAGTCCGAGCCCCATCATGTGGGGAAGGAGGACCGCACGACCATGAAGAGACGCCGGCACACACCCGAGCAGATCATCCGCAAGCTGATCGAGGGCGAGAAGCTCCTCGGTCAGGGCCAGTAGTGCGAAGAGGCACCTGGCGTTTAGGAGAAGCTGCGCATGACTACTCCGTCGCCACCCCAGGGAGTGATTACGCCTTCTTGGCGGAACCTATCGGGCAGGTCGTCGATTACATGCCATGTGGCGGCCAAGCGACCCATTCCCACACAAATTGCGCAATTGAGCCCGATTTCTACGAGCTCGGCCTCGGTAAAGTATCGTCGCAGCTGATCGTAGACGGTTTCGTCAATAGCGAGATGGTTCGTGGCGAATAGGTCGGCGAAGCGCAGGGCCGCCCGTTCAGCGTCGCTCAGGTCTTCCGCCTCTTCGGGTCGCTCCAGAGAACAAACGAGTTCTTCTGTAAGACCGTCATTCAGCGCGGCTGAATAGCGCATCGCCATGCAACTACGGCACTGGTTGTGGAATGCGATTCGCAGTCTGATGAGCTCCTGTAGACGGGAACTAATCGTCCCGCTTATAGCTAGGGCCCTGATGGCTTCGCCTATCGATGCTGCAACTTCCGGTCGGTAGGCGAGGATGCTTCCAAGGGTGTGTTGTATCCGGGCGGCCTGGTCATCGCTGGGCGGTGCCGGTAAGCCCGTTTCTGCTGGCTGAATTCGAGGCATTTACATATCTCCTGTGGATAGACAAATGTGAACGTATCACAAGAGGTGGCGACTGGTCACTGACGCCTGTTAGTAGCAAATCCTCGATAATTGACCTGGGGAGTTCGCGGAGGTTGGAAGGCGGGGCCAAGTTTCGAATGCTGGACGGCTTTCGCCCAACCTGCTGGGGGTAACTGCTGATGTCGGTGTCAACGTGAGGCCCTTGTATCACTACGGGTAGCCATTCAGAGGTGGTGGTGACCACGTAAAGGTTTCTCGAGAGGTAATTCCGGCGCTGACGCCATTCGACTGGGCTTCGGGCCCTGAAAGAGTGTAAAAGAGATCGTCGCCGGGGTTCCTGTTCCTGAGCGGATTCGGTTAAGGGAACTGATTGGCCACACTCACTGGCAGAGCCAGTGAGTGTGGCCAAAGCACCGGATGACCCACAAGCACGGCTGCCACACGGCGACCCCAGCACTTGCCGATGGCTGGGAAGGCCGTCTGCCTTGTCTGGCCCAAGCGCCGCTGGCGCTCTGCGAATCCGGACTGCGCGGCGAAAACGTTCAGCAAGAAGTCGTGAGCGGTTACTGGCGTCCTCGCGCACCGGACAGGAAGGAGGATCTGCCCGCGCGTTGGGGAAGAGGGCCAAAGTGTTGCCTCGCGCTCGTTCGAGATCTCCTGGTACGCCGCGATGGCGGTGGTGCGTCCACGGCAGTCCCTCGTCGACGACCCACGCCGACCCCATGGTGTTCGCGCCCTGAGGTCGGCGAACACAAAATGCTCGCCTGAGATGACGTCGAAGAATCTCGAGAGCTTGAGGTCGACCGACAGGTCGAACTTGAAAGGTGTTTGCCGACGAGTGCCCATGACCACAACGCATCTTTCGATTCCGAATGCCACAAATTGTTCATCTAGCCTTGCGACTAATAGCTGGAGACTTGTCCGGTTTCGAAGCTTTCGCTATCCTAATTTTCCTGAGAAGCATGCCCGACAGCACGGGGGAGCACCTGCATTGGAAAATGACGCAGTACAGCAGTTGCTTGATATCGAAGAGATTAAGAAACTAAAAGCTCGATATTTTCGCTACCTTGACACTAAGAACTGGGATCTGTGGACGGAAATCTTCACGGAGGATCTCCAGTTCGTGTTTGCTGAGCAGAACCTGGTGTTCGATCGCGATCAACTCAAGACCGAGGTGACCCCGGAGGGCCAGGTTCACGACGGCCGTGATCAGTTCATTTCCTGGGTGAAAATGATCACTAAAGGCGTTACGACTGTCCACCGTGGCTACATGCCTGAGATAACGATCACCGGATCCGCTACAGCGACGGGGATCTGGGCCATGACTGATTACTTACAGTGGCCTGGCGATGGGCCGCCGATCGGGTTCCGTGGATACGGTCACTACAACGAGCATTATGTGCGTACGACTACCGGGTGGAGAATCAAGCGCTCGGTTCTATCTCGCATTCGGATTGATCCGTTAGAAGGCGGGCTGCCTCCCGTTTATGAGGAGACCACTAAAGCGAGCTGACTCGCGTGGATGTCGCAGACGCAGAGTCCAACGGGAGACCTTCGGTCGCCGCGGCAGGAATGACGACCTCCTCCGGGATCCGGCGGGTTCGGCCCGCGGCCATGAGGGCCTCGGTGATCGCAGGTTTGCCCGCCTGGAGCTCTCTTGGCCTGTGCGGAGGTGATCTCTACAACGAGTTCGGAGTGGCGTGGGTGGTTAACGAGCAACTGCGCACCGTGCACGTCCAAGAACTCCTCGGCGCAGCGCGGTGGCAGCTCGCCCGCTTCTACGGCTTCACTCGCGACGCCGACACGCCGGAGCTGGTGCGTTTCGCCAAGACCATCAGTCGCTGGAAGGACCAGATCATGCCCTTCTTCACCACAGGGCGGATCAACGCGCTATTTCGGGTCCAGAACTGATCATCGAGAAGCTCTAGCCACCACCCGAGCACTAGCGGTTTCGGGTAATGCTCCGATCAGGCGTTTCACTGGAACACTTTCCCTACTGCTCGAATTCCGGGGCCTTCACTGACGCCTCGAGCGTGCTGCCGCTAAAGATGCATGCTCCGGGCCGATATCACGGCAGGCGTTCATGAGTGCGCAGGCGAAGCTTGACACGGGCTCGAAAAGGATAGAATGATGGTTAGCCACGGCGAGTGGCAGCGTCGATTATCCATTGACCACTATCCTTTGCTTGCTCGTAGATATCTAAGCGGACAATCATGTGTCGATCGTCGAATTCGAATATCGAGAGTACGTTTTTTCTTATGAATTCCTCATCTTTGTAATGGCGCTCTTCAATTTGCATGGTCACTCGGTTTCCTGCCTCCATGATCCGCAGGATTGTAGATTCAAAGCGCGTCACCCCTGCCCATTCTGATAAGAAATTGGTATATTCGGTCCAATTCATTACCTCCATGTATGCGCCTACTCTGACGAAGTGGTCGGTGGCTACCAACGCAGCGAGTGGCGACCAGTCGATGCTCCCTTGTTGGCTCTTAGCGCGGTCGCTTATCATTTGACTAAACGTCATTACACGTTGAGTCAGTGGTCCAATTTCGTTGGTCCATTGCGTGGCCGTGATCACTTGCATCACATCCTCCGGTTGTTTGTTGTGCTCGCTTGGTGAGTTCGGTCGGCCGAGTCATCCTCCCCAGGAGCCGATTTTTATTTGATAGTTCGTGGGCCCCTGTGGAAGTCGGCCTCTTCGTGGTGAGACGCGGGGCGGTACCAAGTTCTTGTCTATGGAGACGGCTTCGTTGTATCTACGCGACCGAAAAAGGCGGTGAGGCCTGGGTGCTCGTCGAGAAGGCAACCACATGGTGGGCTGTCCGTGCCTGGGGTCCGGAGACGGGACGTGGCCGAAGTGAACTCCAGATCCGCGTCCGCTCTTCGGCCGATGTCCAATGCGCCTCGTCCGACGCAAGCCTCTGTTGTCTTCGGCGGTCCAACCGCATTGGAACCACCCGGTGGCTCGTGTCGCTGAGCACAAGGTGGCCTCCGCGAACAAGGACCGGCCACACCCTCTACGCCTGGGTAGCGCGGCTACCCTCGCGATTTCGCGCGTCCACTGGAACACTCGCCCAACTGCACGAATCAGAGGACGTCACCCACGCGTGACCGTGAGCCAGAAATCGACGACACGTCCGATGCCAACGACACCAAGCTGTTGGGCACCTAGAGTCAGTCGCAACTGCGACCGCCACGATCGGCCGAGAAGCGCAGGAAGTTCGGAGGCCGAAAGATACAGCTCGAGGCCGAGTCACGAGACCAGAACCGCACAACGTAACGTCCAACACACATCAGCGGCCATCATCTTGTGTGAGCACATCCCCGCAACCAAGAACCGCTTCCCCGACCTGGCTGGGTGATGTGTCGGAGGTGCTGCTGTTCTTGGTGCGGATGCCCGAGAGGGATGGCGGCAATCGCAGCGTAGATCAATAAATCAATTGTGAATCACTACTGGGATGACAGGGGCTTTAAGCAAATTGGCCGGCCATGATTCGCAAGGGCTGGGTGACCCGATTGAATACGTCCAATGTAGAAGCAAGTCTGCGGATGTGGCTTTCCTGCTGGAAAGCTGAGCGGTGGTGCAAGACCACCAAGGGTATCGTTGTGAAGCGATTCGAGGCCCTTTGTTACCTCGCTTGCACTCGGCGTCCCGCGAGCTGTGAGCCCACCGGCTTGGATGCCAGCTTGAAGGAGCTTTCCGGATACCCAATCCATGAATGCATCCTCAGTAAAAAGGCCTGTATTCGTGCGTACGCCTGGGAAATACTTGTCCATCACTCTATTGAATGTCTTTACTGCCGGAGAGTTTACCCAGAAAGGAATATCTGGGTACTGCGACCATAGGTTCTTTGAAATGGCAGGCGCAGATGCTTGGCTCATATCAAAGCCGGCGCCTTCCGTAACGTAAATCGGCTCGAAGCCTTGCTGAGCACAGTTAGCCGCTACACGGTTGTCGACTGCAGCAGCATCGCCGATAAACAAGGCACGGACACCTGCTTGCTTGGCAGCTACACACGGTGCAGTGTAGTTCGGCGCAGTAGCCGAGATCGCAGCGTTGAAGACGTCGGGTACATGCAAAGCCTTGCCAGCAGACTCAACGAACGGCACGCTTTGGGCACAGACTGGAGCTTCAGCACAGTACATGTTACCGATTGTCTTTGCGCCCGCAAATTTTGCCACATCGACGACCGCTTGAAGGGTTGTGCTGTTCGTCTGACCTTCGGCATAAAAATCAGGACTGGTATCGAACGGCGTGTTGATCGTGTAATTGCCCACTACTGGAATCTTGGCTTGCTCGGCGAGTGATGCCCACGAGTCAACGAGGGTCGTGTCGTCAATAATCGCAACGACGTGGTCCGCGATGAGCGTTTTCGCGTCACTGTAGGATGTACCGGGATTTGTACCGTCATCCTCAGCGATTAATTGAATCGGATGACCATTGATGCCGCCGCTGGCGTTCACAGATTTCGCCCAAGCTTTTACAACTTCCTGAGATGGGACAGAGAACTGAGAAAATCCTGGTACTCCCGAACAGCTACAGATTTCCCCTACCTTGATGGGCGTGCTAGCTGCCTTTGTGGATTTACTACTTGCGAAGCTAGCACTACTTGCCGACATACTGATCGCAGCGGTCAGTATGAAACCTCCAGCGACACGCAACACCCATTGCAGGCGGCTCACTCGACCTCCCCCTTAAGCACGGTGGCTAAACCCTTCTGCACAATCGTGCGATGGCTTTGCCCAAGGCAACAATACTCTACATCATTGTGTTGGTCAGTCAAGCTTGCGATCAGAGTTCAGGTCGGTGGACTGTTGTTGGAGGGGACATTTCGGTAGGCCATCGGCTCGGGAAGAAGGATCAGTGAGGATCAGTATTGTGGCTTGGTTCCCGAGCGGAGTCTGGGGTTGGCAGTTTCGTCAATCGCGGAGATGGTCTCGCAAGGACCCCGGGACCCTGAAGTCCGGTTCGATCTGTATTCCGAGCGCGTTGATCACGAACGAGACGGCGTGATAGTGGCCGACGAGCATCGGCACCTCCATCAGCTGGGCCTCCCCGTAATGGCCGCGCAGCAGCGCCCAGGTTTCGTCGGTCACGGACGCGTCGTCGTGGAGCTCGTCGACAGCCCGCAATAGTGCTGCGTCGAACGCCGTCCAACGGGGCCATGACGGGCCTACTTGAACCGCAGCAATCTCATCAGCGCTGAGCCCTGCATGGCGTGCCAGGACGCCATGGTGCTCCCATGCGTACGAGCACCCGCAGCGGTGAGCCGTCCGAAGGATGAGAAGCTCGCGATCGCGCTCAGGGAGCAGACCAGCAGCCAGGGCACCACCGAGTGGTGCCCAGCGCCGAAAGACCGCTGGGTGCTTGACCAGCGTCGCGAAGAAATTCGTTGCAGCGAGCGATCCGACGGTCGAGAGCAACGGATTCGAAGACCGTTCGGCTTCTGGGAGCGGCGCAACCCGCAGGGAGCGCTGACGGGGCGCGCCCGTGTGGGGCGCTTCGCTCACGCTCCGGGAACCTCTCGACGGACGCCGCGTTTGCGTACCACGGCGGGACCGTGGACCTCGAGCCGGCAGGCGAGCCGGTGGTTGGTCACGTTACGGCGTCCGTGACCGCTCAGCACCTCGAGGGCTGCCTCCTCGTCCGAGGCGATCGCTGAGAGGTTGTCGGACCCTTCGAGCACCACGACGTGGCACACAGTGCAGTCGGCTTGTCCGAAGCAGACCGTCGGCCAGTGGTACCCCTCGCGCCATGCCGCCTCGATCAATGTCTCGCCGGGCCGGACCTCGATCTCGACCCCCAGTGGCTCGACGCGCACGACCGGCCGGTGCTCGTGGTCATCATTGGCTGTCATGGAGGAGCTCACCGGTCGTACGCAAGGGGCTGTCATCGCAGAACACGACGATCGTAGGGCCACATTAGGCCGCCGGGCCGCTGATCGTGTTTCGACGCAGCTGCCGTGACGACCAGCGTCGGTGCCACGGTTTTCTCACTCGATCCGCTCGTTCCTGATCTGAGAATTGCTCAGAGGGTGCCGCGCAGGGTGCCGCGCTCGCTCAGGTTCCTCGAAGCGCAGGGGCGAGCCGTCGCCAGGCCTCCCGGGGCAGAGGGTCGTCTCCGAGCACCTGGATGCAGACGTGGTCGGCGCCCGCCGCGCGATGGTCCTCGATGCGGGCGGTGATCGCCTCTTCATCTCCCCAAACCACGATTGCGTCGACGAGGCGATCGGAGCAGCCATTCGCCATGTCGTCTTCGCTGAAACCCAGGCGAAGGAAGTTCTTCGCATAGTTTTCGAGCTCGAGGTAGCGGTTCAAGTACTGGCGCGCGAGTTCACGACCGGTGGCGGGGTCATCAGTCAGAACGACGGCTTGTTCGGGCGCCAGCAGCTTCGACGTGCCGAGCGCACGGCGGGCGAAGGCTGTGTGCTCGGGGCTGACGTTGTAGGGGTGTGCCCCGCTGGCGCGTGAGCGAGCGAGTTCGAGCATCCTTGGGCCCAGTGCCGCGAGGACGCGTGAGTCCGCGCCAAGTGGCGTGGCGGCGCCGTCAAGGCCGTCGAGGAACGACTGCATCGCCCGCACGGGGTTGCGGTAGCGCCCCTTGCCCAGTGCCTCTTCGACGAGTGGGGCATGACTGGCGCCCACGCCGAGGAGGAAACGGGGGCCGTAGTGCGCGGTGATCCGGGCATGGGCTTGTGCTGTCTCCTCGGGCGTGTGCATCCAGAGGTTGAGGACCCCGGTTGCCACGACGACCTGCTTCGTGGCCCGAAGGAGCCGCTCGACCGCGTCGAAGACCTCTCCGCCTGGATCGGGGATCCACAGCCCGCAATAGCCGAGCTCCTCGAGCTCGGCAGCCGTCTCGGCGATCTCACCGGGGTCGGCATAGCGGAGCCCGATGCTCCACACCCCGGTCCCACTCAGCTCCACCGGCACTTCCGAGCGCTCGCGGCTGGTCCCCAGGGACGTCGTTCAGACGAGCCCTGGGAGGTTGTACTGGTTGGCGCGCCACTTCGAGCGGTGCTGCCACCCGCCGCCCACCCCTGGAGTGAAGAGCCAGGAAGCCATGTCGTTGCCTGCAATGGGGAACCCGGCGGGGAACAGGCAGGTGACGACACGTTGCGCGAAGCGCCAGCCCTTGGGCGTACGCACCACGTCGTCGTCATAGGTTCCCGAAAGGACGGGGGTGAGCCCCTCGACGATGAGGAAGTACGAATGCGCCTTGGCGGTGTCGCCATCCACTGCGACGTATTGGTTGGTCACGATGTGGAAACGCCCGTTGAAGCGGGGGCCGGTGTCCTGTGCATATGCGATCAGCGCCTCGCGGCCCTTGATCACCGGCCCGCCGCCCTCCCAGTAGGTGCCGTCCTCGGTGAAGACATCGGCCCACCCCTCGAAATCGAGGTTGTCCCAGGTGTGGCCGTAGCGGTACATGAGCTGGCGAATCTCGTCTCGGTCGATGAGCTGCCGGACTTCGTCCTCGGTGTACGAAGGCATCGTGCTACCCCTCCTCAGAGATCAATGGAGCTTGAGGGCCACGGTGACGTTACGTGACCGAGATCCCCCTCCGCTCTGTGGCTTTGCGGCTATCGGTTACGCCGGCACGATCCTGTAGTAGATGCCAAAGATTGTCAAGCAGAGGAGCCCCTCGCGGGTGCAGGGCTCAGCAAGCTGGCGCATTTATCCTGCGAGCGTCGACCGCCAACGCTATATTGCATCAATCATTGCTTTGATCGCTCGTGGTGGTCGGATCGACACATTGGGTTCTCGGGGGGCGGGTCTTTCGGGTTCCTCGAGCCTCGAACGACGCGAGCGGCAGGGCGTTCGGGTGTGTCGATCGTTCAGTCGCCTTGCTGAACAAGGCTGATCATTCGCGAAGCGGGATCGTCAAGAGGGAGGAGCAGGCATGGAGATGCGTCCATCGTCACCGCCGCCGGCAGCGGTGCGGCGCAGGATGTACGAGCTGATGACGCTCATGAAGGCGGCCGACGACCGAATGACCAAGGGGATCACGACTGGTGAGTTCATCGCGGTGTACTTCCCCCACCGCGGTCAGGAGGCGACGGCGGCTGCGCTTGGCGCAGCGTTGCGACCGACGGACCAGCTGGTTACCACCTATCGGGGCGTGCATGACCACATCGGCAAAGGCGTGCCGCTGGTTGACCTCTTCGCCGAGATCTTGGGGAAGGACATCGCGCCCGGTAGAGGAAAAGCCGGGACCATGCACATTGCCTCTCCGCAGGCGGGGGTGATGCTCTCGACGGGAATCGTCGGTGCAGGCATACCGGTGGCAGTCGGCCTCGCGCTCGCTGCGCAACTCGAGAAGGCAGACCGCGTGGTGGCGGTCACGTTCGGCGATGGCGCAACGAACACCGGAGCATTTCACGAAGCGGCGAACATGGCGGCGGTATGGAACCTCCCGCTCGTTCTCGTCTGCCAGAACAACCTCTATGGCGAGAAGACGCCGATCGGGATGACGATGAAAACCAAGCAGATCGCTGACCGTGCGCGAGCGTACGAGTTCCCCGGCGTCCGGGTGAACGGCAACGACCCTGACGAGGCCTACGCGACGCTGAGCGAGGCGATCGAGCGGGCGCGGGCCGGTGAGGGCCCCACGCTGGTCGAGTGCATGACATTCCGCTTCCGCGGGCACTCCATTGGTGACGACATGGTGTACATCCCCAAGGAGCAGTTGGCCGACGCGGAGGCGAAGGACCCGATCCCTACCTACCGAGCCCGGCTGCTGAGTAGTGGGGTGTGCACGGAGGAGGAACTTTCCTCGATCGAGGCTACGGCGCTCAACACGGTGGAAGAAGCGGTGAAGACCGTCGTCGACGCTCCGCTGCCTTCGCCAGAGTCGCTCATGGCTCACGTCTACGCCAACCCCGACAAGGCGCCGGTCTGAAGGGACCGGGCCGAGGAGATTGGTCAGCGACGCGCCACGACCGTCGGCGCCAGTGACGTCGCCAGCAGGCCGTGGCAGTCGAGAGCACACACCGGAGAATGGAGGACCCAGGTGCAAGAACGAGAGATGACGATGCTCGAGGCGCTCAACCTCGCTCTGGACCAGGCACTCGCCAGAGACGAGCGAGTGTTCCTGCTCGGCGAGGACATCGCCGATCCCGCGGGCGGGATCGTCGGTGTGACCCAGGGCTTGTCAACCAAGTACGGCCATGATCGGGTACGCGACACCCCTATATCGGAAGCGGCAATCCTCGGTGCAGCCGTGGGAGCGGGCCTTCAGGGGTTTCGAGCGGTTGCCGAGATCATGTTCATCGATCTGATCCCCATCGCCCTCGACCAGATCCTCAACCATGCCGCGAAGATGCGGTTCATGACGAGCGGGCGACTTTCGTCTCCGATCACCATCCGGACTGCGACGCTTGGTGGGATGGGCATGGGTACGGGGGCAACCCACGGGCAGACGCTCGAAGCGTGGTTCATGCACATCCCTGGACTCAAGGTCGCCGTGCCTGCGACGCCCGCGGATGCCAAGGGGCTGCTCACCACAGCCATCTTCGACGACGACCCGGTGCTCTTCATCGAAACGGGCGCGCTGCTCGGCACGCGGGGGGCCGTGCCTGTTGACGAGTTCAGCATCCCCTTCGGTCAGGCCGAGGTCGTCCGGTCCGGAAACGACGTGACGATCATCACCTACGGGCTCGGGAGGCCTCAGGTGCTCGCGGCCGCTGACACCCTTGCTGGCGAGGGCGTCAGCGACGAGGTCATCGATCTGCGGACGCTGTTGCCGATCGACTTCCCGACAGTGCTCGAGTCGGTGGCGAAGACCCGGCGAGCAGTCATCGTCCACTACGCGACCCGCTTTGCCGGTCCGGGTGCCGAGCTCGCGGCCACCATCACCGAGGAGTTGTTCAGCCAGCTCGCCGCGCCCGTGGCCCGTGTTGGCGCGAAGTTCGCGCCGATCCCCCAGGCCTCCTCGCTCGAGGCCGAGGTGTTCCCGAGCGTGGCTGCGGTGGTCGAGGCGGCGCATCGAACGATGAGCGGAACCGCCGAGGCCCTGGTGCGCTGATGGGGGCGTTCCCGATCCGTATCCCCAAGGTCTCTCTCGCCATCCACGAGGCGACGCTGCTCGGCCATATCGTCGAGGAGGGCGGCAAGGTGAACGAGGGCGACCCGCTCTTTCGGATCGAGACCGAGAAGGTAGAGACCGAGGTCGCCTCGCCGGCGTCTGGCGTCGTGCACTGGACGGCAGCGGTCGACGAGACCTACCCCGTCGGCACCCAGATCGGCGTCATCGATACCGGCGACTGACCCCCTAGCGCCCTCCGGCGATCGGTGTGGTCGTCCAGCTGCGAGGCGAGCGGCATCCTTTGACAGAGGTTTTAATAGATGTAAAAGTATGAAGGGAGCCGCGCCATGACGAGGCGAGGTACCCGGGATTCGGCGACGCGTCGCGGATCGATCATGGAGGTCTCATGACACAGCTGCTCACACCCGATCAGGACGTCGACACTTCGGGGGTGCCGTTTGCGATCACCGATCGTCGATTCATTCCGCGCGAACGGTACTTCGATCGGGAGTTCTTCCAGCTCGAGAACGAGAAGCTCTGGCCCCATGTGTGGCAAGTGGCATGCCGGCTCGAGGAGATCCCCGAGGTGGGTGATTACGTCGAGTACTCCGTTGCTGGCTACTCGATCCTCGTCGTGCGTACCGGGAAGGGAAAGGACGAGATCAAGGCCTTCCAGAACGCTTGCCGGCACCGTGCAACCCAGCTCGCAGTCGGTTGTGGCAAGTTCAGGGGCGGGCAGATCGTCTGCCCGTTCCACGGTTGGCGCTGGAACATCGACGGCAGCCCGGTGTTCCCGTTGTTCGGCCAGGAAGGGTTCGAAGAGCGAACGCTCGACCCTCAAGACCTGAGGCTCATCGAGTGCAAAGTCGGGACGTGGGCGAATTGCGTGTTCATCAACATGGATCCCAATGCCCCACCGTTGATGGAGGCACTTGACCCAGTCCCTTCGTTCCTCGATCCCCTCAACGTCGGTGAGATGTACGTCTGGTGGTGGAAGGCGGCGAAGCTGAAGGCCAACTGGAAGATGGCCATGGAGGCCTTCATGGAGGGTTGGCACGTGATGCAGACCCATCCCCAGTTCGCGGCGGCTACCGGAATGGAGATCCCTGCGGATCTGCTCTCCGATTGTCGTTCGTACCACAACGGGCACGCGAGCCAACAGCAAGGCCAGGGGAGTGAGGTGCAGGAGCACACCGGCCTTACCGAGACGAGCGAGGCTGAGAGCATGTTGGCGTTCACCCGTACTGTGTACGAGGGGCTCGACGCCATGGTCCTCGCCAAGGACGTGCAGGTCTTTGAAGGCCTCCGGCACAAGGACATCCCGCCTGGCCAGTTCTCACAGAAGATGATCGAGGCGCTCTACGAGTGGAACCGCGGTGCAGGGATCCCCTTGCCAGATCCGGATCCCGAGGTGCTCTCTCGTTGGAGCAGCCAGTGGTTCATCTTCCCCAACTTCATGATCCACCCGGCCTTTGGGAATGCCATCGTGTACCGCTGTCGTCCGGACGACCCGAACGACCCTGAACACTGCGTGTTCGACTTCTGGTCGGTCACCTTGTACCCGAAGGGCCAGGAGCCTGGGAAGCCGGTGTTCGGCGGCTACCCCTCTGTCTACGACGACAAGGAATGGCCGTTGATCCCGTTCCAGGACTTCAGCAACATCGAGAGTCAGCAACGAGGGATCCACACCCCCGGCTTCAAGGCGACCCGGCTGTCGAGCAAGTGGGAGGACGGCATCTCCAACATGCACGTCCACCTCGACCGCTATCTCGCCCGCTGAGCAGCTGCGTGGCGGGCGCGGAGCTCGTCTTTTCGAACTTTTCCGGTCGCGTTGGTCGGTAGGGAGGCGATGATCTCCACGTAGCGGGGGATCTTGAAGTTCGCGAGTCGAGACTGTGCGTAGGCGATCACCTCTTCGGGGGTGATCGCTGCGCCGGCAGCCGGTACCACGAAGGCGGCACCAACTTCGCCCATGCGATCGTCCGGGACGCCGACGACCGCGACCTGGCTGATCTTCGGGCAGGCGCAGAGCACGTTCTCGACCTCCGCTGGGGCGACGTTGAAGCCACCGGTGATGTAGATGTCCTTCTTGCGGTCGGTGATCCGCACGTAACCCTTCTCGTCGACCGAGCCGATGTCGCCCGTACGGAGCCAGCCGTTGAGGTAGGCACCCTCGGTCGCCTCGGGGTCGCCGTAGTAACCGCTCATGTGGAGGTACCCGCGCACGAGGAGCTCACCCTGCTGTCCAGGGGGGAGCGGCCGGCCTTCGTCGTCGACGGTGATCACCTCCAGACCGTCGATGACTTTGCCCACGGTGGTCGCGACCAGCTCGGGTGAATCCTCTGGCGTGCTAACCGAGATGAGGGCGTGGTTCTCCGTCAGTCCATAGCCGGCCAGCACCCGTTCGATCCCGATCTCCTCCTTCAGCCGCCGCACGAGCTCAACTGGGATGAACGCGCCGCCGATGAGGGCGACTCGAAGTGACGACAGGTCGTAGTTGAAACGCCGCGGGTGATCGAGAAGGGGCTGGAACATCGTCGGTGATCCCGGGAGGTGCGTGATCCGGTGACGGTCGATCATCTCCAGCAGCCCTTCGGGATCGAAGACCGCCAGGGGATAGGTGGTTGCACCTCCCAGGAGGTTCAACATCCATCCAGCCTTGTAGCCGAAGCAGTGGAAGAAGGGGAGCCCGACGATCATGCGGTCGCCCTGCCGTACGTCGTAGGAGTCGTTGAGGGTGCGATAGGCACGCAGCGTCGCCCCGTGGCGGAGCATGACGCCCTTCGGGGCACCGGTGGTCCCCGACGTGAGCATGACGTCGGAGACGTCGTCCGGGCCGATTGAAGCGATCCGGGCAAGCGGAGCATCGGGACCAACCTTGCTCCCGCGGGACAAGAACGCGTCCCACTCCGGGCGGTGTTCCTCGCCGGGAAGGGGGAGCTGCACAGCGTTGTTCGTCACGCCGAGCTCGGGGCTCTCGGAGCGGAGCTCGGCGAGGTGATCACGTCCCATGAAACCGTTCGCAACGAGGAGCAAGGCGGGATCGACGGTTCTACAGACCTGGGCCACCTCTCGTGCCGTGAAGCGGGTATTGAGCGGGACGAGCTGCGCAGCACTTGCCAAGATCCCGAGTGCTGCGCTGATCCAGACCGCGGAGTTCGGCGCCCACAATGCGACACGGTCCCCCGGCGCAATGCCGCATTCGATGAGCGAAGCAGCGACGGCGAGCATCCGATCCCGAACCTCGGTGAAGGTGAGGCACACGGTGCCGTCCACGATCGCCGGCGCCTCGCCGTAGCATCGGGCACCGAGAAGTGCGAGCTCAGGGATGCTACGAGGATCAGTCTGCGACGTCATCGAATTCCCCCTTCCAAGGTCCGAGTGAACCCTGACGATGCTCGCCAGGCCCGGGCCTCATCCTTGACCCTCCCACTGCGCTAAGGGCGGCAGTAGAGTCAGCGATCTCGAGATGAGCTTAGTGACAGACGTTTCGTAGGGACAGGGGCCATGGATTTCGAAGAGGATGAAACCCATGTTGCGATCGCTGAAGCGATCCGATCACTGTGCGCCAAGTTCGACGATGACTACTGGGCAAGCTGTGAAGCGGAGCACCGCTTCCCCTGGGACTTCTATCAACTGATTGCCCAAGGCGGCTGGCTCGGGATCGCCATTCCCGAACAGTACGGAGGTGGCGGTCGAGGAATCTCGGAGGCGGCGATCGTCCTGAAGGAGGTCGCCGCAAGCGGTGCCGGAATGAACGGTTGCAGTGCTGTACACCTCACGATCTTCGGGCTGAACCCTGTCGTGCGGTTCGGCAACGAACGCCTCAAATCCGAGTTCCTTCCTCGAGCTGCCGCCGGCGATCTCCATGTGGCATTCGGCGTGACCGAGCCCGACGCGGGCACCGACACGTCTCGCATTGCGACTCGGGCAGAGCCAGACGGGCGGGGCGGCTACATCGTCCGAGGCCGCAAGATCTGGACGACCAAGGCGTTGGAGAGCCAGGTCGTGCTCTTGCTCGTCCGTACGGGGGGGGAGGGCTTCAAGGGCCTCTCGTTGCTGCTCGCGGACCTCGACCCGCGCTACGTCGACATCCGCCCGATCCCGAAGATGGGGCGCAACGCCGTTGCCTCCTGCGAGGTCGCCTACGACGACTTGCCTGTAGAGGGCTGGCGGCTGGTGGGCAAGGAGGGCGAAGGGTGGAAGTACCTCCTCCACGGCCTCAATCCGGAACGGATCCTGTTGTCAGCGGAATCGATCGGGATCGGGGAAGCAGCACTTCGCCGTGCGGTCAGCTATGCGAAAGAGCGCGAGGTGTTCGGTCGACCCATCGGAGCGAACCAGGCGATCGCTCACCCCTTGGCACAGGCCCACGTCCAGCTGAGGGCGGCGTGGCAGCTGTCGCGCTACGCGGCGTGGCTTTACGACCATGGGCGCGATTGCGGGGAAGCGGCGAACAGCGCCAAGTTCGCCGCGGCCGAAGCAGGATTCTTCGCGGCGGATCGGGCCGTCCAGGCGCTCGGGGGGATGGGCTACGCGACCGAGTACCACGTCGAGCGTTATTTTCGCGAGGCGCGATTGCAGCGCATCGTGCCGGTCAGCCAGGAGATGACGCTCAACTACGTCGCCCAGCAGGTGCTCGGGCTGCCGCGCAGCTACTAGGCCGCTGCAGGCCCAAGCCCGGCCTCCTTCGTGCCCTCGGATCTTCCCCTCGGCAGAGCCACTTCCCAGCGTTCTTTTTATTGATTGCAGTCAATTGAACCTCGGGGGCGATGGTGCTAGACAGCAGACGACGCAGCAGGCGTCGTCCGTTCGTCGCCAAGGGGCTGTGCGGCTGGACGGAGAGATGCGGAGGTGAGGTCGAGATGCACCCGAAGTACCCCCACGTCTTCAGTCCGATCAAACTCGGGCCGGTTGAGCTCCCGAACCGCTTTTACTTCGCACCCCACGGGGTCGGGCTCACGATCGGGACCAGGCCCTCCTTCGACTTTCCCTACTACAGCGTCGAACGAGTCAAAGGTGGGGGCTGCGGCCTGGTCGTCAACAGCCTCACGGTGACCGACCGTGGCTCGGCGTTCCAGTCGTCGCCGTACTTCGAGGATAACGTTCCGGCGTTCCGCGTGATGGCGGACAAGGTGCACGAGGCTGGGGCCAAGGTCTTCGGTGAAGTCTGGTACTGGTGGGGGATGACCGGGGTCTGGCAGCCGCTGAGCCCGCCGGCACCGGCGTTCGGTGCCTCAGTCGTCCAGTACCAGTACGGGGGCAGTTCCCACTCGACGCGCGAGATGGACAAAGACGAGATCAGGAGGATGGTTGATGCGCACCGCCGTTCGGCGGCGAATCTCGCGGCTGCGGGATACGACGGGGTCATGTTGCACGCCGGCCACGGGGGTCTCATCGAGCACTTCCTGTCCCCCTACTTCAATCGCCGGACGGATGAGTACGGAGGCGAGCTGAAGAACCGCATTCGCTTCCTCGTCGAGTGCTTGGAGGCGACCCGGGAAGGAGCCGGTGACGCGTTGGCGGTGGGCATACGGCTCAACTGCGACGAGCTGCTCCCCGGCGGGTACGACACCACCGGGGCTCGAGAGATCCTCGCCACGATCTGCGGCTCGGGGCTGGTCGACTTCGTGGACCTGGATGTCGCGATCGAGCCCAATCAGCTCCATCTGGGCATGCCGCCGATCTACGTTGAGCCACACGTCTACCGCCCCTACGTCGAGGCAGTGCGGAGCGCGACAGGTGACGTTCCCGTGTTGAGCGTTCTTGGGCGCTTGACGAGCATTGCTGACGGTGAGGCGGCGATCGCGGCAGGGGTCTGCGATGCAGTCGGAGCAGCTCGAGCGCTGATCGCAGAGCCCGAGCTCGTGAAGAACGCGTTCAACGGCAACGAGGAGCGTAGCCGAACCTGCATTGCCTGCAACGCTTGTCTCGAGGCTGTCGTCCATGGTGGCGGCGGTTGCGCCATCAACCCAGCCAGTTACCGGGAGCGACTGTGGGGTGTCGACACCTTCACTCCTGCCCCTCACCGATCGAAGGTCATCGTGATCGGATCGGGTCCTGCCGGCCTGGAAGCAGCCCGCGTGAGCGCGTTGCGCGGGCACCAGGTGACCCTCATCGAAGCCCGCGAGCGGCTGGGGGGCGCGCTCGCCCTGTGGGCTGGCCTTCCCGGGAGGGAGGTCTTCTTCCGCGCCATCGAATGGTGGGCTCGCGAGATCGATCGCCTCGGGGTGTCCGTTCGCCTCGGGATGGAGGCCACTGCTGACCAGGTCTTGGCGGAGCAACCCGACGCGGTCATCGTGGCGACTGGTTCGCTTTACAGTAGAGGCGGCCGTAGCGGCTTCCTGGACGACGACATTCCCGGCTACGACCGTGATTTCGTCTACCGACCTGAGGACGTGCTGCTCGGCGGTGCTCGACCATCAGGGCGTGTCGTGTTGTTAGATGGCGAAGGGTTGAACACGAGCGTCGGGGTCGCCGAGGTGCTCGGGACTGCGGGAGCACAGGTCGAATACCTGACTCCAGGATTCGCACCGGTCGCGTCGAGCCTCATGGACACCCAGGAGGTGGGCTTCGTCGTCCAGCGCCTTCGATCGGCGGGGGTCGTGATCTCACCCACGACCTACCTGCGCCGCATCGGTGATCACGACGTGGTCGCCTACGACGTGTTCACCAACGAAGAGCGGGTGATCTCTGGGGTTGACGCGGTGGTGCTGTCGACGAGTCGCGTACCGGTCGACCACTTGTCGCGTGAGCTCATGGGAAAGGTCGCGCAGCTCTTCACCGTCGGTGACGCGCTCGCTGCCCGACCGTGGCGCACCGCGGCCTTCGAGGGGCACAAGTTCGCGCGCTACATCGGCGAGCCTGGCGCCCCGAGGTCAGTGAGCGAGGTCTTCTTCGAAAAGAACCCCTCCGAGTTCATGCCGAGGCCTGCCGAAGTGCTCGCTGGGACCTAGACGAAGCGCGGGGGAGAAAATGCCCGGGGCCCGACGACCAAACGCTTCTGTCGATCCAGGTCGGCCTGGATGACCATGGTGACAGCGATGGAGCGACCCAGGGATTCCAGGATGGCAAGAAGATTGGTCGCGTTGTGTATGTTCGCGTCGACCAGACGCGACGATTCGTGCCCCGACGCTGGAGCAAAAGAACCCCAGGCGGAGTGCATTCGCACGACGAGTCCGACATGGCGCAACCTTGGCCAGCCCCAGGAGCACCGTGTTCAAGGACCTCGGGGCGTGCGGAGACCCATTGAAGGCGAGGATTTCGCCTTCGCGAGGCGAAGGTCATACCCTGTGGCACGTTGACATCGAATTCCAAACAGGCGTAGGCGTCAGGCATACGCGCGAGGCAGCGGAGGGGCTGGATGGGTGAGCGAGGCGAGTCCGAAGGAATTGATCGGGGCAGCATGGACTTCGCCCAACGCTACGGGCCCTGGGCGGTCGTCGCTGGTGCCTCAGAAGGGGTAGGAGCATCTGTCGCGCGGCTGCTTGGCGCGCGGGGCATCAACGTCGTCTTGATCGCCCGGCGTGAAGCTGCACTCGAGGAAGTTGCAGCCACGATTCCGACCCAGACCAAGACCGTGGTCCTCGACCTCAGTGAGCCCGCCGCGACCGACGCGCTTGTTGAAGCGACGAACGACCTCGAGGTGGGGCTGCTGATCTACAACGCTGGTGCGGACCCCTACATGTCTCGCTTCCTCGACAAGCCCGTCGAGGTGTGGCGGAGCATGGCCACCAGGAACTGCCTGACGGTGCTCGGCACCGTCCACCACTTCGCAGGCCCTATGGTGGCGCGGGGTCACGGCGGCATCGTCTTGGTGACTTCTGGCGCGGGTTGGGCAGGCTCCGCGCACATCGCCGTCTATGGCGCCACGAAGGCCTTCGATCGGGTGCTTGCCGAGGCATTGTGGGCCGAACTTTCCCCCTCCGGCGTCGACGTGTTGGCCACGGTCCTCGGTCCCACCGACACGCCCGCGTTCCGGCGAATACTCAACGGTCGCGACTTCGAGGGGATGGCCCATCCTGACGACGTCGCTTTGGAGATGCTCGACAACTTGGGCGAAGGACCCACATTCCCCCCAGATCCGTCGCCGCTTGGTGCCTTGCCTCCTCGCCAGGCAGTCGAGCTCATGAGTCAGGCGTCAGCAACACTCGTCGGTTGATCCAGGCATCCTTTCGTAGCCGTGAGGTGGTGATATCTCGACCAACCAACAGAACCGATCTGCGGCACCGGTCGCCAGGAGCGACCCAAGCGAAGTGGGAGGGATCTGATGTCTGACGCATCTTCGAACAATCTCTCGGACCGGGTGGCCCGCCTTGCGGACCGGGTGGCCCGCTTGGAGGACGAGCAAGCGGTGATTGCGACGCTGTACGCGTACGGAACCGCACTCGACTATGGCAACCGCTCCCTGTTCCTCGACTGCTTCACTCCGGACGCCGATTACGTCGTCGAGATGCGCCTCAGTCCGGAAGGCAGTTTCCGCTCTTGCGGCTATCAAGAACTCGGAGCGTATTTCGACAGCCACACCCACGCGCCGGATGCGTACCACAAGCACGTCACCATCAACCCGACCGTCACGTGCAACGGTGACCGTGCGACCGCGACGAGCTACTTCATGCGGGTGGACGCGGCACCCGCGACTGGACCGGCGACCGTCCTCGCATTTGGCCGATACGTCGATACGCTCGTGCGGGATCAGACCGGCCGGTGGCGGATCGTGTCGCGGCGCTGCGAGGTGGAGAACCTCTGAATCGTCCCCGATCCTCGGGCTTCGATGCTTATGGTTCCTGGGTCCCCCAGGTGTTGATGCCAACCCCCATCGAGAAGAAGAAGCCGACCACCATTGGGATTTCGATGAGCTGAGCTTCCTCGTAGTGGGCGGCGAGCTGTTGCCAGGTGGCATCGCTGATCGAGGCGTGATCCACGAGCTCGTCGACGGCTCGCAGGAGCGCCGCTTCAACGGGGGACCATGTGCTCGGATCCAGGGCCTCGCGGGTGCGAGAGACCTCCTCTGGGCGAAGCCCAATTCGGGAGGCAACCTGCTGGTGTTGGGTCCACTCCTGGTCGCAGCCTGCTCGGTAGGCAGCCCGAAGGATGAGCAGCTCTCGGTGACGATCGCCAAGCGTGCCATGGGTGAGCGCCTCGTGGTATCGGACCCAGCGCTTGAAGATCCGAGGGTGGCGGGCAAGCGTCCGGACGAGGTTCGATCTCCCGGGGTCGCCAAGCGCGTCGAGCAGTTCTTTGGTCTCGGCATCGACCTCGCTGGCCTCCACTGGGGCGACCCGAGGCACCTTGGGGCCCACGGCGCTCACGTGGGAATCCTAGGACGATTTGGACCATCGACCAGCGACGTCGGATGCCGCCAGAGAGCGAGGGCGTCAGGCAGCGTCATGGCGTGTCGTGGCGCGTCAGTGTCTCGAAGAGCTCGAGCTGGAAAGGATCCGCAAGCGTGACGACCCGCTCAGCGTCGAGCGCACCCGAACGGAGCTGGCCACCGAGCTCCCGTGCGATCTCGTGGTGATCGCCCAAGAGCCGATCGAGGACCAGGTGGTGACGAAAGTAGCGGTGAAAGCGGTGCTCGGCGGTGAATCCGATGCCGCCCAGCACTTGCAGGCAGTGCGTTGCTGCCCTGTCTGCTGCCCTCCCAGCAAGGGCCTTGGCGACCGCTGCAGCCGTCTGGCTCATCGTCGTCGCGGCAGCGACCGCCGCGGCGTTGGCTGCCGAGATCGCGACCATGGCATCAGCGAGCCGATGCTTGACCGCCTGGAAGGCACCGATCGGCTCGCCGAATTGCTCGCGGTTCCTGGCGTGCTCGACCGCGAGGTGGAGCATCACGGACGCTGAGCTCACAAGTTGATGAGCGAGGGCGACACGTCCGGCAGCGAGGGCTTCGTCCCACGCGTTCCTGTGCTCAGCGGTGAGCCGAGCGACTACGGTTCCCCTTGGGTACCCCGTGAGCATCAGGAGCTGCCCATCGGCCTCGACACCGAGACCGCTCCGGCCTTCGAGGGGAGCGGTGAGTTCGAGGAGCTCGATCGCCTCCCCAGCGGTATCGGAGACGTACAGGATCCGCGAGACATCCCGGCGAGCAGCGAAGACCGCGTGAGTTTCCCCGGATGGCGACCTCCCACGCCCAGCAATCGGGTAGGTGACGGCCACTTCTTGGTCGAAGACAGGCCAGGACGGCGCCAGGCGCTTGATCATGACATCGTCCAGCACCCCCGCATGACACGGTCTCGCCCCTTGCACCCGGAAGACGATCGCCACCGCCATCGCTTCGTCGGCCTCGAGGGCATCGAGCCATCCCGCGTCGAGAAGATTGCGCCGAGCAGTGGCCGGGTCGTCGTGAGCGAGCGCCGCGGCGAAGCTGCGGTGCACGTCGGCATAGAGCCCTGGTGCACTCATCGAGACCTCGGGAGCCCCAACAGCTGGTCGGCGACGATTGTCCGTTGGATCTCGGCAGTCCCACCGTAGATGGACGCCGCGCGGGAGTAGAAGTAACCGGATCGCCAGCGATCGGCGTCAGGGTCCGAGGAGAACTCGATGCGGCCGCCGAG
Organism: Actinomycetota bacterium; assembly: GCA_021324045.1. Lineage (GTDB taxonomy): Bacteria > Actinomycetota > Acidimicrobiia > Acidimicrobiales > RAAP-2 > JAJPJV01. The sequence continues at coordinate 48,952 of JAJPJV010000035.1, read as the reverse complement.
GAGACGAAGGGCGACATCGAACAACTCCTGCTCGGCCGTCGACATCAGGATCTTGTCGATCGAGGTCTCCGGCGTCGTCATCGAATCCTCTGCGATGCGATGCTGGGTAGACCAACTGCGCGTTCGCAACGCCGCAATCGACAGGAAGCAATGGCCGATCAATTCGTCGTCTGCCGGTCCTGGGGGAGCTTCCCGGACGAGCGAGGCGAGCCGTGACAGCAAGCTGGCCGAGAGCATCCAGAAGATGCCACCGCGCTCGGAACGCAACATGTTCATTGCCACACCCCATCCGCCGTCGAGCTCCCCAACGAGGCGTTCCTTCGGTACGGCGACACCGTCGAAGAAGATCTCAGAAAACTCCGGCCGGTCGCTCATCGCTTGCAATGGCCGAACGGAGATCCCCGGGGTGTCCAGGTCCACGAGCATCGCGGTGATGCCTCGGTGGCGGCTTTCGGGCGTTCCGGTTCGCGTGAGCAGAAGGATCCTCTGGGCGAATTGCGCGTAGCTGGTCCAGATCTTCTGTCCCGTCACCACCCAGTGATCGCCACGATCAATGGCCCGGCACCGGAGGGAAGCGAGGTCGCTCCCCGCGTCTGGTTCGGAGAACCCTTGGCACCATCCTTCGACGCCGCGCAGGAGTCCTGGGCCGTATTGGCGTGCTAGATGGGGAGCGGCGGTGACGAGTGATGGGAGCACGACCTCGGTGATCGCGAAACTGCTGCCGTGGAGAAGGTCTCGGATCATGGCCTCTTCGGCCACGACCGCGCGCATCAGCGGGGACCCTCCAAGTCCGCCTACCAGTTCGTCCCAGCCATAACGCGACCAACCTGCCTCGTAGAGTTGCTGCTGGTTATGGCGCGAACGTCGGACTTCCTCTGCCAGTGTGATCCCTGGGATGAGGGGTTCGAGGCGCCCGGTGTTCTCTTCGAGCCACGCGCAGAGCGCATCGCGGAAGCGATCGAGCTGCACGATGCCTGTATCGCCAACGAACATGTCGGTGGTTAACGGACTGGTTCTTCGGAGGAAAAGCAAGCGCAAACTGTCCTGCGATTGCAGTGGTGGCCGACAGCCAAGAGCAGCGCACCAATCAGCCAGCGTAACGCGCTCGCTTCGTGCAAGAGGGTCTCAGCTATAGCTCTGTATGATGCCAATGTGGTGTCCCCCAGATCGTCAAGGCCACGGATCGATCCGATCCCTCCTGAAGAACGGGACCAAGTGACCGAAGAGCTGCTTGCTGGCGCAGGTACCTTCTCGGGACTGAACATCTTCACCACCCTCGTCCGGAATCGGAAGCTCTTCGCTCCGTGGGTCTCCTATGGCACCGCCATGCTGTACGGCCGCCTCCCGGCGCGCGATCGGGAGTTGCTCATCCTGCGTACGGCCCACCGCTGTGGCTCGTACTACGAGTGGGGCCAGCATGTCACGATTTCGATCAAGAGCATCGGCATGAGCCCAGCAGAGGTGGCGCGGGTACAGGAAGGGCCGGATGCCCCAGGTTGGTCCCCGTTTGACGCTGCGCTGATTCGCTCGGTCGACGAGATGCTCGATGACCATCGGATTGGCGACTCCACCTGGCAGGTGCTCGCGCAACGCTACGACGAAACCCTTTTGGTCGAACTTCCCTTGGTTGTGGGCCACTATTACGCCGTCGCCCTCACGCTCAATAGCTTGGGCGTCGAACTCGACTTCGAAGATCCTTCGAAGCTGCTCTGAGGAGCCTCACCTTGGCGGGCAGGCGATGACGCACCGGGGGTGAGGGTCACTTGGTCCCTCGCCCACAAGCACCCATCCTCGTTGGTGCGCAACTCGAGCAGCGGGGGTGCGGCCTATTCCCGGGAGTCACCCTTGAAGAGCGCCGCGGCGTTGTCGTGCATGATCTTGCGGGTCGCCATCTCGTCGAATGCGCTCAATGCATCCGCGTACTGGGCCGGTTCGGCCAGGCCATCGGTGTGCGGATAATCGGAACCGAAGAGGATGTGATCCACCCCGATGAGCTCAGCGAGCGCAGGAATATCCTCGCCTTCGAATGGTGCGACCCAGAAGTGGCGTTTGAAGGTGTCGATCGGGTGTTCGGCCAGATCGCCTTGGCCGAAGCGCTCGAGGTTCTCGAGCAGCACCGGTACCCAGGCGCATCCGAGCTCGATGGTTGCCATGCGCAACGTCGGAAACCGTTCGAAGAGCTTGCCGTAGAGCAAAGACGCGATGGTGTCGTGGATCGCTCGGTCGAGGCCTGCGATGACCCGCTGGAGCGGCGGGATGTTCCGGGCAGGGATGTTGACATTGCCCCATCCCCACACCTTGGCCATCTCGTGGCGATAGGAGTCGTCGCTCGCGTGGAATACCACGACGGTGTTGGTCTCGGCCACGGCTGACCAGAAGTGATCGTAGATACGGTCGGCAGGAGAGCGGCCCGCGACGGGTCCTGGCCGCAAGTGCACAGTCGGGGCACCCCGAGAGGTGACGAACTCCAGCTCTTCGACCGCCAGGAAGGGGTCGATCAGGGAGAGCAGTGGAACGCCGTAAATGCGATTTTGGAAGTTGAATCCCCAGTCCTCGTCGAGCCACCGGTTGAAGGCGTGCAGGTTGGCATAGGTCGCCTCCACGTCATCTGCGAGGAGCGTCTCGACGCTCACCGCGAGCGTCGGGAACAACAGCGTCGCCTCCAGGCCCTGACGATCCATGACGGGGAGCCGAGCATCACGGTGCCGGTACTCTTCACGTGCCGGCTCGAGGTCCTCGCGTCGCTGTCGAACCACCCCCGCCTTGCCCTGCGAGAGCACCCCGGGGCGCCCGACCATGCGGAACGTGTGGTCGGCGCCGAGGAAGCGGTTCATCCGATCGCCGAAGACCAGCCGGCGGGCACCACCGTCGACCATTTGGACCCACCGTGGCGCCCTGTGCGCGATTCGGGGGTCCATATACCGGAGGAAGGCGTCCTCCGGCTCGTAGTAGTGGTTATCGGCGTCGAACAGGCGGAAGCCGAGGTGCTCTACCCGGCTGGCCACGCTCTCGGTCACGGTCATGCGACACCCTCCCTTTCTTTCAAACAATTAACATTACTTCGGGGTTTTGGCGCAATCGAGGCCAGGCTGGGGGCGGTTGCAAGAGGGCCCGGCCCGAGGGAGGCCTCGAGGACCAAGCCTGCGTTCCGGCTCGGTCGCTCGGTGGTCGTGGATCCGACCGTCTCGGATCGACGGCGAAGTTGGCGATCCGCCTTCTCTCAGCGGCTCAGTCGGACCGCCTGCGCGTCGACTGGCTGCTCGGGGTCTACCCACTCGCTGTAGATGAACTCAACCTCGATGTGGTCGGTCATCGCTTGGACGACCTCGCGGTCCTTGCCCTCTCGGATCAGCTCGCAGATCCGTTCATGGTGCTCAAGACGCTCGAGCTTCTGCTCCTTGCTGAGCAGTGGTCCCTGTCGACTGGCTCCTTGGGCCCAGGCCTGTTCGTTGACCAGCCAGATCGATTCGAGGATCCCTGCGAGCAAGGTCAATGTCTTGCTCCCGCATTGCTGGACCAACGTTTCATGGAACGCGGTCATCGCTTGATTGAAGGCGAGGTCGTCCCCGGAGATAAGCCGGCGGGAGGCCGCATTGTGCATGCGAAGCTCGCGGACGACGGTCCGCTTGCGGTCGGGGCGACGGGCGCAGAGCATGGCGCAAATGGGTTCGAGGAGCGACATTGCCTCGAAGACGTCCCGAAGCTCGGTGTTTCGGCTGCGCAAGACCAATGCGACGATGTACGCCGCAGTGCGGGCGTCCGGACGGTGAACGACCGCACCGCCGACGCTGCCGCGTTGGACAGTGATGAGACCTTCGGACTCGAGCATGCGCAGCGCTTCTCGCATGGACGGTCCGCTGACGCCGAATTCCTCGAGCAGGACGTCCAGACGCGGGAGACGGTCGCCATCGGCGAGCTCGCCGGAGACGATGAGCTCGCGGATCCGATCGGCGACGACATCGGCGACCCTCGCCACGCGAACGCGGCGGTCCGCCAGCGGGATTGGCTGGTCACTCACGGTTCACGTCTCTCGCGAGTACTTTGAGGGATTGACCAACGATGACCTAAGGTGGCGTTCAACGGCTGCGTCCTGAAGTGTCTTCGCTCTGGTCGAAGGCACGCTCGTCTCGCGTCAAGGGGGCACTCGTGACCAACCCGAATTGCCGTGTGGTGACAGAGCTTTTGCTGCGGCAATACAACCAACGGGATCTTAGCGTGATCGACGAACTCGTCGCCGAGGACCATGTCGACCATCACCCCCTTCCCGGGCAGCAGCCAGGGAGGGCCGGATACAGGCAGTCCATCGCGGATGTCTTGGCGCGCGGCAACGTGACCGCTGAGATCCATCAGTCCTTTGGCGAAGACGATCTCGTCGCGACCCGGTACACGATCACGACGAGGCACAACGAAGACTTTATGGGTTTCCCGACGGCAGGGAAGACGACCGCCATCCATGTCGTCCAGATCAACCGAGTCCGTGACGGCAAGGTGGCGGAGACGTGGGGCGAGTCGAATGCGCTCGCCGTGCTCCAGCAACTCACCCACGGGGACGGTCACTAGTCGCCCGCTTCATCTCGATGGCTCGAGGCTCGCCGTCTCAGCCGAAGACCTCGTTTGCCCAGGCCAGGAGTTGTGGAGCGAGCAGTGGCCAGCGCTCGAAGGGTCCATGCTGTTCGCCATGCGCGCGCCGGACCTGCCCGTCGTACCATTCGGTGTCCGGCCAGGGCGGCTCGACGAGGCGGGCGTTGGGGATGAGGGCGGCAACGGCTTCGGAGGTTGCTCGGGTGTGGTACGCGTCGCTCTCCCCACTCCGGAACACGAGGGTGGGCACCTTGATCGAGCGGGCTTCCTCGTCGGAGAGGCCAGGCACGACCTCTCCGGCCCGCGGGTAGTACGCGAGCATCCAGCGCTCCATCGTCTCGATGAATCGCTTCCGGTCCTGGTCCAAGAACCGCTGCCGATTCCTCGGGTTCCGTTCGACGACCTCTGCCCACTCAGGGAGCGCAGCGACGGCTTCCATGCCCTGGGTCCAAGCGGTTGACAACGAACCGCCGCAATAGTGGACGGCGAGGGTCATGAGGCCGAACGCACCGCCGCTGATCCAAAGGACAGCGAGTCCGGAGGCGACCTCAGGGTGCTTGGCAGCGGCGAGGAGGGAGACGCGGGCGCCGCCAGAACCGCCCATGATCACCGCTGGGGCGAGGTCGAGAGCCTGGAGCAGGCCCGCCAGCGCATCTGCCTGCATGTCGGATTCGGTCGGGCCCTCGAAGCATACATCCGACTCGCCGCAGTTGGGGCGGTCCCAGATCAGGACACGGTTCCCTGCCGCAGCGATTTCCTCGGCGAGCTCACGGACCCCGGGCTCTTCCTTCGTGTAACGACCACCCGGGGTGATGACCCAGGGTCGGCCGGAGGTCCCAACGAGCTCGTAACCGAGCCTCAACCCGTTGACTGTCACGGTCGCCATGGGCTTGAAGGCTAGCCGGTACGGCCCCTGGCTGAGTGGAGCGCAATATTGTAAATTTGCAAAGTGATGACAGAGACCGCAGTCCTCGAGGAAAAGCCCTACATCGTCGACGCCGACTCGCACTGGACCGAGCACCCCGAGTTCTTCAGGCGCCTGGCGCCCCCCAAGTACAAGGATCGGGTACCCCGTGTCGAAGAGATCGACGGGGTGCCGACGTGGGTGTTCGATGGTCACGTCATGGGTCGTTTCTACGCGTCCGGCGTCGTTGCCCGCGACGGGAGCAAGGCCTCAGGTTCTGCAATCCAGGATTGGTCGATCGAGGATCTCCACGTTGGCGCCTATGACCCCAAGGTACGGCTCGAGGTCATGGACGCGTTTGGCATCGATGCCCAGGTCATCTACCCCAGCTCGATCGGCCTTGGCGGCCAGGACCTGGCTTGCGTCGACGACGAAGCATTGCGACGCTTCACCATCGAGCTCTACAACGACGCCCAGGCCCGGATCCAGGCTGAATCCAACAACCGACTCCTGCCGTTGCCACTGATGCCTGCATGGAGCATCGAGGCATGTGTCGCAGAGGCAAAGCGGGTTGCCGGGCTCGGTGCAAGGGGCGTGAACATGACCTCAGACCCGCAGGACCTGGGGGCTCCGGACCTCGCCAGCCCCCAATGGGATCCCTTCTGGGCGACGCTCGTCGAGCACCAGCTTCCCGTTCACTTCCACATCGGGGCGAGCGTGACGGGAATGGGCTTCTACGGGAAGTACCCATGGGCGTCGCATCCAATCAACACTCAGCTCGCGATCGGCGGCACCCTGCTGTTCATTGGGAACGCGCGGGTGGTCGTGAACATGATCCTCTCCCGGGTATTCGATCGCTACCCCGAGCTTCAGATGGTCTCCGTCGAAAGCGGGTGTGGATGGATCCCGTTCATCCTCGAGACGCTCGACTACGAGATGTCGGAGAACGCCCCCGACGACCTGAGGCAGATGAAGAGGAAGCCGTCGGAGTACTTCAAGTCGAACATCTACGCGACGTTCTGGTTCGAGAACAACTTCAACCGTCTGAGTGACCTCGTCAATACCGTCGGCGAGGATCGGATCCTGTTCGAGACGGATTTCCCCCATCCCACCTGTCTGTACCCCAACCCGCTCCAATCGGTCGAGGGGAAGCTCTCCGTCCTGAGCGAAGCTGCTCGTCGGAAGATCCTCGGCGAGAACGCGCGGAAGCTCTACCGCCTTTGAGCGAAGCGGACCTGCTGGTGTGGCAGGTCGCTCAACTCTCGGCCAGGCGGGAGGCGATGGCGCGAACGGCTCGTGAGGGGCTCGGCCGCCCGAGCTCGGCTGCGAGCCATTCGCTCGTCCGAGCGAGCTCCACGAGGTCGATGCCGGTGTCGACGCCGAGCCCGTGGAGCTCCCAGAGGAGCTCTTCGGTCGCGAGGTTGCCCGTCGCACTCCTCGCGAAGGGGCATCCGCCGAGGCCGCCGGCAGCGCTGTCAACGGTGCGAACGCCCATCTGGAGGGCAGCGGCGGTATTCGCGAGCGCCTGGCCATAGGTGTCATGGAAGTGGACGGCGAGCTGTTCGGTCTTCACCCCCTCGTCCACGAGAGCGTCGATGAGCGCTCGAACGTGTCCCGGTGTGCCCGTGCCGATCGTGTCGCCGATCGAGAGCTCATGGCAGCCGAGGTCGAGCAGGCGACGACTGGCGGCGACGACGCGAGAGATTGGAACCTTCCCCTCCCACGGGTCGCCGAAACACATCGAGACGTAAGCGCGTACGGTGATCTTTGCCTCGTTCGCATCGCTGACCACGGGCTCGAACATGCGGAAGGCGTCGTCAATGGAACGCCCAAGATTGCGATGCGAGAAGGTTTCCGTCGCGCTCGCGAAGATCGCGATCTCGCGGACCCCGAAAGCCATCGCTCGCTCGAGGCCGCGCCGGTTCGGCACGAGCACGACTGCACGGACGTCTGAGGGAAGACGTAGGCGTTGGAGGAGGGCCTCTGCATCGGCAAGCTGCGGGACACGGTCCGGCCGGACCATCGAGGTGAGCTCGATCGCGCGAACTCCCGCAGCGATCAGGCGCTCGATAAAGGCAGCTTTCACGCCGACGTCGAGTGAACGGCTCTCGTTTTGTAGGCCGTCGCGCGGTCCGACCTCATAGACAGTGACCTGTTCGGGGCTCCATGGCGCCGGGTAGATGTCTGGTTCGATCACGGTCCCTCCTTCCCACGTGCCACTCGTCCAGCGATTGTCGACCCGAACGCGGGCGGAGCGTGGCGTGATGGCACAGGTGGTGCCGACTCATCGGAGCGCTGCCGAGAGCTGATCTCGGTGTTCAGGAGCAGCGATCGAGATGAGTGCCTCCGCGCGCTCCTGAACACTCTTTCCCTCGAGGCGTGCCACGCCGTGCTCGGTGACGACGACATCGACGAGAGCACCGGGAATGGTGACCGTCGATCGTTCCCCGAGCCGGGGGACGATTCGCGATGCGGAGCCATTCGCTGCGGTTGATGGCAGGGCAATGATCCGAAGACCCTCCCTGGAGTAGGTCGCTGCTTCAACGAAGTCGATGCTGCCGCCGATGCCCGAGATCTGCCGGCCGCCAATGCGCTCCGAGTTGACTTGGCCCGCCAAGTCGACCTCGACGGCCGAGTTGATCGAGACGAGGCGTTCCTGCGTGGCGAGCGCGACCGGGTTCTGCACGAACGTAGAAGGGAAGACGCCGACCGACGGGTTGTCGTCCGCCCAGTCCATCAGCGTCTGGGTTCCGAGGAGGTCCGGTGCCGCAACAGGTGGAAGACCCTCGACATGACGGCAATCGAGGAGGCCGCGCGCAGCGAGCTCGACCATTCCGTCCGACCCCATGCCGACGAATCGCAACTTGCGCATGCCCGCGTCCCCGAGCGCGGAGACCAGCGCTTCGGGAACAGCACCGATCCCGAGTTGGAGCAGAGCTCGTTCCGGGAGGAGCTCGATGATGTGCGCCGCGATCGCTTTGCTGACGGGGTTGGGCTTCCCCGCTTCGTACACGGGCAATGTCTCGCTGGTATCGACGAAAATGTCGAACTCCGACGCATGAACGACCGACTGACCCCAGGTTCGTGGCAATGCCGGGTCGACTTCAGCGATCCGGAGGTTCGCGCAGTCAAGCGCGGCAGAGACGTAGCTCACGGAAGGACCGAGGCTGCACCAACCATGACGGTCCGGTGGGGTTACCCGCACGAGGGCCACAACCGGGGCGAGCGAGGCCAGGAAGACCGGGACCCGCAAGGCGCGCATGGGCACGTAGGAAATGCGCTGCTCGGCGAGCAATGGTTCAAGCGCTGCAGTGACGTGCCAGGTGCCGTAGCGTAGGTCCCCGCGCTTGACGGCATCGGCCACCGCCTCGTGGGCGAAGAGCAGCCCGGTCCACAACGTCAGCTGTCGACCTGCGCAACGGTCAGCTAGAGCGGTCGTGAGGGTTGTCGGCGTACCGCAGGCAGGGGATGCGACCACACAGCTTCCGTTGGGGATACGGTCGATCGCCTGGGCGGGGCTTAGTCGTTCCATGGGGAGCCGATCGAGGACGGTGCCAGGTCGTTGGCATGCATCATTGGCGCCTCAGTTCCCGCTGCCGGCGTCAGAGCGCTCACAGGAGGCACGACCTGTCGAGCCACGCTGATCCCTGGTGCTCATGCCTTCGCGCGAAGTTGCTCGCGATGTCGGGCGAGCATGGCCGCGATCGCCCGTTTGTCCGCCTTGCTGCTTGACAGGAACGGGATGTCTTCCTCCGCGACGATCGCAACAACGGTAGGAACCTTGAATGGTGAGATCTGCTTTCGTGCTTCCGCAAGCAGTCGGTCGACGTCGATGCTGTGTCCCTCCTCGGGGACGATTGCTGCCGCCACTTCCTGACCGTAGTCCTCATGGGGTAGGCCAACCACGAAGGAGACCCGAACCTCGGGGAAGGAATTGAGCACAGCCTCGACTTCGGGAGGGGCGACGTTCGCCCCCTTCGTCTTGATCATCTCGGTCAGCCGACCGTGGAAGTACACGAGGCCGTTCTCCAGGTAACCGAGGTCGCCGGTGGCGTAGAAACCGTCTGGGGTAAAGACCTCCTCGCGCTCTCTCTTATACAGCCCCTGCATGAGGCTGTAGCCTCGAACGTAGAACTCTCCTTCATCACCTTCAGGGAGCTCGCGGCCGGTCTCGGGGTCAATGACCCGACAATCGAACCCGTCTACGCCTGCCCAGCCGCCCATCGTCTCCGTCATGCCTAGGGCGGTCGGAGGTTCGCCCTTGCTGCTCGGCCCGCCGTCCCACGGTCGCTTGGGCAAGGGGCGCAGTGAGCTCAGACCGAGGCTTGAACCATCGGGCGATCCGAACAGGGAGGTCAACGTCGTCAGGTTGCCGTTGAAACTCGTCGCTCGTTCGCGTTGCGCGAGCTCGATGGCGGCTTCGGCGTCGAGGCGCTCGAGACTGAGCACCGCGGCGCCACTCTGGAGTGCACCGACGACGTTCTGGAGGCCGCCGATCCAGAAGAAGGGCATGAAGTTGAGGACGCGGCCAGGGAAGGTCGTGTCGAGACCGGCGTTCGCGACGGGTGCGGTCTTGCGGAGCGTGGCACCGTGGGTGTGGATCACCCCCTTCGGATCGGCCGTCGTGCCGGACGTGAATACCACCGTGAGCAGGTCCGCGGGGGTCACGGCTGCTTCGACAGCCTCCAAGAACGCGTCGTCGATGCCATCGACCTCGGCATCGGCGTCCTCAGGGGTCACGGCGAAGGGCCTCGCCCATGGCCGCTGAGACTGGCCGAGCAACCAGACCGACCGGAGGTAGGGGAGTTCAACCACACGTAAGGGGCTCCCGTCGGCGGATGCAAGCCCGGGAATCGACTCTTCAAGGAACGCCGCGTGATCCTTGCCAAGCATCGTCGAAGAGGTCAACAAAAGGGCAACGTCGCCGATCTGCATCGCCCTGCGCAACTCAGCCGGTCGGTAGATAGTGCTGAAGGGCATCGTCAAGGCGCCAATGCGTGCCGCCGCGATGAATGCGACCGCCCATTCGGGGCCAGTGACCAGGTGGATACCGACCCGGGTTCCCTTCCCGACGCCAGCGGCGAGCAGCTCCTTTGCAAGCCTTCGGGAGGCCTGCTCGGCCTCGCGGAACGAAATCCGCCGGTCCGGGAGGACGATGAAGTCCTCGTCACCGAACTCCTTTGCCGCGCGGCGGACCACGGCTGGCATGGTGGGCTCATAGGGGACCTCTGGAACTCGCACCATGGGACAGATGACCTCCTCGTGAGGGGGAGCTTCGTGGGCATCCCGGGCGAATGCGGGAAAATCTATGCAAAACTTTTGAAGGTAGCGAGCCGAGCAACAGGCTCGGCCGAGGAGGCTCGACGGCGACAGCAGTGCCGACGGAGCCTCTGGTACGGTCGAAGCGGTGTCCGGTCCCGCTCAGTGCTCGGGATTTCTGTCCGGGGCCCTTGGGCACTGCCATGCATGAAAGTGACTCCTCCAGCGAGCGGAACCCTCTGGTAGAGCCGTCGCCTCAACTGTGAGCGACCCCGATACCCCCACGGCTGCTGGCCCACGGCACAGGCGTGCGAAGTCTGAGGCCGAGCAGCAACGTCCAGGGCTGAGCGTAAGCCCGGTGCAAGTGGTCGCGTCGGCACTCGCTTCGGTGTCGGCCGCGGTCGTCGCGTCGTTCTTCGGGGTGGCCGGGACCATCGTCGGCACGGCGCTTGCCAGTGTGATCGCCACCGTCGCGAGTGCGCTGTACGCAGCGTCGATCCGCCGGACCCATGAGAACCTCCGCAAGCTCCGGGGCCAAAGGCCCCGTCGCCCGAGGGGTGCCCCAAAGAGCTGGACCGCGAAACTCCCTCGGCGCTGGCCGATCCTGGTCGGCGTGATCGGGACCTTCGGGCTTGCAATCGGGATCGTGACCGCGATCGAGTCGCTGACTGGGACCACTCTGGCGAACTCTGTCGGTGCAACCCACGTCCAGGGGGGCTTTACCCTTGCCCCTCCCCAAAGTCCCCCCGCACAAGTCGCGCCGCCAACCACAACGACCCAACCGACGATGGCACCGAGATCGACGACGACTGTGCCGGCGCAGGCAACACCGACGACTTCTTCGTTGCCGGTCGCATCCACGACGACCACGACGACGACGACCACGACGACCACGACGACCACGACGACGACCACCACCATTCCCCACCCGTGACGCAGCAAGCCACCGGCGAGAGTTGGGGATTACTGAAGGCCCCTCAGGCAGTGGGCGTGTCACAGCTCAGGGCCAGGCTGTCGCGCCCGGGGTCTTCTGTGCAGGACCCCTAGGCCCGGGTCGAGGCGACGCAATCCAGCATGCAGCAGAGGGCGATGACCCCTACGAGTTGCCTCGACAGGTGACACTCCACAGGTGGCCGACGACAAGAACGAACCGCTCCCTCACGGCCAGATGCGTGATGACGTTGCCCATGCTGGCGGCTGGCCGCTTCCGGGCCGGGTAATGTCCCGAACAGGCGGAAAATGGTCGCTGGAGCCCACACGCCCTGCGTCATTGGGGTGCTTCGCTCATGCTGGCGCAGGGGACACCACTCCACGTGGTGTCCGAAGTGCTCGGGCATTTGAGCATTGCGGTCACCAACGACGTCGACGGGCACCTCGTCGAGGGCACGAAGAGAGCTGCTGGCGAAGCGATGTCGTCGGTGCATGTCGGCGGTAAGCCCAGGACCAAACGTAGAGTCCGGTCTCGGCTGGTGGCGAGATTTGGGGCTCCACGGATTCAGCCGTCGTGGCTTAGTCGACTTGCAGGCTCTTGAGCAGGACTTTTCGTGGAGGCGAGGGGACTCGAACCCCCGAACCTCTTGACTGCCAGTCAAGCGCTCTACCAGCTGAGCTACGCCCCCGGGGAGACGCCAGGCTACCAGCCTGCATTAGTGGTGGGTGGCGAGCGATGTCCGAGGGCGCCGGCAGCGGTCCCGGAGACAGGCCCGGAGCCGGTGGCTCCCAACCGTCGAGGGGTGTTCCTGGCGTGTCACGTGCGGATGCCCAGTGACCGGCGAGGGGATGGCGGATCAGCCAGGGCAAAGCCGTAGCATCTGCCCGATGGTCCAGGGCTACGACATCGAGGCGGTCGAACAGAAGTGGCAGCGACGCTGGCTGGAAGAGGGTGCCTACCAGGTCGACAACGACGACCCTCGCCCGTCCAGCTACGTCCTGTGCATGTACCCCTACCCCTCGGGTCCCGCCCACCAGGGCCATGTTCGCAACTACACCTTCGGCGACCTGGTCGTCAGGTACCGAACCATGCATGGTCTCGCAGTCCTGTCTCCGATCGGGTTCGACTCGTTCGGTCTGCCGGCCGAGAACGCTGCCATCAAGACCGGCACGCATCCTCGGGAGTTCACTGAAGAGCGGATTGCCGAGCTGAAGACGTCGCTTCTGCGCCTTGGTGCCGTGTACGACTGGCGTCGGGAGATCCGAAGCCACGACCCCGCGTACATCAAGTTCACCCAGCTCATCTTCTTGAGGTTCCTTCAAGCAGGGCTGGCATATCGGGCCAGTGCTCCGGTCAACTGGTGCCCTGGCTGCATGACGGTCCTCGCGAACGAGCAGGTCCTCCCCGATGGCACCTGCGAACGATCCGGCGACGTGGTCGTTCGGCGTGACCTTGAGCAATGGTTCTTCCGGATCACCGCGTATGCAGAGGAGCTGCTCGAGGCGCTTGACGGGCTTCAGTGGCCCGAGCGGGTGAAGGTCATGCAACGCAACTGGATTGGTCGGTCCGAGGGGGCGGAGTTCGAGCTGAAGTTGCGGGTCGGCGACCAAGGGGCCGCAGGAGGCGGGACCCGGCCTGAGGAGGCACCGCTGGTGCGCGTGTTCACCACCAGGCCCGATACCGCGTTCGGGATGACCTACGTTGTCCTGGCGCCCGAGCATCCCCTCGTCGACCTCCTCACGACGCCGGCACAACGGTCGCAAGTTGACGAGGTACGCCAGCTTGCGGCGACCACGACAGAGATCGAGCGGTTGGCCACCGCCGAGGGGGGAGCCGCCTCGCTTGGCAAACGCGGCGCATTTACCGGGAGCTTCGCCGTCAATCCCTTCACCGGTGGGGAGGTCCCTGTGTACATCGCCGACTATGTGCTCATGAGTTATGGCACCGGTGCGATCATGGGAGTACCGGCCGAGGACGAGCGCGACTTCGCATTTGCCCAAGCTCACGGCCTCGAGGTCATTCGAACCGTTCGGCCCCCGGAAGGCTGGGAAGAAGCGGGAGGCGGTGCCTACACGGGTCCGGGCGAGAAGATCAACAGCGGTTTTCTCAATGGCCTCGGGGTCGAAGAAGCCAAGGCGCGAGCCATCGAGTGGCTCGAGGAGCGTGGCATTGGCTCGCGGACCGTCAACTACCGGCTCCGTGATTGGTTGGTGTCACGCCAGCGTTACTGGGGGTGTCCGATACCGGTCATTCATTGTCCTAACGACGGCATTGTGGCCGTTCCCGAGGAGGATCTCCCTGTGCTGGCACCCGACGACGTGGAGTTCCTACCGAGTGGGCAATCCCCGCTTGCTCTCCACGAGGGGTTCGTCAACGTCACGTGCCCGAAGTGCGGAGCGCCGGCACGCCGAGAGACCGACACCATGGACACCTTCGTGGATTCGAGCTGGTACTTCTTGCGGTTCTGCGATCCGGACAACGACCACGAGCCGTTTTCCCAAGAGGCGGCCCGGCGTTGGATGCCTGTCGACACCTACATCGGTGGGATCGAGCACGCCATCTTGCATCTGCTGTACGCGCGTTTCTTCACACGAGCACTCATCGATGTCGGCCTGGCATCGGGAATTCCTCGAGAGCCCTTCGCACACTATTTCGCGCAAGGCATGATCCGAATGGCCGGAGAGAAGATGTCGAAATCCCGGGGCAACTTGGTTTCCCCGTGGGAGGCATACCGCCGCGTCGGTGCCGACGGCCTTCGGCTCTTCCATCTCTCTGTCGGTCCGCCTGCCGATGACGTCGATTGGACCGAGCAGACCGATCAGATCATCGAAGGTTGCGGACGGTTCTTGTCACGGGTGTGGCGCCTCGTGTCGGAATGGACCACTGCAGCGGGGCAGTCGACTCGCTCCGGAACGCTCAACGATCAGGACCTTGAGGTTCGCCGGGTGGTCCATCGCACGATTCGGGCGGTGACCGAAGACATCGAGCGATGGTCATTCCACACCGCGGTTGCGCACTGCCGAGAGCTCGTCAACGAGCTGTACCAGTATGCGAGGGCCAAAGACGGCGTTCACCAGATGGTGTTCGAAGAAGCACAGGACTCGTTGCTCCTGCTGCTCGCTCCGCTCACGCCGCACCTTGCCGCCGAGCTCTGGGAGCTGCGTCATCCGGGGCAGCCAGGCGTTCATTCGCAGCCCTGGCCAAGCTTCGACCCGGATCTCGTGAAGGAGCGGTCGGTCACCTTGGTGGTGCAGGTCAACGGCAAGGTGCGCGATCGAGTCACGGTCGATCCGAACATCGACGCGGCCGAGGCACAAGCCTTGGCGCTTTCCTCGTCCAAGGTGACCGAGCTGCTTGGTGAGCGCAAACCACGACGGATCGTTGCTCGACCGCCACATCTGGTCAACGTCGTGGTCTAAGCGTTGACCTCTTGGCATCGGTGATCGAAGTGCTCCAGCAACGACTTTTCTCCCTCGAGATCGATGGCGACAGACCCTCAGCCGACCGCGACGGATCGTCCCTCGGGGGGATCCAGGCTCCACCCTCGCACCGGGTCTTCGAGGAAACCGAGGATCACGCTGCGGTTCCTCCCCGGTCCGCTGGGGGTGCCGAGCTCCCGACTTCTTCGTCAGCGCCGCTGGTCGAGATCCGTACGAGCCGGCGCCGGCGCAAGACCGCGACCGCGTTCTGGAACGTCGATCGCGTGGTCGTTGTGCTCCCCTCCCACGTCCAAGGGCACGAGCGCAGGGAGCTCATCGACTGGCTGATCTCTCGGGTGCTGGCCAAACGGCCGTACTCCGTCGGCTCTGACGACTCCCTCATGGCGCGTGCAGCCGATCTGGCCGCACGCTACGTTCCCGACGCCAACGTCTCCTCGGTGCGCTGGGTCACCAATCAGGACAAGCGCTGGGGGTCGTGCACCTCGGGCACCGGCCAGATTCGTCTGTCGCACCGGCTGAAAGGCGTACCCGACTGGGTGCTCGATGCGGTCCTCGTCCACGAGCTCGCCCATCTCGTGCATCCGGACCATTCACCGAGCTTCCACGAGCTCGCGAACCGTTACCCGCGTCAACACGAGGCGGCGATCTTCCTTGAAGGTTACGCCCTGGGTTTGGAACGAGCCTCCGCGAACGCTTTCAGAAGGAATGGAGCTCGTCGATGAGGGACTGCCAACGTTCCTCTCCGATTCCCTCCCAGGGCTTGCGCTCCGCGAGGGTATAGAAACTGAACCGGTCCACGAGGTCACCGAAGCGTGCGTGGATCCGCGTGGCCATCTCTTCGAGGGGACCGACGACTGCGAACGCATCCAGAACGTCGTCGTCGATCAACTCGCCCATGGCGTCCCAACGGCCCTCCTTGGAGAGCTTGTTCAGCTCGGTCGCAAGGTCCCCCCAGCCATGGAGCTCAAGGACAGGCCGGTAGGCGGGCGTCGAACCATAGAACGCGATCTGCCCGCGGGCCGCGCGCTTGACTTCTTCTGTAAACGGCGTGTCTTCGAAGACGACGAAGCCGCTGTACGCGACGGTCAGGTCCTTCCTCTCCTTCCCCGCTCGTTGTGCGCCCGAGAGGAGCATCGGAATGGTCACTTCCCGCATGAACCGCTCGGTGCTGAAGCTATGAGCGATGACGCCATCTGCGACTTCGCCGGCGACCTTGCACATATGGCTTCCAACTGCGGCGACATAGATGGGCGGGGGCCCGTATTGGCAGGGCCCCTGTGCGAAGAAAGGCGTCATGAGGGTGTGGGAATAGAACTCCCCTTGGAAGTCGAGCTTCGTTCCTTGCTGCCACGATTCCCAGATCGCGCGGATGGCGAGGATCATCTCTCGCATCCGCGGCGCCGGATGGGACCAGGGCATCGAGTAGCGCCGAGTGATGTGGGCCTTGACCTGGGAGCCCAACCCCAGCACGAACCGACCGGCCGAGAGGTTCTGGAGATCGTAGGACAGGGTTGCCAGATTCATGGGATTTCGGGCGAAGGCAACCGCGATCGCGGTACCGAGCTCGATCCGCTCCGTTGCCTCCGCTGCAAGCACCAATGGCAGGAACGGGTCGTGGTTGGTCTCTGTCGTCCAAGCCCCGTCGTAGCCGAGTGCTTCGGCAGCGCGTGCGGCGTCGCCGATCCCGTTGGGGCGGAACTCCACTCCTGTATCGACCTTCATGGCTCAGCCTCCGATTCCGTTGTGCTCAGTGTCCTTCACCCCGTAGGAATCGCTCGAGCTCGGCGGCGATCTCGTCACCGCTGGGGACCTCCTCGATGCCGAGCGGGTTCCCTTCTGAGGCGTCGATTGCTTCTTCGAGCTTGCGAACCATCGCCACGTGCTCGGGGTTCGCGGCGACTGCTGCATCGATCTGGCTTCTGGAGGTGTCGGCAGCTCGACGAAGCTCCGAGGAGTCCAGGGCGAGCCCGCTGACGGCTGCCAGCCCGTCGACGAGGGCGGCACTGGCCTCCGGGAAGGGGAAGGCGGCGACGTAGTGGGGGACACGGGCCCAGAGCGTGACCACGTCGATGCTGGCCGCGGCGAATTCCATCTCGAGCGCCGCCATGATCCCGGCAGGGAACTCCAGCTCTCCTTGAACGATCCCGACCTGGTTGACGAGGTCCGATGACCGCGGCGGTGCGGTTGCGGCAAGCCTGACCGGTCTGGTGTGGGGCGCGGGCCCCGGGAAGGCGCCCAGGCCGACAACCATGCGGACCTCGTTGGCGACCGCTAACGACACCACCGCATCGATGAAGGCTCGCCAATGGAAATCCGGTTCGGGGCCGACGAGGTACAGGACCTGCGCACCCCGGCGATCTCGACCCAGTTTGATCTGGATCTGCGGCCAGGTGAGCTTGGTGGTGATCCCGTCGACGATGCGCGCCAGAGGGCGACGGGCGCGCTGGTCGATGAAGTGGTCGCTGTCAAAGGTGACGACGGTTTCGTCGTTGGACTGCGCGAGGAGAGCGGCAACTGCCGATGCCGCACCGAGGCCCGCGTCGATCCACCCTTCGAGCGCGACGACAAGCACCGGGTGGTCCAGGGTGGGGTGGTTGTGCACCGTGTAGTAGAGCTGGTCCGCTGGAGTCATCGGTCCCCACTCGTCCTGACGCGACACATCATGGCGATCCTGCAAGGTTACGGCGTGGCAGCCGCCCTCGAGACCAGGTCGCCAGCGCCCCGGCGGGAATCGGGGGCGGGGGCAGCTCCTGATGCCGCACGGTAGGGTCCCAGGCATGCAGGACGTCACCGATGCCACCTTTGAGAGCGAGGTCATCGAACGGTCGAAACAGGTCCCCGTCGTCGTCGACCTCTGGGCGCCATGGTGCGGCCCGTGCCGAGTCTTGGGCCCGATGCTTGAGCGGGCTGTCGAGGCCACGAACGGGGCGGTGCAGCTCGCGAAAGTGAATGTCGACGAGAATCCTCGGGTGGCGGCGACGTTCCAAGTGCAGTCGATTCCCGCCGTCTATGCCCTACGGGACGGCAAGGTGGTCGACGGCTTCGTCGGGGCTTTGCCAGAGGCCCAGGTGGAGGCATTCGTCGCCCGGCTAGCTCCGCCGCCGAGCGAGGTGGACCGGCTCGTCGCCGCCGGTGACGAGGCCTCGCTTCGCAAGGCCCTCGAGATCGACCCGAACCACGTGGGGGCGGTCACGGCGCTGGCCGCGCTGCTCGTGGATCGGAACGAACCCCGAGAGGCACTCGACCTCCTTGCTCGCATCCCAGAGACCGCGGCGGTCCGTAGCCTGGCCGCACGGGCGAGGCTTGCCGAGCGCCACGTGGAGGTCAAAGGAGATGTCGAGGGGTTGCTCGACGATCTCCTCGGCAGGGTGCGTGACGACCCCGACGCTCGCCAGGAGTTCGTCGATCTTCTCGAAACCCTGGGGCCTGACGATCCGCGCACGACCACGTACCGGAAGGCGCTCGCGGCTCGGCTCTTCTGAGCGTGCACCGCTCGAGCGTGCAGGGGGGCTCGGTGGTTGTCGAGCTGGATCTCGGCGGACGGGTCCATGATCTGCGGTACCGAGCGCTCGTGATGGGCATCCTCAACCGCACTCCCGACTCGTTCTTCGATCGCGGCGCGACCTATGAGCTCGACGCATTGCTCCGGCGTGCCGAGCAGCTCGTCGACGCTGGCGCCGACGTCCTCGATGTCGGCGGGGTGAAAGCTGGGCCTGGTCCAGAGGTGACCGAGGAGGAGGAGATCGAACGGGTCGTCCCAGCCATCGCGGCGCTCCACGAGCGTTTCGACGTGCCGATCTCTGTCGACACCTGGCGCGCATCGGTCGCTCGGCTCGCGTACGCAGCGGGTGCCGTCATGGGGAACGACATCAGTGGCTTCGCTGATCCTGACTACCTTCCCGCTGCCGCAGCGAGCGGAGCAGCCGTCGTCGCCACGCACATCCGTCTCGCCCCGAGGGTCCCGGATCCCGAACCCTTCTACGAGGACGTCGTCGGCACGGTTCGGGCCTTTTTGGCCGATCGCGTCGAGCAAGCTGCCCGGGCCGGCATCCCTCGCAACCGGATCGTCGTCGATGCCGGCCTCGATCTCGGCAAGAATGCGGAGCAGTCGCTCACATTACTTCGGTCCTCGGGAGCCCTGGCCGAGCTCGGCCAGCCCTTGTTGCTTTCAGCGTCGAACAAGACCTTTCTCGGGCGCGTGCTCGGACTCGAGATCCACGAACGGCGCGAGGCGTCCCTGGCGGCCGTTGCGCTGGGCATCTCACGGGGCTGTCGTATCGTTCGAGTTCACGACGTGGAAGGGAGCAGGCGGGTGCGCGACGTCCTCGCCGGCGTCCTGAGCGCGTGATGGGCACCGCACGTTCCCCTCGCAGTCCCAGCGCGGGGCGCCCGGGCACGAGCGCCGGACCCACGAGCGGCGGTGCCAGTCGCCCACGTGCGGACGCTTCGGACTACCTGGTGCGCGGGGACGATCCCGCCCTGGTCGACCAGTCAGCCCGGCTGCTGATCGCTCAGCTGCTGGGGAACCGCGACCCAGCCCTTACCCTCGAGGAGCACGGACGCGCCGGCGTCGACGAGCTCGACATCGGGGCGCTGGTGGACGCATGTACGACGCCGCCGTTCCTCCTTGATCGGCGCGTCGTCGTGGTCCGAGACGCGGGCCGCCTCACGGCTGCAGACGGCGGGCGCCTTGCGGCGATCGTCGAAGCAGGGCATCCCGGAACGGTGCTCGTCGTCGTCGCTGGGGGAACCGGCGCGATCCCCCAGGTCCTGGCGAAGGCGATCGCCGCGGTCGGAGCGGTGGTCGAGGTTTCCGTCGGATCCGGTCGTGACCGGGCGCAGTGGGTCGGGGAGCGGTTGCGGGAAGCCCCGGTGCGCCTCGATGCCGCCGCTCGAGCCCGGCTCATCGAGCACCTCGGCGAGGATCTCGGGCGGCTCGAGGGAATCCTGGAAACCCTGCGCACTGCATACGGCGATCGAGCATCACTGGGCGTCGCGGAGCTCGAACCCTTCCTCGGGACGGCCGGCTCAGTACCGCCATGGGAGCTGACCGATGCGATCGACAGCGGTGCCGTCGGGGCTGCCCTCGGCGCGCTTCACCGCATGATGGGTCCCGGTGGCCGGGCTCCCGCTGAGATCTTGGCGATCTTGCATCGCCACTTCTCGGCGATGCTCCGACTCGACGGCGAGGGTGCGGCGTCTCCAGAGGTCGCGGCCCGGCTCATCGGCACTCGGAGCACGTACGTGGCCAGCAAGCTCCTGGGCCAGAGCCGCCGGTTGGGCGGAGACTTGATTGCCCAGGCAATTGCCCAGATCGGCGGGGCGGACCTGGACCTCAAGGGACGGACCGCTCTTCCGGCCGAGGTCGTTCTCGAAGTGCTGGTGGCGAGGCTGAGCCGGCTCGTCCGAGCTTCTACGAGTGCCCCTCGGCGAGCCCACGCTCGAGCTCGAACACCCGGCGCATGAGGCGTGACTTGCGGTTCGCAGCCTGGTTCTTGTGGATGATGCCCTTGGCTGCAGCCTTGTCGATGCGTTTGACCGCCAGGCGGAGCAGCTCCGCAGAGTTCTCAGCGCCAGTCTCCGAGGCGAGGATCGCGGTCTTGCTCCGCGTCTTCAGCTCGGAACGAACGGCTTTGTTGCGAAGCCGGCGCCGCTCGTTCTGCCGGTTGCGCTTGATCTGGCTTCGGATATTGGCCATGGCGGGAGCAGGCTACCAGTTCGGAGCGCCGTGATGTCCTGGCGAGGCTGCGCTCGACGTCGCCCCCGAGGTCATCTCGTCGCCACGGAGGGTCGCCAGGGGTGACCGTCGGGGCGATCGCTGCTGCATTTGGGGTCCGGGCCCCGTGGGTCGCACCGGTACGATCCTCGTGACGTGCCCGACCGCCCAGAACCCATCCCCACCGACCGCATCCGGAACTTCTCGATCATCAGCCATGTCGATCATGGCAAGTCCACGCTGTCGGATCGCATCCTCGAGCTGACCGGGGCGGTCGACCCGAGGTACATGCGTGAGCAGTTCCTCGATTCGATGGACATCGAGCGGGAGCGAGGGATCACCATCAAGGCGCAGAACGTGCGCGTGCACTACGCCGGCTACGTCCTCCATCTCATCGACACCCCTGGGCACGTCGACTTCGGTTATGAGGTCAGCCGGTCGCTCGCTGCCTGCGAGGGGGCAGTGCTCCTCGTGGACGCCTCCCAGGGAATCCAGGCCCAGACGTTGGCTAACTGCTACCAAGCGATGGAGCACGATCTTGCGATCGTCGCCGCCTTGAACAAGATCGATCTGCCCGTCGCCGACCCCGATGCGTGCGCGGCCGAGATCGAGGCCGTTCTCGGCCTGCCCAAGGAGGAGATCCTGCGGATCTCGGCCAAGACCGGTGAAGGGGTCGAGGCCCTCCTGCGAGCGATCATCGACCGGATCCCGCCTCCGAGCGGCGACCCCGATCGCCCCCTTCGGGCCCTCATCTTCGACTCGTCCTACGACCAATACCGCGGCGTGGTGAGCTCGGTTCGGGTCATGGAGGGCACCCTGAGGAGCGGCGCGCGGCTGCGCTTTATGCAAGCGGGGTCGGTGCACGACGCGGAGGAGATCGGTGTCCGCACTCCGGCGGTGCGTCCCGTGGAGGCCCTGGGGCCGGGAGAGGTGGGGTACCTCATCGCGGGGATCAAAGACGTTGGCGAAGCCCGGTCCGGGGAGACCGTCACCGACGCCGCTGCCCCCGCTGCGACCCCGCTGGCCGGCTACCGCCATCCCAAGCCCATGGTGTTCTGCGGGCTGTATCCCGTCGACGGCGACGAGCTCCCAGCCCTCCGTGACGCGCTGGACCGGCTCAAGCTCAACGACGCGAGCTTCACCTTCGAGCCGGAGTCCTCCCGGGCCCTCGGGTTCGGCTTCCGTTGCGGCTTCTTGGGGCTCCTGCACATGGAGATCATCCGGGAGCGCCTCGAACGGGAGTTCGGTCTCTCGCTCATCGCGACCGCTCCGTCGGTCGCCTATCGCGTGTATTTGACCGACGGGACGGTCCGCGACATCGAGAACCCGAGCGACCTCCCCGACTTGAGTCGCGTCGAGCGCATCGAAGAGCCCCTACTGACGGCCACGATCCTGACCCCCTCGAAGTACACCGGAACCGTCATGGAGCTCTGCCAGAGCCGCCGCGGCGAGTTGGTGCGCATGGAGTACCTGTCGCCCGAGCGACTCGAGCTCGTGTACCGGATTCCGCTTGCCGAGGTCGTCGTGGACTTCTTCGACCAGTTGAAGAGCCGGACCAAGGGCTATGCCAGCCTGGACTACGAACCAGCCGGCTACGCGCCGGCGGCACTCGTACGGGTCGAGCTGCTCATCAACCATGTACCCGTCGATGCCTTCTCGACCATCCTCCACCGTTCCTCGGCGGAGACCTTCGGGCGCCACATGACCGAACGCCTTCGGGAGCTGATCCCTCGGCAGCTCTTTGACGTCCCGATCCAGGCCGCGGTGGGGGGTCGGATCATCGCCCGTGAGACGGTGAAGGCGAAGCGCAAGGACGTCATCGCCAAGTGCTACGGCGGTGACGTCACGCGAAAGCGCAAGCTCCTCGAGCGCCAGAAGGAGGGGAAGAAGCGGATGAAGCGGATCGGCCGAGTGGAGATCCCCCAAGAGGCCTTCATCGCCGCGTTGCGCATGGATGGCTGAGTGCACGGCGCCTCTCACCGGCACTCGGTAAAGTCGCTGGCACTCGGTAAAATCCAGTGCCAGCAAGGTGAACCGGACGAAGCGGAAGCACCGATGACCAGGCCGCAACATCGTCGCGTCGCACGAGAACCAGCAGGGAGCCATCAGCTGGAAGGACGTCGCGCGGCCGTGCTCCAAGCCGTCGTCGCCGAGTACATCGGCACGGCTACCCCGGTTGGTTCCGAGCACGTGGCCCGCGCGCCGGGCGTGGAGGTCTCCTCGGCGACCGTGCGCTCGGACATGGCGTGGCTCGAGGAAGAGGGCTACCTCATCCAGCCCCATACGAGCGCCGGACGGATCCCCACGGATCGCGGCTACCGGTTCTTCGTTGACCACCTGACCGAGCCTGGCGTACTGGGCCCGGCTCAGCGATATCAGGTCCGCCGTTTCTTCGAGCAGGTTCACGGCGAGATCGAAGACGTCATGAGACGGACTTCGGGTCTGTTGTCGGAGCTCACCTCGTATGCGGCTGTGGTCGTTGGCCCCACGAACGACCAGGCAACGGTGCGTTCGGCGCAGGTCGTTGGGCTCGCGCCCCGCCTGGCCCTGCTCGTCATCGTGCTCTCCGACGGTGCGGTCGAGAAGCGCACGCTCGAGGTTCCCGAAGATCTCGACGACGACGTGCTCGCGGTGGTCTCCGCAGAGCTCCAGCGCCTGTGGCGGGGTCGGCCCGTTGCCGAGCTCGACATCGCGGGTGCAAGGACCGGGGACCCCAAAGCGGACGCGCTCATGCAGCTGGCGTCGATGGCGGCACGCGAGATCCGAACCTCCACGACGCCTGACCAGGTCTTCGTCGGGGGGCCCTCGCGACTGGCGGAAGCCTTCGATGCCGTCCAGACGGTGCGGACCGTGCTCGGGATCCTCGAGCAGCAGCTCGTCGTCGTCAACCTCATTCGCGAAGTGCTCGACCGGGGGCTGTCGGTGGCCATTGGAAGAGAGCACGGCTACGAACCGCTGGCGTCCTGCGCGGTGGTGGTCGCTCCCGTTACCGTCGATGGCTACGAGAGCGGGGCTGTGGGCCTACTCGGGCCGACTCGGATGAACTATCCCCAGGCCCTTGCAGCGGCGCATGTGGTCGGGGAGGGGCTGGGTCGTAGGATCGGCAGCGTCTTCGGCAGGGCGGGAGACGATGCGCACCGCAGGACGCGCCGGCCCGACGTCGGGCCCCGGAGCCGGTCGGGTACCAATGGCATGCGAGGACGTCGACATGGCCGTTGACCGGATGACGGACTTCTACGAGCTCCTCGGGGTCTCCCCGGACGCAACGGATGAGGAGATCAAGCGCGCCTATCGGCGGCGGGCGCGAGAGCTGCACCCCGACGCCAACGGTGGCGATCCCGAAGCCGAGGCGAAGTTCAAGGAGGTGTCCCTCGCCTACGAGGTCCTGCGCGACCCTGAGCGCCGTGCTCGCTACGACCGATTCGGTCCTGAGGGTGTCTTCGGGTCCGGGTCCGCCGGTGGCGGCGTCTCCTTCGACTTCGAAGGTGGATTGAGCGACCTGTTCGAGGCCTTCTTCGGGTCGATGACCGGAGGTTCGTTCCGGGGCCGCCAGCACGGCGCGGCTCGGGGCGCGGACGCCGAGATCAGTCTCCGGCTGGAGTTCGCCGAGGCAGTCTTCGGCGCCGAGAAGGAGCTCTCCATCCGCCTGCCCGTGCGGTGCGAGACCTGTCATGGCTCAGGGGCGCGTCCGGGAACCCAGCCGGTGCGCTGTCCGGATTGCCAGGGCACCGGGGAGATCCGTCGGGTGCGCCAGTCGCTGCTCGGCCAGATGGTGACCGCGGTGGCCTGCAGCCGATGCCAGGGTCTGGGAGAGCTGACGCCGACGCCTTGTGCCGACTGCCGCGGCGAGGGTCGACGCCTCGAGGACCGGACCTTCGTCGTCGAGGTGCCTCCAGGGGTCGAGGACGGGTCGACGCTGCGGCTCGCAGACCGTGGCCCCGCTGGGCCACGCGGCGGACCGAACGGGTCGCTCTTCGTCCATCTCTCGGTGATCCCCGACGAGCGTTTCGAGCGGGTCCGCGACGACCTGCACACGACCCTGCACATCGGAATGGCGCAGGCCGCGTTGGGGACCCAAGTCGAGGTGGACACCCTCGATGGGCCCAGGGCGGTGCAGATCGAGGCTGGGACCCAGGGCGGGCACGTCATCAGGTTGAGAGGGGCCGGCGTTCCTCACCTCCGTGGGCGTGGCCGCGGGGACCTCTTCGTCCATGTTCTCGTGGACACCCCCACAGACCTTTCCCCGCGCCAAGAGGAGTTGCTCCTCGAGCTCGCCGCGGAGCGCGGCGAGGAGGTAATTCCACCGGAGGCTCCGGGCGGTGGGGTCTTCTCGCGGATCCGCTCGGCGCTCGGCTGAGGAGCTGTGGAGGCCCAGTCCAAGGAGTCCTTTGCTTCCCGGGCAGCGGCGGCTGCGCAAGTGTTCGTGGAGGATCCTGCGTCCCCGGTGCTCAGTCCGAAGGACGTGCATCACCTGGCGCGCGTGCTTCGCTTGCGGGCGGGCGAGCGGGTGGTGGCTTCCGATGGCCGTGGGGCGTGGGCGGAGTGCATCGTTGCAGTACCGCCGGGTTCTGGTGCGGTCGTGCTCGAGCGGACCTCTTCGGTCTGCATGGAGGAACCGGCGACGCCGACCCTGCTCGTCGCTTTCTCGCTCGTCAAGGCGGCGCGACCCGAATGGATCGTTCAGAAGCTCACCGAACTGGGGATCGATGTCATCGTGCCGATCGAAACCGACCGCTGCGTCGCACGGTGGCGCTCTGGCGCGTTCGAGCGCATCGAGCGTCTGCGACGGATCGCGCTAGAGGCCGCTGCGCAGTGCCGCCGCGTCTGGCTCCCAGAGATCCGGGGTGTGGCGACGCTCGAGGACCTCATGAGCTACCCCGAGGCCCTTGCCCTCGCGCATCACGATGGCGTCGCTCCGAGCTTGTCGTTTCCGGCGGTCGCGGTGGGACCTGAGGGAGGATGGAGCCCCCGGGAGCTGGACCTGGGTCTTCCTCGGGTGCGTCTTGGGACTCCAGTCCTGCGTGCGGAGACCGCAGCGATCACCGCCGGCGCGCTGCTTGCCGCACTGCGCTCCGGGGTCGTCGAGGAGGCCCGGGCACCCGTATCGAGCGGACCGGATCGACACGCCCGTAGGCTGTAGCGGAAAAGGAAATGACCGACTGCCTCTTCTGCGGAATCATTGCGCGGACCGTGCCAGGCGAGATCGTCCATGAGACCGAGCGCACCGTGGCATTTCGGGACATTGCGCCGGTCGCTCCGGTCCATGTCTTGGTGGTGCCACGTACGCACGTGGAGAACGCGGCGTGCATTGGCGCTGAGCATGCTGACGACCTTGCGGCGATGTTGATCGCTGCCCGTGAGGTGGCGGAGATGGAGGGGATCGCCGACCCCGAGCGCGGGTACCGACTCGTCTTCAATGTCGGTGCTGACAGTTCGAACTCGGTTGGCCACCTTCACCTGCACGTCATCGGCGGCCGACGGATGAGCTGGCCTCCCGGGTGAGCACGAGCTGGAGCAAAACGGGCAACCCTTCGCTTGCGGATGAGCGATCAGGGCAAGCCCCTCGGGCGCACGTCGAAACCCGCGTGCCGCACAACCACTTGATGGCCGGCCTGCTCGGGCACCGTGACGAGCTGTTGCGCGTGATCGAGGGCGCCTTTCCCGGCACCCACATCGCCGTGCAGGGGAACCTGATCACCGCTCAGGGCCAGGAGGCCGAACGCGTCGCCCGCTTGTTCGACGAGCTTGTCCAGGTCCTCCAGACCGGTCAGGTGCTCGACGCTGCACAAGTGGCGCGCACGATCGACATGGTACGCGAGGACGTGTCGCCTTCAGAAGTGCTCACGACCGAGGTGTTGCGTTCAGCGAGCGGTCGCAGCGTCCGTCCTCGCTCCGCAGGCCAGAAGCGATACACCGATGCCATTGCCCATAACGTCGTGACCTTCGGCATCGGCCCTGCGGGGACCGGTAAGTCCTACCTCGCAGTCGCGCTTGCGCTACAGGCGTTGCAGTCTCGGCAGGTCAACCGGATCATCCTCACGCGTCCGGCTGTCGAGGCAGGGGAGCGGCTCGGTTTTCTCCCAGGTGACTTGATGGCGAAGGTCGATCCATACCTGCGCCCGCTCTATGACGCTTTGTTCGATCTGCTCGATCCCGAAGGCGCGCAGCGACTGCTCGACCGGGGCACCATCGAAGTCGCACCATTGGCATTCATGCGTGGCCGAACCCTGAACTCTTCGTTCATCATCCTCGACGAAGCGCAGAACACCACTCCCGAACAAATGAAGATGTTCCTCACTCGGATCGGATTCGGGTCAAAGTGCGTCGTCACCGGTGACGTCACCCAGATCGACGTTCCCGGGGGAAGGTCAGGGCTCGTGGGCCTCGACGAAGTGCTCGCGGAGGTCGAGGGCGTGGCATTCGTGAGGCTGACGCGTCGGGACGTCGTGCGGCACAAGATTGTTGCCGACATCGTCGACGCCTACGAGCGCGCCGAGCACGCGCGGCAGGCACAGCGTGACGAGAGCGCTCGAGAAGCCGGGAACATGCAGGCGCATGGGCAACGAACCGAACGTGCGCACAACGATGGTAGTTGACGTCTTCGCAGCAGACGAGCAGAACGATCATCCGGTCGACCTTTCACGCTGGACAGCGCTTGCCCGTTCGGTGCTCGACGCGCGTGGCCTGAGTGGGGATGCGGAGGTCTCGCTCCTCTTCGTCGACGAAGCGTCGATCGCGAACCTCAACGAGCAGTTCCTGGGCAGGAGCGGTCCGACTGACGTGTTGGCCTTCCCCGTCGAGGACGAACCGATCCAATCCGGCCGTTCCCCGGACATGGGCGGAACCGGCCCCGGTCCACAGAGTCCAGGTGGTGACCCCGATGAGGGACCACCGTTGCTCCTCGGCGACGTGGTTGTGTGCCCAGCGGTTGCCGCACGCAACGCCGCTGAGCACGGGATCGGCTACCCGGACGAGCTCGCGCTCTTGATCGTTCACGGGCTGCTCCACTTGCTTGGGATGGACCACGAGCGGGCAGACGAGGCCGAGGAGATGGAGAAACTCGAACAAGAAATGTTGGATCGATTTCATCGAGTGCACGAGTGAGCGCCACCACCGGCTTCGAGCCGGTCGATGCCGTCTTGATCGTGGTCATTGTTGCCTTGCTCGCGGTCTCCGGGGTCATGGCACTCGCGGAGACCAGCCTGACGCGCACGAGCCGGGTCAAGGCGCAGGCACTGCTCGACGAGCACCGAAGAGGTGCTCGTCGACTGGCCCGTTTGGTCGAGCACCCGGAGCGTTTCTTGAACCCGGTGATCCTGCTGGTGCTGATCTGCCAGCTCGTCTCTGCGACCCTGGTTGGCCTGCTGGCCTCGAGGTTGCTTGGTCCGTTGGGGATCCTGGCTGCGACGGTGTTCGAGGTCGTCGTCGTGTTCGTGCTGTTCGAAGCCGTTCCGAAGAATTGGGCTGTTCGGAATCCTGAGCGAGCAGCCTTGCTTAGTGCGCCGCTGGTTTCCGCAGTGATTGGCTTCCCGCCAGTGCGGTTGCTGTCGAACCTGCTCATTGGGTTGTCCAATCTGTTGATCGGCGGACGGGACAACACGGTGTGGGAGCGGGGCGCGGTCACTGAATCGGAGTTACTGGCCATGGCCGACGTTGCCCATGCCGAGGAGGTGATCGAACAGCAAGAACGGGCGTTCATCCACTCGATCATCGATTTCGGCGACGCGGTGGTGCGAGAGGTGATGGTCCCGCGCCCCGACATGGTCACCGTCCCGGCGAGCGCAACGGTGACCGCAGCCTTACAGGTTGCCCTAGCCGCCGGCTACAGCCGCGTTCCGGTCTTTCGGGCGAACATCGATGACATCATAGGCATCGCCTATGCCAAGGACTTGATCGAGGCGGAGCACGCTGGGAAGGGAGCAGATCCCGTGGAGCTGCACATGAGAGCAGCGCACTTCGTTCCCGAGACCAAGCACCTGGCGGGGCTTCTCCGTGAGATGCAGGAGCAGAAATTCCACATGTCCATTGTTGTTGACGAATACGGCGGGACGGCCGGTCTGGTCACATTGGAGGACTTGATCGAGGAGCTGGTCGGTGAGATCGTCGACGAATTCGACGTCGAAGAGCCACCCTTCGAAAAGCTCCCCGACGGCAGCGTGCTAGTCGCAGGGCGTCTTCCGCTGGGGGAGGCCGATGAGCTGCTCGGCGCTGAGCTGCCCGAGGGTTCCTGGGACACCGTCGGAGGCCTCATGCTCGATCTCGCCGGACGCGTTCCCGAAGAAGGCGAAGCCGTGGAGGTCAACGGCTTCCGCCTGGTCGCCGAACGCGTCCAGGGCCGACGGATCGGACGGATTCGCATCGAACGACGCCCTTCGGAGGCTTCGACGCCAGGTGGGTGATGGCGTTTCGTAGCGGCTTCGTCGCCGTCGTGGGTCGACCGAACGTCGGCAAGTCCACGCTGGTCAACGCTATCGTCGGGTCGAAGGTGACCATCACCTCCCCGCGTCCGAACACCACGCGTGTCGGTGTTCGGGGGGTGCTGCACCGGCCGGAGGCACAAGCGATCTTCGTTGATACTCCGGGGCTGCATCGCCCGAAGACCCGCCTCGGCGAGCGCTTGAACGAACGGGCGGTGGGCTCCGTTTCGGATGCCGACGTGGTCCTCGCGCTGGTCGAGGCGACCTCGCCGATCGGCCCGGGCGACCGCACAGCGCTCGGCCATGCCCTGCGGGCGCGCTCGCCGGGTAGTGGGCCAGGCGGGTTGTTCGTCGTCGTCAACAAGATCGACCGTGTCCGCCCGCCGCAGGTGCTGGAGCGCTTGGCGCAAGCAGCGGAGGCGTTCCAAGAGCTTCAGCGCGCGCGTGTCGAGCGCCAGGGCTCCGAGATTCCGGTGAACGACGTGGAGTACTTCGCGGTCTCGGCTCGGACAGGCAAAGGAGTGAACGCCTTGATCGAGGCGATCATCGATCGCCTGCCGGTTGGTCCACCCTATTACCCGCCGGATCAGCTGAGCGACCTGCCGGATGCCGTCAGGGTCGCGGAACTGGTCCGTGAGCAGCTGCTCGCGCGGACCCGGGACGAACTGCCCCACGCCATCGCATGCGAGGTCACCGAGTGGGACTGGCCCTACATTCGCTGCGAGATCCTGGTCGAACGACCTTCCCAGAAGGCCATCGTCATCGGGAAGGGAGGCGAGGTACTCAAAGCGGTCGGCATCGCGGTGCGGCGCCAGCTCCCTCCAGGGGCGCACCTGGAGCTGTTCGTGCGCGTTGAGCGTCGCTGGCAGCAACGCCAGGAGGCGCTCGATCGGTTGGGTTACTGACGTCGGGGGGATGCCGAGTCGGCTGGCGCGGTGGTCGCCTCGGGGGAACGGTCACGTCCTGACCATTGGCCGAGCAACGTGGCGACTAGACGGCGGTCGTGGGTGCGACGCATCGGCGGGAACACGCCGAGCAGCACTCCCCGGTAGCTGGCGGTCGCCAGCCGTGAATCGAGCACCGCGACGACCCCACAGTCCGAGGCGGTGCGGATGAGGCGGCCTGCACCTTGGGCGAGCAGCGTCGCCGCACGAGGGAGGTCGACGAGCCGGAAGGCTCCCTCCCCGGCCCGCTCACGGCGGGCATCGGTCAAGGGGTCGCCCGGGCGCGGGAAGGGGAGCCGGTCGAGCGTGACGAGCAGCAGCGAGCGACCAGGAACGTCGACCCCTTGCCAGAAGCCCAGCGTCGCAAACAGACACGAGGTCTCCTCCTCGGCGAAGCGTCGCAGCAAGAGGGGTTTGGGGAGCTCACCTTGTACCAGCACCCGATAGGGCAGCCGCTCGGAGAGCACGCCGGCCGCCAGCTCGGTCGCACGCCAGCTCGTGAACAGCGCGAGCGTTCGTCCCCCGGCCGCACGGATCAAGAACTCCAGCTCCTCGTGGAGGGCAGGTTCGGATTCGGCGAGTCGACGATCGGGCATGTGGCGCGGGACGTAGAGCACGGAGTTGGCGCGGTAATCGAACGGGCTCGAGACCACGAGGTGGTCGACGTCGGATGCAGGGATCCCGAGGCGCTCCGCGAGCCCTGGTGGGATCGTGGCGCTGGTCAACACGGCGGTCGTTCGTTTCCAGAGCCGCTCCGCCAACTGCTCACCGACCGCGATGGGCGACAGTCGCAGGACAGGTGCATGCCGGGACCCGTCGACCCATACGACCTCCGCAGGGTTGGGATCGCTCAAGCGGTGAACGTCTTCGATGAGGTGTGCGGCCGAGACCTGGGCGCGTGCGCGAGCGCCGTCGGTCCCGCCCGCCACGTCGGTCATCGGCGCCAGGGACCGCTGGCGGCGCTCCTCGTCGCTCAGCCGTCTCGCCAGTCGCTCGAGCCGCGAAGCAGCGAGTGTGAGCAGGTCCCGAAGCCCGGCGTCGGCGCCGGAGGGGCCCGCCAGCAATCGGGTGCCGACCCGGCCCTCGAGGGCTGCCTGGAGCCGGTCGCCGAGGTCGGTGACGTCATGGGCCACCGAGGGGTCCTCGGCGCCGATGAGCGGGCGGCACAGGATCCCGAGCGCCCGGAAGCGCATTGGTGGGATCTCGACGCCCAGGCTCGAGGTCATCACGTCCTCGAGCTCGTGTACCTCATCGAACACCACTGCGTCGTGCTCCGGAAGGACCGGGACCCCGCTGGCGAGGTGCGCACCGTACAGGTGCATGTTCACCACGACGACGTTGGCGGTTGCTGCCCTGGCGCGGGCCGCCTCGGCGAAGCACGAGGATCCCGAGGGGCAGTGGAAGGCCCCGGGGCATTCGCGGGGTCCGACACTGACCATGGACCAGCTGCGTGCGCCGGGCTCGAACGGCAGGTCCGCACGGTCGCCGGTCTCGGTCTCCTCGGCCCATGCCACGATCCGGCGAAGCTCGTCGGCCACCGCGTGGCGTTGACCGGACCCCTCCTTTGACGAAGAAGCCGTGCGCTCCGGTTCCCCGAAGGGGGACGTGGCGTCGAGGCGCTGCTGCCCGAGGCCATCGAGCAGCTCCCGGACACGCTGTCTGCAGAGGTAGTTGTTCCGGCCCTTGAGGACCGCGAAGGCGAACCGGTCGCCAAGGGCTTCGCTCAGGATGGGTAGGTCCTTCCTCGCCAGCTGGTCCTGGAGTGCCTTGGTCGCGGTCGCGACCACGACGCGTTGTTTGGAACGCACGAGCGGGACGAGGTAGGCGATGGACTTGCCGGTCCCGGTGCCCGCCTGCACGATGAGGTGCCGTCCCACATCGAGCGCCAGAGCGACGGCGTGGGCCATCTCGCGCTGACCTGGGCGCTCCTCGCCGCCCCCTGGCAACGACCTGACGACGGCATCGAGGGCGTCGTCGAGCGAACCGACGGAGGCAGGCTCGGAGGCACTCGCGACTGGGCCCGGTGGATCGACCACCTTGACGACCGTAGCGGGCGGTAGTTTCGCTGTGGTGTCCACACAGGCCGCACTCGACCCTGCTCGAATTCCCTTGCACGTGGCCTGCGTCATGGACGGCAATGGTCGCTGGGCCCGTCGACGCGGCCTGCCGAGGACCGAGGGACACATCGCTGGCGAGGAGGCGCTCTTCGACGTGGTCAACGGCGCGTTGGACATCGGGCTTCGCTGGCTCACCGTCTACGCCTTTTCAACCGAGAACTGGCGCCGTCCACCGGAAGAGGTTCGCTTCCTCATGCACTTCAACGAGACGCTCTTGCTGCGGCGGCGAGACGAGCTCAACGCAAAGGGCGTCCGTATCCGCTTCGCCGGTCGACGTGATTGGCGAGTCCCGCGCCGGGTGCTGCGGGCGATGGAGGAGGCGACGTCGCTCACCGAGGGGAACCGCCGAATGACCCTCACCCTGGCCTTCAACTACGGAGGCCGTGCGGAGATCGTGGATGCGGTGCGGGCACTCGTCTCCGACGGGGTCGCCGATCACAAGATCGACGAGCGGGCGATCCGCCGGCACCTCTACTGGCCCGACATGCCCGATCCCGACCTCGTCATCCGAACGTCGGGAGAGTACCGGATCTCCAATTTCTTGCTCTGGCAGCTTGCGTACAGCGAGCTCGTCTTTTCCGAGGTGCTGTGGCCCGATTTCCGGAGCCACCACCTCTACGAGGCCATCGCCGAGTATCAGCGGCGGCACCGCCGCTACGGTGGCGTGACGGCGTGAGGTTGATGGTCAGCGGTGGTGCCTTTGCTGCAGGAGGGGGCGGGTCACGATGAGCCTGTTCCGTGACACCGGGATCGTCCTTCGCACCTATCGGCTCGGCGAGGCGGACCGCATCGTCGTGATGCTCACCGAAGCTCACGGGAAGGTCCGTGCGGTCGCCAAGGGGGTTCGCCGCACCTCGAGCAAGTTCGGCGCGCGACTCGAGCCGCTCAGCCACGTGGCGCTGCTCTTGTGGCGGGGTAGGGGAGAGCTGGACATCGTCAACCAGGTCGAAGTTGTCGACCAGTTCTGGACGATCCGCGAGGATCTCGAGCGGCTCTCCAGGGCGTTCTCGATGCTCGAGGTGGTCGATCAGCTTGCCCAGGACCAGCATCCCGATCCCCGGCTGTATCGGATGCTGCTCCGGGCGCTCGGGGTCTTGGCGGAGCGGAGCTCCAACCCGATCCTGGTGGCGCCGGCCTTCTTCTTGAAGGTGCTGGCGCTCGAGGGTGCGGCACCGATTCTCGACGTCTGTGCGGCGTGCGGTCGTCCCGAGGCCGAGGGGGGGCTCGTCGCCTTCGATCTCCACGAAGGAGGCGCCTTGTGCCGCAGCTGCCGAAGGGGGCGGTCGATGAGCGCTCCTGCACTGGCCCTCATGCGCCGGATCCTGGGGGGGGAGCTCGGTAGGGTCCTGAGGGAGCCGGCACCGCCCTGCGCAGAGGAAGTGGGGCAGCTGGCGACCGAGGCGATCGAGAGCCACCTGGATCGCCGCCTCCGAAGCGTTCGGACGGGCGCAGCGCTGTAGGGAGCAAGGCTCCCGGTCCCTTGGGCCTGCGTGGCCCGGTATCCTGCGGCGATGACCCCGGCGGAGAAGCGGGAGGACGACCTGGAGGCGTCCGCGGACAACCTCTTCGACAAGGTCGTCAACCTCTGTAAACGACGAGGCTTTGTGTTCCCCTCAGCGGAGATCTACGGGGGCTTTCGCTCCACCTACGACTACGGTCCGCTCGGAGTCAACCTCTTGCGGAACGTGAAGGCGGCTTGGTGGCGATCCATGGTCCAGCTCCGCAGGGAGGTCGTCGGACTCGATGCGGCGATCTTGTCGCCGCCTGCGGTCTGGGCCGCCTCAGGACATCTGCGCCAATTCGCCGACCCCTTGGTCGAGTGTCGGAGTTGTCACGAACGTTGGAGGGCCGACAAGATCGCCGGGGTCTGTCCGAACTGTGGATCGCGCGACCTGACCGAGGCACGCGCCTTCAACCTTTTGTTCAAGACGCACGCCGGGCCGATCGAGGACGAGGGCGCGGTCGCCTACCTCCGTCCGGAGACCGCGCAGGGAATGTTCATCAATTTCGCGAACGTGTTGAACACGATGCGCCTGTCTCCGCCGTTCGGCATCGCGCAAGTCGGCAAGTCCTTCCGCAACGAGATCACCCCACAGAACTTCGTGTTCCGAACCCGAGAATTCGAGCAGATGGAGATGGAGTACTTCGTTCCGCCGGCAGAAGCCGACCGGTGGTTCCAGTACTGGCTCGAAGAGCGCTTCCGCTGGTACGTCGAGCTCGGCATCCCTGAGCGCAAGCTTCGGATCCGGCATCACGGCGCCGACGAGCTCTCGCACTACTCGGTGGCCACCGCAGACATCGAGTTCTTGTTCCCGTGGGGATGGGACGAGCTCGAAGGGGTGGCGAATCGAACCGATTTCGATCTCCGTGCTCACGGCGAAGCTTCGGGTACCCGGCTTGAGTACTTCGACCAGGCCAGCGGCGAGCGCTACTACCCCTATGTGATCGAGCCGGCGGCCGGGGCGACGCGAACGATGATGGCCTTCCTCCTCGCCGCCTATGACGAGGACGAGGTTGCCGGCGAACCTCGCACCGTGCTGCGATTGCACTGGCGGCTCGCCCCCTACCAGGTCGCCGTGCTGCCGCTGTCGAAGAAGGAGGCGCTGACCGAGCTCTCCGAGGCCGTGGTCGCGGCGTTGCAGCCGTGCTTCATGGTGGACTACGACGTCACCCAGTCGATCGGCCGCCGGTACCGGCGTCAAGACGAGATCGGGACGCCCTGGTGCGTGACCGTCGACTTCAAGTCGCTCGAAGACCGCGCCGTCACGATTCGCGATCGAGACACCACAGAGCAGGTACGGGTACCGATCGACTCCGTCGTCGCCGAGCTGCAAGCCCGCACCGAGCACTGCTGAGCGCTGGTTGGCGGGGATCGGGGCGGGCCCGGTGAATCTAAGGTGAATGCGATGCCCTACGTCTACGACTTCGACCACCCTCACCCGCAACCACCCATGGCACTGAGAGATCTTCTGGGAGGCAAGGGGGCGAACCTTGCCGAGATGACCTCGGTCCTTGGCCTGCCGGTGCCGCCAGGCTTCACCATCTCGACGGACGCTTGCAGGGCATACATGGCCAGCGGCTGGCCGGAGGGTCTGAGCGCCGAGATC
Organism: Actinomycetota bacterium; assembly: GCA_021324045.1. Lineage (GTDB taxonomy): Bacteria > Actinomycetota > Acidimicrobiia > Acidimicrobiales > RAAP-2 > JAJPJV01. The sequence goes on along the minus strand of JAJPJV010000035.1, from coordinate 13,536 downwards.
GCCGCGGCCCGCCAGCGCCTCGAGGCGTCGATGGGGAAGGTGATCGGAGATCCCGACGACCCGCTCCTTGTGTCCGTCCGCTCCGGCGCGCGTTCTTCCATGCCGGGGATGATGGACACCGTCCTCAACCTCGGGCTCAACGATCGTTCCGTCATCGGCCTCGCTCGCCAGACCGGGGACGAGCGCTTTGCCTATGACTCCTACCGGCGATTCGTGTCGATGTACGGGCGCATCGTGCTCGACATCCCCGCCGAGGCCTTCGACACGCTCTTCGAGGCAGCCAAGGAGCTTGCCGGGACGACTTCCGACGCCCGGGTACCCACCGAGCTGTTGAAGTACCTCGTCAACTCCTACCAGCAGCTGGTCGTCCGTCACACCGGCAAGCCCTTCCCCCAGGACCCCGATGAGCAGCTCAGAGGAGCGATCGAAGCCGTCTTCCGGAGCTGGAACGGTCCCCGAGCCGTTGCCTATCGCGAACGAGAGCGAATCCCTCACGATCTGGGGACCGCGGTGAACGTCCAGGCCATGGTCTTCGGCAATCGCGACGATCAGTCCGGGACCGGGGTCGGGTTCACACGGGATCCGGCAACCGGCGCGCGAGGCGCATACGGGGACTTCCTCGTCAATGCCCAAGGTGAGGACGTCGTCGCCGGGATTCGCAACACCGAGCCGCTCTCGGCGCTCGAACATCGCTTCCCCGAGGTCTACGCCGAGCTGATGGACATCTTCGCCAGGCTGGAGCGCCATTACCGCGACATGTGCGACACCGAGTTCACCATCGAGCAAGGCAAGTTGTGGATGCTCCAGACACGGGTCGGCAAGCGAACAGGGCGCGCGGCGTTGCGAATGGCTGTGGAGATGACGAGGGAACCCGAGATCGCCCTCACCAAGGCCGAAGCGGTGAGCCGCATCACCGAGGACCACCTCGCGGCGGTGCTCCATCCCCAGTTCGCCAGCACGGACCACCCTGTGATCACCCGTGGACTGGGTGCATCCCCGGGCGCCGCTGTGGGCCGCGTCTATTTCACCGCCGACGATGCCAAGGCGGCCGCCGAGCGCGGCGAGCCGGTGATTCTCGTGCGGAACGAGACCTCCCCGGAGGACGTGCACGGCATGCTGGCAGCCGAAGGCATCCTGACGGCACGCGGCGGACTCGTGAGCCACGCAGCCGTCGTGGCGCGTGGCTGGGGCAAACCTGCGGTCGTCGGCGCCGAAGCGCTGCGATTGAGCGATCACGCCTTCTTCGTCGGCGACATCACCGTCGCAGAGGGCGATTGGCTCTCGATCGACGGTGGGGACGGGTCGGTCGTCTTGGGTCGAGTGCCGCTCGTGCCAGCCGAACCCTCTGCCGAGTTCACGACCTTGCTCGGCTGGGCCGACGAGATCAGGCAGGGTCACCTCGCCGTCCGGGCGAACGCCGACACTGGTGCCGACGCCGCGAACGCCCGGTCGTTGGGTGCCGAGGGGATCGGGCTGTGCCGCACGGAGCACATGTTCTTAGGTGAGGACCGGCTCCCGGTCGTCCGCCGAATGATCCTGGCTTCGACCCCGGAAGAGGAGTCCGCGGCGCTGGCGGAGCTCCTCGAGGTCCAACGTGCCGATTTTCTCGAGATCCTCGAGGCGATGGACGGCCTCCCGGTGACCGTCCGTCTGCTTGACCCGCCGCTGCACGAGTTCCTCCCTCCGACCCATGAACTCAGCGTGAAGGAGGCTACGGTTGGCCTGACCGAAGACGAGGCCGCACTGTTGCGCGCTGCCCGCTTCTGGCACGAGGCGAACCCCATGCTCGGCACCCGTGGGGTCCGGCTGGGTGTGCTCAAGCCGGGTCTCTACGAGATGCAGGTCCGGGCCCTCATGGAGGCGGCGTACGAACGCGTCCGCGCAGGTGGCCGTCCGATCATCGAGATCATGATCCCGCTGACCGTCAGTGGCCCCGAGCTGGCGCTGGCACGGCAGTGGGTCGAGGAGGCTGTGTCCAAGGCCGCCGCCGAGCGTGCCGGTGGAGACCAGGCCCAGGGCGCGGTGGAGGTGACCATCGGCACGATGATCGAGACGCCGAGGGCGTCGCTCGTTGCAGGGGAGCTCGCTCGGTGGGCGGATTTCTTCTCCTTCGGGACCAACGACCTCACCCAGATGACCTTCGGCTTCAGCCGGGACGATGTCGAGGGCCGCTTGATGGCGGCATACCTCGATCTCGGCCTCCTTGCGCGGAACCCCTTCGAGGTGGTCGACGCCGACGGCGTCGGCGAGCTCGTGCGCACCGGCGTGGCCCGCGGGCGGGAGGCGCGGCCGCAGCTCAAGGTCGGCGTCTGCGGCGAGCACGGCGGTGACCCGGAGTCCATCCGAACGTTCTTCGACGCCGGTGTCGACTACGTGAGCTGCTCGCCATTCCGTGTCCCGATTGCCAGGCTGGCCGCGGCCCAGGCCGTCCTTTCCGGGGGAAGGTTCGCTGGCGGGGAAGCGCCGCCGGCGTCGGTCGTGGCGGGCGATGGAGCCGGCAAGGAAGCGCACACTGAGAAGGGCGCGGCGGCACCGCACGCCGGGGCGCGCAACCAGCCCGCTGCTTCCCGCTGAGTGAGCGCGAGCCTGGAACCGCCTCGAGCGGTACCGTCGCAGCGTGCCCATCCCTGACGATGAGGTCGCACAGGTCCGAGCGGCCACGGACATCGTCGCTCTGATCGGCGAGCACGTCGCGCTGCGCCAGCAGGGACGTCGGTGGGTGGGCAGGTGCCCGTTCCACGCCGAGCGCACCCCGTCGTTCAACGTCAACCCGGAGGCCGGCCTCTACTACTGCTTCGGGTGCCAGGCATCCGGTGATGCCATCAGCTTCGTGCGTGCGACCGAGCACCTCGACTTCGTGGACGCGGTGCGTTTGCTCGCCGACCGGGCTGGCGTCGTACTGCACGACGATGCCGAGGGTGGCGGCCGCAGACGAGCTCGTGGCGAGCTGCTCGAAGCGATCGAACGCGCCGTCCAGTGGTATCACGAGCGGCTGCTCTCGGCGCCGGAGGCAGGTCGGGCCCGCGACTACCTGCGCTCGCGCGGCTACGACCGTTCGACGGTCCGCATGTTCCGCCTGGGCTGGGCACCAGACGAGTGGGACGCGCTCAGCCGCTCGTTGCAGGTGAGCGACCGTGTGTTCACCAACAGCGGCCTGGGCTTCATCAACCGCCGGGGACGCCAGCAAGACGCCTTTCGGGCACGGATCATCTTCCCGATCTTCGATCCCGCGGGCCGTCCGATCGCACTCGGCGGTCGGATCCTGCCCGAGCAGGTGGAGGGCGCGCAACGACCCGGAGCGCCAGACCGACCGTCCGTGGGACCTGCAGATCGTGACGCGTCTCGTGCCCAGCGCGGGCGGGACGATGGCGCGGTTCGTCGCGTCGAGCCGAAGTACAAGAACTCGCCCGAAACCGCGATCTATTCGAAACGCCGCACCCTCTACGGGCTCAACTGGGCGAAGCACGACGTCATCGCCACCGGCGAGGTCGTGGTCTGCGAAGGCTACACCGACGTGATCGGGTGCTTTCGATCCGGGGTGCCGCGTGCCGTGGCGACGTGCGGCACCGCCTTAGGCGAGGAGCACTTCACGCTGCTGCGGAACTTTGCCAAGCGCATCGTGCTCGCGTACGACGCAGACAGCGCGGGGCAGGCGGCGATGACGAGGATCTACGAGTGGGAGCGCCGACACGAAGTGGACATCGCGGTGGCCGAGCTGCCAGCGGGTGCCGACCCGGCAGCGCTCGCTGAGCGAGACCCCGAGGCACTCCGGCTGGCGATCGCCCACGCGCGCCCGTACCTGCAGTTCAGGATCGATCGGATCTTCGCGACGGCACAGCTCACGACGGCAGAGGGCCGTGCGAAGGCCGCGGATCAGGCCATCGCGGCGATCGCTGAGCACCCCGACGTGCTCGTCAGGGATCAGTACGCAATGGCGGTCTCGGATCGCTGCCGGATCGATCCGCTCTGGGTGCGCCAGCGGCTCGAGGCTCTCCGCCGCAGGACCTCGAGGGCCGAGGCGCCGAAGCGGGCGAGCTCGCGCCGCTCAGGCGATGGGGACGAGGCCAGGCTGGCTGATCGATCCTCTCGTCCGATCGAGCCCAGTGTGCGTCCCGGGCTCGAGGCCCTTCGGCTGGCCGTTCATTGCCCGGAAGCGTTTGCTGCAGGCCTTGAGGCGTTCGTCGACGTCGACGCCGAGGCCGGGGCAGCTGACGAGCTGGCCGAGGCGCTCTTCGCCGATCCGCTCCAGCGGGAGGCCTTCCGATCGTTGCTTAGTGCCGCAGATCTGCACGGAGCGATCGAAGGGGCGCCACCGGGTGCGGCAGACCTCCTCGCTCGCATCGCGGTCGAAGAGCCGGTGGTCGGCAAGGACGACCTGGCAGACCCGGTCGACGCCGTCCTCGTGCAACTCTTGCGGGCACAAGCTCGTCGAGCACTCGTGGATCTCGAACGTGCAGCCCGTGTTTCGCCACAGGAGTTTCGCGATCGAGCCGTTGAGGCAGCGCAAGTGCAACGGTGGCTTGCACATCTTGAGGACCCGAGCGATGGTAGCGATGCCCGCGGACGGTTGCTAGCGTGGCTCCTCGGGAAGCGGCAGGAGGTGTGATGGTCGGGCGGGTCCCGCACGGTGATGCAGGGCGCGGGGTTCGAGGCCAGCTCGGGGAGGGTGCACCGGGTGCCGAACCTGGGGCGTACCGCGCGGTCGAGGCATCGTCGCTCGGGCTTGAAGAGGTGCTCGCGAGCGGTCGAGCGCGCGGCGTCCTCACTGAGGAGGAGCTCGTCGAAGCGACACGGGACGTCGAGCTGACCCCCGAGCTGATCGACGATGTGCTTCGGCGGGTACGCGCCGAGGGCATCGAGCTCGTCGAGGCGCCAGGAGCGGGGTTCTCCGAGGACCTGGCCGCGGGGGGGAGCCCGGATGCCTCAGCGGGGGGACTCGACCAGGTCCTCGACGGAGGGGAGGACCTGGTCGCGCTCGGCACCGATGAGGGCGCGCCACGTCATCCCTCTCGCATCAGGGCTCGAGGTATGAGCCGCCCGGGGCTCGTGCGTGGCGCGTCGCCAGCGCTCGACGCTGCCAACGACCGGGCGTCGGCCCTGCTCTCCGAGGCCGATGCGGCCGGCGTGACGCGGTCGAGACGCCTGAGAGGGGGGGACCAATCGAATGCGGGCTCCGAGGACGCCGTCCACACGTACCTCAAGGAGATCGGAAAGGTCGCTCTCCTCAGTGCCGAGCTCGAGGTCGACATGGCGAAGCGCATCGAACGGGGGAACGCCGCCGCCGCTCGCCTTGCGGCCGACGAAGCGGCTCGCCAGGCAGGGGTCGAACGAACGCGCAGTGCCGCCCAGGTCCGCCGCGACCGTCGTTTGGTGCGTCTGGGCCAGGAGGCCAAGGAGGTACTGATCGAGGCAAACCTTCGCCTCGTCGTCTCGATCGCCAAGCGGTATCGAAATCGAGGATTGGCCTTCTTGGACCTGATCCAAGAGGGGAATCTCGGCCTGATGCGGGCCGTCGAGAAGTTCGACTACACGAAGGGTTTCAAATTCTCGACCTATGCCACGTGGTGGATCCGGCAGGCGATCACCCGAGCCATTGCCGATCAGGCGCGTACCATACGAATCCCCGTGCACATGGTCGAGACGATCAACAAGGTCATGTGGGCACAGCGACAGCTGCTCCAAGAGCTCGGTCGTGAGCCGAGCGCAGAGGAGATCGCCGCACGTGTGGAGTTCCCCATCGAGCGGGTCCGCGAGATCCAGCGCATCAACCAGGACACGGTATCCCTCGAACAGCCGATCGGTGGCGAGGAGGACTTCAGTTTGTGCGACACGATCGAAGATCGAGGTGCCATCGTTCCTGACGACGCCGCCACGCGGGCCATGCTCGACCAGGCAGTCAAAGAGGCTCTGTCGTTCCTCTCTCTTCGTGAACAAGACGTCGTTCGCCTGCGGTTCGGTCTCGACGATGGCAAGATCCGCACCCTCGAAGAGGTCGGCAGGGCGTTCGGCGTGACGAGAGAGCGTGTGCGCCAGATCGAGGCAAAGACGCTCGCCAAGCTGCGCCGTCCGGACGCGGCGCAGTTGCTCCGGGATTATCTCGAAGAAGCCTGACGACCACTGACGGCGCCCCAGGAGTGTGCGCGTTCATGACATAGGAGACCACCGAGGAGGGGGGTGCTCTGTGGACACATGGGCAGGCTCCTGATCGAGACGCACCTGAGGACCGGCCGACCGATCAAAGAGCTGGCGGCCGCCGATGAAGTGAGCGGCAGCTGGCTGTTCAAGCTGCTCGAGGGGCCCTCGGGGCTCGAGCAGCGTTCTCGGCGACCGCGCTCCTTGCTGCTGCGAGCTGTTCGAAGACGAGATCGTCGCCATCCACAAGTCGCTCGCCGACAAGGGCCTCGACGAAGATGCCCAGACGGTCCAGTTCCCCCTCACGACGCGCCACGCCCAAGCGCCGTCGGTTTCGACCGTCTTTCGGGTGCTGAAGGCCCGGGGCTTTGTCACCTTGGAACCGAAGCAGTGGCCGAAGGCCTCCCTTCAGCGGTTCTGTGCGGACCTGCCCAACGAGTGCTGGCAGGCCGACATGCCCATGTGGAACTCGCCACAGGCCAGGTCTTGAGGTCTTGAACATGATCCACGACCACTCGAGGTTGTGTGTGGCCTCCCGGGCGATGCGCGTCGTGACGGCCACCACTGAGTCGTCCGGGTGCTCCATCGGAGTCGGGCGCGCCGACTGCGGCTGGCGGATCGCCATGCTCGTCGAGGGCCACAACATCGAGATCGTGGGTCTCGACGGCTCACCACTACGCCGGCTCGTCCTCGACCCGACCAAGGACGACAGTGGATCCCGTGAGCGGTCAGGACCGCTCTACGATGCCCTCAACGTCGGTCCTCAATGTCTTGAGACAGCACAATGGCGCTCCGGGGGAGGGACTCGAACCCTCAACCAACGGATTAACAGTCCGCTGCGCTGCCGATTGCGCCACCCCGGAAGGGGACCAGCTGACGATAGTCGCGAACCTCGCACTGACGGAAGGCTGGACCGGGCATCTGCGGTGCGTGGCGTAGCCCAACTTCGTGAACAGGGCGAATTCCGAGTGGCGGGTGGCAGCGGGTCTGTCGGGACTCCTCGATCGTCGGACTTCGACGGATCGGCTTGTCCGCAAAGCGCTGAGCAGGCATCCGACAACTGCCGCTGCGGATAGCATCTGCCCGTGATCACCTGTGGCGTTGACGCCGTCATGGCAACGATCGACGACTACCGCCTCCTCCGCCACCCCTTCTACCGGCGCTGGGAGGACGGGTCGCTCCAGTTGGCAGATCTCGCTGCGTACGCCGGCCAGTACCGGCACTTCGAAGCCGCCCTCCCTGGGGTCCTCGAAGACGTTGCGAATCGCCTGGAGGATCCCGACGTACGAGGGTTCCTCGAGAAGAACCTTCGGGATGAATGCTCCGTGCCGGAGGCGCACCTCACGCTCTTCGACCGGTTCGCTGACGCTGTCGGCGCCGAGCGGCCCGCGCCGACGCCCGCGACTGCCCGCCTCGTTCAGCTCTACGAGCGCTGGGCAGTCTTTCATCCCGTGGACTGCCTTGCCGCTCTGGTGGCCTACGAAGTGCAGGCAGCCGAGGTCGCGTCGACGAAGGCCCGAAGCCTGCGAACGCACTACGGCATCGACGACGCCGGCACTGCGTTCTGGGAGGTTCACGCTGAGATCGATCGTGAACATCGGAACTGGATGACCGACGCGCTGAACCGAGTCTCCCACGATCCAAAGGTGCTCGCGGGGGTGCAGGCAGGAGCAAGGGCTTGGTGGGAGTTCCTCGACGAGCGCCAGCTTGCAGCTTCCCAGGGTTGAGGACTCGCGTCCATTGAGAGCCCGCTTCGGCGGGGTGGTGCCAAGGCTCGGTGGCCAGGTTCTTCGAGCGTCTCCGGTCGCAGCGCCTTCGTTTCTGGCTCGGCTCGAGCAGTATCGTGGCACCCCTGCGCGATCGTTGCGTCCAGTCGGCCCGGACGTTGCTTGGAACGGGCGTCTGCGACCGGCGCCTTCTCTCGGACGCTCGAACCGCTGGCGGGGCCGTAGCTCAGTGGTCAGAGCAGGGGACTCATAATCCCTCGGTCGTGGGTTCGATCCCCACCGGCCCCACCTCTTTTCCCAGTTCAGCGGCACTGTCCAACCTCGCCGAGCCTCGGGCCAGGAACAATGCGTAAAGTTCCTGGTCACGCCCACTTTCTACCCCCGTGTAGTCCACCTCTGTCCACCCCCGTCCGTCACGTTTTGCACCCATGAGCACCCGCCCCTACGCTCCCGCCGTGCCCAGACGCCAGAAGCGCCGCCGGGGCGAGGGGTCGATCTCCTACGAGCGCGACCGCGACAGCTGGCGGGCGATGCTCTCGTGGCGGGACGAGGAGGGCCGCCTGCGCCGGGCGACCAGGCGCGCGCCCACGCGCGCAGAGGCCGAGCTCGCGCTCGCGAAGCTGCGCCTCGAGCACGCCCAGGGGGCACAGGAACCGGACCTCGTGTTCGGGGCGTGGCTCGCCCACTGGCTCGAGGCGTCGCTGCCCGCGCTGCGCATCTCCGACCAGACGAAGGCCGACTACCGCAAGCACGCCCGCGCCCTCGCCCCGCTCGCTCCCATCCCGCTCCGCTCCCTCGGGGTGCGCGACGTGGAGGCCCTGCTCCAGGACCTGGCCGAGAAGGGCTACTCGCGCACGGTCTTGCGCCTCGTGCGCGCGACGCTCTCGCGCGTACTGGGCGACGCAGAGCGCACTGATCTCGTGACCCGCAACGTCGCCCGGGCCGCGCGCCTACCGGCAGAGGCTGCGCCCCCCAAGGAGCGCCGCACCCTCAGTCACGAGGAAGCCGCCCTCCTCGAGCAGGCGCTCTCAGGAGAGAGGGACGAGGCGCTGTGGCTCTCGATGCTGCTCCTCGGGCTCCGCCCGGGGGAGGCCGCCGCGCTCGCGTGGGGGGACGTGGACCTCGACGCCGGTGTCCTCCACGTCGTGCGTGCTCGGCGCTGGACGCCTCGTGGCTACGAGGTCGGCCCGACCAAGACCCGCCGCTCTGCCCGGGTGGTGAAGATGCCTCCGCGCCTCGTTGCCGCCTTCCGCGCCCTCGAGCGTGGGACAGCGCCCGACGACGCGCTCGTCTTCGCCACCCCGACGGGCCGCCTGCTCGAGCCCTCGGCCATGAACCACCGGCTCGCCCGGCTCTGCGCCAAGGCAGGCATCGAGCGCGTCACCCCCTACGAGCTGCGCCACACGGCGGCGAGCCTGCTCTCGGACGCAGGGGTACCGATCGAGACCCTGGCCGACCTGCTCGGGCACACGAGCACCCAGATGCTCGAGGCCGTCTACCGCCACCGGGTGCGCAAGGTCGTCGACCCGGGGATCTGGTACGCGGGCGCGCAACCGGCCGGCCAGGGCGGGCGCAGCGCGCCTCGGTCCGGTCCCGGCGTGGCCGGCCGTGGTCAGCGCGGATGGTGCTCGAGGCACCCGCCTGAAGAGACAGGTTCCGCCGCCGGCAAGGCCGACGGCGGTACCCTGTGGGTGCATGTATCCCAAAACTGAGTAAGTACCGCAGCTGTTCGCCGTCGAGCACCGCTCCGTCCGCTCCGCTCGCGCCGCCGTCGCCCGGAAGAGCGCACGATGCTCCGTCTCGGCGCTTGGAGCGACCCCGCCCTGCCCGATCTCCCCCCGGCCGTAGAGGCCGAGTACGCGGCCCTCGTCGCGGCGGGATGGTTCGACGAGCCCCCCGCCCAAGGAGAAGGAGGCAGGCCAATGCCCGCCTCCGTCGACACGCTCCGCGCCGCCGCAGCCCGCCTCGTCGAGCGCGGCTACGCGCTCGTCGTCGCGGGCGGCAAGGCGCCGCTCGTCGTCGCGGGCCAGCGGCACGGCCTCCGTGACGCGTCGCGCGACCCTGCCGAGGTCGGCCGCCGCCTAGCCGCTGCGGGTCGTGCCGCTGCGCGCCTCTCCGTCGCGTGCGGAGGCCCTGACGGACCTGTGGTCCTCGACGCCGACGGCCCGTGCGCAGTGGCCGTCGTCGAGCGCCTGGCCGCCGAGGCCGGGGCGCCGGTCGACCGGAGCCCGCACGGCGCGCACGCCTTCTTCGGCCCAGACCCCTCGGTCCGCAGGCGCACCCGACGTCCAGGCGACCGCCTCCCCGGCTGCGACCACGAGGACGCCTGCTGGGTCGACGTGCTCGCTGCGGCGTCCTCGGGAGGCCCGGGCTCACTGTGCGTCGTCTATCGCCCCGACGTGCTGTCGCCGGTCTGGGCTCTCCCTCTGCTCCCCGCCGATGCGTTCGCAGCGGCCCTCCCACCGCCACCTGCTCCTGCTCCTCGCCCGGCGCTTCCTGCTGGCCCGCGCCCTCCGGGCCACCCCGGAACGGTCCGCTCCGCTCGCCCGCGCGCCGTGCTCGCGCACGCTGTCGCAGCGATCGAGTCGGCGCCGCCCGGCACGCGTCACGACGCGCTGCTCCGGCACGAGCGCCTCGACCGCCTCCGAGACGGAGGCGGTCGAGGCGCTCGTCGCCGCGTCGGTGCGAAGCGGCCACGATCCGCGTAACGCAGAGCGCACCGCAGCCGACGCGGTGCGCTTCGGCCTCGCCGCTCCGCTCGCTGCGGGGGTGGAGGCACCGGAGCCGGTCACGATGGCGACCGGGGAGGTCGATCTCCTCGACGGGCGCGACGCCGCGCGACGCCGCCTCGTCGAGGCGGTCGACGCGCTCGCGGCGGACATCGAGGCGGTGCGGCTCCTCCTGATCCGGGCAGGGGTGGGGGTCGGGAAGACGTCGGTCGTGGCGCCGGAGCTTGCGCGACGCGGCATTCCGCTCCTGTGTCTGGTCCACAACCGCGAGGCCAAGCGGAATCTCGCATCGCATATGCGCAGAGCTGGGATCAGCAACTACGCCGTGCAGGAGGCACGGCACGTCGCGGAGGAGGGCGAGGGTCCGAGCACACCGGGCGTCTGCACCCAGATGAGCGTCGTGCGCGACCTCGGCGACCACCGGCACCCCCCGATGACGACCGCCTGCGTCTCGTGTGCCAACGGGCTCGCCGCGTCCGTCGCCCAGGGCCGCCCGGGCGCGCACGCTCGCCTCTGCGAGCAAAGCTGGGCACGCAACCTCCCGCCGGACGCGGTCGACCCGTGTGGCTACATCCTCGGCAACGAAGAGGCGCGACGTGCACAGGTCGTGATCATGACCGCGCACGCGTACGCGTCGAGTTGGCTCGACAGCGAGTGGGGCAAGCGCCTCGTCGTCGACGAGGGCGTGGATCTGGTCACCGCCGGGCTCGTGACGGTCGCCGAGATCAGCCTGTGGTGCACCTGGCTCGCCGAGCACGTCGCCTCCGTGCGCCCCTACGACCCGATCGACGCCGACCAGCACGCGGCGTTCGCACGCGCGCTCGCAGACCTCTCGGCCGGCCTCGGGCGGCAGGCGGGGGAGGACCCGCTCGCCGTCGCGCCGTCCGCGGAGGTCCGAGAGGCCCTCGAAGCGGCCATCCACGCTGCCGACCCGCTCTTGCAGGAGGCCCGCAAACAGAGCATCGTGACGGCGCCCTGGGAGGCCGCGACCGTCGACTGGCGGTCGGGGAAGCACCACATCCCGTTGCGCGCGATCGAGGACCTCGGCTGGGCGCTCGAGCACGATGCGCTCTCGGTGACCGGCGGGGCCCTGAGCTTCGACGCTCCGACGCCGCTGCTGCGCGATCTCGTCGCTCGGAAGCTGCGCGCGGTCGTCCTCGACGCGACGCCGCGGCCCGAGACGGTCGCGCTCGTCGAGGCGCTGGGCGGGCGGGTCGTGGACGCCGTGCCGGTCCAGCCCGTCTCGGTGCGGATCGCCCCGCAGCGCGTCCACGGGCGGGGCCACCTCGACGACCACGCGCTCGATCGTGAGGCCAAGAAGGTCGCGGGGCTCGTCGAGGCCGACCCGGGTCTCGCAGCGCTCGGACACAAGCCGGTCGCCGAGCGCGCCCGCAAGCTCCTCCGCAAGCGCCTCCCCGAGCGGCCGGAGGAGCTCACCGGCTGGTGGGGCCGCCACGACCGGTCCCACGACGGCTGGGCCGCCACGACCTGCTCGTCCTCGGCCTCCCGCTGCTCTCGCCCGTGGAGGAGCAGCGTGCGTGGCGTCGCGCCCGGGCCATCATGCACTGGGTCGGCGTGTCCTGGCCAGAGTGGGCCGACGAGCGGGTGAGCGTCGAGGTCGAGGTCGTCCCCGGCCTCGTCGTCCCGAGCCCATTGCATTACAGCGCCGATGCGACGATCCGTGCCTGGCAGCTCGCACGGCAGTCCGCCGCCGCGATCGCGCTGCACGAGGCGGGCAAGACAGTGACGCGGCGCAGCGTCCAGTCGTGGCTCCGCCGGCGTCGACTCCGCGCCCCGTCGTCGCGCAGGTGGCGCCGGTGGGTCGCGGACTACGGCGGTCTCGGGTTCGCCCAGCTGCGCGCCACCCTCACGAAGCTCCGCGACGAGCTCGCAGCGCTCGGGGAGCGAGGTGGTGGCCGGTTCCGGGAGTGGGCGGCCTCGGCCTCGCGGGCCGCCGAGCACGTGCTTGTGGCCGCGGTCCGGCTCCTCCCCACGCGCCGTCGGAGGCGCCGCTCGAAGAGCCGACGCTCGGCCATACGCTCCGCCGGCCCGATCAGAGCGCCCTAAGGGCGCCCAGGCCCCGCGTCCGCGCTGCCGGGGGACGCCCCGGCGCTTCGTCGCGCCTGCGCGTCGGTCGTCTCATCGGACGTGTGCGGACCTCGACGGACACCACCGCACATGGGCGCACGCCTACGACCGTGTTGGGGAGTGCCGCCGCGGGGCCGCCGCGAGCCGGTGCCGCGGCGCCGGAGAGGGCGGGAGAGGGCCGGAAACGGCGTCGGAAGGGCGGGAAACGGCGTCCGACGCCCCGTGTGCCGGGTCCCCAGTCGGGCGGGCAATTCCTGGGCGGAGAGCCCCAGGCCCCCCTCATCGTCGCCCGTCGATCCGCTCGCGTCCACCTGCCGACATCAGACGCGAGGCCCGAACCCGGGGCCTCGTCCAGACAGGTCGGACACAGGAGGACACGCGATGGCAAGGACCGCCCGGAACGAAGAGCCGCACGGCGCAGCAGGCAGGCCCCTGCTCGTCTCGCCCAACGAGGCGGCGTCGATGCTCGCGATCGGGCGCAGCACGATGTACGAGCTCATGGCCTCCGGCCAGCTTCCCAGCGTGAAGATCGGCGCGGCGCGCCGGCTACTGGTCGCAGACATCGAGGCGTACGTCGCCCGCCTGCCCCGCGTCCTGCCCGGCCCTCAGCACCCGCCGAAGCGGCCCGAGCAGCGCTCCGACCAGCGCCGGAGCGCGTGAACGGGGTGGTACTTCTCATCCCGGGGCGAGGTGTACCCACTGCGCGTTTTTCCACGGTTGACGCGTCGACCGGGGCGGCTCCCGCCCCTAGATCTTCCGGACCGAGGGATGAGGTTGCACATCCCCCACGTAGGGGGGTCCGGCGATGGACTCTGTGGTTTCGAGCAAGAGACCAAGGAGCCCATCACCGTGACCCCAGC
>JAJPJV010000006.1 GCA_021324045.1 Actinomycetota bacterium | reverse complement strand
GCAGGACGCGGGCGTATTCGGGCGGTGGGAACGGGACGTGCAGGAAGTGCACGGTGCGAAGGTCGGGCCGCCGCTGTGCAAGCATCCGGCCCGTCAAGGAGAGGTGGTAGTCCTGGACCAGGACCGCTGCGCCCCGAGGGGCAACTTTTGCCACGGTCTCGGCGAACGCGGCATTGAGCTGGCGGTACGCGCGCCAGGCTTCGTGCCAGTGCCGGTCGAAGCGCGGGCGACGCGGAAGGTCGAAGAGGTGGTGATAGGCGAACCACAGGGTCGAGTTGGCGACCACGTCGTAGGCCATGCGGTAGCACTCGTGGTCGAGCGCAACCGGGACGATTCGGATGCCGTCTCCCACCATGAGGCCGCGCTGGACCGCGAGCCGGTCGGCTTCGGTCATCGAGGCCGCGACCCAGATCGCTCCGGTTCCGGCGAGAAGGGGGCGCAGTGTTCCGGCCAGACCACCGCCGGTGCCCGCCGCCACGGGCTCTCCGTTATCGAGCCGGAACGACAGTGGTCCCCGGTTGGAGGCGACGACCAGCTCCGCCATCCGCTGCACGCTACCGGGCCGCGGCGCTCGACGCCTGCGTCTCCGGCCCTACTCGGAATCAGCGGCCTCGAGGGTCGGCGAAGGATGGGCCGGTTCGGGCGAAGGCAGCGCGAAGGACGTCGGTGGCATGCCGGCGAAGCTCCGGCAGCGGCCGGTTCCGGTGGACGCGCACGCCGAGGTCCACCTGCACGATCGCGTCGGGACCGAAGCGGCGGGCTGCGTCGACGAGGAGGCCGAGCTCGACGCCGTACCCGTCGGCGAAGTCGAGCTTCTCGAACACCCAGCGTGGTGCAGCGGTCTCTCCCGCGAGGGGTTGGTGGACGCCGGAGAGCTCGGGGAACAGCAGCTCGATGAGCGGTTTGGCCACGAGCTCCGTGACGCGGCCGCCGCCCGTCGGCTCGCCGTTGAGGGGCCGGTCGTAGCAGCCCTTGACGAGGGCGATCTGCGAATCGAGGAGCAACGGGCCGAGAAGACCCCGGACGAACCGCTCGGTCGTGTTCTCCACATCAGCGTCGAGGAAGACGATGAGGTCACCGTTGGCACCGGCCAACGCAGTCGCCATCGCGCGGCCCTTGTCCCCGCCGGGGGTGACCCTCAGGACTCGAGCGCCTGCGTTTCGCGCGCACTCCCCGGTGGCATCGGTCGAGCCATCGTCGACGACCACCACCTCGTCGGCGAGGCCCGTGGCACGTCCCCCTTCCGCCGAGCCGATGACGGCCTGTACCACCGCGCCGACCGTGGCCGCCTCGTTGCGCGCCGGGATGCAGACCGAGACGGTCCGCCCACCCTTGGCTTCCAGGAGCCTGTCGAGGGCGAACTCGTCGTGGTGAAACGTGCGGATCGTCGGCGGCACGAGGGGCATCATGACATCCTCGGCTCCCCTCCGGTAGCCGGAGGTCCCGGGTGCGTACCCGGATCGGTGGGCATCGTCCTTCCAGGTCCACGATTCGGGTTCTTCGTCCTCGGCTCCGCGCTCGCTGTCCGTGGTGGACGGTGAGCGGCCCGGCCCAGTGCCCGGCGATGACGTTGACGGGGACCTGGTCCTTCGCCCTACGATAATGGTGCTTCATCCAGAGCGGCCGAGGGACGGGCCCTGAGACGCCGCGGCAACCAGTGCCGACCCGTTGGAGCGGGGAGCGCTCGCTTCGGGGGTGCCGGCACCAGGTGCCAATGCCCGACCGATGAAAGGATCTTCATGGAGCATGTGAGTGGCCTGCGCTGCCGGGAGTGCGGGCGTTCCTACCCAGCGCAGGCCCTTCATGTCTGCGACTTCTGTTTCGGCCCGCTTGAGGTCGTCTACGACTACGAACGGATCGCGGCGTCGGTGAGCCGCGAGGCCATTGCGAGAGGGCCGCGGTCGATCTGGCGTTACCACGACTTGCTCCCCGTCGACGACGTCGTGCCCGTGGACCTCGGTGCCGGGTTCACGCCGCTCACCCGAGCCGATCGGCTTGCGGCGGAGCTGGGGCTCGGGGAGCTCTACATCAAGAACGACACGGTGAACCCCACCGGGTCGTTCAAGGACCGGGTCGTCTCCGTCGCACTGACCAAGGCACGGCAGCTGGGGTTCAAGGTCGCAGCCTGTGCGTCGACGGGCAACCTCGCCAACGCGGTCGCGGCCCACGCGGCACGCGCGGGGATGGCGTCGGTGGTGCTGATCCCCGAGGACCTCGAACAGGCCAAGGTGACCATGACGGCGGTGTACGGGGGCGTGGTCGTCGCTGTGCGCGGGAGCTACGACGACGTCAATCGCCTCTGTGCTGAACTGGCGAGCGAACATCCGTTGTGGGCGTTCGTCAACGTCAACATTCGCACCTATTACGCAGAAGGCTCGAAGACCTTGGCGTTCGAGATCGCCGAGCAACTCGGATGGAGCGCGCCGGACCACGTCGTGGTGCCCGTGGCCTCCGGCAGCCAGTTGACCAAGGTCGCAAAGGGGTTCGAGGAGCTCGGCCTGGTCGGGCTCTTGCCCGAGGTTCCTCGGGTCCGGGTCTCGGGGGCCCAGGCCGCGGGGTGCGCGCCGGTCGCGACGGCATTCGCCGAGGGCACCGATGCCATCCGCCCCGTCCGGCCTTCCACCATCGCCAAGTCCCTGGCGATCGGGAACCCCGCGGACGGGTGGTACGCGTTGCAAGCGGTCCGCCAGAGCGGAGGCGCCTTCGCGGCGGTGAGCGACGAGGAGATCCTCGAGGGGATCAAGCTCCTGGCGAGGACCGAGGGCATCTTCACCGAGACCGCGGGAGGCGTGACGATTGCGGCACTCGCTGCCCTCGCCGCCCGAGGCGTGATCCGTTCCGACGAGCGCGTCGTCGTCCTCGTCACCGGTCACGGCCTCAAAACCGTGGAGGCATTGGCCGGTGCGTGCGGGCCGTCGGCCACCATCGATCCGACGCTGCAATCCTTCGAGCGCTCGGTGATCGACGAGGCGGGGAGCTTGATCCCCGGAGAGGAGCATGTGGAGTGAGGGTGACCGTTCGGGTGCCGACGCAGCTGCGGAGCTTGACCGGAGGCGTTGGCGAGGTCGAAGTCGACGGCGAGACCGTGGGCGGGATCATCAAGGCCCTTGACGAGGCGCACCCGGGGATGGCTGAGCGCCTGCTCGACGAAGACGGCGCACTGCGGCGCTTCGTGAACGTCTTCGTCGCTGACGAGGACGTCCGGTTCCTCGAGGGTCTCGACACCCCGATCCGGCCGGGTCAGGTCGTTTCGATCGTGCCCGCGGTCGCCGGGGGCTGAGGGCATCGTCGTCGGTCCCCAACAGGGACCGACGAAAGCGGCGCCCGCGTCGTCCCACCATCGACCCCGGCTGCCGAGTCAGAGGACCGGCAGGGCGTGAACCGCGCGTCAGCGCTGCCATACGGTTGCGCCGCCGTGCTCGACGTGATTTGCTGTTAGCACTCGATGAATGAGAGTGCTAACGAACTTGATAGGCTCAGTGCAGGAATCCCCGACCCGGCCGGGTCGGACGAGCAAGGGAAGGAAGCCGTCACATGCCAAAGCTGATCGCTTTCGATGAAGACGCCCGGCGAGCGCTCGAGACCGGCATGAACCGGTTGGCCGACGCCGTCCGGGTGACCCTTGGCCCCAAGGGGCGCAACGTCGTGCTCGACAAGAAGTGGGGTGCTCCGACCATCACCAACGATGGGGTTTCGATCGCAAAGGAGATCGAGCTCGAGGACCCCTACGAGAAGATCGGTGCAGAGCTGGTCAAAGAGGTCGCCAAGAAGACCGACGACGTCGCCGGTGACGGGACGACGACCGCAACCGTGCTGGCGTGGGCCATGGTGCACGAGGGCCTCCGCAACGTTGCCGCGGGGGCGAACCCCATGTCCCTCAAGCGCGGGATCGAGATCGCGGTCGACGAGGCGGTTGCTGCGATCCACGACATCGCCAAGGAGACCGAGTCGAAGTCCCAGATCTCTCAGGTGGCAGCGATCTCGGCTGCCGACACCGAGATCGGTGAGATGATCGCCGAGGCGATCGACAAGGTCGGCAAGGACGGGGTCATCACCGTCGAGGAGTCCCAGACCTTTGGCATGGAGATGGACCTGGTCGAAGGGATGCGCTTCGACAAGGGCTTCATCTCCCCGTACTTCGTGACGGATCCGGAGCGCATGGAAGCGGTGCTCGAGGATCCCTACGTCTTGCTCGTCTCCTCGAAGATCTCGGCGGTGCGGGACCTGTTGCCGGTGCTCGAGAAGGTCATGCAGTCCGGCAAGCCGCTGGCGGTCATCGCCGAGGACGTCGAGGGCGAGGCACTCGCCACCCTCGTGGTCAACAAGATTCGCGGCACCTTCAAGAGCGTCGCGGTGAAGGCGCCGGGCTTCGGCGAACGGCGCAAGGCGATGCTCCAGGACATGGCCATCCTGACCGGTGGTCAGGTCGTGAGTGAAGAGGTCGGCCTCAAGCTGGAGAACGTCGGGCTGGACCTCCTCGGCCGTGCCCGGAAGGTCGTGGTGACCAAGGACGAGACCACGATCGTCGAAGGGGCAGGGGACGAAGCCGACATCAAGGGCCGGATCAACCAGATCAAGACCGAGATCGAGAACACCGATTCGGACTACGACCGTGAGAAGCTCCAGGAGCGCCTCGCCAAGCTCTCCGGTGGCGTCGCGGTCATCAAGGTCGGTGCGGCCACCGAGGTCGAGCTGAAGGAGAAGAAGCACCGGATCGAAGATGCCGTGTCCACCACGAAGGCGGCCATCGAGGAAGGCGTCGTGCCGGGCGGCGGCGTGGCCCTGCTTCGGGCGCAATCGAGGATCCTCGAGCGTGCCGAGAAGCTCTCCGGTGACGAGGCGACCGGCGCGCGGATCGTCGCCCGTGCCGTGGAGGAGCCACTGAAGCAGATCGCCGTCAACGCTGGCCTCGAAGGAGGCGTGGTCGTCGACAAGGTCCGGAACCTCCCGGGCGCCTCGGAGGGCCTGAACGCCGCGACCGGCGAGTACGCCGACCTGTTCGCAGAGGGGGTCATCGACGCTGCGAAGGTGACGCGCTCGGCGCTGCAGAACGCGGCTTCGATCGCTGGGCTGTTCCTCACCACCGAGGCCGTGATCGTCGAGAAGCCCGAAGAGAAGGCCCCGGCCATGCCCGGTGGTGGCGGAGGTATGGACGAGTTCTGATCCTTAGCATCGGCTCGCAGCGACGCAGCACGCTGGGAGCCGGTTCGAGGTTGTCTGCGTGCAGGGACCGGAGCGTGGCTCCGGTCCCTGGCGCGTCCGGGCCGGGGAGGCTCTTTGCGCCAGGCGGGAATCTCCTCGAACGGAGCGCATCTCTAGACTGACCACGGTGCCCTCCACCGACGGCCACGAACCGCTCTCCCCTGCCATCGGCTTGGGGGTCCTGCACCTGTTCTGCCGATCACGCGCGACGGTTGACGTGCCCGCGCTCGAACAGGCCGAGCACGCAGCCCGGAAGGCCGGCCTGACGGTCGTCACGGTCGCGCTGCTCGGGCACAAGGCGGACGTGGGCTTCATGGTGCTGGGGCCCGACCTGTGGGAGCTTCGCCGCTTCCAGACCGAGGTCGTCCGGGCGGGGCTCGACCCGACCTGGTCCTATGTGTCGCTGACGGAGGTCTCCGAGTATGCCTCCGGCGTTCCTGAGGAGCTCAAACACGCGCGCCTGTACCCGTCGCTTCCCCCTGAGGGCAAACGGGCGTTCTGCTTCTACCCGATGTCCAAGCGGCGCTCGGGAACCGACAACTGGTACCGCCTTCCCTATGGCGCCCGCGAGTCGCTGATGCGCAGCCATGGCGGAGTGGGGCGATCGTTTCGGGGGCGGGTGCTCCAGCTCGTCACGGGCTCAACCGGCCTCGACGACTGGGAATGGGGGGTGACGCTGTTCGCCACCAGGCCCGAGGATCTCAAAGAGTGCGTGTATCGCATGCGTTTCGACGAAGCCTCGGCTCGTTTCGCGGAGTTCGGGCCCTTTTACACGGGCATCGTCGGAGCGCTCGACGAGGTACTCGAGCGCGGGGCCGCCCGTTGAGCCCGGCCTCGCTGTCCACCCTCCACACCGAGCTGGAGCGCCTCGGCCGGGTGGTCGTGGCCTTCAGCGGAGGCGCCGACTCGGCCTTCCTCGCAAAGGTGGCGACCGACTGCCTCGGAGCCGATCGCGTCCTCTCCGTGACCGCCTTCTCGCCGTCGCTGGCCCCCGAGGAAGCTGACGACTGTCGGCAGCTGGCTGCGGAGTGGGGGCTGCGCTGGCTCGGGGTCCCCAGTGCGGAGATGGAGGATCCTCGCTATCGCGCCAACGGTGCTGATCGATGCGCCCGCTGCAAGCGCGCGCTCATGGGTGCACTGGGTCCGTTCGCCGAGGCCGAGGGGGCGGCGATTGCCCTTGGCGTCAACCTCGACGATCTCGGTGACTATCGGCCGGGCCAGCGCGTGGCGCTCGAGGAGGGAGCGGTCTTCCCGCTGGTCTCCGCGGGGTTCTCGAAGGCCGACGTCCGGGAGTGGTCACGACGGTTGGGTTTGCGGACCTGGGACAAGCCCGCGGCGGCGTGTCTGTCCTCGCGCATCCCCTACGGGACCCCGGTGACCCTGGGTGCGCTGCGGTCGGTGGCGACGGCGGAGGCCGCGCTCCGGCGTCTGGGGTTCCGCCAGACACGGGTGCGCCACCATGGCAGTGTTGCGCGGGTGGAGGTCGAGGAACACGAGCTCGCGCGTGCGGTCGCGCTCCGTCGTGAGGTGGTCGGCGCACTGAAGCGTGCCGGCTACGGCTACGTCTGCCTCGACCTGGAGGGCTTTCGTTCCGGCAGCCTCAATGCGCTGATTCCCCAGGCAGCCGATCGGTGACCAAGGTCCGGGTGAAGCTCACCTTCCCAGAGGACCTGGTCCGCACGCCGGTGCTCGCACGGCTGGTGCGGACCTTCGACGTGGAGCCCAACATCCGGCGGGCCGACGTGGAGGAGCACCGCGGCTGGATCATCTGCGAGCTCGACGGGAGGTCCGATGCGATCGAAGCGGGGCTCTCCTGGTTGCGTTCGCAAGGCATCGAGGTGTCCCTGCTCGGAGACGTGCTCGAGAGTTGATGGACTCCTCCCCCAGCGCGCGGCGGCCGCCTGGGTGTGGGTCAGGCTCCGCTCAGCGCTCGGGGCGCTCTGTGCGCGGGACGTGCCACCCGGCCGAAGACACCCGGCGCGCCTCGTAGAAGACGCACCCATCGGGGCATTCGAAGGGGAGGGCTCGGTTGGCGCCGAGCTTGCATCGCTCGAGCTTGTCGTTCTGCGATGTCGTCTGCATCACGTAATGCCGGCAGTCTTCGTTCACGGGCACGGCCCATTGTGACCCATGCGGAGCCCCACCGGGGTTGCGGGTCCGGGAGGGCGGAGCCGCGGGGGCCGGGATCCGACGCCGAGGGACTAGCGTCGATGCCGTGCAGTCCGAGGTGCCGGTGCGCGTCCTGCTCCGCTGGAGCGAGAGCCTGTCGGCGACTGCTCGCACGGGGCTGGGATTCACCGAAAGCCTCTACGAGCGGGAGCGCTTCGAGGAGATCCTGCGGATCGCAGCGGAGATCCGGAGCGTGGCCGATCGGGGCCCCGAGGGGATCGAGGATGCCGACGGCTTGGTGCAGGAATGGCTCGGCCAGGTCGGCAACGGCGTCGCCGGCTACGTCACCCCCAAGGTCGCCGTGGGCGCAGCCGTGGGCAACGATGCCGGTGAGCTGCTACTGATCCAGCGTGCCGACTCCGGGGTGTGGCTCTATCCGACGGGCTGGTGCGACGTCGGGTACTCAGCCGCAGAGGTGGCCGTGAAGGAGGTCAAGGAAGAGACCGGGATCGAAGTCGAGCCGGTTCGCTTGATCGCCGTGCTCGACGGCCTGCGCCTCGGGTTCACCCGAATGGCGTTGTACTCGCTGGTCTTCTACTGCCGGGCGGTTGGCGGGTCGATCACCCCGCACCCACTCGAGTGCCGCGCGGTCGGGTGGTTTGCCGAGGACCGCCTTCCTTCCCCGATCGTCGGGGTCGAACGCTGGGGCGAGACCGTTTTCGCAGCACTGCGTGGCGAGCACCGTGATGTGCTCTACGACCGCGTGCGCCAGCCAATGTGGCGCGGTGGCGCGGACGAGGAGGCCTCCTCGGACGGCATCGGCCCCGGAGCGGCCGATGCCGCAGGGCGAGGGCGGGGAGCGGTCGAGCCTTGAGCGCGCGCCCTTCGAGCCAATCCGAGGCCATCACCGTCGAGGAGGTCATCGTCGTCGATCCCGAGGTGCACGCGGCCATGGCGGCCCTCGTGCCGCAGCTGTCCTCCTCTGCACCGGTGCCGACCGCGTACGAGCTCGAGACGATCGTCGATTCGCCGGCCACGACACTGTTCGTGGCCCGGGACGCGCAGCGCCGCATCGTGGGGTCGTTGACGCTGGCGATCTTCCGGGTTCCTACGGGGGTGCGTGCGTGGATCGAAGACGTCGTCGTCTCAGAGGAGGCCCGTGGTCGCGGGGCCGGCACGGCGCTGGTCCGCCGTGCCCTCGAATGGGCGGAGCACGCAGGTGCCCGAACGGTGGATCTCACCTCTCGGCCGGACCGAGTCGAAGCGAACCGCCTCTACCGGTCGCTCGGGTTCGTGGAACGCCGGACCAACGTGTATCGCCACAGCCCTGATGCCTGAGCCTCGCGCTCAGCGAAGGAGCCTCGAGAGCCGCCGGTCCGCGAGCACGCGGCCTTTGGTCTGGCAGGCGGGGCAGTAGACGACCTCGCGGGAGTCGAAGGAGACTCGCTCGAGGGTTCGACCGCATGCCGGGCACGGTGATCCTCCCCGGTTGTGCACCGCGAAGCGCGCGCCGAGCCTTGGTTCGGAAAGCCCGCCTTCCCTCGTCCGTTCGCGTTCCAAGGCCTCGGCGAGGACCGAGCGGACCGATCGGAGAAGGCGGCGACGCTGGCAGGCATCGAGGGATCGCAGCGAGGCAAACGGGGAGAGGCCGGCCCTGTTGAGCGCGTCGTCCGCGTAGCCGCGACCGATCCCGGCGACCACGCGCTGGTCGCGAAGGATCGTGTGCAGCTGCCGGGGGCTCTCGCTGCCCATGACGACGGCTTCGAAGGCCTCGTCGAAGGGTTCGGGCCCCAACGTCGCCAACGGACCTTCGTCACCGGGTGCCAGCACCCACAAGCCGGCCTTGCGCTGTGTGCCGTGCTCGCGGACGAGCACGCCGGTGCCATCGTCGAAGACCAGTCGCGCCAAGCTCCCTCGTGGTTTCGTGGCCTTGGAGGGACGCTCGAGGTCGAGTCGCCCGGCTTGCGAGAGGTGCACGAGCAGCGCCGCGCCACTCGTCCACTCCAAGACGAGGAACTTGCCGCGCCGACGGACCTCCTGGAGGGCCTGGCCGACGAGGTCCTTTGGGGGAGGGAGGACCGTCTTGAGTGCCGAGAAGCCGAGCAAGGCGAACTCGACGAGCACCTTGGTGCCGAGTGCGCGCTGGAGGCGCTCGCCAAGCGCCTGCATCTCGGGCAGTTCCGGCATTGCCACCCAGCCTACGGCTGGATGGCGGTGCCGGACCCCAGCACAGGCAGCGCGGATCGGGCTCAGGCGGGTTCGGGGTCGTCCCCGGGCGTCGCCCAGCTCCTGCTGGAGGTGGGGGCGTCGCCGCCGTGGTCGCGCCGCCAGGCCTCCTGTGCCCGTGATGCCGCCTCGTCGATGGGGAGCCCCGACCGCCGCGCGACGGCAAGGAGATCATCGAACTCCGGCTTGGCGCGACCATCGGCCACTTTCATGCGCACGGTGACCCCGGCAACCTCGACCTCCGAGACGGTCCGAGCGACCGGCCACCGCTCCGCGCGCACGGCACGGACGCCAAGGGTTCGGGTCGTCTGGCGCAATGTCTCGCGCAGGGGCCCGACGAGCGCGGGGTCGGCGAGGACGTGGACCGTGTGACCGGGCCGGCCCTTCTTCATGACGTTCGCGGTCACCCAGGCGTCGTGCGCCCCGGCGTCGAGCAACCGGTTGAGCGCGTAGGCGAGCTGTTCGCCGGTGGCGTCGTCGACGTTGGTTTCGAGGACCACGATGGGCTGACCCCCGTCGTTGGGTGGCCCGGGCTCGGCCGCGCCGATCACCACCTGGGTGCAGTTGGGCAGATCGTCGAGCTCGCGGGCGCCCGCCCCGAAGCCGACGCAAGCGATGGTCATCGGCGGCATCGGCCCGAAGGCTCGGCACAAGGAGGCGACGATGGCCGCACCCGTCGGGGTGGTGAGCTCGACCGAGGTCTCGCGCCCGTAGGTCGGGATGCCCCGGAGCAGTCGCAGGACCGCGGGAGCGGGATTGGGCAGCAGGCCGTGGGCTGTTCTGACCATCCCGGTGCCGGTGGCGATCGGGGAGGCGACGAGATCGTCCACTCCGAGGATCTCGAGGGCAGCGGCCGTACCCACGACGTCGATCACCGCATCGTGGCCACCGACCTCGTGGAAGTGGACCTGCCCTGGAGGTCGGCGGTGGAGCGTTCCCTCGACGGTTGCCAGCGCGTCGAAGACGGCAAGGGCCCGACTCCTGACGCGTTCAGGGAGGCGCGCCTCGGAGACGAGCCCGATGATGTGGGCGTGCGTGCGGACGACTACATCATCGGACGCCGAGACGACAGCCCTGGTGCAGGCGACCCCACCGCGCAGCACCGGATCGACCCGCAGGTCCCACCCGCTGATGGGGATCCGGCGCAACAGGCCCAGAACCTCGTCGAGATCCGCACCGGCGTCGAGCAACGCGCCCAGCACCATGTCCCCGGCGATGCCCGCGAAGCAGTGCAACCATGCCGTCGTGCGCCCCTTGGCGCCGGGGTCTCCTTGGGGGGGATCCGGTCGTCTGAGGCCCACTGCTCGGTCGGTCCCGGGAGGGGTGCTGTGTCTGGGCGGGGTCATCGGAGCATCCGCGCAACCGCGTACGCTGCCCCGAAGCCGTTGTCGATGCCCACGACAGTGATGCCCGGCGCACACGAGGACAGCATCGCCAGCAGTGCCGTCACGCCGTCCAGGCTTGTGCCGTACCCGGCACTGGTGGGAACGGCCACCACCGGTGCTGCGACCACGCCGCCGACAAGGCTCGCGAGGGCACCTTCCATCCCGGCCACGACAACGACCACGTCGGCTTCGCGTACGCGGTCGGCCACCGAGAGGAACCGGTGCAGTCCGGCAACCCCGCAGTCGGTGATCAAGGTTGGGCGGAACCCCAGTGCCACGAGGACGGCGCGACACTCCTCTGCGGTCGGGAGGTCTGCGGTGCCGGCAGTCACGATGGCCACGTGCCCGGGGCGCTCGGGACGCTGGCGCCATGCGGCAGTGAAGCGGTCGCCGGTCAGCGTCACCACGACGTCGCTCGCCCCCATCTTCTCTGCCGATGCGACGGCTGCATCGAGCTGGCGATCCTCGGCGCGGGTCAGGAGGACCGGGCCACCAGGTTCCGACAGGAGCTCGGCCACGATCGCCGCGCAGTGCTCGGGGGTCTTCCCCGGCGCGTACACGGCCTCCGGAAGGCCCTGACGAAGCACTCGGTGATGGTCAATCTTGGCAAAGCCCAGATCGACGAAGGGCAACCGACCGAGCTGGTGCACGGCGTCTTCAACAGAGCAGGCTCCGGAGCGCACCTGGGCGAGAAGCTGTTGAAGCGCTGGTCGATCCATCTTGGTCACTATCCTGCCCCGGTGTGACGGACCCCACCAGCGTGGCCTTCTTCGGGCCCACAGGGACGTTTACCGAGGAGGCCCTGCTCACCCAGGCCGACTATGCGGCGGCCGCGCTGGTGCCGTTCCCCACCATCACCGACGTCTTCGATGCCGTGGACCGAGGAGAGGTCGACCTCGGGTTCGTACCGATCGAGAACGGGATCGAAGGGTCGGTGGCGGTGACGCTCGACGGTCTCATCTTCGACTACAGCCTGAAGATCCAGCGTGAGGTGCTGCTCGATATCCATCTGACCCTTCTGGGGCGTCATGGGGCCAAGCTGTCGGACATCCGCCGGGTGGTGTCGTTCCCGCACGCGATTGCCCAGTGCCGCAAGTACCTTGCCCGGAACCTGCCGGGGGTGGAGCTCGTGGCGGCCGCCTCGACAGCCGAAGCAGCACGCCAGGTTGCCGAAACTGCTGACCGGAGCTCGGGAGCCGTCGCACCGCGCCTTGCTGCCCGGGTCTACGACCTTGCCGTTCTGGCCGAGGACGTCGAGGACCACCCCGAGAACCAGACGCGCTTCGTGGCAGTGGCCGCTTCAGGGGTTCCAGCCCCGACCGGGCACGACCGGACGACGATCGTCTGCTTCCAGCGAGCAGACCGACCGGGGAGTCTGCACGGCATGCTCAGTGAGTTCGCGGCCCGCAACATCAACCTCACCAAGTTGGAATCCAGGCCAACGAAGCGCAGTCTGGGCGACTATTGCTTCGTCATCGAATTCGAAGGGCACATCGCCGAGGAGATCACCGCCGATTGTCTCAAGGTACTGCACACCGAGCTTGCCGGGGTGAAGTTCTTGGGTTCGTACCCGGCTGCCGGAAATCATGCGCAAGATCGTCGTCGACGCGCTGACGACGCATGGAGAGCCGCCGAACGCTGGATCGCCGATCTGCGTGGTGAGATCGAGTGATGCCGGCATGAGCTCGGGGGTGGGCAAGCTCATCATGGAGGGATGGCAGAGCGGACGATTGCGCGGCTCTTGAAAAGCCGTGGGACCCCGGTCCCCGTGGGTTCGAATCCCACTCCCTCCGCTACCGGCGTGGCTGCAGGCCGGCCGGAACGCAAGTCGGGGTCGTTCACGTCCAAATGGCCGCCGAGCGCTCCGGTTCTTGGCGCCGCTGGGCTGTCCCGTCGCGTCGTTGTGCCACCAGTCGCCACGTTCGGACCCAGTGATGCAACCCCTGTGGTGGACGGGTCCATGCGTGGCGGCGACGCGGTGGCCCGTTCGTGTTCAGGGTCGGCGCAGCGTCGCAGGTCGCCTTCGTTCGTCGGGTCTCGGGTTGGCACCGGTGGCGCCCGTCTCGCGCGTGCGGTGGATCGTGCGGGCGCTGGGGCGCGTCCTGTGGTAGGGACGCGTGAACGCCAAGCTCGGTGCTCGGCTGAGTGCTGACGCCACTGCGCCGATCGTCGAGCTCACGAGTTCGTCGTCGATTCCCACGACCAGCGCACGCCCGCACTCGGGCCACCACCCCACCACTCGCGTCGGGACGGGGTCTCGACGTGCCAGGGCAGAGGCCACGGCGACGAGACCGAGTTCGAGGGGGCTGCTGCTCGTGGGGTGGCCGCCACCCATCACGAAGAACGCGGCAGCTGAAAGGTCGCCTCGGCCCTCCGTTGTCCCCCGGTCGAGCTGGACGCGAAGGTCCGCGCGGCCGGCAATGACGACGTTGCTCCGAGGCTCGGTGACCACCTCGCTGTATCCGATCGTCACGGGCCTCTGAGTGATGGCGGGCCAATCGAGTGCGGTGATCAGGTGGGTGGCCCAACGGAGTGCTTCAGCTTGGACGACCCCGCGCGCTCCGGCGGGAAGCGAGCGCAGCCAGAAGGACAACGTTGCATCAGCATCCTTCGCCTCGCGGGCGTGCGACCGTCGCCGGCTGGCGATCCGCTCGATCACATCCGCGGTCGCAGCAGAGAGGCTCGACGTGCCTGCCACCCAGGCGCGTACCACCTCCAGACCGATCGGTCGTCGAGCCGCGTCTGGCGACCATTCGAACGGACCGAGAAGATCGGTTGGTGACCTTCCGGAACAGGCCAGGTGCAGGAGGCGGGAATCGACTCTCAGCTCGCCACACGCTGGGCTCCGAGCGAGCTCGGGCTGCAGCCGTGCTGCGACCTCGGCTCGGAGGCTCTGCGGATCCCGCAGGTTGATCGTGGTTTGCGGTGGGGCCAGGAGGGCATCGGTGATCGCGCGAGCCTTCGGGAAGGCCATCGAGGGGATCGAAGAGATCGCCGTCATGTCGACGAGCCCACCAGCGCGCGTCGCTCGGGTGGTTCCATTCCCGGCCCACGAACACGGCGATGTCCAGCACGCGCCAGCCCGAGCGCGGCCTGGATCACTCGCTCGACCATGCTCGTCAGGCTGCATTCGGTGACGTCTTCAGAATCCATCTCGCCCGTGCGAGCGTAAAAGGTCGCGAGACGCGACGGCGGGGCTCCGCTCCGGATGGTTTCGAGCAACGCGTAGAACGACAAATCCGTCCGGTGGCTATGGTGCCGCTCGCCGGACTTGACCTCGACGAGACCGACCGATGCCCGGTCCGACATCGGGACGCCCACCATGAGGTCGACGATCCCGACCAACAGGACCCTCCCACCACACAGAGGCACGCAGAGGCGCTCCTGGGTGCGAGGGAACCACCGAGGCGGGATCGGGGGCCAAAGGCGGACCAGGATGCCTGCCTGGCGCTCGACCTCCGTGGCCAGATCCCGTCGCTGTCGATCGCCGAGGCTGTCGATGAAGGCCGAGATGCGCCGGTAGCGTCTTTGACATGCCAGGGCTGCGCGGGCCTCGGCGAACGGCTCCTGGATCCTCCCTGTGGTGATCAGCTGGCGGAACAGCGTCTCGATCAGCGCTCCGCAGGCCATCGCGACGGTCGGCGTCGGGGAGCCGTGCCCGCCGCGATCGGGGTCGCCGGGGTCGTGAGCGCACATCGCCAATGATCGTTTGTCGATCACGATCGGGCGGCCACCGTCGGGGATGCAGGCGCCGAGCGCGCAGACGCCGTCTTCGAGCCAGGCGCGAAGGCCGCCGGCAAGCCCTGGGTCGACCACCGAACGCTTGGATCTGTCACCGCGCAGGGCGAGGAGGAGATCTCGTCGTACCACGTCTCGAGTCTGACGAGGGGTTGTGACGCTCATGATGGTCAAGTCCTGGGAACGGGGCGCTTGGCCTGACCCGAAGCGTGTGACTGGCTTCGTGCCCTGTCGCTGATCTGTCGGTCGAGTTCCACCTCCCGGGACGCGCGACCACCCGGTCGGACGGAGGTGACCTGATCGGAGCCTTGGGCGGGGGCGTCGAGGTCGTCGAGGTGAACCGGCCGCACCGCCAGGCCCGACGCTGGCGGGGCAAGTCCGACACCGTGGACACTGAGTGAGCCAGCCGCGCATGCCGTGCTCAGTGGCGAAGCGACCGTAGCGCCGAAGACCAAGGGCGGCGGCGTCGAGTCGATCCGGGTGCTGCGCGTCGCGTTCACCTCGGCGCGTCTCATCGTCACGGCCTCGGACGAGCGGCGAGCGGTTCTCGGGCCACTGTCGACCGCCGAGCGAGTCGCTCGCTGCGCGCGCGTTCATCTCGGGGCGGGCGGCTCCGAGCCGGTCGCGGCGACCCGCATGGCCCTGTGGACGCTGGCTCGTCGCGACGGGGCACTGAGCAAGGAGATCGGAGAGCTCGAAGAGCCCCTCGACGAGCGGACCGCGAAGGCCAACCCGGCGCTTCGCGGCGTGAAGGGCTCGGTGTCGACGTTGCCGCCATCTCGCTCGCCGCGGGCGAGAACCCTGATGGCCTGCACAACGAGGCGGCCGTTGCTGCCCTCTGTGGGGTCTCGCCGGTGGAGCCCTCCTCAGGCAAAGGTCGTCTGCCACGGCTCAATCGCTCCGGCAACCGCCAGGCGAACCACGCCCTGTGGTGCATCGTCATGGCGCGCCCCACCTGCGACGAGAGGACCACGACCGACGCTGTTCGCCGACGCGCCGAGGGAACGTCCGACCGCGACATCGTTCGCGGCCTGCGCCCGCGAGGTCTTTCACTACCTCCGCCCAGGAGACGATCCCCGCTGGCGAGCAGCTCCGCGTCGCTCAAAAGGAGGCCGGCCTCAGCCTCGTCACCGGCACAAAGACCCTTGGCACCGGGCCCATCCACGTCTCTCGCCTCGAACGCTCGCTCGACTTCGACACCGAGCGTGCGCGTCGCGATGAGACGTTCCTCGCTGCCGCATCAGACGCCGCGACGCCCGCCTCGAGGAGAACGCCGCTTGACAACGAGCGGAGCGTCACCGACGTCGCCGTTGGCACCTACCCTGTCAGAGCGTGCAGGCGTTCTCCCGGGTCGTGGCTGCTTCGGACGTGGCCTTCGGGGTGGGGTTCGCCATTTTCGTGCTGGCCTTCGGGGTCCTGGCGGCAGTGGCCATCCGCTGGGGCGTGCGGACGGACCGGCCGAAGAGAAAAGCGTGGCAGGAGCGACGTTTACGCCAGCTCTCGGCGACGCGAAGGGAGGAATCTCCGCCGGCGGATGACGCTGGGCCGCCTGCAGGTGCGCAACGATAGGCCCGGCGCATGGCACCGATCGCGCGGTTCTGGGAGGCGCCTCGATGCCAGGGTCGATGTTGCAAAGAGCCGCCGGCCGAGCCAGGGTCCTCGAGAGGTGGTCGTCGTCGAAGGCGTCGCAAGGTGAGCACGGAGCACACGAGGTGAGCCGACCGGAAGCCAGAGGTGGTCACGATGCGCCGCGCCCGTGACGGCCGGCGATCGCAGAAGGCCCCCAGGACCGCCTTCGTCCTCGCAGGCGGAGGGACGCGGGGCGCAGTGCAGGTGGGAATGCTGGCGGAGCTGGTGAGCCGTGGCATCGTCCCTGACCGCCTCTACGGCGCCTCCGTTGGTGCCGTCAACGGTGCTGCCTTCTGCGGTGACCCGACACCGGAAGGGATGGCGAGGCTGGAGGCCGTGTGGCGGAACCTGCGGTCCGATGACGTGTTCCCCCGAAGCCGGGTGCACGGTCCTTGGACGCTCCTTGCCCAGCGCGAGTCGATGCACCCCAATACTGGCCTGCGCAAGGTGATCGAGGACGGGCTGCGCTTCGAGCGCCTCGAGGATGCGGAGATCCCACTCGAAGTGGTGGCCACGTCGTTGTCGGACGGCTCGGAGCGATGGTTCGACCAGGGGCCGGCGGTCGACGCGATCCTCGCATCCGCGGCGATCCCGGGGATCTTCCCACCCGTGGAGATCGGCGGTGAGCAATTCGTCGACGGCGGTGTGGTCAACAATGTCCCCATCAGTCGAGCGATCGCCGGGGGTGCGGAGCGGATCTTCGTCTTGCTGTGCGGTCCGGCACGCTATCGACCGCGGCCCGCCAAGCGCCCGCTCGAGTCGGTGGTCAACGCGTTCTTCCTGACCATCCATGCGCGTTTCGCACGAGACCTCGAAACGGTTCCCCCCAACGTCGAGGTCACGATCCTGAGCGGAGGGGCTCGACCGCCATTCGATTACCGGGACTTCGGGGCGACCCATGCCATGGTGGAGCGCGGTCGCGCCGTGGTCCGGGCCGTGCTCGACGGCGCGCAGCCCGACTCCGCACAGGCCGCTGGCGGGATTGCGCTGTGACGAACCACAGCGGGCCCTTGGCGGTGCTCGATCGTTTTCATCCGGCGATCGGCTCGTGGTTCGCGAACCAGTTTCCCGACGGCCCCACTGCACCACAGGCAGCATCCTGGCCGTTGATCGCCACCGGGGGCGACGTCCTCGTTGCCTCGCCGACCGGCACCGGCAAGACGCTGACCGGATTCCTGGTCGCGATCGACGCGGCGCTGCGGAGAGCGGGTGAAATCGGTTGCGAGCCCCGCCGCCCCTTGGTGCTCTACATCTCCCCCCTCAGGGCCCTGGCCGCGGACATCCACCACAACCTGCAGCTGCCACTGGCCGGAATCCGTCGTGAGGGTGCGCGGATCGGTTGTCGGCTGCCCGAGCTGTCCGTCGCTGTTCGGACATCGGACACGCGCTCGGCACAGCGAGTCGCGATGCGCAAATCCCCGCCGGACCTGCTCGTCACCACACCGGAATCGCTCTATTTGCTGCTGACCGCCGAGTCTTCCCGGGCGATGCTGGGCGGTGTCCGTACGGTGATCGTCGACGAGGTGCACGCCTTGGCCCGGGACAAGCGGGGTGCCCATCTCGGGCTCAGCCTTGAGCGCTTGGCCCACGTCGTCGAGTCCGAAGGAGGCCGGCTGCAGCGGATCGGCTTGTCGGCGACGCAACGCCCGCTGGAAGTCGTCGCCCGGCTGCTGGCCGGTTCGGGGCCCGACCGTCCACTGCCGGCGGTGGTGGACTGCGGGCACCGCCGTGAGATGGACGTGGCGATCGCTCTGCCCGATGCCGAACTCGAGGCCGTGATGCCGCACGAGCAGTTCCTCCAGGTCATGGATCTCATCGCCGACCAGGTCCGCAGCCACCGCACCACGTTGGTGTTCGTGAACACACGGAAGCTGTCGGAACGGGTGGCGCACCTCTTGAGCGAACGGCTCGCGGACCTCGGGGCCGGTCAGGTCGAAGGTGGCCAAGCGGTGTCGGAGGACGTCGATCGCGGGACTCGTCCACCACCGTCCCGATGTCCTGGGGATCCCGGGCCCGTCGTCGCAGCCCACCACGGAAGCCTCTCGGCGGAGCGCCGTCGCTGGGTTGAGGCCCGGCTCCGGGACGGCTCGCTGCGCGCCCTGGTTGCCACTGCGTCGCTCGAACTCGGGATCGACGTAGGCCCCGTCGACCTGGTGTGCCAGATCGGGTCCCCGCGGGCGATCGGGACGTTCCTTCAGCGCGTCGGCCGGGCGAACCACCGGCGGGACGGGACACCGGTCGGTCGTCTCTACCCGCTGACGCGCGACGAGCTCGTCGAATGCACGGCCTTGCTCGCCGCGCTCCGCCGGGGCGAGCTCGATGCGGTTCGACCCGTGAGCTGCCCCCTCGACGTGTTGGCGCAGCAGATCGTTGCAGAGGTCGCTGCTGCCGGAGAGTGGGAGGAAGCGGCGCTGTTCTCCCTGGTCCGTCGCGCTGCTTCGTTTGCGGACCTTCGGAGGGAGGACTTCGATGCAGTGGTTGACCTGGTGTCGTCTGGGATCCCGACGGGGAGGGGACGGCGAGGGATGCATCTGCACCGGGACGGCGTCAATGGGCGTTTGCGGCCGCGCCGCGGCGCACGTCTCGCCGCGCTCACGAACGGCGGTGCGATTCCCGAGACCGCGGAGTACCGGGTCGTGCTCGACCCCGAGGGAACCACCGTCGGATCTGTCCACGAGGACTTCGCAGTCGAAGCGAGCATCGGTGACGTGTTCCTTCTCGGCACGCATTCGTGGCGAGTCAAACGGGTGGAGGTTGGCACGGTTCGCGTCGATGACGCGGGGAATGCCCCGCCGACGGTCCCGTTCTGGTTGGGCGAGGCACCGGCTCGCACCCCTGAGCTCTCCGAAGCGGTGAGCGGATTGCGGGCGGCAGTGGAGCGGGCGCTGCTCGACGCTGGCGTCGACGCCGCTCGCACGGTGGTGGGAGAATTTGCGGGGGTCACGGGCGAAGCAGCCGACCAGCTCGTCACGTATCTGGCTGAAGGGCGGGCCGCGCTCGGTGTGATGCCGACCCACCACGATGTCGTCGTCGAGCGCTTCTTCGACGAGACCGAAGGCTCCCAGCTCGTCATCCACGCGCCATTCGGTGGCGCCGTGAACCGAGCGCTGGCGCTGGCACTGCGCAAGCGCTTTTGCGTCAACTTCGACTTCGAGCTCCAGGCAGCTGCAGACGACGACACCGTCACCCTCGCCCTCGGCCCCCAGCACAGCTTCGGCCTGGGAGCGGTCCTGAGGATGCTCTCCAGCAAGTCAGTGCACGAGGTGCTGGTCCAGGCAGTGCTCGCACATCCAATGTTCGCCTCACGATGGCGTTGGAACTGCAGTCGAGCCCTGATCGTCCCGCGTTCGCGCGGAGGCCATCGGCGTCCCATCCATCTTCAGCGTCTGGAGGCTGACGACGTCCTTGCAGCGACATGGCCGTCATTGGTGGCGTGCCGGGAGAACGCCCCGGCGGGCCCGATCGAGGTCCCGGATCACGTCCTTGTGGAACAGACCATCCGGGACTGCCTAAAAGAGGCGCTGGACACTGCCGGGTTGGTTCAGTTCCTCGAGGGCGTGGAGAACGGGCGGATTCGGGTCCACCTCGTGGAGTCCTCCCACCCCTCTCCGTTTGCCCACGGCATCTTGTCGGCAAGGCCCTACACGTTTCTCGACGGGGCTCCACTCGAGGAGCGCCGTTCCCGATCGGTGAAACTGCGCCGGGGTGCCGCCGGATCCGATGGGTCATCAGGGCTTCCTGTTGCCGTTGCCGAGCTTGCGCCACTGGAGCGTGGGGCCGTGAACGAGGTGCTCGACCAGGTGCGGCCGAATCCACGGGACGCGGACGAGCTCCACGAGCTTCTGCTCTCATTAGTTGCCTGTCGGCCGGTTCCTGAATGGGAAGCGTTGTTCGAAGAGCTGCGTCGCGACGGGCGCTCCGGTGTCGTGGAAGGCTCTTGGGTGGCGACCGAGCGGCTCGGTGTCGCCGCAGCCTTCGCAACCGACGATTCCGCTGCCGCCGACTGCATCGCCGGGCACCTGGAACGACTCGGTCCGGTGCGGGAATCGGACCTCGTGAGCGAGGCGGCGCTGAACGGTGGTCCGCTGCGCGGTGCCCCGCTTCCACCCGGACGGGCGCGCACCGCTCTCGCAAGGCTCGTTTCGCAGGGTTTCGCGATCGCCCTCCCCGACGGTCGCTGGTGCGCGCGCCACCTTTTGGTCCGGCTGCATGCCGCCAGCCGCGATCGGCGCCGGCACCGAAGCGAGCCCGCAACCCTCGCCCAGTTCGTCCAGTTCCTGACGCGCTGGCAGCACGCCGCTCCAGGCTCGCAGCTCGAGGGTCGGTCCGGTCTGATGGCGATCATCGATCAGCTGGCGGGGATCGAGGTTCCTGCTTCGGAATGGGAATCCCATGTGTTGCCGGCTCGCCTCAAGTGCTATGAGCCCCGCTGGCTCGACGAGCTGTGCTTGGCGGGGGAGGTGGCGTGGTGTCGGCTGACGCCTCGAGGCGAACGTGTCGATCCTGCGAGGGGAGGAGACGGTGACCTTGCGCTCGCTCGGCGGGGGTCGTCGACGCCCTCGCCGGCGACGCCGCTGGCCATCGTGCCCCGGGAGTCGCTCGGGCTGCTGCTGGCCGCTGTTCGAAACGAAGCGGTTCCCAGTGCTCCGGCAGCTGGGCCGGCAGCTGAAGTTCTCGAGGTCCTGCGTGCAAGCGGGGCGCGGTTCCGCTCCGAGCTCCCGAGCCTGACCGGGCGATTGCCGACCGAGGTGGACGAGGGCCTCTGGGACCTCGTGACCCGTGGCCTCGTGACGGCTGACGCGTTCGCAGCAGTGCGTTCCTTGCTGGCGGGGCGCCGCAGGCGCGCTGGCCAGCATCGAAGGACGACCCTGGGGCGGCATCGTGCGCCGATCGGCTCAGGGGTCGGCGAGGGGCGTTGGGCGCTCCTGCCCCTTGGGCCTGAGCAGAGTGGGCCCGCGTCAGGACCCGGAGCACCGGACCATGTCGCGGACCGGGTCGCTTGGCAGCTGCTCGTCCGCTGGGGAGTGGTCAGTTGGGAGCTTTGGAATCGAGAATCGTTCCGCCTGCCCTGGCGAGAGGTCCTTCGAGGACTTCGCCGACTCGAAGCGAGGGGGACGGCGCTCGGCGGTCGATTCGTTGCCGGCTTGTCCGGCGAGCAGTATGGCTTGCCCGAAGCGGTCGCCCTTCTCACCTCGGTGCGGAAGCGTCCACCCAGTGACGAGGAGGTCCACGTGGCAGCGAGCGATCCGCTGAACCTCACTGGCACGGTGTTGGTCGGCCCGAGAATTCCCGCGATTCGGCACCGGAGTGTCGCGTACCGTGATGGATTGCTGGTGGGGGGATAATGATTTCGATGCGCCCGCGGATCGACCTGAACGCCGACGTCGGCGAGTCGTTCGGTCCGTGGCAACGTCACCACGACCTTGCGCTCTTCGAGGTCGTCACGACGGCGCACATTGCCTGCGGGTTTCACGCCGGTACGCCGACAGTCATGGACGAAGCGGTCGCCGCCGCCCTTGCCCGAGGCGTGCGCATCGGCGCCCATCCGTCGTACCCGGACCTTGTCGGGTTCGGCAGGCGTGACATGGCGGCGTCAGCACAAGAGGTCCGGCGTGACGTCCTTTATCAGGTCGGCGCGCTCGATGCGTTCGCCAGGGCTCGAGGCACCCGCGTTCGCTCGGTCAAGCTTCACGGTGCCCTTTACCATCGAATGGCGCACGACCTCGAGTGTGCCGAAGCAGTCGTCGAAGCAGTTTCGGACTACGACCAGGGCTTGTGGCTGGTGCTTCCGGCCGGCTCACCGGCGACGCGTTATGCACAGGAACTCGGTGCTCGCGTCGCGCAAGAGGCGTTCTGTGATCGTCGTTACCGAGCCGATGGACGCCTCGTCGACCGGCATCTGGCGGATGCCGTGCTCAGCGACCCGGCGGAAGTAGCCGAGCAAGCGAGGTCCATCGCCCGGGATGGCAAGGTGGTCACCGTCGACGGGAGCGAGATCGAATGTCGTGCAGACACCCTGTGCCTGCACGGCGACACCCCCGACGTGGCCCGGGCCGCGCGAGCAGTGCGAGCCGCCCTCGAGCACGCTGGCATCGACGTCGTCGCGTTCGCCGAAGAGGAGTGAACCGTTCCCCTTCGCTCCAGGCAGGTCCACTGCCAGGAGTGGTGCGCCCATTCGGTGACGCCGCATTCGTGCTCGCCCTCGAGAGCCCGACGATTGCCGCTGGCACTGCGGAGGCCATTCGCGAGCAATCGTGGCCCGGAGTCGAGGACGTCGTGCCCGGACTTCGTTCGGTCGTCGTGAGCTTCGACCCGCTCGTCGCGTCTGCCGAGGCGATCGTCGACGAGCTTCAGGGCCTCGAGCCGAGGCATCGCCGGCCCAGCGGGTCGCGGACGGTGCGGATCCCTGTGGTCTTCGACGGGGAGGACCTCGAAGAGGTCGTTCGCATCACGGGGCTGCGTCGTGCCCAAGTTGTCGAGATGCTCACCAACGTGACGCTCGAGGTGGCGGTCGTCGGGTTCTCCCCGGGCTTCGCATATCTGGCCGGGCTGCCTCCGGCGTTGTGCAAGGTGCCCCGCCGAAGCGAACCCCGCCCACGGGTGCCTGCGGGAGCGGTTGCGATCGCCGGCGGCCACGCCGCCGTTTATCCGCAAGCAACGCCGGGTGGCTGGCACCTCGTCGGCCGGAGCGAGCTCACGATGTTCGATCCGGCGACCGCGCCCTACGCGTTGTTGAAGCCCGGCGATCGCGTGCGCTTCGACCCAGTGGAGCCACGCAGGGAACGCTCGGGAGCGCGAGACGTCCCCGCGCCGCCGAGGAAGGTTCGTGCTCCGTGGCGCGCGACCGACAAGATGCCGACGTTCGTCGTCGAGGATCCCGGGATCTTCACGACGGTGCAGGATCGGGGCCGGATCGGCTTCGCCCACCTGGGTGTCCCGCGATCGGGTCCAGCCGATCCAGTCTCCTTTCGTCTCGCCAATGCGCTGGTCGGCAATCCAGTGGGTGCCGCGACCCTGGAGGTGACCGCACGCGGCCCGTGCTTGGCCTGTCGCGCCCCGGCATATGTCGCGGTCGTCGGAGGGGGGCCGGAGGTCTGGATCGACGCAACATCGGTTGCGCCCGGCAGGGTCGTTCCGGTTCTCCCCGGGCAACGCCTGAGGATCGGCCAGGTTCGGTCCGGCCTACGCGCGTACCTCGCCGTCGCCGGTGGGTTCGACCTTCCCCCGGTGATGGGGAGCCGGTCGAGCGACGTGCTCACCGCCATCGGTCCAGGGGCGTTACGGGTCGGTGACGAGCTTTGTGTCGGCGTCCCCAAAGTCCCCCTCGCCAGTCATGTGTTGACCGGGGCGCCCGGCCAACACGCACACGGAGGTCGTCGAAGGGTGCGGGTGGTGCTCGGCCCCCATCATGAGTGGTTCTCAGCCCGTGGCGAGGAGCCCGCGCATGGAATCGTGGGCGCGGCGAGCAACCGGGTGGGGGTGGGGCTCGAGCTTGCAGCGGGCCCGGTGCCGGGGTGGTTCCGCCGACGGTTGGTGCGCGAGCTGGAGTCGCAGGCGATGGTGACCGGTGCCATCCAGGTTCCTCCGGGCCGAGGGCCGATCGCGCTGCTGAACGATCACGCGACCATGGGTGGCTACCCGGTGGCCGCCACGGTGATCAGCGCGGATCTCGGGGAGATCGGCCAATGCCGGCCGGGGGACGAGGTCGAGGTCGTCCCTGTCTCGATCGAAGAGGCCAGGAGCGCCCGGGCTGCCCTCGAACGCGCTCTGCAGCGAGCCGTCGTCGGTCGCTACCCGCTCGGGCAACCGTTCTGAGCGTTCCGAGGTCTCCAGCACCGCCCGTTGACATCGGCCCCGGCGTTCCGGCGAGCTCAGCCGACGAGGAGCCGGATTCCCGTCGCAAGGCCGGTGCAGACGATGAGGGTGCGGAACCACGGGCTCGGGAGCCGCCTCGCGAGACGGGCGCCGAGGTAGCCGCCGAGCAGGCTTCCGAAGGTGAGCAAGCCGATGGCCGCCCAGGCGAGTGAACCATGGACGAGGAAGGCGGCTGCCGCGACCGCATTGACGAGGACCGAAAGCATCGCCCGTAGCCCGCTCGAACGCAGGAGCGTGTCGGGAAGTCCCAAGCCCAGCACCGCGAGTATCACGACACCCATTGCCGCCCCGAAGTAACCGCCATAGATGGAGGCAGCGCCGATGCCGAGGAGAACACCCACAGGGTGCGTCCGCGTGACGCGTGACGAGCGGGTGAGGAGCCGGCCCACCGTGGGTCCGGCAGCGAAGAGGAGCGTCGCGCCGAGGACGAGCCAGGGTGCCATGCGGTCGAAGGACTGCGACGGCGTCGAGAGCAGGAGCGCGGCACCGCCGAGGCCGCCCACGGCGGCGACGGGCGAGAGCATGCGCAAGCGTGCACGTTGCCCGGCGAGCTCGGTCCTGAAGCCGGCGACGCTACCCACGTAGCTGGTGAAGATGCCGACCGAGGAGGTCATGTTCGCGACGAGCGCCGGATACCCGGCCGCCAGCAGTGCCGGGAACGAGATGAGCGTGCCCCCTCCGGCGACGCCGTTGAAGAGGCCCGCCCCCAGGCCGGCGAGCGCGAGCAGGCACCCCTTTGCGGCGCTCAGGTGGACGAGGGCGACGAACAGGGCCCGAGGCATTGGAGGCGCTGGCTTCGTCGCTGCAGCTCAGCCGGCAACGCCCGACGACCCGGGGCGCTGTCGGCCCATCAGATCCGCGAGGACCCGCCATCGCGCGCCTTGGAGGACCTTGGTTCTACGAGGGAGCCGCTGCAGTGCCTGGTCAGCCCGGAGCTGGTAGCGCTCGGCAAGGGCACCCATCGTGAAGATCGTTTCCGGCGGAAGGTGGTCGTGGCCTTCCGAGGCGAGGGTGAACAGCCGTGCGATCGCGACGGTGGCGTCCTGGAGGTGCCCGAGCTGGTCCTGCAAGCTCGCCAGCTTGCGCACGAACTGCTGCGCGGGCAGCCCGTAGAGGTCCACGGCAGGCTCGAGGGCATAGCGAAGACGCTTGCAGCGGATGCGGAGGCGGTGGAAGTCGCTCGGAGCCCCACTGCGGCGCGCCAGCCTGGCGGCCTTGACGGCTGAGCGGTGCCGAGCGGTGACCAAGTCGGGAAGCACGGCCAGACTCGGGGCGTGCGCTCTGTCGAAACGTCGTGCTGCGCCGCTTTGCGCCAGCGCCGAGAGGCCGGTCGTCAGTCGTTCGTAGCGGTCCGAGTCAAGCGTGCGCAGCAACGTCTGGCGCGCACGGTCCCGTTCGGCTTCGAGCAACCGGATCAGATGGTCGACCGGAGCGCCTTCTTTGGCGATGCCGGCGAGCCCATCGACCCAATGGCGGGCGGACTCAAGCTCGGCAATCTGGACGTCGAGGTCCCGGACGGTGCCGAGGGCATCTGCCAGCCAGGCGAGTTCTCCCCGAAGCACCGCGAACTGTGCAGGAAGCAGGTCGCTGAAGAGTGCGAAGGCGGCTCTGAGCCGTCGGGTGGCGACCCGCATGTCATGGAGCTCTTC
The DNA here is from genome assembly GCA_021324045.1 of Actinomycetota bacterium. GTDB lineage: Bacteria > Actinomycetota > Acidimicrobiia > Acidimicrobiales > RAAP-2 > JAJPJV01. The sequence goes on along the minus strand of JAJPJV010000006.1, from coordinate 33,825 downwards.
GGGGTCCTCCCCGAGGCGCGCCCCGGGCTCCTTGGCCAACAACGCGCCGAGATGGCGGCGGATCACTGCGTTGGCCAGCTCGCCGATCGTCGAGTCCGGCGTGATGGCGGTGGGCCCGAGGTCGACGTCGTGGCGGATCGGCTCCCCCTTGGCCAACAGCCCCGCTTCGTACTTCGAGAGCTTTGCTGGCCAGAGCACGCAGGTCCGACGCAAGTCTTCGACCAGGGGCCGCAGGTGATGCTCCCAGGGCGCGCGCACCTCGACCTCGACGCGGCGAAGGCGAGCCGGTGGCTGATCCGATCCGAGGGCGATCGTGGTGTCGTCGAGAGCGAGCTCTGCCGCCGGGTCCCCGTCGAAGCGGAGCTCGAATGGTCGACGATGCGTGCGGACCTCGAGCACCGGTACGAGGGGGTGGCGACCGATGATCGCGGAGACCCTCGCGCCGACCGGACCGCCATGTGCCAACCACTCGAGACCCGAGCCGGCGATCGCTTCACTGAATTCGCGGCGGCGCCGGGGTTCGTTCTTGGCGCCGCCGGGGTCGAGGGCCTTCAAGGTCGCGTGCTCGGCGTTTCCGTCCGCTCGGGTCCGGAGCGCGTACCCCGCGCGTCCGATGCGCCAATCTGCCGTGTCGAGGTAGTGATCTTGCTGGTCGACTTCGGGGAGGGCCTCGACAGTGACGGCACCGAGCTCGGGGGCAATCTGGCCGGCACGGCTGGGGAGCTCGTGCAGCCAGCGTTCGACCGGCCGAACGTCGAGCGCGTCGAACTGCCATTCCACCTCGGTCACTGCTGCTGGAGGAGACGGGACGGTCCTGTCCCCATTTGCCCCAGGAGCGCCGTCTGCCCGGGTGGGTTGGTCGTCTCCAAGAGCGACAGACCTCATCGACTGAGGCTATCGCTGCGGGAAATGCCTCCGGAGGGCTCGCTTCCCTCGGTAGGGTGGGCAGCGCATGGCAGACCTCGTCGTTGCCGCCGGAGGCATCGTGACCGCTACGGGGGCCGACGGATCTGCAGTGGTGGCTGTCGTTCACCGGCCTCGGCGCCAGGACTGGTCGTTTCCCAAGGGCAAGGTCGAGCCTGAGGAGTCCCTGATCGCTTGTGCCCTGCGGGAGGTGTTCGAGGAGACGGGGCTCCATTGCCGGGTTCGCGACTTCGTCGGCGTCGCGGAGTACGAGGATTGCAAAGGCCGGTCCAAGGTGGTCGCCTACTGGGCGATGGATGTCCTCGAAGGGAGCTTCGCGCCGAACGACGAGGTTGACGAGCTGCGGTGGGTCGATCCTGGCACCGCGGAGCGCCTGCTCACCTACGAGCGAGACCGCGAGCTCCTGCGCGGCCTGGGTCTCTCAGCGGCTGGATGCCGCGCATCGTGACGTCGATGCACGGGGTTCGAGGCGGCGTTTGGCTCGATCCATGGCGGGTACTAACAAGGTGCGCCATTCTCCGCCATGGCGCACACCCAAGCCGCGCGGTTCAGCCGGGGCCAGGTGCCCGCAGACCATCCCCCTCGACGGCCTCGGGGTAGAGCGACCCGAGCCTGGTACCCGGCTGGCCGGCGCGAGGCTGAGGTCATCGGCCGGCTTCGCCGGCGGCTGGCGTGTGCGGTTCGAAAGCGAGGATCGTCGGGGCACTAGAGTGCACGGCATGTCGATTCCCGAGCATGACCATGAGATCAAGATCAAAGGTGGCTCGATCGAGCTCAGCGATCTGGGCCATCTTCTGCCCGGGATGGCAGAAATCATGCCCCTGGTCGGCGCCCGGATCTGGAAGTGCTACTACGCGGGCAAAGCGCGCAACCGGGCCCTGGCGCGGTTCCAGCTGTCCGAAGCCGTCAATCTCATGGAGAAGGGTGCCATCCTGCGTCCCAAGTACGCCGAGGACATCGAGAAGTTCGTGTCCCAGGAGGTTGCTGCGGTCCGGAGCTGTATCGAGTCCGAGGACTGGGAAGGCTTCGAGCGTGCGTTCGCTGCGATGGTCGAGAATGCCAACGGCTATCACGAAAAGTACGACAAAGGGTTCCTGCGCTGGAAGGTGCCCGACGAGCCGCCTCCGGACCTCGACATGACGGCGGGCCTTTGAGGCTCAGCCTGCTGGGCGGCCGAGCGATGCTCGGTCTCGTGGTCGGTCAGCTCTGGGTGTACTCGGGTCCCGAGCCTCCCTCCGGTGGTGTCAACCGGCCACCCTTCGCCGAGATGGCACCGCATTGCACGCAATTCGACGAGGCGATCTGGACCGCGACGTAGCCATCGTCGTCTGGCGCACCGACCTCGTAGACGCGGGCGGGGCACAGGTGTGCCCACATCTCGGCAAGCTCGAGCGGAACCCGCTGCTGGATCCGGATGTGATTCGGCTGGTCATCGCGGGTCTTGTTGCCCGACGCGAACACCGAGGAGAGCTTGTCGAAGGTGAGCTTCCCGTCTGGCGCCGGGTACCGCTTGCCACGGTCGGTCCGGATGAGGGGTTGGGCGTCGTCGCGCTGCGCGGCCACCCGCCCGATGCTCACGTGACCCCTCGTCAACGTCATCACGCTCGAGAGCACCCCTCCGAGGAAGAAGCCACGTGCGAACACGCCACGCATGTCTCTGCTCCGGCGCAGGTCGCTCCAGATGAAGCTGGAGCGAATGGCTTCGTCGTAAGCGGCGAGGGGGTCTCTTCCACCAGGGTGGTCAGCCTTGAGGGAGCCGAAGGCCGCTTCTGCGGCGAGCCGTCCAGCCTCCATCGCGTAGTGCACCCCTTTGAGCGTGGGAACGTTCACCATGCCGGCAGCGTCACCGCACAGCAGAAGGCCCGGAGCATGGAAGCGCTTGGGTAGTGAGTGAAAGCCTCCGCCAGGGATGGTCTTGGCGCCCCATTCGACCCGTTCGCCACCTTCGAACAAGGGTCGGATCTTTGGATGGGTCTTGAGCTCTTGAAGGAGATCGTGGACCGACAGCTCGATATCGCGGTAGTCCAGGCCGACGACCATGCCAATGGTCACCATGTCGTCACCCATCGGGTAGATGAACGACCCGCCGAACTCGCGGTATTTCGCTGCGCTCCGCAGCGGCCATCCCATGGTGTGGATGACGCGGTCGAGCGGACGCGAGACGCGCCATACCTCTTTGACCCCGAGCTCGGAGACCTGCGGCTCAGTTCCCCGGAGCCCGAAATGCTCCAGCGCGATCCCGGTGAGGTGTCCTTGGGTTCCCTCGGCCAGAACCGTGACCTTGGCGGTGATGTCGGGGCCGGGTTCGAAGTTGCGCATCGGGTTTCCGTCGGGACCGCGTCCTTTGTCCCCCGTTCGCACGCCGACCACGCTGCCACCGGAGACCAGCAGCTTCGTGGCCGCGGTTGCCGGGAGCACCATGGCGCCCCCTTCTTCCGCCCGTTCCGCCATCCATCGGCCGAACTGGGAAAGCGAAAAGAGGAAATTGCCATGGTTGCGCATCGGCGGCGGCGGCGGGATCGGGAGAGCTGCCCTGCGGGTGAGCACGTAGACGGACTCGCGCCGGACGGGACCGAAGCCGGGCACGTCTTCGATACGGAAGCTGTTCCCGAAGAGGTGCCGGAAGGATCGGGGATTGATGATGACCCCGGAGAGCAGGTGTGATCCCGGCTGCTTGCCTTTCTCGACGATCGCAACGGGGACGTCCCCCAACGCTTCCGCCGTCTTCGGATCCTCGTTGAGCAGCTGGCACAGGCGGATGGCGCAGGAGAGCCCGGCGGGACCCGCGCCGACGATCAGGACGCCAACCTCGATGCGGTCCTCCGCCTTGGAGGTCGGCTCGACGACGAATTCGTTGACGTCGAAAGGTGGCGGGAAATCAGCAGGCCGCAGGGTCATGTGCCCTTCCGTTGTCCGATGAGATCGATCAGGGCGGGCACGATGGTGTGGACGTCGCCGACGACCGCAAGGTCGCAGAACTCGAAGATGGGGGCATTGGGGTCCTTGTTGATGGCCACGATCGTCTTCGAGCGCTGCATGCCGACTCGGTGCTGAACGGCCCCGGAAACACCGAGGGCGATGTAGAGCTTGGGGGAGACCGTCTTGCCCGTCTGACCGATCTGCATCGAGCTCGGGCACCATCCCGCGTACACCACCGCACGCGTCGCGCCGACCACACCCCCGAGGATCTCGGCGAGACGTTCGGCGAGCGCGAAGTGCTCCGGGCCCCCAAGCCCCATGCCGCCGGTAACAATCACCTCGGCGTCCTCGAGCGCTGGTCCCTCGTCGGTCTTCGGGACGTGCTCGACAATCGAAGCGGCGAGCGAATAGGGCCGCGGTGTCGTGTTGACGGTGCGGATCTCTGGCTCAGCGGCGCCGGTGGACTGGGCCTCGAAGGACCCGGTCCGGAACAGCGCGATCTGGCATGCAGAGCGCCACGACACTTCGACGAGCACCGAGTCACCGAGGGCCAGGCGCTTCCCCACGAGCTGGCCATCGCGGCGCTCGATGTCGACGAGGTCCCAGTTCAACCCGGCGGCCATGCGGGCTGAGAGGCCGGCAGCGACGTCTGCGGCGAGCACCGAGTTGGAGAACCAGATGGTGTCGTAGCCTCCCGTCTTGGCGACCTCTTCGAGCACGTCGACACGCGGCTGGGACCTGGGTGCGGCAAAGACTTCGTCCTCGGCAACGAAGACGGTGGTCGCGCCACAGGCGGCGGCCTGAGGAGCCAGGGCTGCCGTCCCAGTCCCGCCAACGAGCACGGCACCAACCGCTCCGTCACCAAGCGATGTGGCCTTGGTGAGCACCCCGAGACAAGCGGCGTCGATCTGGGTGCCGTCGTGCTCCAAGAACACCAGCGTGCTCACAGCAGTTCCCGCTGGGCAAGGAAGGAGAGGATCTCCTCTGCGGCGTGCCCCTCGTCGTCGATCCGGATCGAGGATCCACGCGACGGGGGGGTCGCCAGGTTCAGGACTGTGGTCATCGACCCGGTGACGCCGACCGAAGAGGGGTCGATCCCGAGCTCCCCGAGGGTCAAGGTTTCCAAGGGCTTTCGCTTGGCCGCCATCTGACCCCGCAACGAGACGTACCGGGGCTCGTTGATGGCGTCGGTGACCGCGACGACCGCCGGGAGCGGCATCTCGATCACGTCGTCGCCACGCTCCGTCTGACGCTTGACTCGCAGCGCTCCCTCGAGAACGGTGAGCTCGGTCACCTGTGACACCACGGGAAGCTGCAGCAGTTCGGCGACGGCCGACCACAGCACGGCACCGGTGCCGTCACTGGCCTGCTGGCCGAAGATGGTGAGCTGCGGCCGCTCGCGATCGAGCACACCGGCCAGCACTCTGCTTGTTGCCAGCATGTCCGAACCGGCTGCGTCCGGATCGCTCACCAGCACCGCGCGGTCAGCCCCCATGGCCAGCGCCGTCCGCAGTGAGTCGTCAGCTTGCGGCGGGCCCATGGAAACGGCAATCACCTCGGTGGCACCGGCTGCATCCTTGATCCGCAGCGCTTCTTCCAGCGCATTGAGATCGAACGCGTTGAGCTCGCCTGGGCCGCTCCGGTCCATTCGTTTCGAGTCAGGATCGATGCGCATGCGCCCATCGGGGACGTGCTTCACGCAGACGGCGACTTTGTCCATTGGTGCCACAATCTATCGAGGCCCTCGGCATGAACCCCAGCCCGGCGACGGCCTGGTGCTCACGCAGGCTCCGCTGGCCGCTGCGGAACTGCCAAGCCGCTTGCCTCGCGTTGGCATCGAGCGCGAGACGGAGTTCGCCGAGCGCAGCTTGACGGGCAGTCCCTTGATCCCGTTGACGAAGTTGGAGACGACGCGAACCGGTGGGCCATCGAGCTCCAGGACGGGCCATGTCCGCAACAGTTCGGCCAGCATGACGGTGGTCTCAAGATGTGCCAGCTGCGCGCCGAGGCAGAAGTGCGGCCCAAACCCGAACGCAAGATGGGGGTTCGGCTTGCGGAGGAGGTCGAGGCGATGCGGTGACGGGACGACTTGCAGGTCGCGGTGGGCGGCACCGAACCACACGACCCCCTTGTCGCCGGCGCGCACCTGTTGGTCACCGAGGACGAGGTCCTCGCTGACCGTCCTGCGGAAGTGCATGACGGAGGAGACATAGCGAAGGAGCTCCTCGACGGCTGTCGAGAGGTGTTCGAGGTGCTGCGCGCTCGGCGGTTCTCCTCGGCGCTAGGCACGACCTTCATGCCCTCGCCCCCGAGAACGTGGCGCTCTTCCGCGGATGCTGGTGAACATGGACCCACCTGAACACTCAGGATGACGGCACGGCTGTGACGTCGGTGACCCGGCGGGCACCAGGCGGCGGCGTCACCGGCTGCACTGGTCCGAACTGACGCGCCAGCGTTGAGCGGTCAGGCGGCTGGTGCACCACTGTGGTCCTTCATCGTCGGACTCGGCGCGTCAGCGCTTCGGCCGAGCAACCTGGCCAGTGGTGGTTCGCTCTGTTCACCGGTCGGGTGGCCTCCGGTTCCGTGGCGGATCCCTCAGGTGATCATCAGAGTAGCGATCGGAACCGTTCGCGGTAGGGGCTGAAGCGTTCGTTCAGTGCTTGCGCCGTGATCCCGAAGTCGGCGGCGGCGTATTCGTGGGTGCCGTACCGGTCGCGCGGGTTGTCCTCGCGCCACGCCTGCATTCGCTGCTCGGTCTCTACGGTGAGGTCTCGGCCCAACCACTCGTACAGCCGACGAATTTCGGCGATGGGGTCAGCCTGGAACGCCGAGAACCCGATGTCGAAGAAGCGATCCTCGTGCCCTGCGTCACGGAAGGCGAGGAGACGGTCCAAGGCGACGCCCCACTGCTCGACGTTGAGCCGGCCAACCTCGTAGGGGTCGATCCCGACGTTCCCGGCTTGGAGCATCGTGTAGTAGAGGTCGCTCACCGACGGGATGACCTTCGAGACGTCGCGATGGGTCATCACGAACCGGGTCTCGGGGAAGACCTTCTCGTAGGCCTGGAGGAACAGGGTGTGGGTGGGGCTCTTCAGCTGCCATCGGGTGGGCGGGCACCGCCACTGGAGCAGCTTGAACACCCGGCGCTCGTAGCGATAGGTCGGCTCCATGTCACAGTCGAGAAACCATGCGGCGTACGAAGGCAGGTGCGCCGACACCAAAAAGGACTGTGCCTTGAACTCCAGCGCCATGAGATCATGGTCCTCCATCGGTCCCGTCGCCGATTGGGGCAGCATCGACCGCAGCCGGGGGGCCACGTGCGCTTGGATGGCAACCATCCGCTCTGCAGCGTCCATGCGAGCGCGGTCCTCCTCGGGTGAGATGCCAGGTGGCGGGCACGGAGACACCTCTTCCCAGATTCGCAGCGACCGGACGCTGCGGTCCTGGGCGAGCAGATGAGACAACGCGGTCGACCCTGTCCGTGGAAAGCCCACGCCGAGGAGCTCGACGGCGACGTCCTGGTCGTCGATCTCGGGACAACGGGCGAACCAGTCCTCGATGCACAGCCGGTTCACCAGGTGGCGGAGGAGCGCGTCATAGAAGGCGTTCTCACCACTGCTGGTGAACCGTCCTTCCGACTCGGCTGAGCGCACAAGGACCTCGAGGCCTTCCCGCCAGGTGTCGACGCCGAAGTCCTCGAGACCCGTGTGCGCACGGGCCCTGGCGGTCAGCTGGTCGATGCGTGCGGCGACCGTTGCGCCGCCGACCATCCCTGCGTTCATGATGTCCACCCCCTGACGAGCGCTCGGGCTGCGGGGCTGGTCACCCAGCCATGGAGGCCATGGTGCGACCCCAGTATTCGAGACAGGATGATGACAGCAATTGTGGTACTGGTCAAGCGGCCGGTTGACCCACCGTGATAAAGGTGTCAGAATACTGCCACCAATAGATGCAGGGGGAGCGAACGAGCATGGCAATCGATCTCAGCGGGGGACTCCCGGAGGATCGGGAGTACGTCCTTGCGACCCGACCCGAGAACCCCGAGATGCGGGAGTCGGTCAACGCCTGGGTCTGGGACAACGGTGTCGAGGTCGGGATGCCGCGGATCGGTGTCGAGGCGGTCGCCGACCAGTGGGAGACCCACGATGTCCAGGTGAACATCGCCTATGCGGATGGCCGGGTCTTCACCATCTTCGAAGCAGGGAAGGTGCACCAGCCCCTCGGCACAGATGGGCGACCCAGGGTGCTTGGTGCCGGCCCACTCCGCTTCGAGCTGGTGGAGCCCTTCCGCCATTGGCGGCTCCGTCTCGAGGGTCTCGCCGTCGCGCACACGGTTCGCGAACAGATCGCCCGAAGCCGTTCCGACGACCCTTCCACGGTGCCGGTACGCCTCGACCTCGACATCAAGTCAGCGGCGCCACCGTGGGAGAACGGAACCTTGTTGCCCGAAGCCGCCGCGGTCTTGGCCACCCAGGAGGAGGGAGACCTCATGGGTGGTCCGCGTTACGAGCAGCTCTCATGGGCGGTCGGAACCGTCGAGGTCGGTGACGACGTCCGGGAGATCCGTGGCGGCGCCCTCCGTGTCCGGCGGCAGGGGATCCGTCGGCTTCCACGCTTTCGGGGCCACGCGTGGCAGTCCGCGCTGTTCCCGAGCGGGCGGGGCTTTGGCTACATCGTCTACCCCCCACGCGACGACGGGAAACAGACCTACAACGAGGGCTACGTCTTCGAAGGCGACGGAGCGTTGCTCCCCGCTCGGGTCGTCGAAGCTCCGTGGCTCCGCACGATGGAACCCAGCGGTGAGGACGTCTCGGTCGTCCTCGAGACCGACCAGGGGACCACCACCATCCGGGGAGAGTCGATGATCTCGACCTTCCATATCATGGTCGCGACCGACATGGGAATGTCAGGCCCGTTCCCCGTCCTCCAGCAGGCCATCGCTCGGTTCTCTTGGGATGGGGAGGTTGCGAACGGAATGATGGAGCGCTCGAGCATGCCTGACCAGATGACCGGGATGGCGCGCCACTGAGTGGCCTGCCACCGTTCGCGGGCGCCGCGTCCGGCGCGTTCGGCGCCTCGTTGGGCGCGCCGAGCGGGGTTGGTGGCGCGTCGCGCCAGGATCACCTCGATGCCGCGGCGATTGCAGCCGAAGCCGGCCGTCTCCTGCTAGTCCTGCGGGGGTCAGGGTTGGAGGGCGACGCACTGCGCACGGCGGGAGACCGCCAGTCGCACGAGCTCATCGTGACCGCCCTCGGTCAACGGCATCCGGGGGATCCGGTGCTGTCAGAGGAGGGGGTCGACGACCCTGTCCGGCTCTCGGCCCACCGGGTCTGGATCGTCGACCCACTGGATGGGACGCGCGAGTTCGGGGAGCCCGATCGCGATGATTGGGCGGTGCACGTGGCGCTGGTGATCGACGGGCGCGCCGAGGTGGGTGCGGTGGCGCTTCCGGCCGCTGGGATGACGCTGTCGACAGCCGAGCCGCCGCTGACCGCAGCGTCCTCCCCCGGACGGCTCCGGCTGGTCGTCAGCCGAACCCGGCCAACCCCCTACGCTCGGGCGCTCGCCGCTGCACTGGATGCCGAGCTGGTTCCCATGGGCTCGGCCGGTGCGAAGGCCATGGCGGTGGTGAGGGGGACCGCTGACGTCTACGCGCACTCCGGTGGCCAGCGCGAGTGGGACTCCGCGGCGCCCGTGGCGGTTGCCGTCGCTGCCGGCCTCCACGCCTCGAGGCTCGACGGTTCCCCCCTCGTGTACAACCAGCCGGACCCCTCAGTACCTGACCTGCTGATCTGCCGACCCGATGCCGCCGAGCGGGTCTTTGCCGCGGTGGCGGCGATCACGAAGGAAGACCGACGATGAGGACCCCGACCCAGACGCTCACCCACCTCGATCGGCTCGAGTCTGAGAGCATCCACATCATCCGTGAGGCCACGGCGGAAAGCGAGCGCCCCGTGATGCTCTATTCGGTGGGAAAGGATTCCGGCGTGATGGTGCACTTGGCCCGGAAGGCGTTCTATCCCGCACGCCCACCGTTCCCCTTGCTCCACGTCGACACCACCTGGAAGTTCAGAGCCATGTACGAGTTCCGGGACCGCATGGCAGCCGAGGCCGGTATGGAGCTCAAGGTCTGGCAGAACCCAGAATGCGTGCGCCTCGGGATCAACCCGTTCGATCATGGTTCGCAGGTCCACACGGATCTGTGGAAGACCGAAGGCCTCAAGCAAGCGCTGGAGCACTATGGCTTCGACGCCGCTTTCGGTGGCGCACGCCGGGACGAGGAGAAGTCACGCGCCAAGGAGCGGGTGTTCTCGATCCGCTCGCCCCAGCACCGCTGGGATCCCAAGGCGCAGCGGCCTGAACTGTGGAGCTTGTACAATGTCCGCCGTCGCCCCGGCGAGACGATCCGCGTCTTCCCGCTGTCGAACTGGACCGAGCTGGACGTCTGGCTGTACATCCAGCGCGAAGGCATCCCGATCGTCCCGCTGTACCTCGCTGCTCCTCGTCCGGTGGTCGAGCGCAACGGCATGCTGATCATGGTCGACGACGATCGGATGCGCCTCCTGCCCGGCGAGCAGCCCGAGTGGCGCAGCGTGCGCTTCCGGACGCTGGGTTGCTATCCGCTGACCGCTGCAGTCCCCTCGACGGCCTCGACATTGCCCGAGGTCATCGCGGAGATGCTGCGCACCACCACGTCGGAGCGACAGGGCCGGATCATCGATCACGACCAGAGTGCTTCCATGGAGAAGAAGAAGCAAGAGGGGTACTTCTGATGCCAGCGGACGATGGTTCGATCGACAGCGACATCGAGGCCTATCTGGCTGCCCACGAGAGGAAGACCCTTCTGCGCTTCATCACCTGTGGCAGCGTCGACGACGGGAAGTCCACGCTGATCGGTAGGTTCCTCTACGAGTCCAAGCTGGTGTTCGAGGACCAGCTCGCGGCGCTCGAAGCCGATTCCAAGACGCTGGGCACTCAGGGCGGGGAGCTCGACTTCGCCCTGCTCGTCGACGGCCTGCAAGCCGAACGCGAGCAGGGCATCACCATCGACGTCGCATACCGCTTCTTCTCCACGCCCCGACGCACCTTCATCGTCGCTGACACGCCCGGTCACGAGCAGTACACCCGCAACATGGTCACGGGAGCCTCCACTGCCCAGCTGGCAGTGGTCCTGGTCGATGCTCGCAAAGGCGTCCTCACGCAGACGCGGCGGCATACCTACCTCGTGGCGCTGCTGGGTATCCGTCACCTCGTCCTCGCCGTCAACAAGCTCGACCTCGTCGGCTACTCCCGGGAGGTCTTCGAAGAGATCGAGTCGCAGTACCGGCGGTTTGCTGCTGAGGTTGGCGTCGACGACGTCGTCTGCATCCCGCTTTCGGCGCTGCGGGGCGACAACATCACTGCTCCGAGCCCGAACACGCCCTGGTACGAGGGCCCGACCCTCATCGAGCACCTCGAGACGGTGCCGGTCGACGACGAGCGCCAGGCGAAGCCCTTTCGGATGCCGGTCCAGTGGGTCAATCGTCCGGATCCCGAGTTTCGAGGGTTCTCGGGGCTGATCGTCTCGGGCGTCATCCATCCCGGCGACCCGGTGCGCATCCTCCCCTCTGGCCGGACCTCGGTGGTGAGCCGCATTGTCACCTTCGACGGGGATCTCCCAGAAGCCTCAGCGGGCCAGTCGGTGACCCTGACCCTCGCGGAGGAGATCGACGTGAGTCGGGGCGATGTGATTGCCGCCGCCGACTCGGCGCCGGCGCTCGCAGACCAGTTCGAAGCGCACGTCATCTGGATGGCCGACACCGAGATGCTGCCGGGGCGGCCCTACCTGATGAAGATCGGCACCCTGACCGTCGGCCTGGTCATCGGACCGCCCAAGTACCGGATCAATGTCGACACCCTCGAGCACGCGGCGGCCAAGACCCTGACCTTGAACGAGATCGGGGTTTGCAACGTCAGCGTGGACCGGCCGATCCCCTTCGATCCCTACCGGGTGAACCGTGACATGGGGGGGTTCATCGTCATCGATCGGCTCTCCAACGAGACCGTCGGCGCCGGGCTGCTGCACTTCGCTCTCCGGCGGGCCCACAACATCCACTGGCAGGCGATCGAGGTCAACAAAGCCGCGCATGCGCGCCTCAAGGGCCAGGAGCCCACCGTCGTCTGGTTCACCGGGCTCTCTGGTGCCGGCAAGTCGACGATCGCCAACATCGTGGAGCGCAAGCTCCACGAAATGGGAAGGCACACCTATCTGCTCGACGGCGACAACGTTCGCCATGGTTTGAACCGCGACCTGGGCTTCACCGACGCCGACCGGGTCGAGAACATCCGCCGCGTCGCCGAGGTTGCTGCCCTGATGGTGGATGCCGGGCTGATCGTCTTGGTGTCGTTCATCTCACCCTTCCGTACGGAACGTGCCATGGCCAGGGAACGTGTCGCGGAGGGGGAGTTCCTCGAGGTCTACGTGGACACTCCGCTGGCGGTGGCCGAGGCGCGGGATCACAAGGGTCTCTACGCCAAGGCTCGTCGGGGTGAGCTCCCGAACTTCACCGGGATTGACTCCCCTTACGAGCCACCCGAGTCTCCGGAGCTGCGTCTGGACACCACGCGTTTGTCTCCCGAGGAGGCGGCGGATCGCGTGATCGCGGCGCTGCAGGAGCGAGGACGCCTCGGGTAGGTCCGGGGGTCCGAAGGCGCGCCGTACCGGTGGCCGGTCGTCGTCGGGGCACGTTCAGCGGTCAGGCGCCATCGGTTCCTTCCCCAATCGGATCGTGTCCCTGGGCTGGCTCCGGACGGCGATCGCCTTCGATCCCCGCCACGACGCTCCGGATCGCCCAGTCGATGGCCCGGATCGCCTGACGGGCATCGAGCCGCCAGGCAGTGACCAGCCGCTCGTAGGCAGGCATGCTCCAGAGCACGTCGAGGATCGCAGCCGCCAGCTCGCGTTCTTCTGGGGTCCATTCGGGGGTCACCGCTTCCACAGCGCCGAGCAGGGCATCCTTTCGTCGCTGGTCTTCCGCCGCGAACGCCGGGTCGTTCACGGCTGACGGGGCGACCGCGAACGCCCCTCGGGCTGCGAAGACCCGGGTCGCGACCGCTGACACCTGGTCGATGGTGATGTTTTCGTAGCAGACCCCGGCTTCTCGCTCGAGCTGGCCCATCACCGCGTCATGGAGTTCCCTCTCCGACGGGAAGTGGCGATAAACGGTCCGTTCGCTCACCCCTGCCCGTTCAGCGACGGCACGAAAGGTGAGCTCACGCCAGTTCCAGCTCGGGAGCTCGTGAGCGATGGCGGATCCTGCCGAGAGGATCGCCTGGCGGGTACGCGCGACCTGTTCCCGCCGAATGGGGCTGTCGTAGCGGCGCCGCCTTCCCTTGGTGCTGCCCTGGGGCCGGGTTCGCCGGATCTCGCCAGCGCCAAGATCGGGCCTCGTTCGGTTCGACGTCGCAGGCATCGTTGCTCCTGTGTTGGTCAGCGTTCGGAGGTGACGCGGTTGTGGCTGCAAGCGGCTCGTCGGGACAAGTCTCCTCGGTGGCAGCCTGCACCCGGCTATTTGCTGGCACTTGGCTGTCGCGAATAGCGTCGCACAAACCGGTCGGGTGACCTGTGAGCCGGCCGAAGGCAGCGACGGGATGGGGAGAACGGGCCATGGTGGCCTTCGGGACGACAGCAATGGTTGGCCCCAGGCGGTGGGGGGAGATCGCCAGGCTCGCAGAGCAGTCCGGTTTCGAGTCGGTGTGGGTACCGGAGCACTTGATCATGCCGGTCAAGATGACCGGTGAGCCCAACTCACCGCACGCGGGCGAGCCTCCGATCTCGGCTTCGACTCCCGCCTACGACCCTTGGGTCCAGATCGCGACGATGGCCGCCCAGACGACGACGCTCCGCTTCGGTACCAACGTCTACAACATCGGCCTTCGGCACCCCTTCATCACGGCTCGGGCGCTGACCACGGTCGACGTGGTCTCCGGTGGGCGCATCGAGTTCGGCATCGGCGCGAGCTGGTTGTCCCAGGAGTGGCAGGCCATGCAGCTTCCCTTCGAGACGCGAGGCCGCAGGGTCGACGAGACGATCCGGATCATCCAGCGCCTCTTTACCGAGGAGGTCATCGAGCACGACGGCGAGTTCTTCCGCTTCCAGCCGGTCGGCTTCCTTCCGAAACCTGTGCAGCAGCCATGGCCCCCCATGCTGATCGGCGGCGATTCACCGGCAGCGATGCGCCGCGCGGCCCTTTTGGGGGACGGTTGGATCCCCATGCAGCAGTCTCCCGAGACCCTGCCGCACAATCTCGAGCGGATCCACAAGATGCGTCGCGAGGCTGGGCGGAACGGACCCTTCCAGGTCACCGTCAGCGCGCGCGTGAACTCGATCGAAGATGTGCGTCGTTATGAGGAGGCTGGAGCGACGCGCCTGCTCGTCACACCCTTTACGAGCCCCAGAGAGGCGGCCGATGGATTCCGCCGCTTCGCGGAGGAGATCATCGCCAAGCTGTGATTGCTTGGTTCGCACCGGATACGTTCTCGTCAACCTCGGTGGTCCGCGCGCCGAGGCGTTTGGGTTGACCGGGGACGCGATCGTGCCTATGGTTCGGTGCGTAGCAGTGGGCGCCGCCGGCAGGTGTCAGATGCATTGGCGCCGTCCCGGGTCGTAGGACTACGAGGTGCCGGTGTCGCAGAGCAGTAAGGGCTCGAAGAAGGAGAGGCAACGGGTGAGACGACGAGTGTTGGCCTTCGCCATCGCAGTTGCGAGTGGGACGGCTGTTGCCATGCTCCCCCTGGCCGGCGGGATCGCTGGCGCCCAGGGACAAATCCTTTGGGTTTCTGCTTCGCCGACCGCCGGGAGCGGTCCTTCGTGCACCCAGGCGAGTCCCTGCACCCTCCTCGGAGCGCTGAACTCGGCGAACAACGGTGACACGATCGAGGTGGAGAGCGGCACGTACTACGGCGGGGTGATCGTCGACAAGACCGTCAACCTCGTCGGGGTGGGGGACCCGGTGATCGATGCGGCCACCTCCATCAACGGGGTCGGAATCCAGATCACCAATGCTGGGTCTGGCAGTTCGGTGACCGGGTTCACGATCGAGAACGCGACGTACGAAGGCATCCTCGTCGGAACCTCTCCCGCTGCGCCCAACGGGTCACCCGTCACCTCGGGCCAGCCGGTGACGAACGTCAGCTTGCAGTACAACGTCGTCATCAACAACGACCGTGGTTTCAACCCCAAGGGAGGTCCTGGAGAGTGTGCGTTCACTCCTGAAGCCCCGGGTGACTGCGGTGAGGGCATCCACCTCGTCTCGGTCATGAACTCGACCGTGGCCTACAACGTGGTGGTCGGCAATGCAGGCGGCATCCTGCTCACGGACGAGTTCGGTCCGAACCGGAACAACGTGATCACCAACAATTACGTCGCCAACAACGAGAGCGACTGCGGGATCACCTTGGCCGGCCACTCGCCGCTCGCGGCCAACTCTTCGGGCGTGCCGACGGGCGAGGCCGGGGTCTTCAACAACGTGGTCCGGCACAACACCGTTTTGAACAACGGGGTGCTCGGGCAAGGTGGCGGGATCCTGATGGCCGGCGGCCCTGGCAGTGCGGTTTATGACAACACGATCGAGGCCAACATCGCTTGGAACAATGGCCTCGCGGGCGTCGTCATCCATGACCATGCCGGCGGTTACTTCGGAGGGAACATCATCGAAGAGAACTGGCTGGCCAACGACAACCTGACCGGTGACTTCGACTTCCCGGCGAAGGACCCCGCGACGACTGGGATCTTCATCGCCTCCATCTTCCCTGGAGGGCTGGCTGGTACCACGATCATCGGCAATGTCATCGCCAACGTGTCGATCGGCATCTTCACCTACAACGCCCAGCAGGCGTACATCGCGCCGAACAACCTCTACCTCGGCGTGGGGACGCCCGTCAGCCAGAACTGAACCGAGCGCAAGCAACCGGTCCGCCGGCGATTCCAACGGGCAGGCCGAGCGGGCGCTGGGCCTCGGGATCGAGTGACGACCGTCCCACTGGGTGACCTCCCACGCAGAGCGCAATCCCGGGTCGGCGGTTGCCACCGCGTGCCCCGGAGGGGGCCGACCGGCGCGGCAGGAGGGATGATCCGGGGCTCACAGACCGCAAGATCGGGGCGTCAGGACCGTTCCTCAAGCATGCGAAGGCACGAGGCAACGGTGACGAGGTTGACGAGCGTCGAGGGTGCAGGGGCCAGCGAGAGGGGTTTCGAAGGCGAGCACATCCGGCAGTTGACCATCCAGCAGTTCCGCATCCTGGTCCTGGCTGCGGCAGGGAGGACGAGCCACCAGATCGGGGAGGAGCTTTGCCTTGTCCAAGAGGTTGTCGAGGAAGCC
Organism: Actinomycetota bacterium; assembly: GCA_021324045.1. GTDB lineage: Bacteria > Actinomycetota > Acidimicrobiia > Acidimicrobiales > RAAP-2 > JAJPJV01. The sequence continues at coordinate 17,623 of JAJPJV010000006.1, read as the reverse complement.
GTCGAGACCCTGGGGACCGAGATGGGCGTGGTTGCGACGGTGACCGGAATGCGTCTGTCGGTGGACTCCCGGGCGGCCGACGGCTCGTCGCGGAGCCTTCCTCGGGTCGCAGCTCCTGTTAGCCTGATCCAACGGAGAGGTGCGAGAGCGGCCGAATCGGACTCACTGCTAATGAGTTGACTGGGGAAACCCGGTCCGAGGGTTCAAATCCCTCCCTCTCCGCCCGACCGGCCTTTGCCGGCTTCTCTGGACGATTCGGAGCAGAGGCGCAACGAGGGACCATGGCAACCGTGTCGGGCTTCGGCCCGTCAGCGCTCGCGACACCCGCGAACGCGCTCACCGTGACGCGACTGCTAGCGACCCCCCTTTTCGTCGCATTGATCGTGACGCAGGGGGCGACCTGGGTCACAGTGACGGTCGGCGTCCTGGTTGCAGGCTCGGATGGCGTCGACGGGTGGTTGGCTCGCCGTCAGGGCACCACCCGTTCAGGGGCGTTTCTCGATCCATTAGCCGACAAGGCCGTGATCGTCAGTGCGCTCGTCACGCTTGCATACCAGCACCGGCTCCCATGGGCACCGGTCGTGCTGATCGCCTTCCGGGAGCTCCTCATGAGCGGCTATCGGTCCTGGGTCGGTCATCGCGGCATCTCGGTGCCTGCTCGGTCGTCCGCGAAGGTAAAGACACTCGTCCAGGACCTGGCGATCGCCACTTGTCTCGTCCCCCCACTGGCTCCGCATCGAACCCTCCAGCTCGTAGCCGTGTGGATCGCTTGCGGGCTCACCCTCGTCACGGGCCTCCAGTACGCGTGGGACGCACGGCGCGCACAGCAGGTGGTTGGAAGCCACCGCTCCGGGTGAACGCGCTGAGGCGCTGATGAGGATAGAGATCGTTGCGGTTGGAACCGAGCTCCTCCTCGGCCAGATTGCCGACACGAATTCGGCCTGGCTCGGGGAGCAGCTGGCCGCGGCTGGCGTCGATTCGCACTTTCACCAGGCTGTTGGTGACAACAAGGATCGGATCGTTCTTGCGCTGCGCACCGCGCTGGCCCGTAGTGACGGGGTCATCGTGACCGGCGGTCTCGGGCCGACCCAGGACGACATCACTCGGGAGGCGATTGCCGAGGTGATGGGCGTCCCCCTGGTCCGCCAGGAGGCGCTCGTGCGACGCATCGAGGAGCTGTTCTTGGCCCGCGGTCGCGCCATGCCGGCGAACAATCTTCGCCAGGCAGACGTGCCCGTCGGAGCGACGGTCATCGAGCAAACGAACGGAACTGCCCCCGGGCTCATCTGCCCGGTTGGCAGTCAGGTGATCTATGCGGTCCCGGGCGTCCCCCATGAGATGGCGGATATGTTCACCCGTGGGATCCTGCCGGACATCGAGGCGCGGCTGGAGCGCGCAGGCCAGCGAGCGGTGATCGGCAGCCGAACGCTACGGACCTGGGGGGCGAGCGAGTCGGCACTGGCCGAAGCACTGGACGACCGGGTCCGTGATCTCGATGCGCAGGCTACGGGGCCCTTGGCGGACCGTGGGAAAGTGACGATCGCGTTTCTCGCGAGCGGGATCGAGGGCATCAAGGTCCGCCTGACTGCTCGGGCCTCCTCGCCTGCCGACCTCCAAGTGCTCCTCGATGCCGAAGAGCGCACCGTTCGCAAGATCCTCTTCGAACGCCTGGGCGACGTGATCTTCGGCACGGACGATGAATCGATGGAGCACGCAGTGGGTGCTCTCCTCGCAGAACGGCACCTCACGATCGGATTGGCGGAGTCGATGACCGGTGGGTTGATTTCCGCGCGGCTGGTCAATGTCCCGGGCGCGAGTCGGTGGTTTCGCGGCTGCGTCGTGTCGTATGACGCGGAGGTCAAATACGCCGTCTTGAAGGTCGACCGGGGTCCTGTCGTCACCGCGGCGGCAGCGCGCCAGATGGCCGACGGGGCTTGTCGGGTGCTCGGTTCCGATGTCGGGCTGAGCGTGACCGGTGTCGCCGGTCCCGACGAGCAGGAGGGGGTTACCCCCGGAACCCTGTTCGTGGGGATCGTTCTCCCCAACGGCTCCGTGACGGCCCAGGAGCTTCGGGTGCCGGGCGATCGGGACCGGGTGCGTCAGTATGGTGCGATCTCCGCCCTCGATCTTCTGCGCCGCACCGTCTCCCGGGAATTGCCGATCGGGCACTGAGCGCGGCGTTCGGGACCGTGGGGCCCCTCGCCATACCTTCGATCGCGTGCTGAGGCGATTTGTGCGTCCCGCCGGACGATCCCCGCGTCACGAAGGCCCGCGGGCGGCGCTGCGGTGGGGCGACGCCTGGGCGCCGTTCGCCAAAACATGGGGTTTCGAGGTCGCGCCCACCCTGGCGAAGAGCGACAGCGGATCAACCGCGAGCCGCTCTGCCAGCCGCTCGACTGTTCGCAAGGTGACGTTGCGTTCACCGCGTTCGAGCCCGCCCATATAGGTGCGATGGATGCCCAAGAAATCCGCGAAGGCCTCCTGACTGAGGCCACGCGCCCTCCGCAACAACCGGAGGTTCTCACCCAACCGGCGTTGGAGGTCGCCTTCCACCTCCATCACCGTGGCTGATCGCTACTGATTGGTCTACAGACTGATGAGTAGCATCAGCGCCCTGGCTTCAGTACCGTTGGTTCCATGAACCCTCACCCGTCGGGGCCAGCCCACCGGGATCGATGCTCAGGGCGGCGGGCGAACGAGTGGGATCGCATGCTCATCGTTGCAGCCCTGTCTGTGGCCTTCTGCGCATTGGCGGTTGTCGCGAGCAAGCTCTGGTTCGCAACAATGGTGGCTATGCACCTTGGATGACCCCGGAGCCCATCTGCGTGCGTCTAGGTGCTGTTTTGAACGCCGTCGAGCAATGACCGACAAGACGGTCATTCTGGATCGGGTCGTGGCGACTGGTCCGAGCGATGATGCGCCTGGGGAAGGCGCACCTGCGGGTGCCATCGTCCGTCAGCCTCCATCCAGGCTTCGAGCTCGATCACCGAGTTCCCGTCGCACCACAGCTGGATGCCGAGGAACGGACCGAGACCTGACGATGAGCTGATGGCTTCTACGGAGTCGTCGCTCATCGCGAAGACGACGACACTGGTCGATCCGACGGCGCTCGGACGGAGAAGTTCCGCTCGAAGCTCTGCCCCACTGGGTAGTGCTTCAGCGACGATGCGAGCATGGGCTCCTGGGTCGCTGACGACGAGCCTTCTGGTGTGAACCTCTCTCGAGAGGGCCTCGATCACCCGCTCAACCCTTCGGAGTCGCGGTTCGATGTCCTCCGTGGCGTTCGTCGAGTTCAATGGATGGTCATTCTCGGTCATGGCGCACCTCACGTGCGGTGGAGCCGGACGGTCGCCCGGTGAAAGCCCGGTGCCCTCGGCTCCCGCCGGAGAACGGCAGGCCACTTCGGCACGATGGAGGACTGTGCTGACGGAGTCGCTCGGCAAGCGTTGTATCCGCTGGGTGTAACGAGTGCCCTTATCCCTCGTCAGCAGGATCACCGAGCAAGGACTTGTAGAGCTCGAAGGTGTCGCGGTCAAAAGCGACGAGCCGAACATCGGTTACTTGAGTGGGGGTGTTGCGCAGGGTCGTGACGGCGATGCGCGCCGCTCGGTCGGGCGGAAAGCCGTAGGCGCCGGTGGAGATCGCCGGGAATGCGATCGATTTCGCGCCGAGTTCGTCGGCAACCTCCAGGCAACGTCGGTAGCACGACGCGAGCACAGCGTCCTCTCCGGCGTTTCCGCCTCGCCAAACGGGCCCGACGGTGTGGATGATCCATCGGGCGGGGAGGGCGAAGCCGCTCGTTGCGACCGCATCTCCGGGATCGCATCGACCGATCTTTGCGCAGGCCGCTCGCAACTGTGCAGCGCCGGCTGCGCGGTGGATGGCACCGTCCACGCCACCGCCACCGGCGAGCCGGGAGTTCGCGGCGTTCACAACGGCATCAACCTGCTGCTTGGTGATGTCCCCCTGCACCGCAGTGAGCCGTCTGTCGGAACGGCGTTTGCTCTCGCCGTTGGTCGCCATGCGCCGACCCTATCGAATCACTGGCCGGTTCGATGCTCCGCCCTTGGTCGCGTTGTCCCGTTCGGACGCCGGGCGACCACACTGTGGGCATGCGGGCTTTCGTCGCCCTCTGGCCGCCTCCGACCGTGACGGCTGTGCTCGAAGAACTTCCCCGTCCTCCGATCGAAGGGATTCGCTACACCCGGCTGGGCCAGTGGCACCTGACGCTGGCGTTCTTGGGCACGGTGGCCGAGGGGGCCCTTGGTTCCATCCTCATGGCGATCGAGCATGCGATCGCCCCGCTGGAAGCCTTCGACGCTGCCCTCGGCCCGACCACTGTCGTCTTGGGCCGTTCCGTGCTCTGCGTTCCGGTGAGCGGGCAAGGTCTCGAGTCGCTGGCTGCGGCGGTGCGATCTGCCCCGCTTCCCGGAGCATTGGACGCCGATCGGCCGTTCTTCGGCCACGTGACGCTGGCACGCGCGTCTCGACGGCGCATTCCTCGTGAGCTGGTCGGCCAGGCCGTGCAGGTGAAATGGCACGTCGAGGAGGTCCATCTGGTTCGCTCGACGTTGGAGCCCACGGGGTCACGGTACGAGAGCCTCGCAGTAATCCCATTGGGTTCCTAAACCGGGCGTGCGCTCGGGAACGTGCTCGTGTCGTGGCCGGTGAACTCTCGGCTGCCCCGTGGCCAGCGGACAGCCGGCTGCATCCGCCTACGAACGCATGTTCGTTAGTAGAGTGTTCGTGATGCACAGCCAGAGCCCTGCGGAGCCAACCCCATTGATTGACACACCCCTCTCGTAGGGTCGAGGGCGAGCAATTTCTCCTTCTGGAGAAGGCCAGCGGTTCAGGAACACCCTAAGTGCGGATCATGATGCAAGGAGCGAGAGACGAGATGGCAGAGGACCGTGAGAAGGCACTCGATGTCGCTCTGGGCCAGATCGAGAAGCAATTCGGGAAGGGCTCCATCATGCGGATGGGCGAGAACGTCCACATGATGGTCGAAGCGATCCCCACGGGGGCGCTGTCGCTCGATCTCGCCTTGGGCATCGGGGGACTTCCTCGGGGGCGCATCGTCGAGGTCTACGGCCCGGAATCCTCGGGAAAGTCTTCGCTCGCGATGCATGTCGTTGCTGAGGCTCAGCGCAATGGTGGCATCTGTGCCTATATCGATGCCGAGCATGCGATGGATCCGGTTTATGCCAAGGCCATCGGCGTGAACATCGACGCCCTACTGATCTCGCAGCCTGATACCGGCGAGCAGGCGCTCGAGATTGCCGACATGCTCATTCGCTCGGGAGCGCTGGACGTGCTCGTGATCGACTCGGTCGCCGCCCTCACCCCCCGGGCCGAGATCGAAGGGGACATGGGCGATGCTCACGTTGGCCTGCAAGCGCGGCTCATGTCTCAGGCGCTTCGCAAGCTCACGGCGTCGTTGTCCAAGTCCAAGACGATTGCCATCTTCATCAACCAGCTTCGCGAGAAGGTTGGTGTGGTGTACGGATCGCCCGAGGTCACCCCAGGCGGCAGGGCGCTGAAGTTCTATTCATCTGTCCGTCTGGAGATCCGCCGGGTGGAGAACATCAAAGACGGAGCAGACGTGATCGGGAGTCGCACGAGGGTAAAGGTTGTCAAGAACAAGTGCGCGCCACCGTTCAAGCAGGCCGAGTTCGACATCATGTACGGCAAGGGCATCAGTCGCGAAGGTTCGCTTCTGGATGTGGCAGTCGATCTTGGCTTCGTGAAGAAGTCTGGAGCCTGGTTCACCTATGAGGGTGAGCAGCTGGGCCAGGGAAGGGAGAATGTCAAGCAGTTCCTCGCCGAGAACCCCCAGCTCATGGCTGAGATCGACGAACGGGTACGTGAATGCCTCACCCCGGCATCCGGCGAGACCGGTGACGATGCCTCGGTCGACCCTGACGACCTGCCGATCACGCTCAAGAACTGAATTTCACCGAACAGCCCGGAATCATCAGGAGCTGACGATCCCGGGCGGGACGAAGCCATTGCTTTGGATGAACGGCGAACCCTCAGGGACCGACGCTGACCGTGACGGTATCGGGAACGAGCTCGACCCAGGTGCGACCCGGCTGCAGGGGGATCTCAGCCCCGGTCGAGCTCAGGAACTGTGTCGGACTAGCCAGGGTCGACCGGTGCCATGTTCCCGAGATTTCGACACCGTTGCGGAACACCTCGGCTTTACCCGAAGCGTCAGGATAGAGGGTTGCCTGGACCTCGAGCCCCCCGACGTCGTTTTCGTACCACGGTCCGTAGAAAATGTGCACGAATTGCACCACGATGTTCGAGGCCGAATTCTGTACGCCATCGAGTAGCACATCTGGCGTTGTCCCGTAGTAGCGGAGATATGTGCCGAGCGCGCTGTCATATCGCCAGGTCACGTCGGAATCCTGGGAGAAGGGGATCGTGATGGAGCTCGCGGGCATCCCAGTGGGTGCCGTCGTTGCATAGCGAAACACCGGGTTCGGCGGGCCGGTGTCCTTCGGGTCGAGTTCCCACAACGCCGAGGTCGACGCAAACGTGGCGTACGGTGCCTGTCGACCGGCAACCGTTTGGACGACGGATCCATGGTCTCGCAGATCGATCTCTTGGATCGGCGAATTCTCGATGTTGGAGATGACCGGATTGATTCCGCCAACGCTGACGAGCAGTGGATCACCGAACTCTCCCAGGATGCCGATGTCGATATTGCGGGCGGAACGGATTGGTCCGATCAGGGACGCCTGTTGGCACTGGAAGACAGCCACGTATCGGGTGATCATGCCTTCGACGGGCTCCTCGAACACGATGTCGGCGTGGTCGAGGCCTGCTTGTGGCCGGCCAGCCGGATAGTTGTCTACCTTGACCGCGAGTGCGGGCAGTTGCGGGACTGCTCCGCCCGAGGGGGGTGGTGCACCTGTGAGGGGGCACACGGGCTGTGCTGGAGTTGTTGTCACGGGAACAGCTGCCGGAGGCGCTGCTTGGGGGGAAGATGAGGTCAAGACGATGGCCAAGACGGCTCCAGCAAGTGCAACGACTCCGAGCGACCAGATCCACCTCCGCTGATGCGAAGGTTTCCCTGCCGTTCGATGCTTGGCGTGACGTCCTCGGGAAGATTGGCGTGACAACGGTGATGGCTCGCTTGTTGGCTCGTGAGGGTTAACAGCGGCGAAGTCGGTGTCCGGTGTTTGGGCGCCAGTTCCGTCTCCTCAGGCTGACGGGCTCCCTACAGCGGTTCTGAGTGATGCAGATGCTCCCTGATAGATGCTCGACCAGTTTCCTCCGGAAGGCTGGCTCGCAGAAGCTGGTCCATTGCCGAAGAGACCGTAGACGTTCTCCATGGCGCGCAGGAGGATCGGGGTGATTCCAGGAATCGCCGCGGGCACGATGATCGTGGGGAAGGCGGTCGTGTTCGAAAGCTTGAAGATGAACGAGGCCATTCCGCTTGCGAGCACGCCACCGCCTCCTTGCACCGTGTAGTACGTGATGTCGGACCAGTTGCCCTGGCCCGCGATCGGCGAGTGCGCGAAGACATCGACGTTGCGCGGGCTCGGGAGAGAAGGAACATAGCGGTCGTACTCCCCCTGGACAACTCCGGGAAGTGCCTGACCGTCCGACAAGCCGCAGCCATCCCAGAGCCAGGCGGACGCGTCGGTGACCACGAGAGGATCATTCGCACCGACGGACTGGTACATGCTGCCGATGAGCGTGCTTTCTGGACGGTTCAAGGGTGGCTGGATCCAGTTCACCGTCGTGAGCATCGGCTCTTTTTCAGAAAGAGGGTCTTCTGCGGCATCCTTGTAGCAAACTTGGCGGCGGTTTGGACCGACAGGGGACGCGTCGAGGCGGATCTGACGGTAACAGGCGTTCGCGCCGAGGAAGGCAAGGTTCGTGCCGCTCTCCAGGGCCTCGCGTGCACCCTCGCGCATCTGCATGGACCAGTACTCATCATGGCCCAGACTGAAGAAACAACGATGGTTCTTGAGTAGCTCCGGTCGAGTGTGCAGATCGATGTCAGTGGAGTACGTGAGGTCCGCGCCCAGGCTCTCCAAATGGAACAGCAACGGAAATTCGTTCCCGAAGAAGTCCGCTGCGCCTTGCGCCCAAGGTACGGTTCCCATGGAGTAAGGGCGGTCGAAGGAGACGACGCGAGAACGGTTGGCATAGTCGCCGCCGCCTGAAGCAGTCAGCTGGAGGTAGAGGCTGTAGCCACCCCAGCGGTTGTACGCCTGCCAGGTGGTCACGCTGTTTTGGATCACGTACGCGGCATGGCTCGTGTCATCACGAACCGTGAAAGGGATGTACTGCTGCTCCCCGCCCGATCCGACCAATTTGAACAGGTACACCCCTGGTGGCCAATGCTCTCCGACCGTGAGGCTCAGGCTGGGTTCCCACTGGCACTCGACCATATTGATCCCCGGCGTGAATGACGGCGCCCGCTGGCGTTGCCCTGCGATGGTGTCGGTCTGGTCGATCAGGCGACCGCCGAGCCCTTGGTAGTAGCCCATCCGGTAGACCTCAACGTGAAAGGCGGGTGCGGAGGTGTTCACGAAGAGGATGACCTCGTCGCCGACAACCCCGCTGACCCGGCTCGCGTACCCTTCGATCGAGTGCAGCGTCTGGGAACCGGTGACGATCCATCTCCCAGTCCCTGGCTTCGCGTTCTCCGCTACGAGCCATCGGGCCTGAGGAATCGTGACGCCGCTCGGCAGTTTCTTTTGGACCACCGCTTGCTCAGGTGTCCCACGATGCTGCCGGACCGATGACGTGGCGCGCCCGGGGGTGGTTGAACGCTTCGAGCTCGCCAACCCGATGGTCCCGATGCCTGCCCCGAGAGCCCTGAGGAATTGGCGACGATCCATGGTGGCGGCCGAGGGCCCCCTTGCTTCTTGCTCTCGGTACGACCTGGCCACCCGTGGGAAGGCTATCGGGGCTCGGTACGTGCGGTGTGGCGGACCGCCCGGTAGGGTCATTGGGGCATGCCGCCGGTACGGAGGGGTCTTTACTTCGGCGTCGTGGGGGCAGGATCCCCGGACCCGTCGGCGGAGGTGCTCGCAGAAGCGATCGGCCGCCAGGTTGCCGAGATCGGTGGCATCGTGGTCTGTGGCGGTCTTGGCGGGGTCATGGCGGCCGCCTGTAGAGGTGCGGTCGAAGCCGGCGGGATGACGGTGGGGATCTTGCCCGGCGATGACCGCTTGTCGGCGAACCGCTGGGTGCGCATCGCGGTCGCGACGGGCCTGGGGGAGCTTCGGAACTGGCTGGTCGTTCGCTCCGCTGACGTCGTGATTGCCGTCGGGGGCGAGTACGGAACGCTCTCGGAGGTGGCGCTGGCACTGAAGCTCGGGCGGCCGGTCGTCGGCCTGGGCACCTGGGAGCTGAGGCGTCCGGATGGCGGTGGCGAGCCGGGCATCGTGACCGCGACCAGCCCCGAAGAAGCCGTGCGACGGGCGACCGAGCTTGCGACGCCGGAATCCTCGGGGACACTATGAGTTCTGTGCGAGAAAGAGACTTTGCCTCGTTGGTGCTGCGGCTCACGATCGGGCCGATGCTCATCGCCCATGGCTACAACAAAGTCTTCGGCCCTGGCGGTCTCGAGGGTACGACGAGATGGTTCAACGGCCTCGGGCTTCGTCCCGGCTGGCTCCACGCCCGAGTCGCCGCTGCGACCGAGATCGGGTCGGGATCACTGATCACGCTTGGCGCGCTGAGCCCACTCCCGAGCGCCGCGGTCGTGGGGCTGATGACCACTGCAGCTCGCACTGACCACAAAGGCAAGGGATTCTTCGTCTTCAAGGGTGGTTGGGAGTACGTCGCGGTGGTTGCCGCGGCGGCAACTGCCTTGGCGGGGCTCGGGAGCGGGCCATTCTCGGTCGATCGTCTGCTTGGTCGTCGGGGCGGTTCGGGGATCAAGGGTGCCTTGCTGGCGGCCGCGACGGGTGTGGCGGCATCGACGGTGTTGCTTGCGACCTCCTATCGCCCAGAATCCAAGGCGCAGGCCGCAGCGCAGCCCGAGGCCGCATCGGTCGATCCGGATGCGTCTGCTACCTCGGCGGAAGAGCAGGCGGCGAGCTGATTCGCGTCACGTCCGCCCCTCCTGGGCCTTGCCGTTGTGGGTCGCCAACTGCCTCTCAGCAAGTCGTGGAGGGTTGAGGGGTCCCGGTGCCGACCTCAGGGTCGTCGACGACGCCTCCGGTGGTCGACCGCAGGACAGCTCCCAGGTGAACGACATACCAGTTGCCTCTCCAGGAGATCATCGACGCGATGCCGAAGGATCGGGTCTGGCCGTTGACTTGGTAGACGACGCGGGAGTTGGGGACCTCGTAATAGCCCACGCTGTTGTCACAGGTTCCTGGTGGCACCCAATGTGCATATTGCTCCGGGACCTGGACTCCGACGAGCACGGCCGCCGAGGGATCGGGGCCGAGAAGGGCGTGCGCGGCCTCGATGTCCAGCGCGTACTCAGCGATCAGGCGGTCCGAATAGTCGCTGAGTGGATTCGCAATGGTCTTGAGCTGCGCGTATGCCGAGCTCGGGAAGAAGGCAGGGAGCGCTGGGGTGACCGTTCCGCTGACGATCCCGCTCCACAGCGCTGCCATCTCCTCGGTCAGCTGCGGGGAGCTGGCAGCGGGGAGGACCGCCGTCTGGGGGAGGGTGCCGGGGTCGGTTGTAGTCGTCGGTGGCAGGGTTGTCGTCGGGCGAGGTGGCAGCGACCGCGCCCGGGTCTTCGCATGGTGCCGGATCGTGGCCGACGGGATCGATGGAGCGCGTTCGGAGAAGAAGTAGGCGAGGAGCCCTGCAACGCACAGAACGACCGCGGTGGTACGCAGCAATCGGCGACGGCGAAGCGCACGTCGCCGACGGTGGGCTCTGCTCGTTGTGCCTGGAACCGACGTTCAGGACTCCCCGACCTCGATTGAGGAGTCAATGGCAACCACCTCGGCGATCCGGTTCGTCGAGGGATGCCAGGACCGCTCCTCTCCGTCGGTACGCGGTTCGTCAAGGAAGCGGTCGTAGCTTCCGAGGCGGTGCCGAAACTCCTCGAGCCCCCTGCGCTCGAATTCCCGCGCACGCTGAACCGCTTCCCTTAGCTCCTCGTCGTTGCGCAGGACCCGGACGGTGGGGACCGCCGACTCGCGGCCGATGCCAGAGGTCTCAGGCGCTCCATGCGAAGTCATCGTGATCCTCCCTTCCCTGGAGAAGGCTCTACCCACCTCGCAGCGCTTTCGAGCCGGACGACACAAGCGTGGTCTCCGATTCGATCGTCTTCTTATGTTACGGCTGCCAGGTGGCAGAAGCGCCGCGCCCTGGTGGGAAGGATCCAGCTCCGAGGGGGCTGGAGGAATCGCCGCTGGATCGAAACCCGGCTGCTACGGGTCCGACCGTTGGCCTGTCGGACGTCGGGCGAGAAAGCGATTGACAAGTTGGCCGATCTTCTCGATGCGAGTGACCACGACCTGACCATCGTGGAGGAAGATGGGCGGTGTTCTCGCCATGCCTACCCCATCCGGTGTCCCGGTGAAGATGAGGTCGCCCGGCCGGAGGGTGACGATCGTGCTCACGTAGGCGACCACCTCGACCGGGTCGAACAGCAGGTCGGTGGTTCGCGCCTCCTGCATGGTCTCTCCGTCGACCACACAGGAGATGGCCAGATCCGGTCGTGCCCCGCCGAGCTCGTCGACGGTCACAAGGGCCGGCCCAACCGGAGAGGATGCCTCCCAAGTCTTCCCCTGGAGCCACTGGCTTGTCCGGCCCTGCCAATCGCGCATGCTGACGTCGTTGCCGACCGTGAAGCCCGCGATCGCGGCCTCTGCCTCATCGAGCGTGGCACAGCGCGTCGATCGACCGACGACGACGACCAGTTCAGCTTCCCAATCCACGCACTCGGAGGCCGCGGGAAGGACGATTTCGTCATATGGTCCTGTGAGGGCGTCGAAGAATTTCGCGAACAGGGAGGGATAAGAAGGGACGTCTCCTCCGTGCTCTCGAACGTGACGGAGATAGTTCAGGCCGACGCAGAGCACTTTGGAAGGCCGAGGCACGACGGGAGCGAGACGGACGTTGCTGAGCTGCTCGCGACGTCCCTCAGTGAGCGCTCGCTCCTGCCATCCCTCACCAGACGACAGGAGCTCTCCGACGTCGTTGAAGGGCAACAAGACCACATCTTCGCCGTCGATGCGCGCCGCTGCCGTCCGGCCTTCTTGTGTCAGGCGAATGGTTGCGAGCCTCATGCGTGCATCCTGGCAGATGCACTGAGTGCTCAGTGTCGGATTGGCATCACGTTGTCGGTGAACTCCCCATAGCGACAGAAACATGATGTGGGGCGCAGTCCTTGGGGCAACGATGCACGACTGCCGGTTCGCGCAGTGCGATCAGGCGCGAGCGGATCCCCGGAGTTCCCGGGGCGCATTTGGTGCCCGGAGCCACCGAAGGACCTCGCGATCGCCGTGGAGCTCGAGGCGCCGTTCGAGCACAGGATTGTGCGTGGATTGGCTCGCATGCTGGGCGATGGCGCGCCATTGTACTTTTCGGTCGACGGGCAGCACGAAGTCGATCTCTGCGTCATCACGGCCGGTGAATTGCACTCCGAACTCTGCGTACAGACGCTCGGCCGCTGCTCGCGGCACGCACCATGCGAGAACCGGTAGGTCTCGATCGCTCGCGAGCGCAGCTTCTGTCGCCCGGCAGTGATCGGGATGGCCGGTTATGCCGCCCTTGTCGAAGACCACAAGGAGATCAGCATTGACGATGTGGGCGAGGTGGGCAACATCTCCTGACAGTCGATCAAGTGGTACAGCGTTCAGCGTGCCGTCTGCATAATCGAAGAGCTCGACGCGATGGATTCCAAGCTCAGCCGCGGCAGCGTCAAGCTCGCGCCGCCGGATCTCACCGAGGGGCCCTTCGGATGCTCCGAGGGTCGAAGCCTCGCCATGGGTGAAGCACAACAGTGAGACGCTGGTTCCTCGAGCAGCGAAGGCATGCAGCGTGGCACCCAGACCGAAGGTTTCATCGTCAGGGTGAGCGCAGACAGCCAGCACCGATCGGGCCGCAGGGAGCGTGTTCGCCGGCTTCTCTGGCTTTGCAGGACCCTGCATCTCGTTTCACGTCCTCGGTCTCGGTGAGATCGGTCATCCTCTCCAACCAGCGATACCCTCTGAGGTATTCCTGAGAGAGCCAAGTCCCGCATTACCGTGGACGCGCGTGCTGGTCGGAGCGAGCTGTCATGGGGCGATGACTCCCGAGAGCTCTCCCTGCAGCACGGATCCGATCGGAGGCCCTGATGAGCGCTGCGGGTTCCCAAGCTGGCGAGCGCCGGATCGTGGTGGGAATCGACGGCTCCAGCGCCTCAGCCGCGGCTCTTCGGTGGGCTGCGACCCAGGCTCGCTTGTCGGAGGCGCTCCTCGAGGTCGTGCATGCGCGTTTCCTGCGCAAGGTGGCCTCCGAGATGATCGAGGGCGCTGAAACCGAGGACGAGTCGATCCTAGAACAGGGCGTACGCGAGGCGCGACAGCTTGAGCCGACAATCGAGGTCGTAGGCCGCATCGAGGATCCTCCCGCGGCACGGAGGCTCATCGATGCAAGCAAGGGAGCCGATCTCCTCGTCGTCGGTTCACGAGGCCTCGGTGGGTTCAAGGAGCTCTTGGTCGGATCGGTGAGCCAGCAATGCGTGCACTACGCACATTGCCCTGTCGTGGTCGTCCGACCCCAGACGCTCAAGAGGCGGTCTCGGGGGCGTTGACCCGGAATGCTGCTACTCGTTTTGCCAGATTGACGGCGTGGTCTCCTAGGCGCTCGTAGAACCTGGCGAGAAGCGTAACCTGTGCCGCAACCGCGGTCGACATCGTTCCACTGGCGATCTCACGGGTTAGACGTTCATGAAGGGTGTCGATCTCTTCGTCGACTTGCTTCAGTGCGATTCCTTCGACGGATCGGTCGGCATAGGCGTTGGCAACGGTGCGCCACATCTCGAGGGCGACTTCGGTCATTCGTTGAATGATTCCCCGACACAGTGGGGTCATGTCGCTCCCGATGTGCTCGATCGCGCGCCGAGCGATGTGTTCGGCCAAGTCTGCACTTCGTTCGAGCTCGGGAAGCATGAGGAGAACGCCCACGAGTTGCCGGAGTTGATCACCCTGCGTTCCGGCGGTGATCTGGCTCCAAACCGCTCGTTCGACTTCGTTGGTCAGCCGGTCGATGGCGGGGTCGGCATCGGCAACTTCTCGGCCGATCGTGGGATCAGAGGCGAGAAGGGCATCGGTCGCCTTTGCCAACGCTTCAGAGACCAGGTCGAACAGAACGGCGACTCGGCGGTCCACCTCAGATACCGGACCCCCTGCCTCCACAGGGCAGAAGAGTACCCGGATCGTCTCCAAGAGTTCTCGAAGAGTTCACGTTCCGGTTACCTAGGAGTTGCCTCCGCGTCACCTGGGCCCACAAGGATTTCCTCGGGTGGAAGGGAGGCATCCTTGAGGAGCCAGGGAAGCGGTTGGTCGCAACGTTCCCTGGGCGTCGCTCCGGTCGGATCGGCGAATGGCGCCGTGAAGTTCGGAGCGCCGACCCCCGCTGATTCGAGCGGAGCATCGGTCATTCACCTCCTGAACGAGGCACCGCGCAGCCGCTACCACCGTCGAGCCGTGCTCATCTCCGGCATGGGCTTTTTCACCGATGCCTACGACCTCTTCGTCATCTCGACGGTGGCTGCACTGGTGAAGAGCCAGTGGCACCTCGGCACGACAACGACAAGCTGGGTGACCGGTGCAGCGGTCCTCGGTGCCTTCATCGGGGCTTTCGTCTTCGGGCGCCTCGCGGACAAACTGGGAAGAAAGCACATCTACGCGCTGGTTGCCGCCGTCATGATCGTCGGCGCGCTGGCATCGGCTTTGAGCCCGAACGTGACCTGGTTGATCGTCGCTCGATTCGTGCTTGGCCTTGGGATCGGTGGCGATTACCCAGTCTCTGCCGTGTTGATGAGCGAGTATTCGAATCGCCAAGATCGCGGGCGCTACGTCGGGCTGGTCTTTTCGATGCAGGCGCTCGGCCTCATCGTGGGTCCGCTCGTCGGGCTCACCCTGCTGCCCTCCGGCCTCAGCCATGAGGTTGTCTGGCGCCTGCTGCTGGCGCTCGGCGCAGTCCCCGCTGGGGCGGTCGTCTATCTCCGTGCGAAGATGCCCGAGTCACCGCGGTTCCAGATCCGCATGAATGGGAACGCCAAGCAGGCCGTCGAGGAGATGGCTGCCTTCTCTGAAGGCGTGGTGAATGCAACGGGCGATGCCGCCGCCGGTGGCCACCACCCTGAGAGCCCTCGTCGTGGCATCGAGCGGAGAGCCGCATCGAGGGTGCTGACCAACCGGCGAATGGTGCGGTTGTTGCTCGGCACTGCCGGAACGTGGTTCTTGTTCGACTACGCCTACTACGGGAACACGCTGTCGCTCCCGGCAATCCTCAAGGGAGTCGACGCTCATGCCACGCTCGAGGCAAACCTGGCGTGGAGCCTTCTGCTCTTCGTCGCGTTTGCGGTGCCGGGCTACTTCCTTGCCGCGATGCGGATGGACAAGATCGGCCATCGCCGCCTTCAGCTCATCGGCTTCACGGTGATGACCGTCGCCTTCGCGGTGCTCGGTGCGATCAAGGGCATGACGACCATCGTCCCGCTCTTTTTGATCGGCTTTGGGATCAGTTACTTCTTCATCGAGTTCGGGCCGAACACGACAACGTTTGTGCTTCCCTCAGAACTGTTCCCCGTTGACCGGCGGACGACTGGGCACGGCATTGCTGCAGGAGTCGGGAAATTCGGGGCCTTTATCGGTGCGTTCCTTGTCCCTCGGCTCGAGCAGAGTCTCGGGCTCCGGGGCATGCTCGGCGTCGCTGCCGCTGCTTCGCTATTGGGGCTCTGCCTCACGTTCTTGCTTCCCGAGCCGGCCGGGAGAACGCTCGAGGAGATCTCGGGCGAGGATGCGCCGCTCCTCGAAGGAGCGAGTGGGGCGATGGCAGCCAATGACCGTTGCACGGCCCAGGCGAGCCCCGAGGTCCTCGCCGTCGAACGAGCGGTGTTCTAGCCAGGCGATCTCGCAGAGATCCGCGGCGCCTTTTGCGCCACCCCGTGCTTGTCTGTGCTCGTCCCCGGGGTTGCCGCGCCGGCTTCCTGTGCGCCGCCTCTGTTCCGGCGACTTGCTCCTCTCAGACCACGCTCCACTCGACCCTCGGCAGGCACACATGCCTCTGCAGGCATTGGCTGCCACTGTCGAACGGTGTACACTAGTAGGAAAATGAGTTTACTATTGGTGTACAGACGTTCGGAAGGAGGCCCTGGTGGATCGAGTCGACCCCCTGCACGACTATCGTCCGATCAGGCTCGATGATCTCTGCGAGCTTTCCGTTCGACCCCGTCCCGAGGCATCCACGGTGCTCGCCTACGACGTCTACAAGGCAGGCGACGAGCTGGTCATCGAGTTCGACGTACCGGGCGTCGACCCCTCCCAGATCGAGGTCGCGCTCGAGAACCGTGTCCTTCGCGTCTCGGTCCGCCGTGAGCTCGCTCATGGTGCCGGGATCGATGTGATCGAAACGGGCCGAGCTCACGGGGAGTTCACCCAACAATTGCTCCTCGGGGGTCGTTGGGATCCTTCCCGCGTCCGTGCTCGCGTGGAGCACGGAGTTCTTTGCATCCGAGCGCCGGTGGCACACCCGCATCGTCGAGTGGTCGCGCTGGACGCTGAGACGGGCATCGATGCGGACAGCGCAGCTAGTTGGGTAGGCGATGAGGCGGGAACCCCGGTTTCCTCGGCGGCATGACCACTCGATCACCGAGGAGCGAAATTCCAGCCACCGGTCGCGCCAGGGAAGCAGCCCGCCAGAGTGCCCAGGGGTTCGAGAGTCCAGGCGCTGCGGCCACCCAACTCGGTCCGCTCATCGGATGGAGAGTCCGGAGTCGGTGCCGAGAACTGGGTCTGTCAGCCAGCCAGCTCGCTGATCGAGTGGGATTGTCGAGGGCCATGATTTCAAAGATCGAGAACGCACAGGTCTCGCCGAGTCTGGCCACGATCTCTCGCCTCGCCGAAGCGCTCGAGATCCCGGTGACCTCCCTTTTTCAAGGGTTGGACGAAGAGCGTGATGCGCTCTTTACCCGCGCGGGAACCGGACCTGAGCTGAGCCGACCCGGAACCCGCAGCGGGCACCGTTACCAGCTGCTCGGGTCGATGCGAGGGCCAGCGAAGCGCATGGAAGCGATGGTGGTCACGTTGACGAGCCAAGAAGAAGTTTTTCCGCTGTACCAGCACCCCGGAACCGAGCTGCTCTACATGCTCGAAGGCCAGATGACCTACGGTTACGCGGGCGCCAAGTACGACATGGAACCTGGCGACGCGCTCCAGTTCGACGGGGAAGTTGCCCACGGGCCGGTCCGGCTCAGTCGTCTGCCGGTCCGGTTCCTCTCGGTCACCGCGTACGGCAGACCACCGCACGACGAGCAACCCTCGGATCTCAAGAGTACCTGATCACCTGCGCGACATCCGGCAGAACAGGCTTAGAGGCTCAGCGGATAGGCACGCACCCCGGTGACCACCGATTCCGCCAGTCGATGAGCTTCGCAGTGATGATGAAGACAACCGCGAGGGCAAACTGCGCGAGG
>JAJPJV010000043.1 GCA_021324045.1 Actinomycetota bacterium | reverse complement strand
TGATGGAGCAGTCCCCATGGGACGACACCGTTGTGGGCGTCAGGCCTCCCGGACGCTCCGTCGAGGTCGCCGTCTCCTCTCAGTCCTCGAAGGACAAGCGCCGCGAGCGATTCCCACCGGAGCTCCCGTTGAGAAAGGAAGGTAGAGCCATCAGCGCCGGCGCGCTCGAGTCCGCACTGCGGCGCCGGCGCGCCGAGGGTGCGAAGTTGCTCATTCCCTACCTGACCGGCGGAATGACCGAGGACTGGCTGCGTTCGCTCGAAGCGGTGGTGGCTGCGGGGGCAGACGCCATCGAGGTGGGTCTTCCGTTCTCGGACCCGATGATGGACGGGCCGGTGATCCAGGAGGCGTCGAACGCAGCGCTGCGCCGTGGTGCGACGCCGCGCGCCATCATCGACGAGCTGGCCCGCGTCCAGATCGACGTTCCCGTCGCAGTGATGACCTATTACAACTTGGTCTTTCGCGCTGGACACCGGCGCATGGCACGTTCTCTCGCCTCGGCACGGGTCGCAGCCGCGATCGTTCCGGATCTCCCCCTCGAAGAGCTCGACCCGTGGGCAGGCGAGGCTGAGGCGGCCGGGATCGAGACCGTCCTCCTCGTGGCGCCGTCGACGCCGCCGCTTCGAGTCGAGGAGATCGCAAAGCGCTGTCGGGGGTTCGTCTACGCGGTCGCCAGGATGGGGGTGACCGGGGAGCGCCCCGATCTGGACGTTGAGCTCTCGGCGACGGTCGCCAGGGTCCGCGCGGTTACCGACCTTCCGGTGTGCGCCGGGGTGGGGATCTCCACTCCGCACCAGGCGGTGGAGGCGTGTCGGTTCGCCGATGGGGTGGTGGTGGGGTCGGCGTTGGTCCGTCGCGTCCTCGAGGGTGGCCCGGAGGCGGCGGCACGCTTGGTCACCGAGATGCGAGACGCGCTCGACTCGTTGCGGTGAGGGTTGGCCGTCGCGCCACAGCCTGGCGCTGCCGCTGCGGGGTCGGCGAGCCTCGGACCGCCAAACGGTGCTGCGGTCGTGTGCACCGTCTTGTCGTGAGCACCATGTGCTCATAGCCTCGGATTCGATGGGGGCAGGAGGCCAGCGCCGGCCGTTGACCATCGCCGGCCACGTGAACGGCCTCGACGGCATTCGAGCGTTCGCGGTCTTGGCGGTCATCCTCTCGCATGCAGCGACTGCGCAGTTCCCCGGTGGCTTCTACGGCGTCGATGTCTTCTTCTGCCTCTCGGGCTTTTTGATCACCTCGCTGCTGTTGGCCGAGTGGGAGCGCAGGGGGACGATTTCGCTGCGGCAGTTCTGGCTGCGCCGAGCGAGGAGGCTGCTCCCCGCGCTCTTCGTGCTCCTCGCCGTGATCGGGATCGTCGCGGCGGCATGGCCCACGGTCCTGGGCACGCCGCAGCTTTTGGCCGACGGGCTGTTCACGTTGGCGTACTCGGCCAACTGGCACTTCGCCCTGGAGCACACGAATTACTTCTCGACCTTTTCGAACCCTTCGCCGCTCGGCCATACCTGGTCCTTGGGGATCGAAGAGCAGTTCTACCTGGTGTGGCCGATCACGCTGCTGGGCATCCTGGCCATCGGGAAGCCCAGGCGCGGGTTTCTCGCACGACGGCGGGAGGGTGTCCGACCACGGGAGGATCGCCTGGCTCCGCGGCGACTCCTCGCGGTGCTGTTGCTTTCGGTCGCCGGGGCAGCGGCGTCTGCGATCGAGATGGCCATCCTTGCGCCGCCGGCAGGCGGCGACCCCAGCCGCGTGTACTACGGCACGGACACCCGTGCCCAGGCGTTGCTCGTCGGAACAGCACTTGCGGCCGCAATGGCGTACTTTGGCCCCGCGCGATCTCGACGGGGAAGGTTCGCCGCCAGTGCCGGGGCGACGGTCGCCTTGGCGGGACTCGTGCTGGTGTGGGTGCTCGTGCCCGAGAGCGCACCGTTGGCATTCCACGGAGCGTTCCTCCTCGCCGCACTGGCAACTGCAGCGCTCATCTATGCCGCTGTCGGCGTGCCCCAGGCCCCGGTTGCTCGGCTGCTTTCCGCCCGACCCCTTCGCTACATCGGTCGGATCTCCTATGGCATGTACCTCTGGTACTTGCCGACCCTGTTGGTGCTCAGCGCGCAACGGACCCACATGCGCGGGCCGCTGCTCGTGGCGACCCAGATCGGCGTGATCATGGGCATCGCCTCGATCTCGTTCCATTTCGTCGAGACACCGGTGCGGCGGGGGGCACTCTCGGGGTGGCGCGAGATCGTCGGTGCCCCGGCAGCAGCCGGGTTCGCCGTGGCGGCAATCGCGGTCTCGACGATCACCAGCGGCGCCGCACCGGTCATCGCAGGGAGCGCCGGTCATCGCAACCGCCCGGCCGTGACCTCGGCGACCCTTCGTGTCCCCGAGGTCGACGTTGCCGGCGTGGGGATGCTGCCCTCGCTCCCGTGGTCGGTCAGGCCCCCGAGCAGCGAGTTGCGTTCGCCGTTCCCCGACAGAGCGCACCTGCAGGCTCTCCCTGCGCCGCACGCGCGGGCAGCCCCTCCCGTCCGGATGCTGCTCGTCGGCGACTCCATGGCTGGCTCGCTCAGTGTCGGGCTCACGCTCATCGCCAAGCGCTACGACGTGGAGGTGATCAACCGCGGTGGGGGCGGTTGCTCGCTCGCCTCGGACCAGGCGGAGCGAGTCCTCTGGTACACGGTGCCGCCCGGTCCTCCCTGCGTTCCCGACCGTCCCGACGCCCTGCTCTCGCGGATGCGGGCCTGGGTTCGGGAGTTCGACCCAGACGTCGTGGTGTACCTCGCACGCAGCGAGACCCTCGACACCGAAGTGTCAGGCAGCTGGCAGCACCTCGGGGAGCCTGCCTTCGACCGATGGGTGCAGCGCCGCCTCGGCCAGGCGGTGCAGGTCCTCGGCTCGGAAGGCGCCAAGGTCGTGTTCCTGACCTCCCCCTACTACGACAGCGGTCGCCAGGGGAACGGCCAGCCCTGGCCGGAGAACAACCCCGCACGCGTGGTGGTCGACGGAGCGCTCATGACCGCGGTGGCACGAGCGGATCCGGGCAAGGTCTCGGTGGTGGATTTCACCAAGCTCACCGCACCGTCGGGGCATTACACGGCTGCCGTTGACGGCGTGGATCTTCGCTGCGGTGACGGGGTGCACATCACCCCGCAAGGCGGTGAATGGATCGGCGCCCGCTTGCTTCCGTGGATTGCCGCACTTGGTCGTTCACACGCAGATGCGGTCGGTCCGCGCCCGTTGCTGGCGCCGGCACCGCCCCCGTCGTGGTATGGGGAGCTCCCCTGCGGTTGAGACCGGCAGGTTCGTGGGCTGTCGCGCGGTCAAGCTCAGCTCAACGCGGCGGCGTGAACACGAGGCAGCCGTTGTGGCCCCCGAAGCCAAAGGAATTCGAAAGCACGGGCCCCGGCTCGAAGGGCCGAGCCGCCCCGTGGACGATGTCGAGGTGGATCTCTGGATCCGGCTCTTCGTAGCCGACGGTCGGGGGGATGAGGGCGTGGTGGATCGTCAACAGTGCTGCCACGGCCTCAATCGCCCCTGCCGCCGCTAATCCGTGGCCGGTCACGCCCTTGATCGAGGTGACCGGTGGGCCGGGCTCGCCGAAGACCTTGTTGATCGCGCGGGCCTCGGCAAGGTCGTTGAGCGGCGTCGAGGTCCCGTGCGCGTTGATGTGCACGATGTCCTCGGGACGCAACTGGGCGTCTTCTAACGCGAGCTCCATGCACGCGACGGCGCCGACGCCTGCTGGCTCAGGGGCGGTGATGTGGTGGGCATCGGCGGTGCTTGCAGCGCCCGCGATCTCCCCGTAGATGCGTGCCCCGCGGGAGCGTGCGCGATCCCAGCTCTCGAGGACGAGGGCGGCGGCACCTTCGGCGATGACGAAACCATCACGGCGCGCGTCGAAGGGTCGCGACGCCCCGGAGGTCGACAGTGCGGTCATGTTCGTGAACGCCGCCACTGCAACGGGATGGAGGGAGGCTTCCGAGCCGCCACCGATCGCAACGTCGCATACCCCGGAAGCCACGAGGCGTGCCGCAGCGGCGATGGCATGGGAGCCGGAGGCACAGGCCGTCACGACCGCCTCCGAGGGTCCGTGCCACCCGAGGCGCATGGAGATGTTGGCTGCGCCGGCGTTGGCCATCATCATCGGCACGAGGAACGGCGAGACGCGCTTGGCGCCCTTGGTCTCGAACACCACGACTTGCTCGACCAAGGTGTCGAACCCGCCGACGCCGCTCGAGAAGATGACCCCTGATCGCTGGGGATCGGCCTCCACTGCGCCTGCGTCGCGCATGGCGAGCTCCGCGCACGCGACGCTGAATTGCGCGAAGCGGTCGAGCCGGCGGGCTTCCTT
This sequence comes from Actinomycetota bacterium, assembly GCA_021324045.1. GTDB lineage: Bacteria > Actinomycetota > Acidimicrobiia > Acidimicrobiales > RAAP-2 > JAJPJV01. The sequence continues at coordinate 20,343 of JAJPJV010000043.1, read as the reverse complement.
CGGTCCGAACCAATCGGTGGGATCGAAATCGGGGACGCGACGCTCCGCCCCCGCCCAGGGGCGCTGCAGGCCCTCCCACAGGGACGTGATCCCCACGCCACAGCAGGTGAGAGCCCCCATTCCGGTGACGGCGACCCTGCGACCGGCGATCGGGCCATCAGGTCCCCGGGCAACGAGCATCAGAGCTTGGAGCTCACCAGATCGAAGGCCTGACCCACGGTTTCAATGTCCTCGAGCTCGGTCTCTTCGACCGTGATGTCGAAGGATTCCTCGAGGGCCATCACGAGCTCGACGAGGTCGAGGCTGTCGGCGTCGAGGTCGTCAGCGAACCGAGCTTCCCGCGTTACCTTTTCTGCAGGAACCTGCAAGACCTCGACCGCGCATTCGCGGAACTTTTCGAACGCTGCCTCGGTGTCCACTCTTAGTGCTCCTTGCGTCGGTCGACCCCCCGCATCGGGGGCTCAGAGTCCCATTCCCAAGCCACCGTCCACCGGGATGACCGCACCGGTGACGTAGGCGGCACCGGGGGAGGCCACGAAGCCGACAACCTCGGCGACCTCGTCGACAGAGGCTGCTCTTCCCAGCGGGACCATTCCCGTGAGCTGCTCGAGCCGGTCTCCACCCAGAGCCGCGATCATATCCGTGGCTACGACGCCCGGCGCGACCACGTTGACCGTGATGCGGCGGCTGGCGAGCTCCCGGGCGAGGGCCCGCGCCATCCCCACGAGCCCTGCCTTCGAGGCTGCGTAATTCGCCTGGCCCGGGAGGCCCACGAAGGCGCCGACGGAGGAGATGAAGACGATGCGCCCGTTGTGGGCTCGCAGCATCTTGGCCACGGCGCGCCGGGCGACCCGATAGGAGCCGGTGAGGTTGGTCTCGATCACCTCGTGCCAGGATCGCTCGCTCATCCGCAACAACAGGTTGTCGTCGGTGATCCCGGCGTTGGCCACGAGGACCTCCACCGGCCCCCAGCGCTGCTCAACCGCTGAGAACGCTTCGTCGACGTCCTCGGGCGCGGTGACGTCGCAACGTAGCGCGAAGTAACAGTCGTCGGTGGCCCTCTCCGGAGGGTTGGGGGGCTTCTCCGAGCGGTAGGCGGCGGCGACCCGGTCGCCGTTGGCGACGAACCAACGCGCGCACCCGGCTCCGATGCCTCGAGCCGCTCCGGTGATGAAGACGACTCGCCCAGTCGGTGCGAACGGCCGCGGGGCGCCGTCGGAACCGGCGGTCACGAGGGCTCACCAGCAACATGGAGCCACAACAGGGGCTGGCCCTCTTGCACCCGCTCGCCCGGGGCGGCAAGCCAGCGGACCAGCTGACCACCGAAAGGCGTTCGTACCTCTGTGACCCCGACGCGACCCACGAGGTCGCCGACTGAGACCATGGACGGCGGCTGATCGGCCTCGCCCGTGCCGTGACGGGCCGTGCCGGGGAGCAGCCCGACCCCGGGCGCCGAGAGCGATTGCTCCGGAGCGAAGATTCCGGCGCTTGGGCTGACCACGACCCGCTCGGAGATGTAGAGGTGCTCCCCGTAGTGGGTGACCGGTGCCACGCGGTCGGTGCCGCGCGGCCCGCCCGGCGACGCGACTGCCTCGAGGAGACGATCGAGATCCGCCGGCGTCGCGACCGAGATCGCCTCGATGTCGGGCGCGGCCCGGCGCGCCAAGCCAGTCAGGACTCCTCCTGGACCGAGCTCGACCAGGATCGTCGTGCCGAGGCCGGTGAGCGTCTCCACGCACTGGCGCCAGCGGACCGGGCTGCAGAGCTGGGCGGAGAGCAATCCCGGCCAGTCGGTGGCATCGGTGTGGACTCGAGCGTCGACGTTGGCGACCACGGGGATCTCCGGTGTCAGGAAGACCGCGTCCCCGATGGCCTTGCGAAGCGCTGGCCGTGCCGAGGCCATCAGCGGCGTGTGGAACGCCCCGGAGACCGGCAGTGGGAGCACGCGGCGTGCGCCCAGCTCGCGAGCGACCGCCGCAGCGGCATTGACGCCTTCGACGGTGCCGGCGATCACGGTCTGGCCGGGGGCGTTGTAGTTCGCCACCCAGACTTCGGCTTCTGCACGCTGGCAGGCGGCCTCGGCATCGTCGTCGCTGATCCCGATCAAGGCGGACATCGTTCCCGGGGAGTCCTCTCCGGCCCGGTTCATGGCTTCGCCCCGTGCGATCACGAGGCGAAGCCCGTCCTCGAAGGAGATCGCACCACTGGCGACGAGCGCGCTGTACTCGCCGAGGCTGTGGCCGGCGCACGCAGAGGGCGCCAGCCCGACGCGCTCGACGGCGTCGAGGACGACGAGGCTCGTCACGAAGGTGGCGAGCTGCGCGTTCGCGGTCGCCGTGAGCTCTTCCATGGGTGCCTCGAGGAGGAGGCGTTCGAGATCTCGCCCCGCGACGGCCGAGGCCTCGGGGACGAGCTCCCACGAGGGATGGTCGACCCACGCGGCACCCATCGCCTGCCGTTGCGATCCTTGGCCCGGGAAGGTGAACGCCAGCACGGGCGTCAGTGTGGCACGGCCGACCAGCCCCCGACCATTACCGTGCCTCGGGCTCCAGGAGTCGTGCTCGCCTGCGCGACGACGCTCCCCGAGGGCGCGCCGGGCAGCGCGTCCGATCCAGCAGGCCTGGCCTGGCTGGGGACCGAATCGGCAACCTAGGAGCTGGTGAACGAAGAGGTCGCCGACCGAGCCGACGGATGCTCAACGCTGCGGTGCTGGGCGACGGCGGCATCGTCGCCGACGAGGTGGTGGTAACGCTTGGTGAGCTTGCGCTCCGCGAGGATCGATGCCAGCGGCACGGTGCCGGCGAGGAGGACGAGCACCATGCGGCCCAGGGGGACCTTGAGGCTCCTCGTCAAGACGAAGGCCGTCAGCAGGTAGACGATGTAGCACATTCCGTGAATGGTTCCGACGACGTTGACCAGCTGCGGGCGACCAGCTGCGACCTGGAGCGGGATCCCGGCGAACACCAGGATCGAGAGCAAGGTCGCGGTCACGTAAGCCATGACGCGGTAACGGATGAGCATGCCTCGCACGACGACGACGGTAGTGCCCGATCACTCCCGATGGATGGCGGCCCACGGCGCCATGCCATTTCCTCGGAGCTGATCGATGGTGCCGGCCCATTCGGCCAGGCCGCTGTCGCGAGCACCTGCAGGCGGGCGCGGCAGCGGTGAGGAGCACAACCAACGGCACCGCTGCAAACAAAGCGCCCCGCGTTGGCGCTCGCTGTGCCCGGAGCGGGACTCGAACCCGCAAGCCCTTTCGGGCAATAGATTTTGAGTCTATCGTGTTTGCCGATTTCACCATCCGGGCCCATCGCGACACGCGATGGCTCGCGCGCGTCACTGACGCGCAGCCTACGCGATGAACGCTTCGGGGATCGAAGTCCTCCTGGTGAACTTGGTGATGTCGCGCCGTGTGGTGACGGCGACGGAGGTTCACGAGCTGCGACCGGTGTGCTTGGTGCGCGTCGTGATCGGCGACGTCGTCGGATGGGGGGAGTGCGGGGCGCTCGCCGCTCCCACCACGGTGGATCCAGACGTGAGGGCGGTTCACCGGGCGTTGGTCGACGAGGTGGTGCCTCGACTGTGTCGCCAATGGCAGCGGACCGGGATGCCCTCGAGCCGCGAGATCATCGAGGCTTCCGAAGTGGTGGCTGACCCCTCGGTTGAGGACCACGGGCACGCCACAGGGGTGCCCGACCTGATCCTGCGCGGGGCCATCGGGCGGATGTGCGCCGCCACGATCGAGATGGCCCTCCTCGACGCGGCCCTGAAGGCGGAATCGCTCTCGTTAGCACGATGGCTGGGCGTCGAGCGTCACGCGGTCGAGATCGGAGGGGTGGTCGGGATTCCCCCGGCGCGAGACCGCGTCGCATTGCTCGACGACGTCGCCCGTGTGGTCGCGGGAGGCATGCGGAGGGTGCGACTCAAGATCGCCCCGGGCTGGGACCTCGAGCCAGTGCGCGCGGTGCGGGAACACTTCGGCGACCTGGTGCTGCAAGTGGATGCCAACGGTGCGTACCGCTTCACCGACGATCCCGGCGCGCCGATGGACGCCCGAAGGCTCGTCATGCTCGACGACTTGGAGATCGCGTGCGTGGAACAGCCACTCTCCCCCGATGACCTGGCTGGGCATCGCCGGCTTGCCGCATGCTTGCGGACACCCGTCGCCCTCGACGAGTCGCTTCGCTCCCTTGAGGCCCTCGAGCGGGCCCTGTCCTCGGGGGCGTGCAGGATCGCCTGCGTGAAGCCGGCTCGCCTGGGAGGGCTTGCCGCAGCCCGTGCTGCGAGCGAGCTGTGCGGTCGCTTCGGCGTCGAGGCATTCGTCGGCGGCTTCTTCGAGACCGGTCTCGGGCGCTGCGCGAATGCCGCGCTTTGCGGATTGCCCTCCTTCGGCTTGCCGGGGGACCTCAGCGACCCGGCGACGTATCTCGAGGAGAACCCCTTCAGCTATCTCCCGATGCACGAGGGCATGGTCACGTTTCTCGACGCGCCGGGGCTCGGGGCCAGGCCCAGGTCCGAGGTGCTTCGACGGTGCACGGTGAGCAGGGTCTGGTTCTCTGTGCACTGAGGCCCCGAAGGCCCCGAGGTCCGTTTGAGTCCGCGCCGGGGATCGCCGGCGGACGTTCCGGCATAGTATCGGCCGTCCATGCAGCGCTTCTTTCTCGAGCGGCGGATCAGGGACCTGCACCTCCGGCTGCTACGGGCCCGCGAGGAACTCGCGGTCATCGACGAACAGCTCGCCGTGGTCTCCGATGCGGCCGAGGACGCCCGGATCCGCTCGCTGGTCTCCGAGACACCGCTCGCCACGCACGAGTATGGAGAGGTCCGTCGTCATGCCGATGCCATGGCCCGCGCGAGGCTGGCGTTGATGGCGACCATCGAGGATCTGCAACGGCGTCGTGACGACCTCCTCGAACGAGCAGGGAACCGATCGCGTTGAGCGAGGTCCTTCGAACGAGTCCGATGGGGCGGCGCACGCCGTCACCGATGGCGGAAACACTGATGCCTTCCGGTGCAGGACTCCTGCACCGAGATGCGGAGCTGGCGCGATGAGCTCGTCGGCGAGTGACTCGAGGCCGATCCGGGTGGTGATCGCCGAGGACGAAGCGATCATCCGCCTCGACCTCAAGGAGATCCTGACCGGGGCCGGATACCAGGTGGTCGGGGAGACCAGCCGGGGCGATCAGGCTGTGGCCCTCGTCGAGCAACACGAGCCGGACCTGGTGATCCTCGACATCAAGATGCCCGGAATGGACGGTCTGCGCGCGGCCCGGGAGATCACCCGCGGGCGGAAGGTCGCCGTGATGATCTTGACAGCCTTCAGTCAGCGCGACCTCATCGACACTGCGCGTGATGCTGGCGTCGCGGCCTACCTCGTGAAGCCGTTCCGTGCAGACGAGCTCATTCCGCGGATCGAGCGGGTCCTCGCCGCCTGCGACGAGACCTGGGCGATCGACGCCGAGGCTGAGCGCTTGGGTCAGCAGGCGGCCGAGGACAAGCTCGAGACGCGCCGGATGGTCGAGGAGGCAAAGGCAGTCCTCATGAGCGCGCACCGCATGGACGAGACCTCCGCGTTCCGCTTCATCCAGCAGACCGCGATGCGGACCCGTCGCCTCATGCGTGAGGTCGCCCGTGAGGTGGTCGAAGGGACCATCGTCCCCGACGGGGTCGGTTGATGCGCGCCGTCCTCGCGTGAGCGTCGAGGGTGAGTTGGGTCCCATGAGCGAACGCAAGGGACCGCTCGTCCTCGTCGACGGCATGTCGTTGGCGTATCGCGCCTACTTCGCCCTTCCGCCCGAGCTGGCGACCACGACGGGCATAGTCACCAATGCGGTCCACGGGTTCTTCTCGATGGTCGTCAACATCATCCGGGATTACCGTCCCAGTGCCCTCGCGGTGGCGTTCGACGCGCCGGGCGACACCTTTCGCGACGAAGCGATGCCCGAGTACAAGGCCGGGCGCGCCAGCACCCCTGAGGACCTCTCGCCGCAGTTCGACCTCATCCGGGACATCCTGCGCGCCATGGCGGTCCCGGTCATCGAGGTGCCAGGGTTCGAAGCTGACGACGTCCTAGCCACTCTGGCCACCCAGGCCAGAGAACGAGGACGCGAGGTCCTCGTGGTCACCGGCGACCGCGACTGCTTCCAGCTGGTCGAGGACCCCTACGTCCGCGTGCTGTACAACCGCCGTGGGGTGAGTGACTGCACCCTCTACGACGAAGCCGGGATCCGGGCCCGCACGGGGGTCGAACCATGGCGCTACCCCATGCTGGCCGCGCTGCGCGGCGACCCCTCGGACAACCTGCCCGGAGTCCCGGGCGTCGGCGACAAGACGGCCGCCAAGCTGCTCGCGACCTACGGCGACCTCGACGGGATCTTCGCTCACCTCGACTCGCTCGGTCCGAAGTTGCGCGAGAACCTGGCAGCGAGCGAAGCCCAGGTGCGCGCCAACGCTGCGCTCACGCCGTTGGTTCGCACCGTGCCCCTCAAGGTGAGCGTCGAGGATCTCGAGCTCGGTGGATGGGACCTGGAGGCGATCCGGCAGCGCTTCGACGCGCTCGAGCTCAAGACCCTCTGGGCACGGGTGTCGGCGCTGTTGGCGGACGGTAGCTTCGGGCCACCGGCGCCGGGCTCCAGGCTTCCCAGCGGCCAGGCAGCGGGGGTCGACGACACCGGCGGCGAGACTGCGCTCGGCGCAACGGGCCTTTCTCGTCTCCAGGCTTCGGGGATCGTCTCAGTGCAGCGTCCGCAGAATCCCGAGGAAGGCGCTCGGATGCTCCGTGAGCTCCTCAGCGGGATTCCCCAAGGCGATCCAAGTGGGGGAGCTGCCGAGGCCGTTGGCGGCAGCTCGACACTGATCGGGATGGCTGGGTGCTTTCACGGGGAACCGGGTCGCTCCCCGCTCGTCGGCGTGGCCTTCGCAGCGGCGCCCGAGGCATCGGGACCGGCCGTCGCGCTGTGGCTGGAGGCCGGCCTGCTCCAGGACGCCGGGCTGCGCGAGGTCCTCTCAGGGCTCCTTGCCAGCCAGCGGATCGTCGGTCATCAGATCAAAGAGCTCCTCCGCTCCTTGTTCGCCATGGGCCTGCGTGGCGACCGGCCGGCGATGGACACCGCGGTCGCTGCCTACCTCCTCGATCCTTCCGCCGACGACTATCCGCTCGAAGCCGTCGTCGAGTCGTATCTCGGAACGAGCGCCGCGCCCGAACGACCGCAAGTCGAGCTTGGCGAGAGCCAACTGAGCTTCGACGACGCGCAGGCGCTCGACGACCCGACCATGACTGCAGACGCGGCGTTCCGGGCGCTTTTGCTGGAGGCCCCGCTCCGGCACGCGCTCGAACGCAACGGGCTGGCAGCCCTCCACGACGAGATCGAGGCTCCGCTCGTCGCCGTGCTCGCACGAATGGAGGTCGTTGGGATCCGCGTCGACGTGGCCGAGCTCCGGCGCATCGCCGCCGAGCTCGTTGCGGACTGCAAGGCACTGGAGGCCGAGATCCAACGCATCGCCGGGCACGCGTTCAACGTCAACTCCACCCCCCAGCTGCGGGTGGTCCTCTTCGACGAACTCGGCCTCACCCCAGGCAGGCGGACCAAGACCGGGTACTCCACGGATGCCGCCACCCTCGAATCGCTTCGAGATCAGCACCCGATCGTCGATGCGATCCTGCGCTACCGCGAGGTCGAGAAGCTTCGCTCGACCTACGGGGAGGGCCTCCTCGCAGAGGTCGCTGCTGACGGTCGCATTCATGCCACGTTTCGCCAGACCGTCGCCCGTACGGGGCGTCTCTCCTCGGAGCGCCCGAACCTCCACAACATCCCCGTGCGAACCGAGGCCGGGCGCCGCCTCCGCCGAGCGTTCGTCCCCGCCGAGGGCTGCAGCTTCTTGGTCGCCGACTACGACCAGCTCGAGCTCCGGGTGATCGCGCATCTCTCCGACGACCCCGGACTCGTGGAGGCCTTCTCGACGGGCGCAGACGTCCATCGCAGCGTCGCTGCCGGCATCTACGGAATCCCTCCGGAGGAGGTGACCCGCGCCCAGCGGGAGCGGGCGAAGATGGTCTCCTACGGGCTGGCCTACGGGATGGAGGCCTTCGGGTTGTCCCGGCGGCTTGCCACCGGCGTCGACGAGGCCACCGACATCATGGAGCGGTACTTCTCGGCGTTCCCGCGTGTGCGCGCCTACATGGAGGCGACCGTCGCCGAGGCGCGCGAGCGAGGGTTCACGAGGACCCTGGCCGGCCGCATCCGCCCCCTGCCCGAGCTCAGGGACCGCAACTACCGCGTTCGCCAGGCGGCGGAACGCCAGGCGATGAACGCTGGCATCCAGGGGCTGGCGGCGGATCTGTTCAAGACGGCGCTCGTCCGCATCGACCGGGGACTGCTCGAGGGTGGCTACCAGAGCCGACTCGTGCTGCAGGTCCACGACGAGGTCATCGTCGAAGTCGTCGCCGGCGAGGAGGAGCGTGTCGGTGCGCTCGTCCGGTCGTCGATGACCGGCGCTGCTGCTCTGCGGGTGCCGCTCGAGGTGTCGATGGCGTGGGGCTCGTCCTGGGCCGCTGCCAAGGCTGGTTGAGCGTCGGTGCGGTGGTAACCTGACAGGCCTGGTCCGCTGCGGTGACGCCACGGACCGATGGATGTGGCCTCGCCGCCGGCTTGCCCCGTGCGCTGAGCCGTGGTGCCACGCGTACACCCACGAGAAGGAGAACCGCCCCCCGTCATGCCCACCGAGTCAGCGACCGCTCTGCTCTCCGCCGAGGCCATGGGAGGCTTCGACGAGGAGGGGAACTACATCCCGCGGCAGATCACCGAAGACGACATGGGCGCGACGTCGCTCGAAGAAGCGATGGAAAAGACCCTCGTCGACTTCGATGACGGCGACCTCGTCGAAGGCACCGTGGTGAAGATCGACCGCGACGAGGTGCTGCTCGACATCGGCTTCAAGTCCGAGGGCGTGATCCCTGCACGCGAGCTGTCCATCCGCAACGACGTCAACCCCAGTGACATCGTCCAGCTCGGCGACCACATCGAGGCACTCGTCCTGCAGAAGGAGGACAAGGAGGGTCGGCTCATCCTCTCGAAGAAGCGCGCCCAGTACGAGCGGGCGTGGTCGATCATCGAGAAGAAGAAGGAAAAGGACGAGGCGGTCAAAGGTGAGGTCATCGAGGTCGTCAAGGGCGGACTGATCGTCGATATCGGGCTTCGTGGGTTCCTCCCGGCCTCCTTGGTCGAGCTCCGTCGTGTCCGGGACCTCCAGCCCTATGTCGGCCGGGTCATCGAGGCGAAGATCATCGAGCTCGATCGGAACCGCAACAACGTCGTCCTTTCCCGCCGTGCCTGGCTGGAGGAGGCCCAGAAGGAGCAGCGAGGGGACTTCCTTGTGAACCTGCGACCGGGCGAACGCCGGCGGGGGGTTGTCTCCTCCGTCGTGAACTTCGGGGCGTTCGTGGATCTCGGTGGAATGGACGGGCTCGTTCATGTCTCCGAGCTCAGCTGGAAGCACATCGATCACCCCTCGGATGTGGTCCAGGTGGGCGACGAGGTCGAGGTCGAGGTGCTCGACGTCGACCTCGACAAGGAGCGGATCAGCCTCTCGCTCAAGGCGACGCAGACCGATCCGTGGCAAGCGTTCGCCGACACCCACGAGGTTGGGCAGCTCGTCTACGGGCGGATCACCAAGCTGGTGCCCTTCGGTGCGTTCGTGCAGGTGGGTGACGGTATCGAAGGCCTGGTGCACATCTCCGAGATGGCGGTCCACCACGTCGATCTTCCCGAGCAGGTGGTGAGCCCCGGCGAGGAGCTGTGGGTGAAGATCATCGACATCGATCTCCAGCGACGGCGGATCAGCCTGTCGATCAAGCAGGCGGCCGAGGGAGGCGAGGTCTCCGAGGAATACCGCGAAGCCTTCGGTGAGCACGCCTACGACGCCGAGGGCAACTACATCGGTGCCTACGACTACAGCGATGCCGCCTTCACGCCGGAGACCGAAGCGCAAGCCGCCTGGGCCGATTACGCGCCCCAGATGCGAGCGTCCGCCGGGGCCGAGGAGCCCGGAAGTGGCTCCGAGGAGCAAGATCCGGCAAGCGAATCCCCGCTGGACGGGACGGGCGAGTAACAGGCCTCGCCCCGGAGCAGCCCCAGCACCTGGCATACCATTGCCTTCGATGCCGCTGCCGACCGTGGAAGGGGCGACGGTTGACGAGCGTGCTCGGGCCGGAGAAGCTCCCGCCGACGTGCACTCGCCTGCCGACGATGCCGCAGGCGACGAGCTCGCCCGCCGGTTCCCCTACGCCCAGTTGGAGGGACGCTGGCTGGCGGTGGCGGCGCTCGCCGTGTCGGCGATCGTGCTCGCCGGGGTCGTCCTGCGCTTCTGGACGCGCTCGGCGCTGTGGCTCGACGAAGCACTGACCGTCGACATCGCCCGCTTGCCGCTGCACCAGCTGCCGGCAGCGCTCAAGCGCGATGGCGCCCCGCCGCTGTACTACGTGCTCCTGCACTTCTGGATGAAGGTCTTCGGCACCTCCAACGAAGGGGTGCGCTCGCTGTCGGGCGTGATCTCGGTGGCAACCTTGCCCGTCGCCTGGATCGCCACACGTCGGCACCTCGGGCGTCAAGGCGCATGGATCGTCCTCGTGCTCCTGGCGACAGCTCCCTTCGCGGTCTATTACGCCACCGAAGCCCGCATGTACTCCCTCGTCATGTTCCTCACCGCCTGCGGGATCGTCGCCCTGCAGCGCTCGCTGGTCGGGCCGCGCGCGGGCAACCTCCTCGCCCTGGTGGTGGTGACCGCTGCGCTGCTGTACACGCACTACTGGGCGCTGTACCTCGTCGGCACGGTCGTGATCTGGCTCGCCTGGCTCGCCAGAAGTCGCCAGCAGGACCACCGACTCCGAAGCGGAGCGCGCTGGTCCCTCGGCGCAGTGATCCTCGGTTGCGTGGCCTTTGTCCCCTGGGTTCCGACGTTCATCTTCCAAGCCGAGCACACTGGGACTCCTTGGGCGGCACCGCCGAATTTCGCTGCGGTCATCAACGCGATCACCGGCTTCACCGACAACCAGGCGGTGCTGTCGACGGTTCCGAGCAACGAGAGCCGTTTGCTGGCGGTGTGCTATCTGGTCCTGGCGTTCCTGGGGCTCTTCGGTATGGCTCGCGACCGCTTCCACATCGAGTTGGACGTACGAACCCGGCCGAAGGGGCGTCCGCTGGCGTTCGTCGTCGCAGTGACCCTGGCCGCCGCGGTCGCCGGGGGCCTGATCTCCCAGAGCGGGTATAGCGGGCGGTACGCCTCGGTCGTGTTCCTGCCATTGCTCGTACTCGTCGGCTTGGGCGTCCTCACGGTGCTCGACGCCCGGATCCGTGCCGGGATCATGGCGGTGGCAGCGGCGAGCGGATTGATGGTTGCCGCCCAGAACGTGACCACGCAGCGCACCCAGGCCCCGCAAGTGGCGGCGGTGCTCGCCGCGCATGCCCGCAGCGGCGACGTCGTCGCGTACTGCCCTGACCAGCTGGGACCCGCCCTGTATCGCTTGACGGCGAACAGCGGGTACCAGCAGCTCACCTATCCTCGCCGGACGAGCCCGGCCTTCGTGAACTGGATCAACTACACCCGGGTGATCAATCAGGCGAGCACGGCGGGGTTCGTCTCCTCGATCGAGGCAAGAGCCGGGAAGGGTCATCGGATCTGGCTGGTCTGGGCAACCGGCTACCGGGGGTTTGGGATCCGATGCGAGACCATCGCAACCGAGCTCCTCCAGGCGCCCGGCTATCGCTCGCATCAATGGGTCAATGCCCAACCGGGCACGTACTACGAGCCGATGTACCTGACCGAGTTCACCCCGGTCTCTGGGTAGCGCCCGTGCAGGTGGATGCTCGCCGGTGGTCCGCCGTTCAGGTGCTCCGTCGGGCGGCACTGAGCGATGGCGGAGGTGCGCGGGGCACCGAGGGCCCCCGACGAGCTCCCCCCACGCCTGGGTGGGTTCGGTGGCTCGAGATCCGAAGCAGGCGCTGCTTGGAGCTGGCGAAGATCGTGTGGCTCCCGTGGCTGCTCGGCCGCGTGGTCGTCGGCGGCACGTTGGCGCTCGCGCATTTGATCGTGACTCGGACCCACCCGGCCATTCCGGGGGTCGCCGAACGGGTGCACGAGGGGTTGCTGGGGTGGGACGCAGGCTGGTACGAGACCATTGCGCGCGTCGGCTACGTACCGCTGGGTCATCAGGCAGTGCGCTTCTTCCCGCTGTTCCCGATCGTCAGCCGCCTCGTCGCCCAGGTCTCCGGGGTCACCGACGGCATTGCGGTGGTGTTCATCGCCAATCTCAGCGCCCTGATCGCCAGCATGGCCTTGGTCGCCCTCGTGCGCAACGACTGTGGCGACGGGGCTTTGGCGAAGCGGACCGTGTGGCTGCTCTCGCTGGCACCGCCCGCGTTCACGCTGGTCATGGGGTACTCAGAAGGGATGCTGCTCGTGTTCACGACCGCGACCTTCCTGGCGATCCGGCCGGCACGGGGCGCGCAGCCGCGATGGGTGTGGGCGGGCATCTTCGGGTACCTGGCGGCGTTGACCCGGCCGTTGGGGGTCCTCGTGGCGCTGGCCGTGTTCGTGGAAGCGCTCCGTCACTGGCGTGCAAGCACGGCCCGGCAACGGATTGCCGCCTCTGTCGCGGTGTTGTCTCCGGTCGCGGGGATCGCGACCTTCCTCGGCTGGTCGGCCGCGGTCTTCGGTGACTTCTTCCTGCCGATCCGGGTCCAGACCTCTGCCGGTCATCACGGTGGGTTAGCGGATCCCCTTGCCACGCTCGTGCACGATGCGCGAGGTGCCTTCCACCATCACTTCGGCACCGCGCTCCATGTGCCCTGGGTCCTCCTCGTGGTGGTCCTCCTCGTGATCTGCTGGCGACGCCTGCCCGCTTCCTACGGTGCATTTGCCACCGGCGTCGTGGCCGCCGCGTTGAGCGGAACGAACCTGGACTCCTTCGAGCGATACGCCCTGAGCGCGTTCCCCCTCGTCATCACCGGTGGGCTCCTTTGCGCGTCTGGGCGCGTCGAGCGGTCGGTCCTCGCGCTCTTCGTTTCGGGACTGACCGTTTATGCCCTGCTCGCGTTCTTGAACCTCTCAGTGCCGTGAGGGACGTGACCCCAGGGCACGCCGTGCGGTCCAGGAGCCCACACGCTGTAACCTCTGCGGGCGTGCCTGATCGGGTCGAGAGCTTGCCGGTGATCGTGATCGGCGCGGGACCAGCCGGGTTGACCGCGGCCTACCAGCTCGTCAAGGCAGGCAGGGACGTCATCGTCGCCGAAGCCGACAGCGTCGTCGGTGGGATTAGCCGCACCGTTGAGCGTGACGGCTGGCGGTTCGACATCGGTGGCCACCGCTTCTTCACCAAGGTCAAGGCCGTCGAGGACCTGTGGTTTGAGATCCTTCCCGACGATTTCCTGTTGCGGCCACGAATGAGTCGCATCTACTACCGGGGGAAGTACTTCGACTACCCGCTGCGGGCACTCAACGCCTTGAAGAACCTCGGGCCGCTGGAGGCGTTCTTGTGCGGACTGTCCTACCTCAACGCTCGCATCCGCCCCCCCAAGGACCAGAGCAACTACGAGGCCTGGCTGGTCGCCCGTTTCGGGTGGCGCCTCTACCGGACGTTCTTCAAGACCTACACCGAGAAGGTGTGGGGCGTCCCCGTCAGCGAGATGCCGGCCGACTGGGCGGCCCAACGGGTGAAGAACCTGGACCTGGGCAAAGCCATCATCAATGCCCTGACCCCGCGCCGGAACCAGAAGGAGATCACCACGCTCATCGAGGAGTTCTACTACCCCAAGTACGGGCCGGGGATGATGTGGGAGGTCTGTCGCGATCGCGTCGAGGCCCAGGGCGGGCGAGTCCTCCTCGAGACGCCGGTGCAGGCGATCCACCTCTCGGGCGGACGTGCAACGGGGGTCACCTTGGAGCACCACGGGCAGCAGTGGGTCGAGCCGGCTTCGCATGTGATCTCCTCGATGCCGCTGTCCCAGCTCGTTTCGTGCATCGATCCGTCTCCGCCCGACGAGGTCCAGCGTGCGGGCAAGGACCTGCATTACCGAGACCACCTCACCGTTGCCCTCGTCGTTCCCGAATCCGCCGGATTCCCTGACAACTGGATCTACATCCACTCCGCAGACGTTCGGGTTGGCCGGATCCAGAACTTCGGGGCGTGGTCACCGTTCATGGTCAAAGACGGTCGGACGTGTCTCGGGCTCGAGTACTTCGTCTTCGAGGGCGACGAGCTGTGGTCGGCCGAGGACGAGGAGCTCGTCGCCCTGGCCACCAAGGAGCTCGATGCCCTGGGCTTGGTGCCCGCTTCCGCAGTGGAGCAGGGCTACGTGGTGCGGATGCCGAAGGCCTACCCCTACTACGACTTCGATTACCAACGGAACGTCTCCACCATCGCTGCATGGCTTGCCAAGGCCGCCCCCAACCTGCACCCGGTCGGACGCAACGGCATGCACAAGTACAACAACCAAGACCACTCGATGTACACCGCCATGCTGACCGTCGAGAACATCAACGGAGCCGAGCACGACATCTGGGCGGTGAACGTCGAGGAGGAGTACCACGAGGAGTGGGCGAGCACGGAAGGAGACGACCCGGCACGGGCGCGCAGGGGTCCTTCCGGGACCGGGCGCGCGGCGCCCGTGCTTCCTCGAAGACCCCAACGCTGAGGGCAAGCGCCGCCCTGCGGCGGCCCCGGCGTCGGCCGCAGGGCGGCGCTGCCGTGGGGGTCCTCGAAGCCTCAGGCGCTCGGTGCCTGCTCCTCGACCGTTTTCTTCAGCAAGGTGAGCTCCTCGGCGAGCACTCTGGCCTTGTCCTCGAGGCGGCCCACCTCCCAACTCAGGTAGACGCACACCATCAGGAGGAACAGCGACGCCAAGACGAGCAGGAGGCTCGGCGGGCTCTTGACCCCGAGGGAGTGGGCGATGGCGTTGAAGAGTCCCGGCGCGATGGCGAAGATCGCGATCACCACTCCGACGCCCAGCCACAGCAGGGCATACTTCTCGTGGAGGTGGCGCCGCCGGGACAGCTCCAAGATGACGGTCAAGGTGACGACGGCGCTGACGAGAGCGATGATGTGAACCCCGGTCATGATCCTCCTTTCTGGGGGACGATGGGCCGTTGCAGGCGGTGGCCGTGCGTGGGTACCGAGGGGCGTGACGGGCGCGTTGGCCTCGTCACAATGGCCCGGTCTTACGACGGTGATCCGGCCGCTTGACGATGCTCAGCAACAGCATCAACACGATACGGAGGAGATAAGCGGTCGCGCGCAGCGCAGATTGGCTCGGCTCGCCCGAGTGGCGTGGGCGCATCGCGACGGGGACCTGAGCCACGCGACCCCCGGCCCGGCTGGCGATGATCAAGGACTCGACGGTGTCGGCCAGGTATTCCGCAGGGTAGTGACGCGCGAACAGCTCGATCGAGGCGCGGTTGTGTGCGCGAAAGCCCGAGGTGACATCGGAGAGCCGGGTCCCGGTTCTCCGGGAGAGGTACGTCGCAAGCAGCCACATCGCCCAGCGTCGCAGGACCGGTACGCTGACCGTGCCTTCGCCGGCAAAGCGCGCACCGATGATCGTGAGGGGCCGATCGTCGTCGGGACGTCCGTGGTCGCCGAGGGCCGCCAGCAGCCGGGGGATGTCCCTGGGGTCGTGTTGACCGTCGGCGTCGACCTGGACGAGCACCCGGTACCCGCGTGCCTGCGCGAACCGGAACCCGACGCGCATTGCTCCACCGACGCCCAAGGTGAAGACGTTCGAGATCACCTGGGACCCTGCCTCGCGGGCGGCCGCTGCCGTCGCATCGGAGGAGCCGTCGTCGACGACGAGCACGTCGGCATCGGGCACCGCCGCCTTGACCTCTTTGACCACCACCCCCACGGACTCGGCTTCGTTCAGTGCGGGGAGGACGACCAGCACTCCCGAAGGGCCGTGCATGGTGGTCAGTGGCCACCGGCCAACGGGCTGCGGATCTGGATGCTCCCGCCGTCAGGGTGATCGGGGACGCCGGGGAGGGCGGGCGCGTCTGTGCCGAGCGCGCCCTCCCCGAGGGAGCGCTCCCCGGCCCCGCCGTCGCCCGAAGCCCCGACGAAGGAGCGCCGACGGCGCGAGAGCCTGCTCCAAATCCATTCCAGCTGGACAGCGGCGAGGAGGACGAGGGAAACCTCGAACGGTGTGCGATACCGGGTGTTGCCGAAGGCGACCACCATGGCTGCGACGACGTTGACCCCGAT
Organism: Actinomycetota bacterium; assembly: GCA_021324045.1. Taxonomy (GTDB): domain Bacteria; phylum Actinomycetota; class Acidimicrobiia; order Acidimicrobiales; family RAAP-2; genus JAJPJV01. The sequence goes on along the minus strand of JAJPJV010000043.1, from coordinate 4,094 downwards.
GGCCAGCAACGGCCACACCGGGATCTTTCGGCGCCACAGGACGACGGTGCCCCCGATTGAGAGGGCGAAGAGGACGTAGTACATCCCGAGACCCACGAGCGCCCAGTGGTATGGGCGTGTCTCGATCGTGCTGTCCAGCTTGATCTGCTGCATCGGATGGAAGAAGCCGAACCCCCGACCGATCTTTGCGAGTGCCACTGGAATCCAACGGTTCTTGTGCGCCTCGATGAACTTCAGCGCGTGGTGCAAGGCAATGTTGTTCCGAACGGACTCGTCGGTCCAGTGTGCCGGAGACGCGGCCTGCTGGCACGCGTAGGACCAGTAGCCCTCACCCGTGCCGCTCCACGTCTGGGCGCAATCGGCGGAGGCCAGGGTGGTCCCCAATCCGTCGGTGATGAAGACCGGATCCTTGAACCGGCTCATGTTGTACCCGACCCAGGGAGCGATCACCGCCGCGAAGGCGAGCAATGCAAGGCCGCAGAACGCCAAGCGGCGGGACCAGCGCACCTTGGCGATGAACAAGGTCACCGGAAGGATGATGAGCACCGCCAAGGCGGTGAGCTCGTCCCGGGCAAGCGCGGTGAGGGCGATCCCCACCCCGAGCACGACCGCGCGCTGCCAGCTTGGTCGCTTCCAGAACCGGTAGCTGGCCCACAAAACGAACGCGATCAGAAGCGGACTGATCGTCTCCGAGAGGGCGAGCTCGTCGCTCATCCAGATGTTGGGATAGACCGCCACGAGGAAGGCTGCGAGCAAGCCCACACGACGGCCGGCGATCTCGCGACCAGCAAGGGCGGTCATCACGATGGCGGCGGCACCGACGATGCAACACCAGATCCGATGGGCGAAGAAGCTCTTGAGGCCGACGACGGAGGTCATGGCGAGCACGAACACGAAGAGGGGAGGCCATGCCGCGATCTGGATGTGCTCGTGGTAGGCGTTCCAGTACCAGGGATTGATGAAGCCCTTGCCCTCGACGAGGAGATTTGCCGCGTAGTGGTAGTAGTACGCGTCGTCGCCGGGCTGGCGGTTCGGGCGTCCGAAGACCGTGCCGAGCCGGATCCCAAGGCCGCCGAGCGTGAAGATGCCGGTCCAGATCCACCAACGCAGCGAGGGAGAACCTGCTCGCCTCCGTCTCAGCGTTGGTGCATGCAACGGAGGCATCTCAGCGATCGACCGCGGAACGCTCTGCGGCCATGCCCGGAACGACCGACTCGGGCACCATGGGCTCCACCGCCTCGAGAGAGGTATCCGCTGGCTGGCCCGCCCCAGCGCGAGGAAGAGCCTGGTCGCCCGAGGGTGCCGCGGCGAGCAGCAGGACGCTGAGGAGCACGCAGGCGAAGCCGACGCTGCGAAGGGCGAGCTTCCAGCTGGCGCTCGGAAGGTGCTCCCCGAAGATGATGCTGCCGACGGTGATCACGTACGCGCTTGAGACGACGTTGGTCACCGGGACGACGACCGAGGCCTGGGCTCGCTGCAAGGCGGTCTGGAACAGGACCAGGCCACCTGCGGAGGCGATGGCCACGGCGTAGAGGTATGCCGCGCTGAACACATGGGGAATCGACGCCACCAGACCGTAACGCTGGACCTGCGCGGAGACGGCCTTGATCGCCAGGCCGGCGATCCCGTACATGAGGCCCGGTGCGACGGCGAGCCCTCGCGTCCACAGGTGCGCCCGATGGGGGCGGACCCGTTCGAGCCGCTCGGTTCCGAGAACGCCGATCAGCGCGACCAGTGCCGTGGGGAGGGCTGCAGCAACGAGCGCGCCGAGCGCCCCATGACTGCTCGCGCGGTCGCTCGCGGTGTCCAGCGAAAGGCTGATCGCTACGAGCGCGCCGACGACGGTTCCAATGGCGATCCATTCCCCGCGCCCCAGTCGTTCGCCAAGGGAGTAATGCGAGAGCACCAACAGCAGCACGATCCCCGAGACGAAGATCGGCTGGACGACCGAGATGGAGACGACCGAGAGGGCCAGGACCTGGAGGGCGAGCCCGAGGAGAATCGCACAAAAGCCCCAGAGCCACAGCGGTGACGACAGGAGGGAGCGGACCAGGTGCCCGGGGCGGCGCAGGTGCACCGGCGGCAAGCCGCTGAGGGCCCGCTTCTCGATCACGAACCCGATGTTGTAGAGGATCGCGGAAAGGATCGTGATCGCCACGCCAGCGGCCAAGTGGGCGTGGGAGATCATGGCGGCGGAAAGGAAATCACGGATGAAAATCCAGCCTAATGCGCCTGCTCCCAGCCAGTCAGCCCCGAGCGGGTGGGCGGTCACCGGGGGAGCGGAGGCTCCGTGGGTTCCGTAGCCGCCGCGGTGCGCAGCGTGGCGCCGGCGTTGGGCGTCGTGGAGGCCCCCAGCGTCATGATCGGCGAGCGGGCCGTTCCTCGCTGGCGATGAACCGGGAAGCCATGCGTGCAGCCAGCGGGCCGCGTTGGCCGAGAGCGGCACCAGCCAACGCGAGGAGTTCGGCGCGACGGCGCCAAGCCACGGAGACGAAGCGTCGGTTGACCAACCGACGAAGGGGGAGGTAGCCGAGCTCCCACATCGCCAACAAGCTCCAGAACGCGAAGTCGATGCTGATCCCCCCCTCGCGCACATGGGTGCGGAAGCGCATGGAGATGTGGACGAAGTGCAGGATCCGGTCACGGATGGCTCGAGCCAGGACCGCGGCAGGAAGCTCGACGCAGCTCGCGAACGTTACAGGAGGGGCCTCGACCCGCTCGGCACGGCGTGTACGCCAGTCGAGGACCCAGCACGCGCGCTCACCGATGATCCGGAGGAGGACGGGGCGGCGCAGGACCACGCCGATCCCCAGCGGAAGGGCGTGTAGGAAGCGATCGAGATAGTCGGTCACCGTGGCAACGTCCGGCACCTCGGTGGCCTCCTCGGCTAAGGATCGATCGATGGCAGGCGATGCCTGGACGCGGAGCGCCTCCAGCCGTTCGTGGCGTGCCGCGTAGTAGTCGGCAACGTCAGCCCGGCGGATGACCGAGGTGGTGGCGGGCCCTGCCCCTGGTCCGTCGGAGCGGTGCTCCCAGGTGTCCCCGGGGCCGAGAACCAAGACCTCGGTCCCGGGGACGGGGGATTCGGCCAGGGCATCAGCGATCTCAGGCGGCGTGATGACGTCGGCATTGCGCGGCCAGCTGTCGGGGTGCAGGAAACAGACCATGCTGGCGAAGGGAAGCGCGTATCGCGGACGAAGCGTCCGAACCGAGGCAACGAAATCTGCGATGTAGTCCGATCGGCTGAGCAGTGTCAGGTCGGTGGGGTTGTCCGCGCTGTAGCAATTCGGGTAGCCCTGGGCCCAGGAATGGCTCTTGGCCATGAGGTCCGGCGAGCCGAAGCGTCGTCGCAGCCGTTCGAGGTCAGCGGGGCGGATCTTGCAATCGTTGAGGTCGAACACCACGGCATCGTGGTCGGCCACGACGAGCGCGCTGTCGTCGAATCCGTACTGGAACGAGGTGACCTCGAGACCGGGAGCGAGCTCGAGGGGGGTGCCGTGGCGGATCTCGGTGATGGTCGAGAAGCCCAACCTGGCCAGCTCCTCGGGCATGACGTCGTTGCCGAAGTACGGGATCAAGACATGGCTCGACTTGTCGATCCGGCGCAGGCTGGGGTAGTGGAAGTGGTCGAAATGATGATGGCTGAGGTACAGGTAGCTGGGGGATAGCCATTCGTCAGCAGGGCTGGGACTCGGCGGATAGTGCCACCAGGACCGCCAGTAGCAGGAGCCGAACAGCCAAGGATCGACGAGAATGGTCGTCGCCTCGCTCTCGACGAAGAGGCCGGCGTGGCCGAGGATGGTGACGCGCAACGACGAGATCCTCCGTGGGCGAGGATGGCCCGCCTGATCGTAGCGGCAGCGCAGGCGCCTTTGGGCGAGGGACCGAGGTGCTGGGGGATCGGCAAGTGTGGGACGATTCCCAGGTGGTCGGAGGCGTGGGGGTGAGCGCGTCGGCCAGCGACTCCGCCAGCGTCGTGCGGCCGCCTCCCGGCGCCTCCGAACCAGCGGCGCCGAGGAGGGGGTCGGTGCGGCGGGTGCGCGCGCTGGACGGGATCCGAGCCATTGCCGTCGGCGCCGTGATGGCCTACCACT
>JAJPJV010000018.1 GCA_021324045.1 Actinomycetota bacterium | reverse complement strand
GCTGGCGCGACCCTGCGACATGGAGGCTTGCGCTCGCGCGCGTATAGGAGGGGGAAGTGGACGTGTGATGAGCGAGATATTCGTCGATCCAAAAGGGGGAATCCGCCGCAAGCAGGGCATCTCGACTATCCTCGACTCAGCTCGACCTGTTGCAATACTCAAGAGAATCGCAACACTCCAGCTAGCGATGTTGTGAAGGTCAAGACTCGACCATCATCGGCCGATCGATGCTGCGGGATGTTGACCTGACGGTGGGGGTCGAGCCAAGGACGCGCTGGGCGGGTCAAAAGGCCCGATTTTGACCCTGCTATCCAGCTCTCGTGCGCCGCACAGAGCGAATGCCCAGCTCAGCGTGCACAACCCAGTGGAGCTAGTGGGTGTCTAGCTGCTCTCAGTGCCGTGACGGGCGTGCGCGAGCCAAGGACTCGCGTCGCGCCACCCTCGGCTCGTCCTTGCCGCGCTCGAGCCAACAGCTACCCCTGAGCGGCCTCTGGGGCTTCTCTCATGACCTAGCGGTGGTGACGGTGGCGGTCACGGCCCTTCGACGAGCACACACAAGCAAAAGGAGGAGACGGGCGCGACCACTGCGTGCGTGGTCGGATCAAGGCCATCGCGCTGACGTTCTGCTGGCAGGGTGACGCTGAGCAGGCAAAGGTGTTCCTTACCGGAACGACGATCAGATCAAAGGGTCCAGTGATAGCCCTCGCGCCACGGGTGCAATCCATGGGACCGCGCCCCCAAGCGCGCCGGCTCGTCCCGAACTCGTTCCATCTGTAGACGAGATTGAAAGACTTTGTCTTATCTTTAGACGAGATGAGACGAGTTCGAGACCGTAAAAACCCTGGTCAAAGGGAATCTCGTCCATCTCGTCCATCTCGTCCGGACGAGACGGACGAACTCGTCTCTCGTCCCCCCCTTAAGGGGGGACGAGGACGAGATCGCCCCCCCTTGGTGCGGAAGGGGTAAAGATGCGGTCTCTTTCGTCGTCCTTTCGAAAGTCATCGCTCGTCCCCCGTCCCGCCCAGCTGCGCCCGACCAAGGTCGGTCAGGTGAAGAAGATGGCGGTTGCCCTTTTGCTCGACTCGCACCCATCTCTGGTCGACGGCCCACCTCAGCGCGTTCCGGATTGCGGTGGCATTGCCTTCGACCCCGTGCTCAACACCATTCTTTGGGGAGCCGTCGTAGTGCGCGAGGAATTCGAGGATGCGGTATGCGACCTCCGAGTCGGCGTCGGGGCCCTCTGTGGGCGGCTCGAGCGAAGCGCTCACGTTCCCCTCCGGCCAGCTCGTGATGCGCAGCTCCGCGATCTTGCCGTCGATGGCCCGAGCGCGGACGAAACCTGGTCGGTCCTTCTCCACCGTCATGATGACGCGAGCTTCGACCGGCGTTGTGCCGGTCGCGCGAGCCAAGGGGCTCTTCACGCTGAACTTGTACGCGGCGCCGGTCAGCGTTGCGAGCTTGTGCTGGGCACCGATCGCGTAGCGCCCCTGGTTGGTCCGATCCTTCGGCACATGATCGAGCACGACGACGGCAGCGCCCTTCTCCGCGATGGGGCGTGGAAGTCTGCGTATCCACGTGGCAACGTCCGCATTACTCAACAGGTCGAGACCTTCGATCGCCATCGCCTCGGTGACGCCGTCGATGACACAGAGCGCGAACGACCGCCTGGCCAAGAGATTCTCAAACTCGACACCTGCCGGCGTGAGCGCATTGTGACGCATCCGGAGCGGCTCATCGGGACGGATGTAGACGAGATGGGACGCGATCGACCCAGCTGCGAGCCCCATGGCACGCAAACGCGACACGACACCGACTTCAGTGTCTTCGAAGTCGATGTACAAGACGTCGTCACCCCACGAGATCACCTGCATGGCGGCGAGCTGAGCAGCCCAGGACTTCAGGCTCTCTGGCTCCCCTTGGAACGCGTGCACGCGGCTGGGATAGAGCAGATAAACACCATCCGAGCGAGCAAGTACGCTGGGCGGGTCTACCGTTGCGTCTCTGAGCACGACGGGGGCGAGATCGACGGGCGCCCACGTCGTGGGCTCGGGAATCATCCCTTCCACGGCCCGGTCGTTGTGCGCGGGTGCCCGCGATGCGAGCTCGAAGACCACACGATCGAAGTCGTCGGGCATGCTCACAAGGGCACCCGCCGAGGTTGGGTCGCGCCGGCCCGGAAGGCCGAGGCGATGGTGCGACGCGCCTCGCGCTCGCCAAGGCCCACCTGTGCTGCAACCACAAGCAGCCGGTCGGCAACCTCGCGAGCCTGCAGCGCTCCTGCAGCGATGAGCTGGGCCAGGTTGTAGGCGGCGACGTTGAGGGTGGCGTTTCTCGTTCCGATCGAGGCACTCAAGACCCGAGCGCACTCGGCTTCGAGTGCGCTACGGCCATATGGCTCGGCAACGGTCCGCCGAAGGACCGGTGGCGAAGCGATCGGAGCCGCCGATGGTCCGAGCAGCTCGACGAGCCAGGGGCACGCGTCGCGAAGCGGCATCTCGTGCGGTGTGACCGCCCACTCGTAAACGCCGCCGTTCGGGTGGACGGACCCGACCCCAAGGACGTAGCCGCCCTTGCCGCGCCAATCGATCCCTGGCACGAAGCCTGCGCGGTTCCCGATCCCCGTGGGCCGGTAGTAGTAGTGCATCCCTCCGCCGGGCGTGGCAACGGTGGGGCCGATCTCCAGGCAACCGTGCGCTTCCACGAGACGAGCCAGTGAACGCCATCCCTTTGGACCGTCGACATCGAGCACGTCGAAACAGCGTCCCGTGACCACGCCGACGTTCGCCTCCGGCTCGGCGCGCCACCACCGCTCGATCTGGGTGGCATCGGTCGTCGCGTCGCGCAGACCGTGGGGCGCGAGGCGCCCGAGGGGACGCTTGTCGCAAGGCTGAACGGGGAACACCGCGTATCCCGAGCTGGCGTACCACTGAGCGAACTCGGCAAGCGTCATCGCGACCACCTCCCTTCGACCGTGTCAAAACTGTCGTCGGTGTCGACGGAGGCCCGCTCGTTCAGTGAGCCGGAGCTATCAACGGCGCAGGCGAGCGCGACACGGCTGATCCCGTGGTGCCAGGCCAGGTCGAGGCCGAGGATCCCGTCGCAAAGCACCTCGAGCATCACTGCTGCTCCTCCACGACTAGGAGCCGTTGGATTGCAGCACGGGGCCAGACGAGCCGGCGCCCGACCCGGATGGCCATCGTGCCGATGGGGCCTGCGTCCTCGCCACGCTGAGCGCGACGCACACACTCATAGATGACCCATTCGCTCACGCCCATGAGCTCGGCGACTTGAGCAGCGGTGTAGGTGGCAGTCATTACCGCACCCCCGCGATGCTGCGAGCGAGCAGGGACAGCGCGTGAGCGAGAAGACCGCGCGTCACTTCGGTGGACCGCTGAGTCCCGGGGAACCATTTGCTCATGCACCCCGGAGGCCTCAGCGAAGTCACAAGTTGGCGTGTCGCTGCGCTCGATCTTTCGCGCCTCCCGGGGCACGGAAAGTGCCGGGTGGTCCGTCAAATAGATATGAGCAGGTAATTGAGTGATGTTTGACATCATGCGATCACCGTACAAATGGTTTGTAACGGAACGAGACACTTAGCGCGCTCGTTTAACGGTGTCACCGAGAAACGAGCGCGCCGTTTCTTGGATTGACTTCGACGACCCGATTAGCAGAAAGCCAGTACATGACGTTGTGTTGTCACCGCGCACTCCCTACGATCTCCCTGTGCGATTGGTGGCGCTTGGCGACGATGGCGAGCCCGAGGGCGGTGTCCGCGCCATCACGCCCGAGATCTGGGATCAACTCGCTGATGGCGAGAAGACGGAGCGTTGGGTGGCGTTCGCAGGTGAGAAGGCGGCAACCTGGGTCCGACTCGCGATCCGCGGTGGCCGTACCGTCGCCACCGGCATCCTGATTGAGACGACAGAGCCTTTGGAGGCTCGCATGTTGCGCCAGGTCCCCCTTGCCCGCCTCGTCGACCTCGGCGCTCGGTACGCAGATGATGCACTCCGCATGGTGCTCCCCGCCGTGCAGCTCGACCGCTCGTCTATTCCCGCCCTTCCTGCCAGCTCGCGCCCGCGCAGTCCTGGCCGGCGCGGCGTCCCTAAAGACGAGCTTCGCCGGGTGGCGCAGGCCTACATCGCGGCAGGGCGGACGCATCCTCGTCAACGGATCGCTGAGACGGCGCGGCTCACGGCGAGGTCGAAAGCACAGACGGCCCGCCTCGTGAAACGAGCCAAGCACCTGGGACTCATCGCCGAGGAGGAGCAATAGATGCGTGGATTCGTTCGCCAGCGTGGGACCACGTACACCGCGTACTGGGAGACCCGCGACCCCGCTACCGGCAAGCGACGACAGCACACCAAAGGCGGATTTCGCACCCGGCGCGACGCGCAGCGCCACCTCGCCTCGGTGCTTGGTGCGGTCGTCGAGGGGCGCTGGACGCCCGACCAGCCACTGACGGTGCGCCAGCTCCTCGCCGACCACTGGATTCCGGCGCAGCGCTCCCGCGGGCTTCGTCCGTCGACGTTGGCGCAGTACCAGGGAGCGATCGAGTGGTACCTGGTGCCCGCGCTCGGTGCAAAGAAGGTGGCCGCGCTCACACCCGCTGACGTCTCGTCGCTCGTCGAGCGCCTACGCACCACAAGGAGCGCCACTGGACGCGAGGGCCTATCGGAACGGACGGTCCAAGTGGCCGTGAGCGTGCTCAAGGCAGCCACGAAATGGGCCGCGCGCAACGGGATCGTCAGTCGCGATCCACTGGTCGGGGTGGAGCGGCCGCGAGTGCAACGCGCAGAGATGCGGACGTGGGACGAAGAGCAGGCTCGCCAATTCTTGGCCTCCGTTCGCGGGGACCGGCTCGAAGCAGCCTGGGTCCTGTTCCTGACACGCGGACTACGCCGAGGAGAGCTGGCCGGGCTCAAGTGGGATGCCGTGGACCTCGCGAACGAGTCCCTCGCCATCGTCTCGACCCTGCTCGCCGTCGACGGCAAACCCGTTCCCTCGCAGCCCAAGACCGCCTCAGGACGCCGGTCGATCCCACTCGACGACAAACTCGTGGCGCTCCTTCGCTCTCACGAAAAGGCGCAAAAGGCCGAGCGGTTGCGAGCCGGTGAGGCTTGGGAGAGCAGCGGATTCGTTTTCTGCGACGAGCTGGGCCGTCCGTACCACCCCGATTTCTGGGGCGATCGTTTCGACGCGCTGGTAAAGGCTGCCGACCTTCCGCGCATCCGACTCCACGACTTGCGCCACACCGCGTTCTCGCTCATGGCAAAAGCCGGTGTGCCGCTCAAAGTGATTCAAGAACTGGCCGGTCACTCGACGCCGGCGATCACCATGAGCCTCTACGTCCACACCGTGCCGAGCATGGCGCGCGACGCCGGCGAACGGCTCTCCGCGACACTCCTTGGCTGAATGCGCTGACAAAGCGCTGACATTCGGGGCCTCAGGGGTCGCTTAGCGGAACCACGCAGCTCTTCTACCAGGAAATATATGGCTGGCGGGGGAGGGCTCGAACCTCCAACCTCCTGATCCAAAGTCAGGCGTTCTGCCATTGAACTACCCGCCAATGCTCCCGCCCACGCTACAGCGACCGCACTCGCTTCCCAGGCGGCCCGGCCCGAGGTCACTCGGTTGCCCGCCACCGCCAAGCGTGTCTGGACTCAATGCCATGGCCGTTTCGAGCGTTGGGAGCGACGGTATGCTCCGGCCAGACAGCTCGCTGTGGAGCCCGAGCAAGGACGTGGCGAGCACCCCTGGTCCCAAACGAGGACCATCAACAGCGAACCAAGGAACGGACCAAACGTGAAGGTTCTCGTCGTCGACGACGATCCCGCCGTGAGCGGCTCACTCGATCGCGCGCTGCGTCTCGAGGGGTACGAGGTTCTCATGGCAAAGGATGGAAGCTCGGCGTTGGAGGCCTTGGCTTTGACGCCGCCCGACGCCGTCATTCTCGATCTGCAGCTTCCGGACCTCGACGGCGTCGAGATCTGCCGCAGGATGCGCGCTGCAGGGGATGACACCCCGGTGTTGATGCTCACCGCTCGGGACGCGGTCAATGACCGAGTACAGGGCTTGGACGCGGGCGCCGACGACTACCTCGTCAAGCCGTTCGCCCTCGCCGAATTGCTCGCTCGCTTACGAGCTCTGTTGCGACGGCGAGTGAGCAGCGAGGGGGAGACGCTCAAGTTCGCCGATCTTGAGCTTGACCTCAATACTCGTGACGCCCGCCGCGGGGATCGGGTCTTCACGCTTACTCGCATCGAGTTCGACCTCCTGGAGCTGCTGCTCCGCCACCCGCGTCAAGTTCTGACGCGGGAGATCCTTCTCGAGAGGGTGTGGGGTTACGACTTCGACTCAGGAACGAACTCCTTGGCCGTCTACGTCGGCTATCTTCGCCGCAAAACAGAGGCCGGCGGAGAACCGCGGCTTATCCACACGGTTCGCGGGGTCGGTTACGTTCTCCGAGAGCGATGACCTTCCGGACTCGGATTATCCTTGCCGCTACGGCAGCTGCGATTTTTGCAGCGCTCGTCGCTGCGATCGGTGCCTACGTCTCGTCAAGCAATTCGCTTGCGAGCTCCGTTGACAGCACCCTTCGCAATGCAGCCGCCAAGGCCCCCACGTCTGGGACGACCCACGCGCTGCAGCGAGCTCTTGAGACAGCGGGCGTCACGGTCCAGATCGTCCTCAAGGACGGGACACCGATCGTCTACGGACATCTCCCAGTGACGAACGCGACGACTGCAGTCGCTGATGGGGCTTCGCCGTTCTTCACCGATGTCACGGTCAAAGGCACACAACTTCGCGAGTACGACTCCGAAATCAAGATCCAGCTGTTGCAGCCACCCCCGTTCCCTCCCATCATCGAGAACGCAACGCTCCAGCTGGCGACTCCATTGACCGGAGTCAACAGCCAGCTCGGCACCCTGACCTGGGCACTCGTCATCATCGCGGTCACCTCTGTGGTGCTTGCCGTAATCCTTGGTTGGGTGATCGCCCGAGCCGCGTTACGGCCACTTAACAACCTGATCACCTCCGTCGAAGAGCTCGCTGATACCACGGACGTCTCGAGGCGGCTCGACGCGCGAGGCGTCGACGAGCTCGGTCGCCTTCGCCGGGCGTTCAACCGACTCCTCGAAGCCTTGGAACGCTCAAGGGAGTCACAGCGTCAGCTCGTCCTCGACGCTGCACACGAGTTGCGGACCCCGCTGACGAGCCTTCGCACCAACCTCGAGGTCGTTCGGCGGGTCGAGGAGCTCCCACCAACGGACCGGGCCGTCCTGGTGAGCGACGTGCTCACCCAGATGGAGGAGCTGACCCAGCTCGTCGGCGACCTCGCCGAGCTGACGCGTGGAGATCATGCGGTCTCCGAACCGTCTCACTTCCGGCTCGACGAGTTGGTGGAGGACGCGGTCGAGCTCGCGGCGTCGCACGGACGTCCACGAGGGGTCCAGTTCGAGTCGTCCCTCGAGGAGTCATGGGTCCACGCACATCGGGACCGGGTCATGCGGGCGGTCGGTAACCTCCTCGACAACGCCCTGAAGTGGAGCCCCGATGGCGGGCTCGTCGAGGTGACCAGTGCACGAGGAAAGGTCACCGTCCGAGACCATGGCCCAGGCATCAAGCCCGAGGACCTGCCCCACGTCTTCGACCGCTTCTACCGGGCACCCTCGGCCCGAGGACTCCCGGGATCCGGGCTGGGGCTGGCCATCGTGGCCCAGGTCGCACACGATGAGGGGGGATCGGTCCAGGTCACCAACGCTCCAGACGGGGGAACCCTCTTCGAGCTGCAGCTCCCGACGGTCCCTGCCCCGGCCGGCATCGCCGCCGACGACTGATCGGCTCCCACGAGGACAAGGGGATTCTTAGGAGCGCCTCGGCCAGCACTTAGGGCTTCCTTAGAACTCCATGTCAGCCTTGCGATCAACGCAAGGAGGCGCTGATGCGGCGAGATCACCCACCAACTTCCGACGATCGAGGGCACGATGGAGTCACCGCCCGGCGTCACCCTGGGGTCGTCGATTGGTTCGCCGGCGCACCGACAGGCCTGGTCATGTGCGAGCACCGCCTCCTGCGGCCTGGCCGCTCCACCCTCAGCGGCCACGAGCGCCGGGGGCAGGGAGCGCCTTCACCCTGCTCCCGGCGCATCCTTCCCCGCGCCGCTCGAAGGTGCGACCACCGGTGCCCTCGTCGCTGAGCGCTGTCTCTCGATCGAGCCCACGCTGACGGAGATTCAGTCCTCGCTCGACCTGATAGCCTGCCGCACGGCATGGGCTCCCTGATCAAGAAACGACGCAAGCGGATGCGCAAGAAGAAGCACAAGAAGATGCTCAAGGCAACTCGCTGGCAACGCCGAGCTGGGAAGTAAGTTCACCTGCCGTTCGCTCGGCTGCCGCCTTGCTCGCTCGGTCCAGCCCACTCGCTCGGGACGGCGCGCACAGTCAAGAGAACACCCTTTGACCCGTTCACCTCGAGCGTGGCTCTCGATTCGAGACCGAGCTCGGCAAGGTCACCCTCTACGAACCATGTCGGCCCGCTCCCTGCGAGCCGCGGCGCACGCCCGACCAGCCTCGCAAACGCATCCCGCCATTGGGCCAGCCGAGCGTCGGTTGCCAGCGCTGCCGTCGTCAGGTCGTTCAGGGGTGCCGCGGCTTCGCGATCGACGACCTGTCCGTTCCCTCGCCTGCCATGGAGCCGGTCCCAGGCCGCGTACACCGTCGCGGTGCTCATGAGAAAGGGGGGGACAAGCAGGATGAACGAACGTGGTTCAAACGGCAACGGCGTGATCCGTTCTCCTCGGCCCTCGACAAAAGCTCGCCCTCCGATCACGCAAAACGGGACATCAGAACCCAGCCGCATCGCAGTACCCAGGTCACGCTGACTCGCCCAACGGAGGATCGCTGCAGCATCACTCGATCCCCCACCCAACCCCCCGGCCGCGGGGATCCGTTTGGTCAACCGGACCCGGCCTCCTCGGCCAACGGCACGCAACGCCTTCCAAATGAGGTTGTTCGGACCCATGGGGACTGACGAACGGGCGACGAGATCAGGATCCAGCGCCTCCATGACGATCTCGATCTTCGTGGGATCGGCCTCGATGACCAGCTCGTCGGCCAAGTCGATGGAGACCATCTCTGATGCGAGCTCGTGATACCCATCCGAACGGACCCCGGTAACCCGCAGGGACAGAGTGAGCTTCGCGGGGGCAAAGAGTCGCACAGCCCCCTGTGGTTCGAGGGCCCCTCCCGATTCGTCAGGCAATGAAGTCATCATGGCACTTTCCCTGTTCCGTAGGCGGCGAGTCGAGACCATGCCTCAAGACCGAGCTCCTCGGCCCTCGCTTCCGGCGATACGCCGGCAAACGCGAAGGCTTCGGGAGCAACTGCACGTGCCAACGATCGCCGCAGCATCTTGCGGCGCTGGGCAAACCCAGCCCGCACGATCGACTCAAAACGAGGATAAAAGCTTCGGTCCGCATCCGCCCGACGCGGGCCGATGCGGACGAGCTCGGACTCGACGCGAGGCTGTGGGATGAACACGGTCGCCGGGACGCGACCCGCGAGCGTCGCATGGGACCAATAGGCAACCTTCACCGATACCGCGCCATAGGAAGCATCACCTGGGATCGCCACCAGGCGCTCCGCCACCTCGCGTTGGACCATGATGAACAGCGATTCCACTTGGGGAACATGTTCGAGCACATGGAGAACCAACGGTGTGGCAACGTTGTAGGGGAGGTTCCCCACGAGCTTCCAGTTTCGTGAGTGGTCCTGCGGCCCCAAGAGCTCGTCCCAGTTGAGCCGGAGCGCGTCCGCTTCGACCACCGTCACTGGCCATGGCGCTACCTGCTCACGCAGGACGGCGGCAAGGCGGTGGTCGATCTCGACCGCGACAACCTGCGCACCGCATTCGGCCAATGCTGTCGTGAGTGAGCCAAGGCCCGCACCGATCTCGACCACCTTGTCGCCGCGCTGCACCCCAGCAAGACGAACGATGCGACGAATGGTGTTGGGGTCTGCAACGAAGTGCTGACCGAGTGCCTTGCTCGGCCGAATTCCGTGTTCGGCGAGCATGCGGTGAATTTCTGAGCGCGAAAGGCTCACCAGGAAATGGTGACCTCGATCACCCCTTGACTCAACGGCGCCAGCTCGGAGAATCCTTCCTCGGACAGATCGACCACCCGGCCCGGATTATCAGCCTCACGGTCCTCGACCAAACAGGTGATCGACGCACCGGTTGCATCGTCGGTGATCCGCAGCGTCGTGCCGAAGTCGAGCACCGGACTAGCACACGTCCCTGCAGGAGCCGCCGCGTACCAGGTCGCGATGCCCGTGGCCGAACTCGACGGCGCCGGTGCGACCGCTGCCGGAGCTTGCACGACCTGCGGCTCTGTGGTCGTGGTCGTCGGCGGTGCCGACATCGGTGTCGTCGGTGCTGAAGGCGCTGTCGAGGGCATCGGAACGGCAAAATGAGTGAGCTCCGACGGACCAAGCCAAACGCCGGGTAGGCGCGCAGGGGCAACCGCAGCAGCCCGACCACCGCTGGCGCCGTCAGAAGTAGCGACGTTCGTCGCAGCGCCGGAGCCAAGGAGCGAGAGCGGCCCTCCGAGCAATGCCCCGCTGAGGAGCCCCCCGACAAGGAGCCGCTTCCCGCCGGTGCTCTTTGTCCTCAGATCTCCACCCTTCTCCGGGGACAGGGAGCCCCGAGCGACGACCACAGGGCCGTCTCGGGAACAGAGGAATCCTAGGGATTAGCCTCCGCGCAAGCAAATGCGAGGGATCCGGATACGGCGGTTGCGCAATGATCACTGAAAACGATCAGTGATCTCACCAACCGAACAGTGCTTGTGCGACCGCTGTGGACGAGCAAGCCAGCTCTACATCGGTCATTCCCTTCAACCTGGCAATCGCCGCTCCCACAAGAGGGACGAACGCCGGCTCGTTGACATGGCCACGGTGAGGGACCGGAGCGAGGAAGGGGCTGTCAGTCTCGACCAGCAAGCGGTCTAGCGGACACATCGCCGCGGCCTCACGAACACTCGACGCGTTCTTGAAGGTGACGATTCCGCTGAAAGAAAGTGTCAGTCCTGCATCGAGGCATTGCCGAGCCTCGTCCTGCCCGCCGGTGAAGCAATGGAGCACCGCACGCTCTGGTGGGCCCTCAGCACGAAGGATGTCGAAGAGGTCGTCCCAAGCGTCCCGAGCATGAATGACCAGCGCCAACCCGGATTGCTTCGCCAACGCAATCTGATCAGCGAAGACGGAACGCTGGACGTGGCGAGGTGAATGCTCATAGTGGTAATCGAGGCCGCACTCCCCAACGGCCACGACCGTATGGTCGCCGGTCGCGACCGCCTCGTGAACGAGGCGCGCGATCCCGTCGATGCCCTCGGTCGCCTGGTGCGGGTGGAGGCCAATGGTAGCGGACACCACGGGTCTCGCTGCACCGTCACCTCCGTCTCCTCGGGCAAGCGCCACCGCGGCCAGTGACGTGGAGACGTCGGTTCCCACGCAGACCACGCGTTCGACCCCGGCTTCGAATGCGCGACCAAGCGCGTCGGCGGGCGGTTCATAGGCATCCTGCAAGTGACAGTGTGAATCTGTCCATCCGCAACCGGTGCTTCGTGAGATCACAACTCCCTCACCCTGTCATGTCGACGGTCTGCCCAATGGCGCAAACGTCATCACTCACGGCGGCGAGGAAACAGCGCTGGCCCGGTTTCCACGTGAAGCCCTCCCGGATACGACCCCCATGCCGCGTCCGCAGGCACACGCTGATCCTCTGGCGAACCACCCAAACCGATCCGTCGCCAGATCTCCTGAGCACTCGCCGGCATTGCCGGGGAAACCAGCAACGCGATGATCCGCAGTGCCTCGAGCGCGCTCCCAAGGACGGCGTTCACTGCTGGGCCAGGCTCTGCCTTCCATGGTTCCGTAGCTTCGAGCTCCGCGTTGGCTGCACCGATGAGGCGCCATGTCGCCTCGAGCGCTTCGTGCGGTGCAAAGCGCTCCCATGCAGCCTGAGCCGCGGAGACACTCTCTGCCGCAGCGGTCGCCAGGGGGCTGTCCGGCGATGGCGGGGGACCGATCCCTCCGCACTTGGACTCGACGACTCGCGCCACCCGTGACACCAGGTTGCCGAGGTTGTTGGCAAGATCTGCGTTGAAACGAGACACCATGCTCTCGTAGGAGAATTCGCCGTCGCTTCCAAACGGCGTGTCGCGGAGCAAGTGATAGCGCAAGGGGTCGACGCCGAACTGCTCGACCAAGGCTGCCGGAGCAACCTCGGTCAGGCTGAGCGGCGTCCCCCGTTCCTCACCGACCTGTCGGATCAAGGTCTTGGAAAGCTTCTCGCCACCAACGAGCAACCAGCCATGAGCAAAAATGTGGCGTGGGGGATCAATGCCGGCTGCCATGCACATCGCTGGCCACCACACGCAATGGAAACGAACGATCTCCTTGCCAATCACATGATGAACAGCCGACCACCACTTGGTCCACGCCGGATCATCGCTGCCATACCCGATCGCCGTCAGGTAGTTGACCAATGCGTCATACCAGACATAGAAGACGTGACGGTCGTCCCAGGGTACCGGAACCCCCCAACGGAGTGAGGTGCGCGTGATGGAGATGTCGCGCAAGCCGCCTTTGATGAAGGCGAGCGCCTCGTTGCGTCGAGCGGGTGGCTGCACGGCATCGGGCACTTCCGCATACCAGCTGAGGAGGCGCTCTTCGAAGGCGCTCAGACGGAAGAAGTAATTCTCCTCTTCCATCTCGATCGCAGGCCGACTGTGCACAGGGCAATTCCCGTCATGAAGCTGTTCAGGCGTGTAGTAGTCCTCGCACGCGACGCAGTAAAGGCCACGGTAGGTCCCGAGCTCGATGTAGCCGTTGTCATGGATCTGTCCGAGAAATTGCTGAACGGTGCGACGATGGCGATCCTCTGTGGTCCGAATGAAGTCGTCGTTGGAGATATTCAGCCTCTGCCAGGTATCGCGAAAGCGGCGTGCGGTTTGGTCCGCCCACTGGCTCGGGGAAAGCCCATGCTCATGTGCAGTCTCGGCTACTTTCGCGCCGTGCTCATCGGTGCCGGTGAGGAAGAACACTTCGTCGCCGCGAAGCCGGTGCCACCGCGCGATCGCGTCGGCGTTCACGGTCGCATACGCATGCCCCACGTGCGGGGCATCGTTCACGTAGTAGATGGGGGTGGTGATGTAGAAGGGTGGCACGGCGGTAGCGTACCGGGGGTCTCGTGGCGCGCCACCAGGGCGATCCGGTACGCGCGACGACGCGGAACCCCCAGCTCATCGGCGACGGTTTCCGCTGCCTTGCGGGGACCCTCTCCGGCAGACAGGCGCTCCTCGAGGGCTCGGCGGACCTCGACATCGGAGGGCGTCTCAGCACCGGGAGCCTTCCCACCCAGGACGATCACCACTTCTCCTCGGACGGCCCGCCGAGCGAAGGCTTCGACCGCTCGTGCCAAGCTGCCCCGCCACACCTCTTCGTGCACTTTGGTCAGCTCCCGAGCGATGGCAATGTCGCGGTCGCCACAGCGCTCCAAGAGCTCGCACAACGTGGGATGGAGCCGCCCCGGAGCCTCGAAGAGAACGCACGTCCGCTGCTCTGAAGCGAGCGCTTCGAGGCACCTCCTCCGTTCCGCCCCCCGGCGTGGCAGGAATCCTTCGAAACAGAAGCGGTCGGCAGGTAAGCCACTGACGGCCAAGGCCGTCAACAACGCCGAAGGTCCTGGGACCGCGGTGACCTGGCACCCATGCCTGGCTGCTTCCCGGACGAGTCGCTGTCCGGGGTCGGAGATCACCGGGACCCCAGCGTCACTGACGAGGGCAACGGTTCGGCCCTCAGCGACCCAGGCGATGACCTGGGGAGTACGTTCAACCTCGCTATGGCTGTGCAAGGAGACCAGTCGGCGCCCTGCAGGAATGGCGAGGGCAGACAGCAGCTTGCGCGTCCGACGTGTGTCCTCGGCGCAGATGATGTCCGCGCTCCGGAGCACCGCCCTGGCCCGGTCCGAGACGTCACCCAGATTTCCGATCGGGGTGGCGACCAGGACCAGCTGGCCAGTGCGCTTCTCCTCGTTCACGTGGGTCGCTCGCTGTTGGTCGGGTGGAATTCCAGCAAGTCGCCCGGGCGCAGCGCCCATCGCTCGAACCAACCGGCGGGTGCCTCGAGGATGGTCCGGCAGCCGCGCCGAGGAAACGCCACTCGCCATGGACGCAGCGTCGTCGTTGCCACGACGGCGAGCTCGTCGGTCAAGAAGGCGACGTCGAGTGTACGGCTCACCCCGAAGGTGTGCACCGAACGGGTCCTGGGGAGCAGCAGCGCTGATTCGGGCATCGGACGGCCGATGAATCCGCGGTAGCGGCTCAAGGTGGACTCGACCAGCTCTACGGCCGCCAGGACCTCACCGTCTCGAAGCAACCATCCTGCTCGCATCCGACTCCTCGCGATGATCATCATCCCGCTCGTTGCTACACGTTGAACCGGATCTCAAGAACATCACCGTCGAGGACTTCGTAGTCCCGCCCTTCGACCCGAAGACGCCCGGCGGCCTTCGCCCTTGCCCACCCACCCAGGTCGACCAGCTCATCCCAGTGGATGACCTCGGCACGAATGAACCCTCGCTCGAGGTCGGAGTGAATGGTGCCCGCACACTCAGGTGCCTTGGCCCCTGCGCGGAACGTCCAGGCGCGTGACTCCTTCTCCCCTGTCGTAAAGAAGGTGCGCAGCCCGAGCAGCTGAAATGCCGCCCGCGCCACCCTCGGGAGGACACCGTCGCCGAGTCCGAGCCCCGAGAGCAGCTCAGCTCGTTCGTCGGGTGGGAGCTGCGCCGCCTCTGCCTCGAGCTGCACGCACGCACCGAGCGCCTCACCGGCTCCATCGAGGCGCTCGGCGACCGGGCCGACGATGTCTGCCGCAGCCTCGATCTGGTCGTCCCCGAGGTTCACAACTGCCAGCACGGGCTTGTCCGTCAGCAGGAACGAGCCGCGGAGACGTCCACGGGTCTCTGCGGAGAGCTCTGCCCGGTACAACGGCGTCCCGGTCTGGAGGATCGTCATCGCGGAATCGATTGCGTCCGCTTCGGCGGCGAGCGAGCGGTCGCCTCGCAGCCTGGCCTGCTTGCGGCGCTTCTCAGACTGCTGTTCTAGGGATGCGACGTCGGCGAGCACGAGCTCGAGCTCGAGTGCATCGAGCGCTGCAACGGGATCGGACAGCCCGGGAACCGCCTCGTCGTGGAAGGATCGCAGCACGAAGAGCAAGGCATCAACCTCACGGATCCCGGCCAGGAAGCGGTTGCCCATCCCCTCGCCACTCGAGGCCCCGGGCGCCAACCCCGCGATGTCGACCACCTCGACACCGGCATGCACAACCTTTCGGCTGTGGCTCAACTGCGCCAACGCGTCCAAGCGATCGTCTGGGAGCGGCGCGACCCCGACAGTCGTCTCGGTGGTGGTGAACGGGTGGGGGGCGACCGGGACATGTCCTCCGGTCAAGGCATTGAAAAGCGACGATTTGCCGGAATTGGGCAATCCGACCAGGCCGAGACGTTGCACAAGGCGACGTTAACGGGGCGGGAGCGAGTGGTCGGCGGAGCACAGATCGGATCCGACGGACTACAATCGCGGCGCTGTGTCGAAGCGAACGGTGAAGCGCAAGCTCCGAACCAAAAAGAAAGCGAATCACGGCAAGAAGCCCAATTGCGGCCGCGGTTGAACGTCCGCATCGGCCACGGCGGTGACATCAACCAGCCCTCAGCCTGACGTTTGCCGCCTTGATCCTGGCCAATACGCATTTCGCTCCCGCAGCACGCCCACCAGCCTGTTCGGGACATCCGACATGATGCCGTCGACCTCGAGATCGACCAGACGCCTCATGGCGTCGGGGTCGTTGACCGTCCAGACGTGGACGGCGAGCCCGTGACGGTGCGCGGCGTCAACGAAACACTCGTCGACGACGCTGAGCACCCCATGGCGCTCGGGCACCTGGAACGCGAGCGACGTCAGGGGCGGCAGATCACCCCCGGCATGCGCCGCGACCCAGAAAGCAGTCGTTGTCCCTGGTCCTGCCGCGGTCGGCACGTTCGGTGCCAGCCTCGAGAACGCCTCGATCGCCCGCTCGTCGAAGGAGGTCACAATCACGTCGTCGCTTCGCTCGTACTCGTTGAGCAACGAAGCGAGCGTGGCTTCGTACGGCTTCACTGCGGGAGCGGTCTGCTTGATGTCGATGTTCAGCACCACGTCGGGAAAGGCTGCCAAGACCTCACGAAGCGTAGGGATTCCAAACTCCCTGTCCTCGGGGGCACGGCCGCGAAACACGTATTCGGAGGGCTCGCGGCCCCGTACGGCGTCCAGTCCGGGGACGAACCAGTAGGCATTGTCCAGCCGGCGGAGTTCCTCCAGCGATAGCTGGGCGATCGCTCCGCACCCGTTCGTCGTTCGATCGACCGTCGCGTCATGACAGACGACGAGCTCGCCATCCGCCGTTGCGTGGACATCGAGCTCGAGCGCGGTTGCGCCAGCATCGACGGCGTGCCGAAGCGCATACAGGGTCGACGAGGGGGCATCGAGCGCTCCGCCCTGGTGCGCGTACGCAATGACCCGGCGATACAGCCAGGGATTCTCCGACAATGTCATGACCGCCGCCAGGTCTTCGGCTTTCCGGTCGCGGCCAATTCGGCGAGACGGTCGTTGTAGGCGGCCAACGCTTCATCTTCTTCCTCTCGCCGGCGGGTTGCCGCCACGGGCTTACCTTGCTGCCGCACAGCTGCTTCCAGGCGTCGCTGCGCACGAGCGCCCACCGTCTCGGGATCCGTGTGCAGCTGCACCCACCAAACCCATATCCCGATCAGCGCGAACGCTGGCCACTCGACGGAGTACAGATAGCTCAGGCCGTTTCCGTCGAGCGCTCGGGTCACTTGCCACCACCCAGCAATCAGGCAGCCAGGGACCCACAGAAGCACCGCCACGTGAAGCCCGACGGCGCGACGAGAGAACCAGCGGGCACGAACTGAGCGCCCATGGGCAACCTCAGGTGAGACCTTCGAGTGCTGCCGCGGGATCGACAGGCGAGCATGCACTGAACGCATCCTACAGAGCGTCTTCACACGAGCCCAGCAGCCCTCGCCATCGCAGCGAGATCCCGCTCGGGGCGGGCACCGAAGTGGCCGAGGATCTCCGCCGCGCACAACGAACCGAGACGAGCGCCTTCGACCGGATCTGCACCATGGGTGAGGGCATAGAGGAACCCGGCCGCGAACAGATCGCCAGCACCGGTGGTATCCACGACAGGGTCCACGGGAGCCGCCGCGACCGCGACCGGACCGTGAGCGGTGACGACCACCGATCCAGCCGCACCACGAGTCATTGCCACCAGCAAGCCGGTTTGCTCTGCCGCAGCAAGCGCCTCCTCCGCCGAACGAGCAGCGAACAGCTGCACGAGTTCCTCCTCGTTGCCGAGGAGGACGTCAACGTCCCCGAGGAGCAGGTCCAGGAAGTCCCGCCGGTGGCGCTCAACACAGAACGGGTCCGACAACGACAACGCCACGGACCCACCCGCGTCGTGGACGGTGCGGGCTGCTCGACGCATCGCCTCCTTGGCCGGTGGGAGGTCCCAGAGGTACCCCTCGAGATACAAGATTCGCCCGCGGGAGAAGAACTCGGCCGGGAGCTCCCCTGGTCTCACCGTCGAGGCGATCCCGAGGTACGTCGCCATGGTCCTCGCACCGTCCCGGCTGACGAGGACAAGGCAGCGCCCCGTCCCCAAGTGGCCGTCGTCTCCGGCATCTGCTGGCTCGAACGTCACACCCGATGCCTTCATGTCGTGGGTGAACACCCGTCCGAGTTCGTCGTCAGCCACCTTGCCCACATACCCAGCTGCACCACCAAGCGCGGCGATGGCGGCCACGGTGTTCGCAGCCGAGCCACCCGACATCTCGGTGGTCGCACCCATCGCCTCGTAGATCGCCTCCGCACGCTCCTTGGACACCAGGGTCATCGCCCCCTCGTACAGGTTGAGCGCGTTCAACTGGGTTCCTGAGGTAGCCGAGATCACGTCGACCAATGCGTTCCCAACGCCAACGACGTCAAGGGCACCGGAATCCGAATTCATCATCACCTCCCCGACGGTACCGCTGCCGTCCTTGAGCGCCGGCCCTGCCGCCGGATCGGTCCAGAACATACGTTCGTATCTGCCTCGAGACGGTGCCAGCGACGGGCCGCCGCCAACAACTCTCCGAGAGGGCCCGTCCCCGACCCGCCATCGGCTGGCCCACGTCCGACCGCAGGGCTGGCTAACACGTCCGACCGCAGGGCGCGTTTAAAGAGCGCAGGCCCCCACTTCGGTGCCACTGGCTGGAGCTGGAGTGGGGACCTCGCGTCACCAAGAAACCAGCTCCGGACCGCTCCGGCGGACCCGACCACCTGGTGCTCGCAACCCAGCCATACCTCACAGCTGCTCCGGAGGAGGCATCGCTTTCGCACGCGATCTCGGCCGCACTCGGTGGTTCCTGCCGCGCCCGGTGCCCGCTGGTGTGCATGCCGCCGTCGCGGGCAGCTGCCGAGGAACTGGCCGTGAAAGACGGCTTCGATGCCGAGGGCACGCCGGTGTTGATGCCGGGACGCACAAACGACCCCGGAGGGTACGTCATGGAACTCCACAGCCCCGCGGATCGGACCGGTCACCAACGCGATGGACGAGCAGTGTCTCCCGAATCCCGGGCGGTAGCCTCGCGGACCATGTCCTCCAGCTCGACGCCCGACGCCCCATACCGGCTTCCTCGCACCGTCGAACCCACCGTCTATCGCCTGTGCCTGGCGCCCGACCTCGACGCAGGGACCTTCACCGGGTCCGCTGAGATCGACATTCGAGTCGTCGCCCCCGTCGACCGGATCATTTGCAACGCGGCAGAGCTCAGCATCGAGCGCGCTGAAGTGGACCTCGGCGGCGGCATCGTGCACACCGCGAGCATCGCCCTTGACGAGAAGGACGAGCGTGTCACCTTCACCGTTCCCCAGGTGTTGGAACCCGGGCGCTACGTGCTGCGTTGCCGTTTCGCTGGATCGCTCAACGACAAACTCCGCGGCTTTTACCGCAGCACCTTCGTCGACCAAGACGGCATCACCCGAACGATCGCGACGACCCAGCTCGAGGCGACCGATGCCAGACGCGCCTTCCCCTGCTGGGACGAGCCCGATCGTAAGGCTTCCTTCGAGGTCACCCTCCTCATCGATCCCAGCCTCGCCGCGTTCTCCAACTCCCCCATCGTCAAGGTGGACCACGAAGAGGACGGACGCCTTCGGGTCCGCTTCGCTCCTACCATGCCGATGTCCACCTATCTCGTCGCCCTCATCGTCGGGCCACTGGAGGCAACCGAGCCCGTTGACGTCGATGGCGTCCCGGTCCGCGTGGTCCACGTCCCGGGCAAGGGCCATCTCACTTCGTACGCACTCGAGGTCGCTGCCCACGCCCTCCGGTTCTTCTCGTCGTACTTCGACATCCCCTACCCGGCAGAGAAACTTGACCTCGTCGCCATCCCGGATTTCGCCTTCGGCGCGATGGAGAACCTGGGCTGCGTGACCTTCCGCGAAACTGCACTCCTGATCGATCCGGCCTCAGCCGCCAGGACGGAGCTCGAACGGGTGGCAGACGTTGTCTCGCACGAGATCGCGCACATGTGGTTCGGCGACCTGGTCACGATGCAGTGGTGGGAAGGGATCTGGCTCAACGAGGCCTTCGCCACCTTCATGGAGGTGCTCTGCGTCGACGCCTTTCGCCCAGCTTGGGAGCGCTGGGTCAGCTTTGGACTCGAGCGGGAGGCTGCGCTCGCCGTGGACGGGTTGCGGTCCACCAGGCCCATCGAATACCCGGTCGGATCGCCCGAGGAAGCCGAAGGTATGTTCGATGTCCTCACGTATCAAAAGGGCGGGAGCGTCCTCCGAATGCTCGAGCAGTACATCGGGCCCGATGCGTTCCGCCGTGGGGTCCGTGCGTACCTCGTCGCGCACGCGCACGGAAACACGGTCACGAGTGACCTCTGGGACGCCTTGGAGGATGCGAGCGGTGAGCCGGTGAGAGCACTGATGGACTCATGGATCCTCCAGGGAGGACACCCGCTCGTCTCGCTCCGACCTGGCCGCTTGGTCCAAGAACCGTTCTCCTACGACGCCTCTGCACGTGGGAGCGAACCTGGCCAAGAACCGCCGCGGTGGAACGTCCCTGTGCTCATGCGCCGGCTCGATCAGCGTGATGCTGTATCGACAGAGCGGCTGTTGCTCACGGCCGAGAGCATCGAGGACCCCGTTCTGGCTCCATCAGACGGACCCTTGGTGGTCAATGCGGGAGGGTGGGGCGTCTACCGCGTCGCCTACGAGACCAGCGACCTCGAGCGCCTCGCCGGACACCTCGATCGACTCGATGCGCTCGAGCGTTCGAACCTGGTGGCTGACACCTGGGCGCTGGTCCTGTCCGGTCGCAGGCCCCTCGAGGACTTCTTCTCCCTTGCACGACATCTCGGCCATGACAGCGAGCCGAGCACTTTTTCCACCGTCGCCGGGGCGCTTGGGCTCTGCGACCGCGTCGTCGGCGAGGGTGATCGCCCGATCTTGGCGGCAGCAACCCGTTCCCTGCTCGGGCCTCGAGCCCGAGAGCTGGGCTGGGACCCCTCAGAAAACGAGGGCGAGCGGATCCCCACGCTGCGCGCACTGCTCATCGGCGCTCTCGGAACGATCGGAGAGGATGAGGCGATCCGCGCAGATGCGCGCCGCCGCTTCGACGAAGCCAACCGTAAAGAGGGACCGGTCCCCATCAACCCCGACATCGAAGCAGCCGTGCTCGAGGTCGTCGCAGCAAGTGCCCTCACAGCGGATTACGAGAAGATGCTCGCCCGTTACCGTGCTGCCGCAACCCCGCAGGAGGAGCTTCGCTATCTGACCGCGCTCGCCAAGTTCCCCGACGTCGAACTGGGCGCACGAACGTTCGACCTCGCACTGGAAGAAGTCCGGACGCAGAACGCCCCTTACCTCATCCTCGCACTCCTCACCAACCGCGTGGTCGGCCCCGTGACATGGCAGCGGATCACCGAAAACTGGTCAGCGATCATCGAACGCTTTCCCGATAACTCCCACGCGCGCATGCTGGATGGGGTCCGAGCCCTCTGCGGAGATGCGGCACTTGCCGAGAAAGTGACCTCTTTTCTCCGTGAACATCCAATACGCGCGGGACAACGGACGGTGGAGCAATCGCTTGAGCGTCTGGCGGTCAATGTTGCCTTCGGCGAGCGGGAGCGTGGGAGGTTGCGCGAGGTTCTCGAACGAGTGATCGTTCCATGACAGACGCACCCCCTGCACGGCTTCGAGGTGTCGTTCTGCCAGGTGACCGACTCGATGAGCTGGTGACTCGTGCACGCGCGACGAAGGGCTTCATGCCTGACGACGAAGGAGCTGCCCTCTTGGAGGCAGGTCTGCGTGCAGGCCGAGCATTCCAAGGGAGCCCAGAGCCGGTGGCAATGGTCGAGATCGGCGCGTGGTGCGGAAAATCGACCATCTACCTCGGAGCTGCTGCCGAGGCAACCAGCAGCGTGCTCTTCAGTGTCGATCACCACCATGGATCAGAGGAGAACCAAGCCGGTTGGGAGCACCACGATCCCACACTCGTCAACCCCGAGGACGGGCGCATCGATACGCTCCCGCACTGGCGACGATCCATTGCCCAGGCCGGCCTCGAGCACTGCGTGATCGGCGTCATTGGAGACTCGGCAACGATCGCTGCCCACTGGCGGACCGCGCTGTCGTTCTGCTTCATCGACGGCGGGCATGGGCGGGCGGTGGCTCAGGCTGATTTCGACGGCTGGGCCCCGCATGTCGCTCAAGGCGGGTGGTTGGCAATCCATGACGTGTTCCCGAACCCCGCAGACGGGGGTCGACCCCCCTACGAGCTGTGGTGTCAAGCCATCGAAAGCGGACAATGGATCGAAGACGGCGAGTGCGGGAGCCTTCGGGTCCTGCGCCGCCAGTAGGCGAGAACCCCGTCAAACGTTCGATCGCTCCACACGACGCGGGCACGTTTCCGCCAATGGGCAGTCGGGGTCGGCGAGGTCCAACGGGGCGGGAAGGCCTTCGCCCCGGAAGAGCCCAGAGGCAGGGGTCGCGCGAGACAGGGCGTCGGCGGCGAGCACCATCGCGGCTGCCGTGTACGTCGTTCGCTCGTCCGCCGGGAAGGATCGCCGTTCCGGGAATGCCAACCCTGTCCAGTACGAACCGTCGACCAAGCGAAGCTGTTGGCCAGCGGCGAAGAGCTCCACAGCGGCGGCCTCGACCCCGAGTGCGTCGAGCGCCAGGACACACTCGGCGGTCTCGGCTGCCGTCACCCAGTTGCTGCCTGATACGCATCTGACGCCGGACCCAGCGAGCACGAAGGCTTCCCATCCTTGCTCGATCCGCTTGGCGCCGTCAGGACCTCCAAGTGCTCCACTGAGCACGGGGTAGTACCAGTCCATTGCGAACTCCGACTTCGGCGCGAACGTCTCGGGATGGTGCCTGACAAGGTGCCCGAGACGACCGGCGGCGAGTTCCCAGTGCGGTCGTTCCTTGCCCAATAGCTCTGCTGCCGCGATTGCGCAGCGGAGGCTGTGAAAGATCGACGAGGAGCCTGCCAGCAACGAGTACCGCTCCCTTCGCCCAGCTGGGTCGATCGCCCAAGCGATCGAACCGTCTGAACCCTGCCATCGAAGGACGAATTCGACCGCCCGCTCAACGGCCGGCCACATCCGTTCGAGGTGGTCGAGCGCGCCCGTCACTAGAAAATGGTGCCAGGCACCGGTCGCAATATACGCGCAGACGTTCGTGTCGAGCCGGGCGTCCTTGACACTGCCGTCAGCGAAGTAGTAGTTGAACCACGAGCCGTCGCCGAGCTGTGCATTGATGATCCAATCGTACGCACGGAGCGCCTCGTCGTGGAGGCCACAGACCGTGAGAGCCATTGCCGATTCCACGTGGTTCCAGGGATCGCAGTGGTCGCCTTCGAACCATGGGATCATCCCATCGGGTCGCTGCACGGCAGCGATGGCCGATCCAGTCGCGAGCAGCTCCTCTTTGGTGAGGACTCCGGCAACTTCCGGCAGATCTGCACTTGCCCTGACCATATCGATCACACTTCAACCGCAACCCGATCAACGGGATCCTTGGTCAGGTAGATCACGAGGCTCTTGCCAATCAGCGGATTAAGCAGGCGGTCAAGCGCTCGCGTGATACGAGGCCCATGGACGATGTCCCATTCGAGGAAGCGACGGTACGCGGCAACCGCACGGTTTTCCTCGTTCGAGGGTCCGACCAGGCACCGGAGCCACCAGTAAGGCGAATGCAGACCATGGGCATAATGAGCCCCCTTCGGCACCAAGCCGCAGGAACGTAACCGACGGCGGAGCTCGGAACGGCGGTAGATCCGTACGTGCCCCCCCGGAACGGAGTGGTACTCCTTTGAAAGCAGCCAGTTCAAGCACTCAGGACCCCAGCGAGGGACAGTGACGGCGAGCGTTCCTCCGCGGCGCAGCACCCTTGCGAGCTCTGCAATCGCGTTTTCGTCGTCGGGAATGTGTTCGAGCACTTCGGATGCGACGACCACATCGAAGGTCTCATCAGGAAACGGGAGTGTCAGGATGTCTCCTCGAAGCGCAACCGGTACTGCGGAATCTGCAGCAAGCTCACCGGACGACAGCATCGCTGTCACGACCGCGCGCACGTGGCGAAGTTCATCGGCACCCAAATCGAGGGCAACTACCCACGCCCCGCTCCTGGCGATCGCGAACGCGTGACGACCAAGGCCGCAGCCGACATCGAGGGCTCGCGTCCCCTTGCGGAGGCCAAGGCGGTCGAGATCGATGGTCAACACGAAAGCAGTGCCCTATAGCACTCGACCGTTTGACGGGCCGTCACCCCCCACGTGTAGCGCCGCAACACCCGGCGCCGCCCGGCATCTCCAAGACGCGCGCGCAACGTTGGATCATCAAGGAGTCTCGCGATCGCGTGAGCCAGTGCTCCGGGATCATCCGGGGGCACAAGCACCCCCGTCTCCCCGTCCTTGCCGACTACCTCTGGAAGCGCTCCCCCTGTGGTCGCCACGACCGGAACACCGCAAGCCATCGCTTCAATGGCGGGGAGCGAGAAACCCTCGTAGAGAGAGGGAACCACGGCGACCTCTGCCTCGGCATACAACCGCGCCAAGGCCTCGTCGGAGATTCCGTGCACACAACGCACCGCGTGGGCCAGATCGAGCTCCCTGATTGCGCGGTCCACCCGACCCCCAGGACGAGGCTGGCCGACGACGATCAGCTCAATCCCGCGCTCGACCCGCAACTTTGCCACTGCTTCGAGGAGCGGGAGGAGGCCCTTCATGGGGACGTCGCTCGAGGAGGTCACGATGATGCGCCCTGGAATCGGACGCACCCCCTGCGGACGGAAGACGGTATGGTCGACTCCGACCGGGACGACGGTAATTCGGTCGGACTTCACCAAGAGCTGGCTTGCGATGTCGCTCTTCGAAGACTCCGAGACCGTGATGATCGCCGGGAGGCGTCGCGCAACGCGTGCCTGCATGTGGAGGAAGCCGAACCATCGCCTGAGCGTGAATCGTTGCCAGAGGCTGGTGGCGTGTGCGAGTGCCAGCTGGCGGTCGACCGTGATCGGATGGTGCAGGGTCGTGAGCAGCGGCCAGCCGTCCTTGAGGATCCCAAGCATGCCGCTCCCCAGACACTGGTTGTCGTGCACGATGTCGAAGGCACCGGGACGCCTCTGCAACACGGCGCGCACGCGCCGTGAGAATGTCCGCGGCTCGCCGAAGCCCGCGCTGAGCATGATCGCCAACTCGAGGGCGTCCTCCACCGACCGGATCTCACGCGGGTGCGGCAGGCGGAACGGGTCGGGATCTCGATAGAGGTCGAGACTTGGGACCGGCGTGAATCCCACGCCTTCGTCGAGTTCGGGCCACGGTTGTCCAGCGAAGACCTCGACCGAATGGCCCAGCGCAACCAGTTCCCGGCTCAGATGACGCGTGTAGACCCCTTGACCACCGCATCGCGGGTTGCCCCGATAGGTCAGGAACGCGATCCGAAGGCAGCCAGGCTCTGGTGGCCTCGCTGGCCGTGCCGGTGGGACGCCGAGGTGCTTGCTGCGTTCCCACGAGGCCCGAACCCGTTGCCAGGCGACTTCTGGCCGCCACGACCGATGGCGTTCAGTCTCGGAGCTCCCGATGATCTCCGCCATGGGCGCCAAGCCTTCCCGGCCTGGGTCGGCCCGCGCAACCACGGTGCATGAACGGCCCTCGGCTCAGAAGCGAGGGACGTAGCCGCCCTGGCCGAGTGCCGCGCTCTCGAAGGGGTCGATCGTCTCATCGACACCGCCCACCACCTCGGTCACCCAGGGCAAACGGTCGCGCAAGATTCGCTCGACGCCCCCCTGAAGCGTGGCGGCGCTGATGGCGCAAGAACTGCACGAACCGCGCAGCTCCACCTCGACCACTCCCGAGCAGACATCGGCACGCACCAAGGCCAAGTCACCGCCATCGGCTTGCACCGCAGGGCGCATCATTTCGATGAGCTCGATCAGCTCACCCATACGGCGCTGCTGCTCCTCTGCAGGAAGCTCCTCGGGTTCGACCGTCACAGCATCCATTCTGCCGTGAGACTCAGACCGTTGGCGCGGCCTTGCCGCTGCTCATCCTGAGCCATCTGGCTCCCCCAAGAACGTCGCGCGGGCGGCTCCGAGCCCTACTCGACGTGCCGAAGCACCTATTCGACGTGCCGAAGCAGCAGACACGAGTGGGCTGTGACGTTCACCTGGGGATTCGTGACCCAGCGCGGGGATCCCATAGGGCGCGCGGTGTCCAGAAGAGCCTCCCATCTCCCGGGGACCTCAAGACCGGGCAGCGTGAAGAGCTTCGAGCGATTGGCTGCGTTGGCCAAGTAAAGAACGGTATGGCCCTTGGCCCAGCGGCCACGCTCGTCGACCTCGTCGGCAGCTCCCCCGAAGAGCAGCAGGCCAATCGACCGGTTCTCTGCATCATGCCAGTCCTCCTGTGTCATCTCCCGCCCGTCCGGGCGGATCCAGGAGATTTCCTTCGTCGCGCGGTTTCGCGCCGTCTGCCCGCCGAAGAAGTCTCGACGTCGCAAGGTGGGGTTTTCAGCCACGATCTTGAAGATCGAACGGACGAAAGACAAAAATTCTTCTCCGCTGGGGCCGACCTCCCAGTCGATCCAGCTCATCTCGTTGTCCTGGCAATAGGCATTGTTGTTCCCGAGCTGGGTACGTCCGATCTCGTCACCTCCGAGGAGCATGCGCACTCCCTGAGAGACGGCGAGGGTTGCAAGCAGGTTTCGCTTCATTCGGTCGCGCAGGTGCTGGATCCGAAGTGATCCGGTCGGACCCTCGGTTCCCCAGTTCTTGCTGTAGTTCTCGTCGGCACCGTCGGAACCACCATCACCGTTCGCTTCATTGTGCTTGCGCTCATAGCTGACAAGGTCCGTGAGCGTGAACCCGTCGTGACAGGTAATGAAGTTCACGCTCGCGTACATTCGCCGCCCGCTTGGCGCGTAGATGTCACTCGACCCTGTCAGCCGAGAGGCCAGTTCGGGAAGCTGTCCCGCATCACCACGCCAGAACCGGCGTACGCAATCCCGATATGCGCCGTTCCACTCGGCCCACCCGGGTGGAAAGCGACCCAACTGGTAGCCGTCCGGACCGACGTCCCATGGCTCGGCAATCAGCTTCACCGTCGACAGCACAGGATCCTGCTGGACGATTTCGAAGAACGCACTGGACTGCCCAGCCTCATACCCCCGCACGAGGACGGGCGCCAAGTCAAAGCGAAACCCGTCCACATGCATGTCGGTGACCCAGTAGCGAAGACTGTCCATCACGAGCGCCATGGTCCGTGGGTGGACGATGTTCAGGCTATTCCCCGTGCCCGTGAAGTCGACGTGGAACCTGGGGTTCTCTGGATCGAGACGGTAGTAGACAGCGTTATCAGCCCCACGAAGCGACAACGTCGGTCCGAGATGACTGCCCTCGGCTGTGTGGTTGTAGACAACATCAAGGATCACCTCAAGGCCAGCACGATGCAGCGTTCGGACCATTGACTTGAATTCGTTCACTTGCTGGCCGATGCCCGCGCTCGCGTAGCCTACGTGTGGAGCGAAGAAAGCAATGGAGTTGTATCCCCAGTAATTGGTCAATCCATGCTCGATGAGGTGGCGATCAGCTGCAAATTGATGAACGGGCATTAATTCGACTGCGGTGACACCGAGTGCTTTCAAATGGTCGATAACGGGGTCCGAGGCGAGCCCTAGGTAAGTCCCTCGAACCCGTTCGGGAACGGCAGGATGGCGAATCGTCATACCTCGGACGTGGCACTCATAGATGAGGCTCCGGTTCCAGGGGATGTTCGGCGGACGATCGTCGCCCCAGGTGAATGCCTGATCGATGACGACGCACTTGGGCATCCTGCCTGCCGAGTCTCTCGGATCGAACGAGAGATCTTCTCTTGGATCTCCGATGGTGTATCCGTAGAGCTCATCGGTCCACTGGATCGACCCGCTGACGGCCTTTGCATAGGGATCGATCAAGAGCTTGGCCGGGTTGAAACGGTGCCCCTCCTGGGGACGATAGGGACCATCGACGCGATAGCCGTACAAAGTGCCTGGGCGAACGTCTGGAAGATATGCATGCCAAATGCGGTCAGTCGTCGCAGACATCGGGATCTGGGTCATCGGCACCGCCGAATCGGACGAAGCGAACAGGCACAGCTCGACCGCAGTGGCGTTCTCCGAGTAAATGGAGAAATTGACTCCCTCGCCATCCCATGTAGCACCGAGCGGAAACGGACTCCCCGGCCAGACCCTGAGGTTCAACATGGAGAGGGATCCTGCCCGTCCGATCGAGTTTTCGGTGCCAGCATGACACATCCGAGCGGCGGAACGCTCAGGAGCAGAACCGGGCGGCCATCGGGGTCATGAGGAGCCGGAACCGTATCCTTACCACCAAGGTTCCCGACCCCACTTCCCCAATATTCGCGAGCGTCGGTATTGAGGATCTCGTCCCAGCGTCCCACGAGCGGAACGTAGACCGCATGATCATGGCGTGGCACAGGAGTGAAGTTGCATACGACGAGCAGCGAAGAGCGATCGCGCGCTCGCCGGAGAAAGCTGATCACACTGATGTCGGACGCCTGGTCGAGCTCGACCCACTCGAACCCGGCCGGGTCTGCGTCACGCTCATGAAGCGCTGGAATTTCACGATAGAGACGGTTGAGGTCCGATACGAGGCGAAAGGTCCCTGCGTGCGATGCGTATTCGAGCAATCCCCATGGCACTTCTCCCTCGTGGTCCCACTCGGTCCATGGTGCCATCTCGGTTCCCATGAAGAGCAGCTTCTTTCCTGGAAGGCTGAACTGATACGCGAGCAATAAACGGAGCGTGGCGAACTTCTGCCAGTCGTCCCCGGAGAACTTCGTTAGGAGGGACCCCTTCCCATGAACGACCTCGTCGTGTGACAACGGGAGCACGAAATTCTCGCTGAAGGCATAGACCGATCGAAAAGTGATTTCCTCGTGATGGTATCTCCGATAAATAGGGTCACGGTTCAGGTATTGCAAGGTGTCGTGCATCCACCCCATGTCCCACTTAAAGCCAAAGCCCAGGCCACCGAATTCCACTGGGCGGGAGACTCCGTGCCAAGCGGTCGACTCCTCCGCTACTGTTTGCACGTCGGGGTGATCAGCATAGATACCGACGTTGAGCTGACGAAGGAACGAGACAGCGTCGAGGTTCTCACGACCTCCGTAGCGGTTCGCGACCCATTCCCCACCTGACCTCGCGTAATCGAGGTAAAGCATGGAGGCGACGCCGTCGACGCGAAGCGCATCAGCGTGATAGGTAGCAAGCCAATGCTCCGCCGATGAAGCGAGAAAACTACGAACCTCATGGCGACCATAGTTAAAGATGAGGCTATTCCATTCTGGATGGACACCAAGGCGGGGATCGGCGTGCTCGTAGAGGTGCGTACCATCGAACTCTGCGAGACCAAACGCATCATTGGCGAAGTGTGACGGAACCCAGTCAATGATTACGCCGATACCGGCCTGGTGTAGCTGGTCGATCAGGGCCATGAGGTCTTGTGGCGTTCCGTACCTACTCGTCGGAGCAAAGTACCCGGTGATCTGATAACCCCACGATCCGTAGAAGGGGTGCTCCATGAGCGGAAGGAACTCGACATGAGTAAACCCCGCCTCATGTACATGCTCGATAAGCGGATCTGCGATCTCAAGGTAGGTGAGGAAGCGCCTTGGATCTCTGCTCGGTCGACGCCAGCTCCCGAGGTGCACCTCATAGATCGAGATCGGCGCGTCGAGACGCAAGCTTCTGCCCCGGGAGGCCATCCACAGGTCGTCGTGCCAGTGGTAGTCGAGCGCCCAAACAATTGATCCGGTGCGGGGGGGAACCTCCGTCGCGAACGCAACCGGGTCGGCCTTGTCGACGATCGACCCGCTTGGGGTCGTGATCGCAAATTTGTAGACGTCACCCACCGCTGCACCTGAGACGGTCCCCTCCCAGATCCCCGATGACGCTCGGGGGTACAGCACATCCGCTCGCGGATTCCATTGGTTGAAGTCACCTATCACGCTGACTTGCCGGGCGCTCGGGGCCCAGACTGCGAAGTACACACCACCACCGTCGCCCAGGGGATGGGCACCGAGCTTTTCGGCCAACCGCCGGTGCGTGCCCTCGTTGAACCAGTGCAGGTCGTCGTCGGAGAGCATCATTCTCGGCGCCTCGGTTCGCCTACTGAGCTCGCTCATGACCAACGCTGCTCTGCAGACCGAGCGATGGCAAGGTGGCGCAACGTCTTGAGTACTTCGGGGTCACCCTGTGCGGCCTCAAGCGTTCGCGCGGCTCGACGGCGCCAGTTGGTCATCCCCGCGATCAAACCTGGCCTGTTCTGACGCCTCCGCTCGAGCCACAGGTCCTCGAGGTCACAGAGGACCAAGGACGCCCTGCTTTCTCCCAGATGACGAAGGCAACCGCGGAGCGCCTCGAGGATCGCAGCGTCGTCCACACGATCGTCAATCACCGGACCCTCCGAGCCAGAAGCGGCCTCGATGGCGCTGGCGATCGTCCGGCGAAGCGCTGTTCGTTGGCGCCGGGCAACTTCCGCATCACCGGGGTCGATCCTGCCGGCGGCAAGATCATCGTCGATATCCGATCCCTCCCAGAAGGCCGCGAACCTCGGAAGGTCATGAGTACCCAGTGACGCCACGACGTCTGGTGGTGGGTCCGGAAGGGGATCCGTTGGCGCAATCTCGAACTGCAGCACCCAACTCCTCAACATCCGGTCCCTCGTCATTTCAGTGCGTACGACCTCGGGAACCGTCCCGAGATCCTCCCCAACCACAATCGCACCGGCGCGGGCCGCCTCGATTGCGACGATGGCATGGAGCTCATCTGCGTGGTAACCCACATAAACGCCATCGCGCGCATCGAAGCCCTTGGGGATGCAGTACAAACGGTGCAGCCCCATGACGTGGTCGATGCGGAGCGCCTTGGCATATCGGAGGGCGTGACGGAGCACTGCGATCGGATAGCGGTAACCGGCGATGCGAATACGTTCAGGATGAAGAGGTGGGCATCCCCAGTTCTGCCCTTCGGCGAAGAAATGATCTGGGGGAGCTCCCACTTCCAGCGCCTCGACAAAGGCGTCGGGCTCGAACCAGCAATCGAACCCCCATCGATGAACTCCCACCGGAAGGTCGATCAGAAGACCCGTGCCGGTGCCCGCGGAGGCTGCCACCGCTGCGAGCTGCTCGTCCGCCACCCATTGGCCGTAGAGATGTCGCAGAACGACAGGGTCCGATACGCGTGATGACATCGATTCCGATGATCCTGGCGAAGACCCCCGATGCACCGCAGGAACTGAGGGCCACTTGTTCCACCCAGGGCCATATCGTTCGACCGTTGCCCGGAATCTCGCATAGTCGATCATGTGCGGGTTCTCAGTGACGAATCGCCAGAACGATTCTTGTCGGTTCGATGGCCCCGAGGTGAGAGCCGAGGAGAAGACGTTAAGCGCTTCATGGTACATGCGTGAGACCAGGCGATAGTCGACCAGAACCGAGCGCCGTGCATCATCGACCGTTGCTCGAAAGGACGACGAGTCCAACAGCGCGCGCCCTTCCTCTGAGGCCGCCTCCGGCAAGCTGGCAAGATCGACATAGAGCTCGTTGTAAGCAAGCCTGCTGACAGGAAGGTACGGACTCGGGTCGGCGGCGTCGACGAAGATCGGATTGAGTGGCAAGGTTGCCACGGTCGAACCCCCCAGTGATCGCACCCATCGCGTGACTTCGCCCAGGCCCGCATAACTACCAATCCCCCAATCATTGCCAGTACGAAGTCCGTGCAGAGCAAGAAACAGGCCCCAACCTCGACTAGCTGCTGGACAACGGCTGGCAGCAAGTAATAGTGACGATGCACGAAGGGTCGGGCCCTCGATCCATAAGCGGTGATAGCCAGCGGGCAGCAGCTGTTCGGTCAGCTTTGTGGCACTGAAGACGAACTCGATAGCCAACTGGTAGGTGTTCACCCGACCCTCGTCCGATGGCGAGCTACGAACCGATCCAGTGACGAGCGTCGAGAGCCTGTGTCGAAACTCCTCTCCGTCTTCGCGCCGAAGCGTCACCCAAACCGACCGCGGATCTATGCTGCTCGGAAGTCGCACCGAGATACGCGAGGCTCGACCGAGCCATGCCACCACAACCGGATCGATGATGCTGCCCGCGTCGCGGGTTTCGCCATCGTCTGCCTCCAACGCCTCAACGACAGCGACCACGCTCTCGCGGCTGGCATGACGAACCTTCCCGTCCGTTCCGAGATACGACGGGATCACACCGTGGCGCTCTGCTCGCGCCAACAGGGAGGGATCGAGCGGTGACGTGCTCGACGTCACGCCACGGTCGCCAGGATGTCAAGGATGCCTTGAGCCGGGATGTCGACCCACTCAGGCCGGCTGTTGGCCTCGTACCCGAGCTCGTAAACGGCCTTTTCAAGCAAGAAGAAGTCAAGCATCGTTGCTAGCTGCACATCCTCGCTCGGAAGAAACCCGCCCGCATCGGCAAGCTGTCGGTACGCACGAAGAAACGACGCAGATATGCAGCGAAACCACAGGGTCAGCCAGGACTCGAGCACGCTGCGATCAAGCGATGCAGCGAGCTCCCGAGTAAGCCGGATCGCAGCAGCACGTGCGGCGTAGTGGAACGAGCGAATCATCGCTGCAACGTCCACGAGTGCAGGGCGTTTCATGCGTCTCGCCCCGACTGAGCGACCTGGTTCACCCTCGAAGTCGGTGATCACAAACGTTTTCCCTGTCCAGAGTACTTGGCCGAGGTGATAATCACCGTGACAACGGATGCGCTGGCCGCGCACCCGTTGTGCCGGCATCGCATGCAGGCGATCCGTAATCTCACTCTCGCGGGCGAGAACTGCCTTGACCATCTCGGAGTCAAACTTCGCTGCTCCGACCTGACGGAAGGTGCTCCGTACCAGATTGCGTGCCGCGTGATAAAGCGACTGCCGGTCAACACCGGTCAGCGGCTCTGGCGCGAAGTCACGGTCGTCGGTCTCCGATGTGAGTGCCAGATGGAGCTCGGCCGTACGCCGGCCGAGCTCCGACGACCAATCGAGATGCGGACCAACCAGAGGGTGCCCTTCGGGCAGCGGCTGTCCGGCGAGCTGCACCAGATCGGGAGGAGGAGTCGGCTCGGGCTCGATTCCGCTGATCGCCAGCGCTTCCTCCAGGCCGTGGGTGAGGCCGTCGACCACGTAGCTGAATCCATCTCCTTCGTTATGGGTGAATTCCTCCATGGACGCGATGGTGATCGGATCGGCACCCGTGGCACTTGGGCGATACTCCACCGAGCCACCGACGATCGGAGAATGTTTGAAACCCGCGCGCTCGTGGAGGAAGCGACCGACCTCGACAGCAGGGCTGGTCCCTTCATCGAGATGCCTCGCGAACTTCAAAATTGCCTGATCACCGAAAACGACCGAACTATGGGACTGTTCTACCGAACTGGGAACTGGAACGACGTCACTGGTAATTCGTTGCCGTAGTTCACGAAGGGGCGGAGCAGCGAGGCCGACGAGGCGTCCTGACTTGCCGCGAACGGTGCGCCTGCGACTCATCAGGTCAAGCATCGACCACGCGACGCCAGGTTCGATCACGGCATCGAAGATCATACCGACCTCCTGTTGATCTCCGACCCGTACCTCTGCGATCACGCTCTCAGGACGCCATCTTCGGATATCCTCGGATTGCCGACCTTGGGCATAACCAACAGGAAGTGCATACTGTTCCGGGCTTCCATGAGCGAACTCGACCCGTACGATCAGGAGTCGTGCGACGCAGCTCATCGCACGCCTGCCAGGTACCGACTCCCGACGTTGTTCGTAAGTGATCGGAACCGAGTCGATGATCGATACGTCTGCAATCCTTCGAGCCTTGTTCAAGAACCATCGGCGATCGCAAATGTACGATGCAAGAAACTTCTCAAATTTGCGCCCCTTTGTGTTCTTGAACAGATCCCCCCAATCGTTGCCAACGGAAAACACCGGCCTCGGCCGCTCGCCATCACTCTCGTGTCGCTCGAGAGCGAACCAGTAAAAGCCATGTGAGCCAAGGGTGATGAAGTAAGGCAGGTCACCGACCGGAGGAAAGGCCATATTCCCAAAGAGTTCCACTGGGGTTGCACCACGAAATTCCGACAGGTCGAGCTCCACGCATTGAGCAAAGCGTGAAAGGTTCACGACAACCAGAATGTCCTCGTCCTCATAGTGTCGAAGAAACGCCAGCACCTTTCGGTTTTCAGGCCTCAGGAGCTGCAGGCTTCCCCGTCCGAAGGCTCGGTACCGCTTGCGCAAGCTCATAATTCGTTTCATCCACCACAGCAGCGAGTTTGGATTCTGCTCTTGCGCCTGTACATTGATGGCCTGAGAGTGATACTCAGGATCGATGATCACCGGGAGATAGAGGCGCTGCGGGTTCGCATCCGAGAACCCGGCGTTCCGGTCACTGTCCCACTGCATCGGGGTGCGGACCGCGTTCCGGTCGCCGAGATAGATGTTGTCACCCATCCCAATCTCGTCGCCGTAGTAAACGATAGGAGTACCGGGGAGGGAGAACAAAAGCCCGTTCATCATTTCGATCATTGTTCGGTCTCCGCCGAGCAGCGGGGCGAGGCGACGGCGGATTCCCACATTGACCCTCGCCTGTGGATCGCGGGCATAGGCGCGGTACATGTAGTCACGCTCCTCGTCCGTGACCATCTCAAGGGTCAACTCGTCGTGGTTCCTGAGGAATAGGGCCCATTGACAGTTCGGTGGCGGGGAGGGTGTCTCATTCAAGATGTCCACTATTGGATAGCGGTCCTCCTGCCGGGCAGCCATGAACATACGTGGCATCAGAGGGAAATGGAAGGCTATTTGGCACATATCACCATTTCCCATATAAGCAACGGCATCTTCCGGCCATTGATTTGCTTCTGCAATGAGCACTCGGGATGGAAATCGTTCCTCAACATGTGCTCTTAGCTCACGAATAAATTCGAAGACCTCAGGAAGATTTTCGCAGGTTGTTCCCTCACGGGCATAGAGGTATGGGACAGCATCCAGTCGGAGACCATCAACGCCAAGGCCAAGCCAGAAATCGACTACACCCAGTATCGCCTTCCGGACGTACGGGTTGTCGTAGTTGAGGCTCGGT
The DNA here is from genome assembly GCA_021324045.1 of Actinomycetota bacterium. Classification (GTDB taxonomy): domain Bacteria; phylum Actinomycetota; class Acidimicrobiia; order Acidimicrobiales; family RAAP-2; genus JAJPJV01. The sequence continues at coordinate 30,755 of JAJPJV010000018.1, read as the reverse complement.
TGGTGCGAGTAGAAGCGGTGCCAGTAGTAGGCATGGGCAGCTGGGTCGAAGGTCCAGTTCGAAGATTCGAAATCCTTGAAGATCACACGTGCGTCACTGAAGCGCTCAGGGGTATCGCTCCAAAGGTAGAAGTCGCGCTCGATGGTTCCTGGTCTCGCACGCCGAGCGCGTTGGAACCACGGGTGCTCGTCAGATGTGTGGTTCAACACCAACTCCGTAATCACTCTGAGTTCGCGGCGATGCGCCTCTTTCAGAAAGCGACGAAAATCGCGCATGGTTCCATATGACGGATGGATCGTCCGATAATCGGAGATGTCGTAGCCGTCGTCACGGAGCGGCGAAGGGTAAAAGGGCAGCAACCAAAGGGCCGTAACCCCCAGCTCTGCGAGGTAGTCAAGCTTACCGATCAGGCCGCGGAAATCACCCATACCGTCCCCGGAGGCGTCACGGAACGCTCTCACATGGAGCTCGTAGAAGATCGCATCGCGGTACCAGTCATCCACGGCGCCAATCGGGTGGCTTTCGGGTGCCGGGACGAGGCCCGAGGCTTCTTGCTCGGGCGCGCGCTCCTCCGATTGCCTCGGCATCGCGACAGGGAGGGAGGCCTCCTTGTCAAGCATCGCGGGGATCCCGTTCAAGACGAAAGATATGCGCAGGGAGCTCAGGGTCGAGCATGACGAAGTTGCGTTGACCTTGCCACGGGTACTTCGTGCCGGTGAGCAAGTCGTGCATCGTGTATCGCGCATCTGGAGCGAGACCCAGCGCGGCGATGTCGAGGTCCACCCAACCCGACTGTCGGTAGCGGAAATCGAGATTCACGACGACGACGATCACATTGGACCCTGCGGTCTTCGAGTAAACGATCAGCTGTTCGTTGTCAACCTTGTGCAAGCGGAGGGTTCGCATCTGGGCGAGGGCGGGATTTTCACGGCGAATACGGTTCACTTGTCCAATGAAGGGCGCGAGGCTTCTCGGATCATGAAGGTTCCAGGTGCGCACGATGTATTTTTCGGATCCCAGGTATTCCTCTGATCCTGCAGATCTCGGCAGGCATTCGCCTAGCTCGAAGGCGGGGCCGTAGATACCATAATTGGAAGACAACGTTGCGGCGAGCACGAGCCTCGCCATGAATGTCGGGCGCCCGCCAATCTGCAAATGTTCCGGGAGAATGTCCGGGGTATTCGGCCAGAAATTGGGGCGAAAGTAATCGATTACATCTGGCTGCGTCAGCTCGGTGAGGTAGGACTCCAGTTCCCATTTGGTGGTTCGCCACGTGAAGTACGTGTAGGACTGGCTGAATCCCAACTTCGCCAAATATTTCATCACCTTGGGGCGCGTGAAGGCCTCGGAGAGGAAGATCACCTCTGGATGGGTCTCTTTGACGGCGCCGATGAGCCATTCCCAGAACCGGAACGGTTTGGTATGGGGATTGTCAACACGAAAGATCGATACGCCGTGGTCAATCCAGTACTCGGTGACCATCAGCAGCGCTATCCACAGCTCGCGCCACGACGACGTTGCGAAGTCGATCGGGTAGATGTCCTCATAGTGCTTGGGAGGGTTTTCCGCGTGGCGAATCGTCCCGTCCGGGCGTCTCTGAAACCAATCGGGGTGCTCACGCACCCACGGATGATCCGGTGAGGCTTGCCACGCCATGTCCAGGGCCACGGCGATCCCGTGGTGCTGAGCCTCTGTGACCAGGCGATCGAAATCTTCGATTGTCCCGAGCTCCGGATGGACCGCAGTATGGCCGCCAGCTGCGCTGCCGATCGCCCAGGGACTCCCAGGATCCTTGCTCCCTGCGGTTGTCACACCGTCACGACCTTTGCGGTTCGTGAGACCGATCGGATGGATCGGCGGGAGATAGAGGACGTCAAAACCCATCCCCGCGATGTACGGAAGCCAATCGATCACGTCTCGAAAGGTCCCCGGACGTCTGGGATCCGGTGATGTCGAGCGCGGAAAGAGCTCATACCACGAGCTGAACTGGGCATATGCAGGATCCACGACGACTGGGAACTCGGGAGTGCACGTCGCGTCCCCGTCGTAGACATATCGGCGAGCGCAGGTGTTGAGATTCTCGGTAAGGATCTCAACGACCCGTCGGCTGAGCTCGCCTTGATCGGCCGAGCTGATGGATGCCAAAGCTCTGGCAGCCGACACCAGCATCTGTGAATCGGCTCCCTCGGCACGACTCGCCAAGTTCTCAAGGAGCACCAAACCTTCCGCCAAATCCGCGTCCAATTGCTGGCAGGCCTCGATCCTGAGCATCACGTCGCGCCGCCACGTCGCGAATCGGTCTTCTGTCGCTGTGATGACAAAGCGGTACTCGCCAAGATTGGTCACCACGAAGTGACCTTCCCAACGATCATTCCCAAGCGGTCGCATCGCGATCGCGCTCCAGTGCTCAGGTCGATCCAGTGGCGTGCGGGGAACCGGGGCGTTCCGGGGGCCACGCATGCTCTGGCGGAACCAAAGGTCGCACGCCACCACGGCGTGCCCGTCCATGAAGATGTCAGCTTCGACCTTTACGGTGTCGCCAACGATGGCTTTGACCGGGAAACGGCCTCCGTCCACCTGAGGGGTCACGGCTTCGATCACGCAGCGCGAGACAACCGATCGGGGGGGCGGCGGAGTTCGGCTTGAGTCGGCCGAGGTCCAGCCCGTCGGAACCTCGGGAAGGTCACGCCGGGAGAACCTCGCCCGCGCACTGCTGTTCGCCGATCGTTCCTCCTCTTGTGGCCGCCGGTCGCCGACGGAACGGCGCCTCACCATGGATCCAGGCCAATCTCCAGTCGTAAAACGATTACGTGACACGGTAGGCGCGGGCCGAGGCCCAGGCGACGTCGCCAGCTCCGCCCCGCGGTTGTAGCCTCGGAGAGATGGATCCGGCGAATGCGCAGCAGGTCGACCCGGCGATGATGCCACGAGGAGGGCCTGACGCCTTACGCTGGCGTGGCATTCACCACCTGGCCCTCGTCACGACCGACATGGACGCGACCGTCCGTTTCTACGACGGCGTCCTCGGCGCCCGACTCGTGGCCCACCTCGCCGGACCGTCATTTCGCCACTACTTCTTCGAGTTCGGCCCCGGTAGCACTGTGGCGTTCTTCGAATACCGGGATTCCGAGACCGAGCCGTTCGCGAAGCCGGCCGGTATTCCGGACCCGCGGGCGATCCAGTTCGACCACCTCTCGTTCAACGTCCCAGACGAGGATGCTTTGCTCGCCCTCAGGGCTCGCCTGAAGGCTGCCGGAAGCGAAGTCACAGACGTCGTCGACCACGGGTTCTTGCGATCCATCTATTTCACCGACCCCAATGGCATCGCCCTCGAGGCGTCATGGTGGGTGATCGATCCGACCGGAAGGCCCGCTGATTACTCAGATACGCGACTGTTCTCGGACCCAGACCCGGTGGCGGCAGTTTCGGAGCTCCGTCGAAATGGACGGGTGTCCTGGGTGCCGACCACCACACTCGCCTGAAGCACGTGCTGATCTGCGACAGGAGATGAGCCAAGGCCATTGGACGAAAACTCGGTCGCCGCTGACCCGATCGTGCAGCTCGGCGCCTGGCTGGAGGAGGCACGGACCGCGGGGCAGCCTCTGCCAGAAGCCATGACCGTGGCGACGGCATCGGCTGACGGTGAACCCGCGGCGCGGATGGTATTGCTACGTGGCCTCGACCACCGAGGAGTCGTGTTCTTCACCGACCGCTCGAGCGCCAAGGGACGCGACCTGAGTGAGAACCCCAAGGCCGCTGTCGTCTTTCATTGGCTGGTTCCACGCCACCGCCAGGTCCGGCTAATGGGTCCTGTCGAAACCGTCAGCGATGCGGAATCTGACGCCTACTGGGCCTCGAGGCCGGTCGGAGCACGAAGAAGTGCCATCGCGAGCCATCAAAGCGAGGTGATACCAGACCGTAAGAGCCTCGAGGAACAGGTCAGCGAATTGGCTCGGACCTTCCCCGCGGAAGCAGACCTTCAGCGTCCCGTCCGTTGGGGCGGTTATCGAATCGTGCCGCACACCGTCGAGCTGTGGGAGGAGCAGCCTGACCGCCTCCACGATCGGCTCCGGTATCGCCGGCGTGGAGACGGCCATTGGCTGATCGAACGCCTCGCGCCCTAGCGTCAAGCCTCGCGCATCGGCAGGCCCCCCGCCGGGGGGTTCCGAGAACCACACAGAGTCGGTAGGCACACTCGCTCATGGTGCGGACCGATCGAATGCCCTTTCGGAGGCACCTCCCTTCCTCGACGAGCACGCCCTGATCAAAGTGCGAAACCGACCACCTTTTGGTCCAGATATTCAAGAAGGCCTTCTCGCGCACCCTCGCGGCCCACTCCGCTCTCCTTGATCCCGCCGAAGGGAACAGCGGCAGACGTCGGATTGATGTCATTTACGCCGATGATGCCGAAGTCAAGCCGCTCTGCGACGGTCATCGCACGCTTCAGGTTGTTCGTATAGAGGTAGGAGGCGAGCCCGTACGTCGTGTCATTGGCCATGTCAATCACCGCCTCGTCGTCATCGAACACGATGACCGGAGCAATCGGCCCAAATGTTTCCTCACGGTAGATCAACATCTCTGGCGTGACATCGGTGAGGACAGTGGGCGCATAGAACGTGCCCGCATCGAATGGGGGATCCGTAAGGCGATAGCCACCGGTCGTCACCGTTGCCCCCTTTCCCTTGGCATCCGAGACATGTGCCGCCATCTTTTCCATCGCCCCTTCGTCGATGAGCGGTCCAGCCGTCACACCGTCATCCAACCCGTTCCCCGGCTGGAGTTTCTCGACCCGTGCCGTGAGTTCGGCAATGAATCGATCGGCAATGGAACGATGGACGAAGATCCTGTTCGGACAGATGCACGCTTGCCCAGTGTTGAGAAACTTCACGAGCGAGGCGCCTCGAGCCGCATGAACCGGGTCGGCGTCCTCGAAGACGATAAAGGGGGCATGGCCGCCGAGCTCGAGCGAGATGCGCTTCAACTGCGCCGCGGCACCCTCAGCAATCTCTTTTCCAACCTCTGTGGAGCCCGTGAAGGTGATCTTGCGTACATCGCGATTGGTGAGGAATTCATGGGCGATCGCTCGAGCCCTGCTGGATGTCACCAGGTTAACCACGCCCGCCGGAAAACCAGCTTCCTCGAAGACTTTGAAGGTTTCGACTGCGCACAGTGGCGTCTGCTTGGCTGGTTTCACCACGATCGTGCACCCTGCCGCGAGTGCAGGCGCCATCTTCCGTGTCAACATCGAAATCGGGTAATTCCAGGGCGTGATCGCAGCGGCGATCCCGACCGGTTGGTACATCGTCATGAACCGTTGATCGGCACGCGCGGAGGGAATGGTTGCCCCATAGATGCGCTTGGCTTCCTCCGCGAACCATAGGAGAAAATCAGCCGCGTAGCCGACTTCGTTCCGAGACATGCGCAGTGGCTTCCCCTGCTCCGTCGTCATGAGACGGGCAAGGTCTTCGCGCCGGTCCATCATGATCCGCCACGCCTCATAGAGAAACGCCGAACGCTGGTACACGGTCGTCGTAGACCACGAACCAAACGCGGCGCGTGCCGCGGCAATCGCAGCCCGGGCGTCCTCAGCGTCTCCGTCAGCCACCGATCCGAGGACCTCACCCGTCGCTGGGTTGCGCGATTCGAACATCTGCCCGGTTGAAGCGGGCACCCACGATCCGTTGATGAAGAGCATGCCTTAGAGCCTATGGGATTGCCTAGCCGTGCAGACGCCGGAACCGTCAGCACTATGGCAGACTGAGAAGGTGCTGTCCGTGGACAGCGGGAACACGGTGGCGGGCATGGAGGTGCGGGGGCTGACCGAACGGGCTGCTCGCCGCCTTCGAGCTGTTCGAAAACCAGTTCGGCCCTGTCCCCGCGGGGTCGATCATCCGCTTGGTCGCACCTGGTCCGATGCGCCTCGTCCCGATGTCGGGACTCGCTCTCGTTACAACCTGAACGCCAAGTTGCCGTCCTCGACAGGAGCCGGGGTCGCCATCCATCGAATCCGAGATCCTGTGGAACCGGAGCAGTCGTGCGCAGGCTGACATGACCTCCGGTGTGACATGGGCACGCATCTGGAACACCTTTGGGGATCGCGTGCTGGCACTTCCACGAGTTCCGGTTCAGGATCCCGGCACATGCCGGGGCTCGATTGCCTGGGCCGGATCCCTTGAGGGCGGGCCTGCCCAGGCCCTGACCGACTGAGAACCTGATCGAAAGGCGAGGTCGTCATGCCAAAAGGAATCATGATCGTCGAGTCAGCTCCCGCGTCCTCGGACCGAGAGGACGACTTCAATAAGTGGTACGACGAGACCCACCTCCCGCAGATCCTTGCCATCTCCGGTGCTAGCGTCGGACGGCGATTTCGCCGGATCGGGGAGGGCCGATACCCCTACATCGCAATCTTTGAGATCGAGGCCGACGATCTCGAAATGACACTGTCAGCTCTCGGGAGAGCCCTTCAGAGCGGCGAGCTGGAGATCTCGCCCGCGTTGGGATTGGACCCGGCACCGACGGTCACCGTCTACGAGCTGCTCAATGAGCGGTCGGCCTGAGGCAGAGACCATGGATCGGTTCTCAAACGATACTGGTGCATCGGTCAGCGGAACGAGGCTTGCCGGAAAGGTGGCCATCGTCACCGGGGCAGGGCACGAAGGTGAGGTGCTCGGGACTGGCGCGGCAATTTCGATCCTCTTTGCCGCGCAAGGGGCATCAGTTGGGCTCGTTGACGTCTCCCCTCAACGGGCAGCCAACACCGAGGCGTTGATCTCAAGGGCTGGTGGACGCTGTGCGATCGTCATCGGCGATGTATCAGTGCAGGCGGACTGCTCCCGCGCCGTCGCAGAGGTAGCCGATCGCTTTGGCTCACTCGATGTCCTTGTGAACAACGCTGGCGTTGTCGGCAGAGGCTCCGTCGAAGAGGTTGACGAAACCCACTGGGACCAAGTCTTCGACGTGAACGTCAAAGGGGTGCTGCTGATGAGCCGGTTCGCCATTCCCCTGATGCGCCGTGGTGGCGGCGGATCCATCGTCAACGTATCGTCGATCGCGGCAATCCGCGGTTTTGGGTCACCCAGCTATGCCGCTTCCAAAGGCGGGGTCCTCGCGCTCACGACAGATATGGCATACAGCTACGGTCGCAGTGGCATCCGCGTCAACTGCATCGTGCCCGGCCACCTCTACACGCCTATGGGGAACACCGGAGGGAGCGAACTCCGCGAGGCTAGGCGCAAATGCGGCTTGCTGGGCACAGAAGGGACGGCGTGGGACGTGGCCTGGGCGGCGCTGTTCCTCGCGTGCGAAGAGTCCCGGTGGATCACGGCGGTCGCGCTCCCAGTCGACGCCGGAACTACTGCCGCCACGGCCCTTGCCATGCGGTCATTGGTGTCCTGAGCTTCAATCCCTCCTGGTTCGACCCAGGCTGAGCGCTTCAGAGCCGATACAAGCGCGCGGCGTTCTCGCCCATCACTTTGCGGCGTGTCTCCGGGCGCAAAGTATTCATCTTCTCCGCCATGAACTCCAAGGGTGCGGGATACAGGCACGTCGGATGCGGAAAATCGGTCTCGAAGAGGACTCGGTCTTCGCCGACCTTATCGATCAACCCTTGGACATCACCTTGGTTGCGCTCGAACCAGAATGTTGCGTACCAATGCTCCTTGAAGTACTCCGAGGGCATTTTGGAGAGCTCGGCTGCCTGCTTCGGAGCGTTCTCCCATAGCTCATAGTCCATCGTCTCGAGGATGAAGGGAATCCACCCGATCCCGCTCTCGACCGACACCATGGTCAGCTTGGGGAAGCGATCGAAGATTCCAGCGAACACGGTGTTGATGACGACACGGGCATTGTTGATGAACAGCATCGATCCACCGATGGCTGGCTTCACGTACTCGTGCTGGGAAGGCCAGAAGTAGTTGCCGTAGAAATCCATCGCAGTGTTGCTCGAGCCGATGTGGAAGTGCACGGGCAAGTTGAGATCGGCGCAAACCTCCCAGAACGGGTCCCACGCTGGATTGGCGAGATCTGGCGTACCGAGGTCCTGCGGATCCGACGTCATGTTCACACCCCGAAGCCCGAGCCGGGCAACGCGTTGAGCCTCTCTCACGCACGCATCGATGTCCCAAGCCGGCATCACTGGTTGCGGAAGGAAGCGCATGCCGGACTCCTCCTGCAGCTCCGCCATGGCGTCGTTATAGATCTCGACACAAAGGAGCCGAAGGGCCGGATCCTTCACGACGGTATTGACGCTCTGACCTCCGAGACCGATCGCGCTCGGAAAGAGCACTTGAGCGTGGATACCGCATTCATCCAGAACCGCGAGGCGAACCTTGGGGTCATAAGCCCCAGGGTGGACACGGTCATGCCCCCACACCAGGGATTCGACGAACGGAGCCTTCTCGCCGTCGCGGTCGACGACACCGCCTCCCCGGGCAAAGCCCAGCTGCGCGCCGTCAACAACCCAGGTGGGCTGACCGTCAATCTCTTCTATGTGCAGGACGCGTTCCTTGTACTCCGCAGGGGCGCGCTTGGTCCAAAGATCGGGTGGTTCGGTGAAGTGTGTGTCGGCGTCGATGACTCGAAGATCCCCTGCTAGCTTGACCATTGCACATCCCCCTTCGTAGAGCGTTCGTGCATACGTGCGTGGCTCTCTTGTGCGCCCATCATTTCACAATCCTTCATCGCAGGAGACAATTCGACGTCCAGACGCCGTCTGAGCCAGATGGCGCGGCGACGGAATGCACCCTTACCGGCGTGCATGGTCTGTCCGTACATGAGTTGGCCGTGATTCGGAAGCCAGCGCCGCCACAAAGCCTTACAATCGGTGGACTTCGGTGACAGCGAATTGTTGCACCTGAGATCGGAGCAGGGCGATCCCAGGGTCCTCTGGCGGGTTTGATGCGAGCCCTCGCCGGTGCTCGGCGAGGGCCTCTTCACTCTCCCACCGCTCGAACAGGATGACGCGTCCTGCTTCCAGCGGGTCGGGGGCGAATACGTAGTCGACGCACCCTGGCTCCTGACGGGAGCGTCGCGCTAATTCCACCCGTGCGGAAAGAAATGCGTCACGCTGCGTTGGGTCCATCTCGAAGACCCCGGCAAGGATCTGCTCCATGAATCTCATCGTGCCATGAACCCTCGCTCCGCGGAGAGAGATCCACGAATCCACGACGCACTGGCTCGACCGGCACAAGTGCTCCTTTGGTGTCGGAGCGCTCGCAGCTGCGCTCCGTGCTCGCGGTCCCCACCGCGCGTAGGATCGAGAGCCCGGCAACCAAAACTGGGCGGAGAAGCGGCATCGGGAGCTTGACGAGCGAAGGAGGGACGGGAATGCGGATTCGGGCCATCGCAATCACCCTTGCCACTGTGGTCGGCATGCTTGGTGTTCCTGCTGTAGCAGGTGCTGCGGACCACTACAACCCACCGAGCCAGATCCCTTCCGGCGCGCAGTGTGGGACCAGCGCTTCGTCCGGTTCCTTCGGAGCCTTCGGCCGCGGCCAGAACTGGGGTAACAGCACCTCTGGTCATGTCTCGGAACCTGGGAACCCGAACGCCGCGGACGGCAACGGTGCTGACGGCCTGGCAACTGGCGACAACAACTCGGACGTCTGCGCTCCGTCCTAGATGAGAGATAGGCCGTCGTCGACAGTCCCTACAAGCCCTGCGATCAACACCTCGAGGTCGAACTCGTCAGCCCCGACGACTCCAGGCTGACCATCGGCCCGAGCGCCGTGGTGGGCCGCGGCCTCGCCTTGAGGAGGAGACGCGCGCCATCCACGCTAGGCCTTCCCGTCCACGAGATGAGGTTGTACTCCCCCCGCCAGAGGCGGGTCCTGCGATGACTCTGTGGTGTCCGCCACGAGACCAGGGAGCCCATCACCGTGACCCAGCAGAGATCATCTACCAGCGCCGTGTCGCCGTGTTCGCACATGGTGCGAAGACTGACAATGTGGCGACGACCTGCAGGACGTTCGGAATCTTGAGAACCCGCTACTACGAGTGGGAGGAGGTGGCCGACCCTGCGGCCTCGAGCACTGTGGTCCAAGGAACGGCGCAAGCCCCAGATGCCCGAGGCCACGCCACCCACGTCGTCGAGTGGCTCCTCGCCCTCGCGGTCCCGGCTGTCGCCAGTACGCTGTTCGCCTCTTGAACCAGGGCTTTTCGATCACGAAATCCACGGTGCACGAGATCCTCATCGCCCATGGGCTCGGCCGAATGGGCCAGCGCCTGGCCAGGGCGGCTGCCATCACGGCGGAGGGGACGCGCCGGACCCGGTGAGGCTGAAAGTAACCAACCGAGCACCGTGGCGCCCGGTCCCATTGTCATGGCCCTACAACGAGGTCCGCCCCCAGCGCGCCATCCGGTCGGCCGCGCCGGCGTCGGCCGATGGCGCCCGAAAGAAGGCAGCCGCGTCGCCGAGCTTCGTCAAGGTAGGTGGCCGCAGGCTGCGCTTCGACCGGGTCGACGAGGCGGGCAAAGTCACGCTTGGTTCCCGCGACGGCTCCACCACCCGGAGTCGGGCGCGCCTCCTACGGCTGGCGGATCGCCATGCTGAGATCGTGGGTCTCGACGGCTCACCACTACGCCGGCTCGTCCTCGACCCGACCAAGGACGACCAGTGGACCCCGTGAGTGCTCAGGACCGCTCTACGATGTCCTCACGTCGGTCCTCGATGTCTTGAGACATCACAATGGCGCCCCAGCCACCCAGAATGCGAACCTTGATCCGTTGGTCAGGGGCTGGCCATCACCCTGGCCGTCCGGCACACCAAGGTGCGCCGCACTGGCTGCACCAAGTGAGGGCGTCAGAGAAGGGCAATGAACTCCGCTGGCGTGAGACCGGCCTGTCTGAGCACCGAGCGGAGGGTGCCGGTCGCGAGCTCCCGATGCATCTCGGCACGATGACCGTTCGATCGTGGCCTCGGAGCTTGACATGGCTGCCTCGCTGGCTCACCTGCACGAAACCGACCTTGGACAACGCGGCGATGACGTCGGCGCCACCGACGACCGGCAGTGCCGGGCTCACGCCGACAGCTGGACCGTAGCGATGACGGGAGGTTCGACGACCTCGGGCATGGTCTCGTCCTCGAAGTACAGCTCGAGTGCTTCCCGCAAGTTCGCCAAGGCCTCGTCGACCGTCCGACCCTGGCTGGTCACCTCGACCTCCAAGGCGCGCGCGACGTACCACCCACCTTCGTGCGTGACCGCTGCCGTGAACTGCACCAGAACCACTCTACGGGGTGGTGGTTCGCGCCGTGGAACGCTTTCGCTGTCGCGAAGGCGCTGGTAGCGGACGTGGCGCCCCAGGCAGGATTCGAACCTGCGACGCACGGTTTAGGAAACCGACGCTCTATCCTCTGAGCTACTGGGGCGAGGTGCGAGCAGTTCACCAGGTTAGAGCAGCACAAGCGTCAGGACCGTCGGCAGGAGCCTCCTCCAAGTCCGGCGTGGCTCGTCATGGCGAGCACGACCCCCTATCCTGAGCGGACCACGACCCTTTTGGAGGATGAATCCGTGACCATAAACGAGGAGCCACCCTTCCGGGTCGCCGATCTGTCGCTGGCAGAGCTAGGGCGACGCGAGATCGAGCTTGCCGAGCACGAGATGCCCGGGTTGATGGCGATGCGATCGGAATTCGCCGCGACCAAGCCCCTCGCGGGTGCGCGCATCAGCGGGTCGTTGCACATGACCGTGCAGACCGCTGTGCTCATCGAGACCCTGGTCGCTCTCGGCGCACGTGTCCGCTGGGCTAGCTGCAACATCTTCTCAACCCAGGACCACGCCGCGGCGGCGGTCGTGGTCGGCCCTGAGGGCACACCCGAAGACCCCAAAGGTGTCCCGGTCTTCGCGTGGAAGGGGGAATCGCTCGAAGAGTACTGGTGGTGTACCGAGCGCGCCTTGCTGTGGCCTGATGGCGGGCCGAACATGATCCTCGACGACGGCGGAGACGCTACCCTCCTCGTCCACCTCGGCGTGGAGTTCGAGAAGCAAGGCGCTGTGCCTGATCCTGCCAGCGCCGAATCCGAAGAACTTGGCGTCGTCTACCGGCGCCTGGCATCTGGCATGAAATCAGACCCCCACCGTTGGACCTCGATCGCCAATGGCATCCGCGGGGTGACGGAGGAGACTACGACCGGAGTCCACCGCCTGTATGAGCGCCAACGGAACGGGACGTTGCTGTTCCCTGCGATCAACGTCAACGACTCGGTCACCAAGTCGAAGTTCGACAACAAGTACGGATGCCGGCACTCGTTGATCGACGGTCTCAACCGAGCAACCGACGTGTTGATCGGCGGAAAGCTTGCTGTTGTCTGCGGGTTCGGAGACGTCGGGAAGGGGTGCGCCCAATCCCTTCGGGGTCAGGGTGCCCGAGTGGTCGTGACCGAGATCGACCCCATTTGCGCGCTCCAAGCGGCGATGGAGGGATACGAGGTCAGAACGGTCGAAGACGTGGTCTCGGAGGCCGACATCTTCATCACCGCCACCGGCAACAAGCGCGTGATCACAGCTGCCCACATGGCGCAGATGAAGCATCAAGCCATCGTGGGGAACATCGGGCATTTCGACAACGAGATCGATATGGCCGGACTGGCCGCAACCCCTGGGATAAAGCGAGTCAACATCAAACCCCAGGTGGACAAATGGATCTTTCCCGACGGCCACGCCGTCATCGTGTTGTCGGAGGGCCGGCTGCTCAACCTGGGAAACGCCACCGGACATCCAAGTTTTGTGATGTCGAACTCCTTCACCAACCAGACCATGGCGCAAATCGAGCTGTTCACCAATGCGCAGCGCTACGAAAACGCCGTCTACGTCCTTCCCAAGCACCTCGACGAGAAGGTTGCTCGCCTCCATCTACCGGCCCTTGGTGCGAAGCTCACCGAGCTGACCGAGGAACAGGCAGAGTACATCGGTGTGCCCAGAGAGGGACCCTTCAAGCCGGACACCTATCGCTACTGATCGGTACGGTGTCCCGCGGGCGGCTCCGGATAGCGCGCCGAGCGTGAGCGGACCGCTCGGTCGGCGTCAAGGGAGGCGGTTGCCAACACCACGCCGTTCGGCCCGACCACCTTGGCACTTCGGAGGTCGCTCGGCGAAGTCACCAACTTGCTGACCCAGGTGCCGGCCCCATGGTCGAGCCAGAAGGTGCCGACGTCGAAGGTTGCACCCTGCCTCGTTGTCACCTCGCATTCGACGCGGGAGGTGACCCCAGCATCCCTGACGGCCATGAAAATCCAGTTCGACCGATCAGCGAGGAGCGACACCTCTCCACGGACGGCCGGACCTTCTCGGAGTAGCGCGTTGACGAGCCGTGCCCTGGAGGTAAGCGCATTGCCCACCCCAGCCGGCTGCGTTTGGCTGCCGAGAACCAGACCCAAAGCCGTGGACAGTCCGGCAACCGTGACCGCACCCCCCACGACCGCGACACGCCACCAGTGGCTCAGCCGTCGAGGTGGGAGGTGCTCGGCCCGGCGGAGACGATCGAGCACTCGGACTTCAAGGTCGGGACCAGGATCGGCCTCGGGAGCCAACGCCAAGAGGGCGTCCGCTGCACTGGCGAGCTCGCGAAGACTCAGGCGACATCGAGGACACTCCTCGACGTGCTCGATGGCCCCTGCGCGCTCCCTCCCGGTCAAGACACCGAGGGCAAGCTCTGCGAGCAGCCCCTGTGTGGTCTCGCAGGAAAGCGGCGCGTCCTTTCTGCCGGATGGAGTCGACCTCATGCCAGCGGCCCCTCAACGCCAATGGCGCCCCGCAGTTTTGCCAGGCCTGAGCGAATGCGGGTCTTCGCGGTTCCCAGCGGTATCCCTTCGTAGGCGCTGATTTCAGCTGCGGTAAAACCGTAGATTGCGGCCATGACCAGAGCCCTGCGCTGTTCGGCCGGCAAATCGGCGAGGGCTTTTCGCACCTCTGGCGTGACGTCCGACCCTCCTGGCGGGTCTTCATCGATCCCGAGGAGAAACCCAGTACCCACCTCGCAGAGCTGACTCGGATCGACCGGCGTCATCCGGCGAACCCGAAGAGCGTCGACCACGAGGTTCCGGGTGATCGTCAGTACCCACGTGCTGACCGAACCCTTTCGGGCATCAAAGATCTGGGCATTCCGCCAGATTCGCAGGAAGGCTTCCTGAGCCACATCCTCGGCCGATTGCGAATCTCCGAGCGTGGCAACGGCAAGGCCGTAGACGCGACGCTGATAACGCCGAACGAACATGACGGCTGCTGTCTCGTCTCCGACGGCCATCGCACCCAGTAGGGCCTCGTCGGAGACCTCCGCGCTCAACCCCGTGCACCCATGTTCGCGCTCGTCTTCAGCTACTCGCTCGCGCGCACCTTCGCTCGTGGTCCCAGGCACTGATGGTTATACGTTCGAGCCACGCCGAGAGATCCCTGGCGAAGCGCAGTATCCGGGCCTGCACGGCCTCACTCTGGCGCCGACGCCAACGCGCGGATCGCTCGGTCGATGTCGCTGTCGTCGACGTCGTGGTGCGTGACGAGCCGTACAACGTTCGGCCTGATCGCCCCCGCGAGGACGCCGCTCCTGCGGAGATGGTCGAGAAGCAGCCGGGGGTTCCGGTGCTCGAAGACGACGATGTTCGTGCGCACCGACATAGGGTCCAGAGCACAGTCCGGCCAGCGCTCCGCGACTACCTCGGCAAGGCGGCGAGCACGCCGATGATCCTCTGCGAGCCGGTCGATCATTGAGGACAAGCCCACAATTCCCGCAGCGGCCACGACGCCTGCTTGGCGCATTCCCCCGCCGAGACGACGACGCTCGAGGCGTGCAGCGGCAACGACGTCGGCGGGCCCCGCCAACACCGAGCCAATCGGCGCGCACAAGCTCTTCGACAAGCAGGTCATGACCGTCGTGGCCTGACCGACCAGGCTTCGTGCAGGGACCCCGAGTGCGACGGCTGCATTGAACAGCCGCGCTCCGTCCATGTGGACAGGCAGGCTCCCAGCCGCCTCACGAAGGGCGTGAAGGGTATCGAGGCTCAAAGGTACGCCCCCGGCGGCCATATGGGTGTTCTCCAGCCAGACCAACGAGGGGGCGAGCTGATGGTACGTGCCCGAGGCGATCGCAGCAGCGACGGCGCCGGGGTCCATTCCCCCGTCGAGGTCTTCGAGCAGGTGGAACTGCACGGATGCGTTTCGGGCTGCCGCGCCGCGCTCGTGAAGGACCACGTGGTGGTGGGCCCCTGCGATCACCATTGAGCCAGGCGGCGCCAACACCCGCAGCACGATTTGGTTCGCCATGGTTCCCGAGGGAACGAAGAGCGCAGCTTCGGTGCCGGTGATCTCGGCGTAGCAATCCTCAAGACGGTTGACGGTGGGGTCTTCCCCATAGCCGTCGTCACCGACCTCGGCCTCCGCCATCGCCCGGCGCATCTCCTTGGTCGGCCGGGTCACCGTGTCGCTCCTCAAGTCGACGAGGGACGACATTGCAGCGATCGTAGCCCCAGCTCGCAGGCGGCGCCTCCTCCTAGCTAAGATGGCGTATGCACCTGGTACGACCAAAGGTCGTAAATGATGGGCTCGGGTTACTCCTACCGCTCGTACCAGACGGTATCTCCCCAGTTCAAAGCGGTAATACCTTCGGTAATCCTAGTGGGACAGTGAGTACGAAACCTTCTCCGATGGCAAGCCTTCTCGGCTTCGCGCGTGAAGCCGAGGCACTGGGTGCAGCGGCATTGTGGGCCCCGGATCACCTCTTCTGGGGCCAGCCGATCCTGGAATGTCTCACCACGCTGACTGCAGTCGCGACGAGCACGAGCCGCGCTGCGATTGGGTCCTGCGTGCTGCAACTCCCCCTGCGCGAGCCTGCCGTCGTGGCCAAACAGGCCACGACGCTGCAGGTGCTCTCCCAGGGTCGATTCGTCCTCGGCCTGGGAGTCGGTCGCCATCGCGGCGAGTACGAGGCCGCTGGTGGCGAGTTCGACACTCGTGGGAAGACCATGGACCTCGCACTCGATGCGATCCGCCGCGCCTGGGCAACGGCTGAAGAGCCCGGACTGCAATACCGTCAGGACCCACCCTCGCCGCCGGTTCCTCTGTGGTTCGGCGGATCGAGCGACGCGGCTCTCCGACGAACCGCACACTGGGGAGACGGCTGGGTCCCTCTGTTCCTGTCGCTCGAGGGCTACCGGAGCAAACTCGCACAACTGGCGCGCCACGCAGAAGCCGCGGGCAGGGAGCCTGGGGAAATCACTCCGGCGGTCACCCTGGCCGTCCATGTCGGGAGTCGAGAGCAGGCACTCCAGCGTGGGTCCGAATGGTTGTCGAAGCTCTTCGGCATCCCGGCACGCGCATTCGCCGGCCACCTCGTCGCCGGGCCGAGCTCCAGATGTGCAGACACGATCTGGCAATACCGAGAGGCTGGTGCAAGGCACCTCGTCCTCATGGTCGCCGATGACCATCCGCTCGACCACTTCGGCGCGTTAGTCGACCGCTTCGACACACCGGCCGGCGGACGCGAGCCGGCGGAGACGACGCGATGAGTTCCGTGACCAATGTTCAGCTCGATGCCCTCGACATGACCTCACGACGGGACCTCGAGGAGACCAACCTGGTCGACGAGCGCGTCGTCGTGCGGGGCGCCGCCATGACGTCGTTCAATCGCCGCGACCTGTCTCCCCAGGCTCTGGCCCAACAAGCCCTAGCTGATGCCATCGCCGACGCCAGGATCGAGCCGGACGAACTCGGCCTCGTCGTCGCTTCGAATGCCACCGGCGGCCGCCTCAACGAGCAGGGGTGCGTTCGCGGGCAAGCCTGGCTGCGGAAGTCGGGCCTGGGGAATGTACCGGTCATCAATGTCGACAACTCCTGTGCAGGTGGCTCCAGCGCCATCCATCTCGGCTTGCTCGCCGCTCGGAGTAGTCATCTCCCCGTCCTCGTGATCGGGGTAGAGAAGATGTGGACTGGCGACCGGAGCGCCACCCTGGCGGGCATCGAAGATGGCCTGCCAGCCGACTACCGGGCAGATCTCCACGCGCGTCTCGGGAAGGACGCCGACCCCGCCATGAGCGTGCTCATGGGCCTCAACGCCCGCTGGGCCGAACAGCACATGAAAGAACGCGGCAGCACCGTTCGCCAGATCGCCGCCGCGGCCGCGAAGGCCCGAAGCCACGCCGCACGGAATCCACTCGCCCAGTGGCAGCAAACGGTCACCATCGATGAGGTGCTCGCTTCCCCGCCGGTCGCCGGCGTCCTGACCCGACTGATGTGCAGCTCCTTCACCGACGGCGCGGCGGCCGTCGTACTTCAGCGCTCACGCGGACAACAAGACGATGGTCCCTACTTCGTCGGATCGCTCGCCCGCTCCGGCAATGGCGACCTCGACTACCACGAGCGCCTCACCGAAGTCTCTGAGGCCGCCTGGAACGCCTTTGGAATCGGACCTGAGGACTTCGACCTCGTAGAGCTCCACGACGCCACGAGTGCTGAAGAGCTCTTCGCCCTTGAATCGCTCGGCTTCTTCGCCCCAGGGGAGGCCGGTCCCGCGACATTGGCGGGCGCCACCACGATCGGCGGCCCCGGGATCACAGTCAACCCCTCCGGCGGGCTCGTTGGTAGGGGACACCCACTCGGTGCGACCGGAATCGCACAGCTCGTCGAGCTCGTAACCCAGCTGGAGGGTCGTGCCGGTCAGCGCCAGGTCGAAGGGGCACGCCTCGGTGTCGCCATCAACACCGGCGGCGTGATCGATGGTGATGCAGGGTACGTGGGGATCTTCTGCCTAGGAACACGAAAGGCACGAACATGAGGCCAGGTCGGGGAATGGTCCTGCGCAGCTGTGGGGCGGCCGTTCCCGACAAGGTGCTCACCAACGAGGATCTTTCCGCGCGCCTCGACACGAGTGACAAATGGATCACCGAGCGTACAGGGATCAGGGAACGCCGGATCGGGGGTACCGCTTCGAGCCTTGCCATCGACGCCGGGCGACAGGCACTCGAACGAGCCGGCCTCACTGGTGCCGACATCGACGTGGTCATCGTGGCGACGGCGACCGGCGACGCCGTGACCCCGTCGACAGCAGCCATCGTCCAGGACGCCTTGGGCACGGCTGGAGCGGCCTTCGACCTGAACGCCGCGTGCTCGGGCTTCGTCTACGGGCTCGTCGTCGCCGCCGGGCTCATCGCCACCGGCTCTGGTCGCATCCTGCTCGTCGGCTCTGAGGTCCTCAGCCGCATCACCGACTGGGATGACCGCACGATGGCCGTGCTCGTCGGTGATGGTGCCGGTGCCGTAGTGCTCGAGCCTGCAGAAGGCGAGGGCAACCTCCTGAGTGCCAACCTCAATGGCGACGGTTCGCTCCGTCAGCTGCTCACCTGTGACCACGGTGGCTATCTCGCCATGGACGGACGGGAGATCTTCCGCCGGGCAATCCGAGTCGTTGTCGAATCCGCCGAGCGTGCGCTCGGGGACGCCGGAATCCGAGCCCAAGACGTCGCCTTGTTTGTTCCGCACCAAGCCAACCTCCGGATCATCACTGCGGCTGGCCAGCGGCTCGGAATCCCGATCGAGCGCACCGCCGTCGTCATCGACCGTTACGGCAACACCTCATCGGCGTCCATCCCCCTGGCGCTCGAGGAAGCCGCTCGCATGGGGCGGGTGCACGAGGGCGACCTCGTGCTGCTGAGCGGCTTCGGCGGGGGAATGACCTGGGCGAGCGCTCTTTTACGCTGGGGGCCGTGAGCGACCACCCGGCAAGTTCGAGCGCGCCCGCGCTCGTGATCCTTGCCGCAGGACAGGCCCGTCGTTACGGCGGATGCAAACCGCTGGCGCCCGTGGGGCCCACCGGTGAAGCCATTGTGGACCTGATTGCCAGCGATGCGATCGCAGCGGGTTTCGGCAGGATCGTGATCGTCGTCAATCCCACCACCGGACCAGCGATCCGCTACCACGTGGCTCGCACATGGCCAACCGCTGTCGACGTGCGTTTTGCCGTCCAGCCAGCCCCCCGAGGAACCGTCGATGCGGTGCTCTGCGCGCTCGACGACCTCCCGAGCACCGACCATGGTTTCGGCGTGGCCAACGCGGACGACCTTTACGGCAGTGATGCCATGAGGCTCCTCGTCGAGCACCTCGGCAAGGAAACGACTGCTCACGCATTGGTGGGATTTCGGCTCCGCGCTTCAACGATCGGTCGCAAGCCGGTCACCCGTGGCCTGTGCGTGGTGGACGCCGATGGGTTCCTCGCACGCATTGACGAGCGCCGTCAGGTCACCCCGGAGCCTGGTGGGGCGTTCGTCGCCAACGACGGCCGAGAGCCACGGGAGCTCGACGCAAGCGCCTTTGTCTCCATGAACCTCTGGGCGTTCGCACCCTCGATTCGCCCCGTGCTCACCTCGACCATGGCGCGACCAGCTCACGAACTCCCTGGCGAGGTCTTGCTCCCAGAGCTCGTCGGGGAGCTCGTCGAAGGCAGGGACCGAACCCATCGATTCGTTGTCCTGCCGACGGAGAGCCGTTGCATCGGCGTCACCCACCCCGACGACCTCCGCCTCGCCCAGATGGAGATTGCCGCCCAGGTGGGGCGCGGGGAACGCCCCGCCCGACTGTGGTCGCACCTTGCTTAAAACGCGACGCAGCCCCGAGTAACCGTCCAGCCGGAGCCGTCCGTGCTCCTCGGGGCCACGCCCGCGGCGGCCTGCCGTACCTGCAATCGGGGCCGTGTCGGACAACCCCGACCCGGTAAGAAGTCGCCGGCTCCAGGGAAGCCGTCGACTCACGCAGAGCCGCCTTCCGGGCACCTTTCCTCCGCCCAACCGGGCCCCAATGGGCACCCGGCGCCTCCGGATCGTCTTGCGACGTCCTCGGGCCCTCCTCAGGTCCACCTTTCGGCTTCTCTTCGGCTCGCCTCGAACAACACCTCCCGGTGCTCCCCGAGACTGTGGCGGGCTTCAGCCACCCGAACAGTGAGTAGCCTGCGCCCCCTGGTCAACAGGGTCAAGAGCCTGCCGCGATTTCCAAAGCTTGTCCCCCGAGAACCGGGATCCTTCCCCAGCTGCGAGGATGCGATCCCCAAATGGGCGCTCCCTCCTCCCCAAGCGAACCCCAATCCGTCCCCAGATCCCGCCGTGAGGCGTACCGATGCGCGCGCCCTGTCGCCGGATGATCAGCGACGGCGGGCAGGACGCCGAGGGCTTTCGCCGACCATGCGAGAGACGAGTTGACGCGAGATGCCCCATGTGCGAGCGACTTCGGCGAGGCTCTCCCCCTCGTGCTCGGCCATGAGGAACAACGCACGCTGCGCTCGATGCCGGCTCTGCTGCACCCGAACGAGCGCAGCGTTGAGGTTTGCATGGCGGGTTCCGACCCTGAGGGCCCGGGTGACCTCGGACGCCCCATCACCTCTCGCCAGCCGCCGAGTTTTCGTACGATTCGCCCGCTTCAGGCCTTGGAGCTCCCGAATCAGCCCGTCAATCGCGACATCGAGGTCCGCGATGCAGCGGACCGCTTCGTCGCGAAGGGTCTTTTGGCGCCGTCGAAATTGTGCTGAGTCCATGTTTCGTGCCGCGGCGCCATCCTACGGCTGAGATCGGCCGATAGTGACGCGTCAAGACACCTTGCGCTTGGAAATCTTTTTTCCAGCCGGCTCCTTGGGGGTCGATGCCCTTCGCTCCCCCTCGGCACGTCCACTCGCAGCACCCGTAGCGCGGGCCCGGCCTTGGCTCTTCCCTCCTGACGGTCGGGCGGTGCTCCGGCCCCGGCGAGCAGGAGCTTTGGTGGTGCCCTGATGGCTAATGGCATCCACGCTCGCCTGGAGCGCCGCCATCAGGTCGACGACCTTGGGAGGCGGCGGCGCTTCCTGCACCACGATCTCCTCTCCAGCTCGCTTGCGTTCGACGATCTCGAGCACCGCTTCCCGATAGGTGTCTCGGTAGCGCTGTGGCTCCCACTCGCTCGTCATCGAGTCGATCAGCAAGGCCGCAGTGGCGAGCTCGCGCTCGCTGAACACCTCGTCGCCAGGCATGTCAGGGAGCACCTCGCTCGGCGAGCGAATCTCGTCCGCGAAGTACATGGTCTCCAACACCATCACCTCAGGCCCAGGATGGATGGTCACCAGGTACTCCTTGTTGCGCATGACCAGCGTGGCGACACCTACTTTGTTCGATTCCGCCATCGCCCGTCGCAGTAGTGCGTAGGCGCGCCGTGCGTGCTCGCCTTGAGGAGCCAGGTAATAGCTCGCTCGAAACCCGATCGGGTCGACGTCGCCGCGCTCGACGAAGTCGGTGATCTCGATCGACCTCGATCGAGCTGGCTCAGCCGCCTCGAGATCCGAGTCTGAGAGGATGACGTACTCGCCGTCGCCGACCTCGACGCCCTTCACGATCTCCGAGGGCGGGACCTCCTTCCCAGTCCGCTCGTTGACCTTCTTGTACCGAATACGGTCCGAGGTGCCAGCCTGGAGCTGATGGAAGCGGATCGTCCGGTCCCGGGTCGCTGGATAGAGGGCCACAGGCACGTTGACCAGGCCGAAACTCAGTGCCCCTGACCAGATGCTACGCGCCATGACCGACAGTCTTACCCAGGCTCGGGGTCCTCGACGAACGATTTCTGTGCCAGGCTCCAACGAGCCCACGTTCGCCACCAACCACCGCTGCTCTCGCAGGGTCCCCCAGTCTGTGACACCCATCCGTCACACTAGAGCCCGTGCCCTCAGAGACGACAGAGACGAATCCAGCGGCCCACAAGCTGGCCCTGCTTTTCGGCCGTGAGCTGGCCACATTCGAGCCCGAGGACCTCGCGGAGGAAAATCTGAGCGTCGAGCTCGCGCTCAGCCTCTGGATGCGCAAGACCGGTACCGACCGGGCAGGGCTCATTCCCGCCCTTCTCGGCCTTCGCGAGGCACTGCTGGACACCTCGCCACTCGACGCCGAGAGCGAGCCCATCCCGCTGTTGCCCCGCCATCCCGCCGTGGCGGTCCGGAGCCTGTGCACCTATCTCTACGGCCTCATAGAGCGTGCATCCCTCGCCGCGGGTCTCGGACCGGTCCAGCTCGTCGAGGCCGCACTAACCGCTCGAGGAAGGACTGAGGCCCCCGAGGAGGGAACGAACCATCTCCCCGGGTGATCGATGAGGCCGTCGGCCGCGGCTTCGCCGCCTGCGAACCATCACGACACCTGCTGCGAGGAACACGGTCAGCGCCAACCACCACGGATCGGCGACCAGGACAGTTCGAGTCAGGACGATGCCGCAGTGCGCCGCTCGGTGACCTTGTGCAGCAGCGTCATCCGGATCGAGGTCCAGCCGAGGCCCAGCCACGCGCCAATCGCCATCGGCTCTTCGGGTGAGCGCCGAGCAGGAATGTCACGAGGTCGGTCTGTCAGAATGCGGTCGTTTGAGCTCGGACAGCCGTGGAGCTCGATCTCGTTTGTCATGCGAACTGTCGATCGCCCGACATCGGCAACCTCGATCCTTCCTTACACCGATTCCGAGAACGCCTGGAAAAGTGGTGGTGGTCGGATCGTACGAGTCAGGAATCGAGGTATTCGTAAGTCCGACGAAACTGATGGAAATCGGTACTCCGGGCCACGACCCGAGGTCGGTGCAGAAAGGGTGTAGGCCAACATCGGGCCGCTCAGGCTGGCCAATCCCGCCCCGAGGCCGTAGGCGTTGCCGAGCCCACTGCGCCTGATGTCCCGGAGGGAACGGACATCGTAACCTTGGTCAGGGAGGCGCTGCTCGCCGTCGTGAAGGCGAACGCGTACGTCGTCACCACCCAGCTCGAGCTTCCCAACGTTCCCCCAGATGCCGGCCCTGCTGCGAGCAGCTGAGCGGCACCCGCCCCTGACAGCAACGCGAGCAGAGCACCAAACACCCGTAACCGGGCACCTCGTGGCCGCCACGTCGTCGAACCTCACCTTCTCTCGGCGCGCAGAGGACCACCCTCTGCGCGCCAGAATGGTCTGCCAGGTTCGACATCGGGCTCGGAAGATCGGAGGCTTGGGTCAGGCGACGCGCAGGCGCCGTGTTAGGAAGGAACCTGAACCCTACTGGAGATAGGACTCCACCTCCCCTTCCGGCCGAGGCTGTTCACGACTCGGATCCAGCCCGAACTCCTCTCGCGCACGGCGCCGACGCAACAGATCCCAGCATTGATCGAGCTGGTGCTCGATGGATTGCAGGCGGGCTCTCTGCTCCTCGCCAAGCGTTCCGGAAGGCTGACCTCGCAGGCGATGCTCTTCGTCGACGAGGGCGGAGATCCGTTCCAGAATGTCAGCATCCTCCATGATCCACTCACGCTACCGTTCCAAGCTCTGAAAGCCACCGGGCGACGATGTCCGCCACGCGGGCGTCGGCTCCTCGCAGGCTGTGATCACCGCCCTCGATCCATTCGTGAGCAACCGGAGCGTCGATCGCCGCAGTGGCGGTGGTGAGCTCTTCCGGGGTGGCAAACGCATCGCGGGTTCCAGAGACAAAGAGGCAGGGAACATGGATCGCGCCGAAATGACCCGTCCGCGGGCGATCCCGACGCCCCGGTGGATGCAGCGGGTAGCTCACCAGGACGAGTGCTGCTGCCGGAAGCCCCTCAGCGACGACCATCGAGCAGATCCGACCCCCCATCGAGCGCCCGCCAAGCGCCAGCTCGGCCTGACTCGCTTCCAGGGCTCTGGCGAACGCCCCAGCGGCGTCCCGAATGGTCGCTGCCAACACCTCAGGGCGGTCGGGCCTCTTGCGGCCGGCCAAGCGGTACGGAAAATCAATCCGCTTCACCCTGATGCCGATTGCCTCCGCGGCCTCACCGATCGCGATGAGGCCTGAATGATCGCTTCCTGCCCCGGCACCCGGTGCGAGTACGAGCCCGCGAATTCGACCTTGTGTCATGAGCCCGAAGGAACCTCCGACGAGAGTAAAGGACCCCCAGAGGGTCCCCGTGGGGAAGCTAGTGGCCACCACGTGTTCCAGCAACGGCCACGGAGTGTCGTGCGTAGGGCTGGAGGACCCAGGGAGCTCCGTTTCGTCGTCGCCTCTCGATTGGCCGTCAAGACGACCTCATCGCCATGAAGGGGCTCGCCACAAAGACAGCGGAGCGTGGGGGATATCGAAAGCGATCGGCAAGAAGACCGCTCGGATCCCCAGGGAGCAGGACCGGCGGCGCTTGGTTCTCGAACGTCATTGCGCGACGCTCAGCGCGGTGGCCGTACACGGGAGCGAGAGAAGACCCTTGACGGGCCACTCGAATGTCGGAGAATTGGTGCGGGCCGAGCTTGACAGCGCGCGTCCCAATCTCTCCCTAGTCGCCATGCGTTGTCCAGGCGCCCCCCATTACCCCGAGGCCCTTGGCGCGCCCCCTCGCTCGATCACATCCCTGAGCCGGCGCCCGTGGTCCTCGTCGAAGGTCTCAACTGTGAGCTCGACGATGGCGGACCGAGCCGGAAACTCAAGGTCACGGTGACGATGGGTCACTTCGACGATATTGCCGCCATATTCCGACACCATCGCAGTGAGCTCGGCAAGTGAGCCGGGCACGTCGGACAACGAGGTACGCAGCACCGTCAGCCGGCCCGTCTGAATCAGTGAACGCGTGATGACCGTCGAAAGCAGTTGAAGGTCAATGTTGCCACCAGACACGACGAGCCCCACACGTCGGCCTCTGAAACGATCGGGATCATCGAGCATCGCGGCAAGGCCTGCCGCACCTGCGCCCTCAGCTACCACCTTTTCCCGTTCGAGATAGACGGCCACCGCCTTCTCGATGGTCGCCTCAGGAACGGTGACCCATGCGTCGACGAGCTCGTCGATGATCTGCTTGGTGAGCAGACCCGGTGTGCTGACCGCGATCCCGTCGGCGATCGTCGGGTATCCAGCACCCGGCGAGGCCGCAGGACTCGACGCCGGTGCGGCAAAGCTCGGGAACAGCATCGACTGGACCCCCACGACCTCGACTGCGGGACGGAACGATTTCGCCACCACTGCCATCCCTGCAATGAGTCCCCCACCCCCAGCGGGCACGATCAACATGTCCAGATCCGGTTGGTCTTCGAGGAGCTCAAGGGCAACCGTGCCTTGACCAGCGATCACCACTGGATCGTCAAATGGATGGATCACTGTGAGGCCCCGTTGCGCGGCAAGGGCGGTCGCTGCTCCCGCAGCCTCTTCGAGCGACCGTCCCCGCTCAAGGACCTCGGCTCCCAGCGCTCTGGTTCGGGCAACCTTCGAGAAGGACGACCGCTCGGGGACGACAACGGTTGCGGATATCTGCAGCCGAGCAGCATGATAGGCGACCGCCTGGGCGTGATTTCCCGCCGACATGCACACAACGCCTCGGCGCTTCTCGTCCTCGGTGAGTGATCGAAGCTTCGCGAGTGCGCCACGTTCCTTGAAGGACCCTGTGTACTGCAAGTTCTCGAACTTCACCAGCACGTCGGCTCCGGTGAGCTCAGAAAGCGCCTGCGATCGGGTGGTCGGTGTACGCACGACATCTCCCGCAAGGGACCGAGCGGCCCCGATCACATCGGAGAGTGCTACTGGGAGCCGAGGGTTCATGGCAGCTATAGCTGGCACGAAAGTTTGATTGGCAAGAACGTAATGGCTAGAAGGTAGTAACAAGGGAAGTGATGGGCAAGGAAGCCTCGGCCCTGCCCGTGCGACAGGATGACGGGTCAGCTTCGGCGAGCGCGGCCGCGGTGAAGGTCAAAGAGGGCGCAACGGGCAGCCCAGTAACCGCACATCCCGTGGACACCCCCACCAGGCGGCGTCGAAGCAGAGCACAGATACACCCCCTTGAGTGGCAAGCGGTACGGGTCGAACCGCATCGTCGGTCGAAAGAGGGTCTGGCGCACGCTGGCAAGACCACCGTTGATGTCGCCACCGACGTAGTTGGGATCGTAACGTTCAAATTCCGCCGCCGTCGTCACGTTGTGAGCGAGCACCAGGTCACGGAAGCCCGGAGCGAACCGCTCGATCTGGGCCGCCACCTGAACAGTCATGTCGGCGGAAGATCCAGAAGGGACGTGACAATAGCTCCAGAGGGTATGTCGCCCCTGCGGGGCTCGGGTCGAATCCACAACTGCGGGCTGGGCCACGATGCAATAAGGCCGCTCCGGCAAGCGTCCCTTCACTACCGCGGCCTCGCTCGCTGCGATCTCTTCGACGGTACCTCCGAGATGGATCGTCCCTGCGTTGCGACATTCGGGCGCCCGCCAGGGAACGGGCCCCTCGAGTGCCCAGTCGATCTTGCAGACGCCTGGACCGAAGCGGTAGCCCTCGAACGCTCGGCGCCAAGACGGCGGGAGATCAGCGGCCGCCAATTCGAGAACCCCTCGCGGCGAGAGATCGAGCATGACCAGCGTCGCTGGCGGAAGCGCTCGAAGATCGCTCACCCAGTGATCGACAACCCCGCGCCCGCCGAGAGACTCGAGTTCATCGACGAGCGCGGCAGCGATGCGGGCACTACCGCCTTCGACCAACGGCCATCCCACCACATGGGCCAAAGCCGTCAGGAAAAGGCCGAAGCCTGCAGTGAGCGGAGCGCCAAGGGACTGCATCGAGTGGGCCGCCGCGCCTGACAATAGGGCGCGAGCCCGTGGAGTACGAAAGCCCTCTGCCAACCAGCTTGCGGGCAGGACCGCGGTCGCAGCGAAGCGAGCCACCGCCAACGGATGCGATGGCAGGCGAAGGAGCGGAGCGAGCACCGATTCGGCGACAACCTCGATCCTTTCCACCGTCGAAGCGAACAGACGCTCGTAACGCCGGCCGTCTCGCCCCAAGCGCCGAGCCGTGTCCGTGACCGATCCCGTGACAACTCCCGCACTGCCATCATCGAGCGGATGAGCGAAGGCGATCTCAGGCCTCTGCAAACGCACCCCCCTCGCTTCAAGATCGATGCTCTGGAAGAACGGCGAGATCGCCAACAGCGGATGCACGGCAGAGCAGACATCGTGACGAAACCCCCGGAGCGTGAGCTCCGCAGTCCGGCACCCCCCACCGGGTTCATTCGCGCCCTCGTAAACTTCGACCTCCAGGCCTGCGCGAGCAAGCGTGACCGCCGCTGCGAGGCCATTCGGGCCTGAACCCACCACGACGGCATCAGGAACGCTCACCTCTGCAGTGTGCTCCACGCGAAGGGCTTACGGAAGTAAGGACCGGCGTAAGCGTTTCGTGAGAGCTTGCGCTGGTCGCTATGGTCGCGGTGGCGGGACAAACGGAGGGAGGAACCATGATCGAGGTGGAGCAGCACGGCGAGGTCGCGGTGATTGCCTTCGCAAATGGCAAGGTGAACGCGATCGACGTCGCGCTGCTGCGCGACCTGCAAGCATCGCTGCAGTCACTCGCCGACGAGCCCTCGGTTGGTTCCGTGATCCTCACCGGAACCGGACGCACCTTCTCAGCGGGATTGGACCTCCGCCAGCTGGTTGAGGGTGGAAAGGACTACGTCTCCACCCTGCTCGCCGAGCTGGGGGGAGCACTCACATTGGTCTTCTCGTACCCAAAGCCGACCGTGGCGGCGATCAACGGTGCTGCAGTCGCAGGCGGCTGCATCGTCGCTGCCGCCTGCGACGCACGCCTGATGGCTCAAGACGCGCGCATCGGAGCGACCGAGCTCTCTGTCGGCGTCACGTTCCCTGTCGAGGCCCTCGAGATCCTTCGCCATACTTGCGGGCGCCACACCGAATCGGTGGTCTTCGGGGCACGGCTCCTCGACCCCCATGAAGCGATCGCACTTGGACTGGTCGACGAAATCGTCGCTCCGGAAGAGCTCACAGAACGTGCGATGCTCCGGGCGAACCAGCTCGGGTCCCTTCCAGCCGAGGCCTACCGCCTCACAAAAGAGCAGCTCCGGCGCCCGGCATTGGAACGGATGCGATCGAGCGCCGAAGGAGGATCGGCAGCAACCACTTTCTGGCAGTCCCCCGAGACGATCGACCGGGTTCGCGCGCAGCTCGAGCGCCTCTCGGCTCGAGGCTGACCCGCCCTGGCGGGCGGCGACAGCGACGGGTCAGCGAACCTCGGACCTGGTTGCCCAAATGGGCCCGTGGGCGATCGGCAGAGGGGATGTGGCTCATGTGGGGTTGGGCACGGGCGCAGTCGGGACGGCGCCGGGCGCGCATGCACGAGGATCCCAAGGCTTCAAGCCCGACGATGGCGGCGTGGGTGGCGCAATCGCAGCGACGCTCGGAGGCGTCGCTGCGTTGCTCGACGTCCCCGTGCCGGCCGGAGCTGGCGCGTTCACGGCGAACTGGGTCCCGGTCACGACCGTCACCTCGGCACCGGAGGTAACCTGGCTCGGGTCATAGGCCATGATGACCGAACCGCTCATGGAGCGGGCAACTTCCTCAGCGGCTGCTTCGACGGCTGGAGCATGCGATCCGTAGTAGACGACGGTCTCCGATACATCGCCCACGCTCGGAACGTCGCCGACGCCCAACACGTGAAATCCGAGTGCCGAAAGCGCGTTGGCGGTATCTGTTGCCTGGTTGTAGGTCCCAGTACCGTTCATGACCGAAACCGTCACTGAAGACGGCGCGGGAAGAGGCCGACCTGTCATCGGATTGATGTTCGGCTTGATCCCCAGCACTTGATCGATTGCTGCTTGATCCTGGGGCTCGGCCGGAAACTCACTGTCTCCGTAGTTGTAACCCTGGTACAGAAGGCCGCCACCGGATCCCTGAGGATCCGTGACTACTTGAACGGGCAACGTGAGCTGGGGAACGGAGTTGACATTCACCGAATGGAACTCCAGCAACAGGTGTGCCATGTCGTTCACCGACCAGGACTGATCAAACGTCAGATCGCTTTTGAGGGAGTTGATCAGGTCGATATCGGTGATGGGGTTGGCAATCCCCTTCTTTGCGACCGCCGCTGCCAGGACGCGGAGGAACTCGTGATCGCGACGGATCCGAGCCAGGTCGCTCTGGGTCTCTTGGGGCCAGTACTGGGCGTAGGGGCTCTTCGTCCCGGGCGCGTCATACTGCAAGTGTCGAGCTCGAACCACTTGGAGCGCTTGCGTTCCGTTCAAGTGCACACAGGCGGCTGCCTTGACGTTAAGGCCCGAATAGGCGTCGTAGACCGACATGGTGAACGACATGTTGATCCCGCCGAGAGCATTGACGACGTTGGCAAACTGATCGAAGTTGAGCGATACCGCGTGCTGGATCGGAATTCCGAAATCTTCCTGAATCGATGCCACCAGTTGGCTGAGACCCTGATAAAGGCCGGCATCGATCTTGTTCGGCCCCGTCGTGCGGCTATTGGGGACGAAGAGGTCACGGGGTATGGAGAGCAGCGCCAGCCGATGGTGAGCCGAGTCGACGTGCAGGATCATGATCACATCGCTATTCACGCCGGTGACCCCTTGCGAGCACAATCCGTACGCTGGGTTCTGCACTGTGAGCGCACAACGCGACGTCGACCCGACCATGAGGATGTTCTCCGTCCCTGCTTCGGCCCCCGTCGTGAGCGTTCCGCTGAGGCCCTTCACCGTCACCCGTCTCAAGTCGTGGGTGAGGTAGTAGAGGTACCCGATACCGCTCAGAACAACAACGAGCACGACGGCAAGCGCAGCGAGAAGAGTCCGTCGCAAGCGCTGACGCCGCGTCCTCGGACGCCGGGGAGGCCTCCTCGACCTCAGTGGTGGCCGTGAGCCTTGACGGTTGATCTCCTCCTCGAGCGCTCTCAGCCCGACTTCATTGGCGACTCCCGTCATCGGCCATCACGGCATGCCAGAACCCCGTCGAACGGCAGGCCCATGGATGACGATCGTAACAACGGAGCCCGACGAGGCCGTGTCAGACCCGGGCCAGCCGCTCGTACGCCGTGGTTTTCCCTGCTCGACGAGTCAATCAGCGCTCGGGGCTTGGGGCCCCGGCCTGGCGGGTAGGCCCTCGTCGATTGGGATTCCGCTCGTCGCGGCTCGGCGGGACACAGCCATCGCACGACGGGAGAGGGCCCAATGGCCGACGACGAGGACCGGGACGAGGGCGACGACCCACCGCAGCTGCGTCGAGCTCACGCCCACGTACTTCAGACCGGAAACCGAGATCACCGCAGTGATCACGGGGCGTACCCAACGATCGGGCACGGTCGCAGACAGCCATGAGCCGACGAGCACTGCGGGGACGCTTCCCACGATGATCGCTGCGGTGAGCGGCAGCACCACATGGCCGAACACCAACGCTCCGAGGGCCGCGGAAGCACTAAGGGGGACAGCTTGGGTCAGGTCCGTTCCGACAAGCTGCCTGGCCTCGAGCGCGGGGTAGCAGAACATCAGCAGGACGATCATGAGCGACCCCGCCCCCACCGACGTCATCCCCACCACGAGCCCCCCGAGCGCTCCGATACCAACGGTGGCCAGTGGTCGTGTCCGAACCGCATTGACGGCTGTTCGGGGTCGAAGATCGGTCCCTCGCTGATCGAGCACGGATCGGGCGACCATGGCTCCCGACCCGAGAAGGAGCGCCGCGCCGAGGGCAATTTCAACATTATGTTCAGCTACCCTCGTGCCCCCGAACAGGTGGAGAAGGTAGGCACCGAAGAAGGCGGCCGGCACGGACCCCGCGGCCATCCACCCCACAAGCGCCAGGTTCACCGTGCCTTGGCGCAGGTGCACGGCGGCTCCAAATGGGCGCATCAGGACCGCTGCGAGCAGGTCCGAGGAGATGGCCGAAGAGGGCTTGATCGAGAAGAGCAGGACCAGCATGGGCGTCATCAGCGCCCCTCCTCCCGCTCCCGTCATCCC
Organism: Actinomycetota bacterium; assembly: GCA_021324045.1. Classification (GTDB taxonomy): domain Bacteria; phylum Actinomycetota; class Acidimicrobiia; order Acidimicrobiales; family RAAP-2; genus JAJPJV01. The sequence continues at coordinate 77 of JAJPJV010000018.1, read as the reverse complement.
CACCAGGAGGCCCACGAGCGCGCTGGCCGCGACGATGTCGGCGTTCACCGCCAGCAAGCCTCGACAAAAAGTTGACT
>JAJPJV010000045.1 GCA_021324045.1 Actinomycetota bacterium | reverse complement strand
GTTGCGCTGTCCGCGCTTGTCGTCGCCGCGGCGTTCGTAGCGGCCGCGGCCGCCCAGAACGTCGGTCTGCTCGGCTTCGAGCAGCTCCTGGGCAACGAGTCGCGTGACGAGCTCGACGAAGCTCGAAACGATGTTCTCGTTCGGCGCCGCGCCGCGCATGACGAGCTCATCGAGTTCAGCGCGCGCGATCACGGACGAAGATAGCCTCCCCATCGGCCTGGACCTCCTTGTCACCTGTCCTTCCAGAACGTCGACATGGTGGCTCGGGCCAACCTCTTTTACATGGACGCTATGACGTCACCCGTGCCAGCCCCAGGCCGGCCACCGCCAGACTTACAGGGGATTCAGACCTTCTTCTACCGTCACGGCGACCTGTTCAACCACATCCACGCCCTCGCCAGCCAGCCTCCGAACCCCCATCCCGGGGCGGTGAGCCGCGCCTCGCTGCAGGCCGATCTTCACGCCGCCCAGGCTCGCTGCGCCCGCTACGCCGCCCGCGTGCAACAACTCGAGTGTCGCCTCTCCGAGCTCATGGGCGAGCAGACTCAGAGGACCTCCGGGCTCGGCGCACCCGACGACATCGACCAACTCCACCGGCGGATCACCGCCCTTGGGGCCGAGGTGGCTGACGTTCGCAGCCAACTCGGCGAGCGCACCGACGAACTCCATGCCACCCGGCTCGCCAACCGGGAGCTCATGACCCGCCTCAACCTCCCGCGGCCAACGGCATAAGCCGCCGAGACATACGCCACAGGTGTTGCGTACGTCCCTAATCCATCCGCACCGGCCCCACCAGCAGAAACGCTACGTCCGCTCTCATCGCGCACACCGCTAGCCCAGGAGAAGCACCGCCACTCGGGTATCGGCTATCACACCCTGGCGTCAGTGCGCTACGGCACCGCCGAGGAGATCCGCGCCAAGCGGGCGGTGACCCTCGACGCCGCCTACGCCGCCACCCGGCCCGCTTCCGCCACCGCCGGCCGAGGTTGTCGACGGTGGCCTGGATCAACGAGCTGTCGCCCGAAGCACTCATCAGATCCGCGTGACCATCTGTCTCACGCCGCTTGACAAGTTCCGCCGGAGGTCGGAGGCGAACTGGAACGGCTCGGCTACTCGACGCTGTGGCTCGGTGCATCGCCGCCCGCCGAGCTCGACCTGGTCGACCGCCTCCTCGAGGCGACGTCCACCCTCGTCGTCAGCACCAGCATCGTGAACATCTGGACGGCGCCCGCCACCTCGGTGACCGAGTCGTTCCCCCGCCTCGAGGCGAAGTACCCGGGACGATTCGTCCTTGGGATCGGCGCAGGTCACCGAGAGAACCAGACCGACTACCGGGAGGCTATGAGGCGCTGGTCGACTACCTCGACGAGCTCGACCATGCAGGTGTGCCGGTGCAGCGGCGGGCCTTGGCCGCGCTCGGACCCCGGGTGTTGGATCTCGCCCGCGACCCGGCGCTCGCGCCCTTCCCTACCTCGTCACGCCCGAGCACACCCGCAGCGCCCGCGCCCGACTGGGTCCTCACGCGCCCCTCGTGGCCGAGCACAAGGTCGTCGTCGACGCGGACCCGGACCGGGCCCGCCGGCTCGGCCGGGAACGCGTCGGCCCCTACCTGCGGCTGTCGAACTACGTGGCCAATCTTCGCCGGATCGGCTTCGACGCCGACGATATCGCCTTCCCCGGCAGCGATCGGCTCGTCGACGCCTTGGTCATCCACGGCGAGCCCGAGACGGTCGCCGACGGGCTGCGCGCTCACCTCGCGGCCGGCGCGAACCAGGTCGCGATCCAGGTGCTCTTTGCCGACGACGACATCCTCTCCGGGGCGCGAGCACTGGCCCAGCTGCTCTGAACCGAGCAGCTTCGTCATTCCCGACGATGCGTCCGCCCGCTGATGCTTCTGCGTCGTCGCTACCCGCGACCGACTCTCCGAGGATCCCGAGCACATGACCGACATTGATGAGGCCCTAGACACTGCTTCGGTCGCGATCGTGGTCGCTGTCGATCACCCTCGAGCGTCACCGCCGGCGAGACCGACACTGCCCGACAGCTCGCGGTGGCGGCGAACCTGACGATCGAGACGAGATCGAGCGCCCCCGGATCGGTCGAGATCGCCACCTGGGCGACGGTCGCCGGGTTGATGCTCGCGCTCGCCGTCCTCGCCATGGCGGTGGGCCTCCTGCGCACCGAGACGGCGAACGACCTGCGCGTGCTCGCCGCGACCGGGGCCACCAGCCGGACGCGTCGCGCCATCACGGCCGCCACTGCGTGCTCGCTCGCCTTCGCCGGAGCGGTGCTCGGGACGATCGGTGGCTACGTCGGGGTCTGCTGCACGGATTGGTGACACATACGGTCACGCGGCCTGATCGGCCGGAGTGGTCATGATCACCTCGAATTCCACGGGGGTCAAGCGGCCGAGGGCGTCCTGACGCCGTCGGCGATGGTAGGGGCGCTCGATCCAGGTGACGATCGCGATGCGCAGCTCCTCGCGCGTCTCCCAGGTGCGCCAGTCGAGCACGTTCTTCTGGAGCAGGCTGAAGAAGCTCTCCATCGCGGCGTTGTCGCCAGCGGCGCCGACACGGCCCATCGAGCCCACCATGCGGTGACGCTGGAGCGCCCGCTGCACCTTTTGAGAACGAAATTGCGACCCCCTGTCCGTGTGGAACAGGCAGCCGGCCACCCCTTCGCGCCTGGCCACGGCGCTGTCGAGGGCGTTGACGGCGATGCGCGACTTCATCCGGCTGTCGATCGAGTAGCCGACGATCCGGTTGGAGAAGACGTCGTTGATCGCGCAGAGGTAGAGCTTCCCCTCACGCGTCCGGTGCTCGCTGATGTCTCCCAGCCACAGTTCGTTCGGCGCGTCGGCGGAGAAGTTCCGCTGCACGAGGTCGTCATGGACCTCTGGGCCGGCCTTCTTCGCCGATCGGGCCTTCTTCTTTCCGAAGGCTGACCACCAGCGGTTCTGCGAGCAGATCTTCCAGGCAGTGCGCTCGGACATCGAGACGCCCTGGTCACGGACCTTATCCGCGAGGAAGCGAGAGCCGAACTCGGGGTCGTCGCGGTGCGCGTCGAAGAGCGCGTGATGCGCCTCGACGAGCTCGGAGTCGGTGATGGGTTTCACGAGCCAGCGGTAGGGCTGGCGGGCGAGCTTCAAGACCCGGCACGTCACCGCCACGGGGACCCCGTCGGCGGCGAGTGCACTTATGAGTGGGGAGAACCTTTTCCCGGCAGGTTGGCCTGGGACAGGTACGCAGCGGCCCGGCGAAGAACCGCGTTCTCTTGTTCGAGGAGCCGGATGCGGCGGTTCGCGGCTCGCAGATCGGCGCTCTCGGTCCCGGAGCGACCCGGCCGGACACCGTCGTCGACGTCGGCCTGGCGGATCCACTTCGACAGCGTCATCGGGTGGATCCCGAAGTCCTTTGCGATCTGCTCCAGTGTCACCCCCGGAGGGCGACCTCGAGCGACCCGCACGACGTCCTCACGGAACTCCTTCGGAAAGGGCTTCGGCACAACGACATCCTTTCAGGCCTGCCGGTCAAGCAAGCCAGTTCAGATGTCACCTCCTCGTGCAGCAGACCCGCTTGTCAACGGTGTCGATGACTATGGTCACTGTCGCCGTGGGACGCGACGGACGGGTTCACTCGTGAGGGTGTCGCCTTCGGGGCTTGCGAGCTGGCGCTCCAGGTCGGTGAAGGCAGCGATGATGTCGGGCGCTTCGAAGGCTCGGTTGCGGCGACCGACGGTCACCTGCTTCAG
>JAJPJV010000050.1 GCA_021324045.1 Actinomycetota bacterium | reverse complement strand
GAGGGCGCCGCAACCATGGACTGGATGATCCAGGAGCAAGAACGCGGCATCACGATCACCTCTGCCGCCACCACCTGCCGGTGGCGTGACACCTGGATCAACATCATCGACACGCCTGGTCACGTGGACTTCACGGTCGAGGTTGAGCGGTCGCTTCGCGTGCTCGACGGCGCGGTCGCCGTCTTCGATGCGGTTGCTGGCGTCGAGCCCCAGACAGAGACCGTGTGGCGTCAGGCCAACAAGTACGGGGTCCCACGGATTTGCTTCGTCAACAAGATGGATCGGATCGGTGCCGACTTCCATCGGACCGTAGCAATGATCAAGGATCGCCTGGATGCCGTCCCCGCGGTGGTCCAGCTGCCGATGGGTGTGGAGGCGGACTTCTGCGGCGTCGTCGACGTTCTCGAGCGAAAGGCGCTCGTGTGGACCGACGGGATGGGGGAGACCTGGGAGCAGCGTGACGTTCCCGCCGAGCTCCAGGACGCGGTCGACGATGCCCGACACCAGCTGATCGACCTGCTGTCGACCGACGACGATGTGATCATGGAGAAATTCCTCGCCGACGAGGAGATCACTGCCTCTGACCTCCGTCGCTCGCTTCGGGCAGCGACGCTGTCCAGCAAGGCGGTGCCGGTGCTCTGTGGTTCGGCCTTCAAGAACAAAGGGGTCCAACCGCTGCTCGACGCCGTCGTCGATTACCTCCCGAGCCCCCTGGACCTGCCGCCGACCATCGGGACGCGGCCCGGGAGCGACGTCCCCGTGGAGCGACGGCCCGATGACGACGCCCCCTTCTCGGCACTGGCGTTCAAGATCATGACCGACCCCTACGTCGGGAAGCTCACCTACCTGCGCGTGTACTCGGGCACCTTGCGCAAGGGCGAGACGGTGCTCAACACGAGCAAGGGCAAGCGCGAACGCGTCGGGCGCCTGCTGCAGATGCACGCGAACCATCGCGAAGACAAAGACGCCATCTTCTCGGGCGACATCGTCGCCGCAGTGGGACTTCGCTCCACCACCACTGGCGACACATTGAGCGCTCCTGACGACCCTGTGGTCCTCGAAGCGCTTGAGTTCCCCGAGCCTGTCATCCACGTGGCGGTCGAGCCCAAGACCAAGGCCGACCAGGACAAGCTCTCGAAGGCCCTGTTCGCCCTCTCCGAGGAGGACCCGACCTTCCGTGTTCGCTCTGACGAGGAGACCGGTCAGACGGTGATCTCGGGGATGGGAGAGCTACACCTCGAGGTCCTGGTGGATCGCATGCTGCGCGAATTCAGCGTCGATGCCAACGTGGGCAAGCCGCAGGTGGCGTACCGGGAGACCATCCGCAAGTCCGTCGACAAAGTCGAAGGTCGCTATGTCCGCCAGACGGGCGGGCGCGGGCAGTACGGGCACGTCGTGATCAGCGTCGAACCGACCGGGCCGGGGGGTGGCTACGAGTTCGTCGACAAGATCACCGGCGGCGTGATCCCCAAGGAGTACATCCCGGCGGTCGATGCGGGCATCCAGGAGGCCCTGACCTCTGGGGTCCTGGCAGGCTACCCGACGGTGGACATCCGTGTGGTGCTCACCTTCGGCTCCTACCATGAGGTCGACTCCTCGGAGATGGCCTTCAAGATCGCTGGCTCCATGGCGGTCAAAGAAGCGATCCGCCAGGCGAGCCCGGTCCTCCTCGAGCCGATCATGGCGGTCGAGGTCGTCACTCCTGAGGAGTACATGGGCGACGTGATCGGAGACCTTTCTTCGAGGCGAGGGCGAGTCGAAGGGATGGACCAACGAGGCGCGACCCATGTGGTCCGGGCCCATGTGCCACTGGCTGAGATGTTCGGCTACGCTACCGACCTGCGTTCTCGGACGCAGGGTCGTGCGACGTACACGATGCAGTTCCACTCCTACAGTGAGGTTCCGGAGTCGATCTCCAAGGAGATCATCGCCAGGGCTCGGGGGGAGTAGGACTGGCGAGGCGTCGGCTGCACGAGGTCAAGGTCAGGGCGCTGGTGCCCCGGATGGGTATCACCTGGCCTTGGCGATAGCGATCACCACGATGGAGCAGTTCGGAGACGAAGAGGCGGGGAGCCGCGGCGGTGGTCCCGAAGGGGGACCGCCCGAGATCAGGGAGTAGTTCCGAGGATATGGCCAAGAAGAAGTTCGAGCGTGTGAAGCCCCACGTGAACGTGGGAACCATGGGGCACATCGACCATGGCAAGACCACGCTGACCGCTGCCATTACCAAGGTGCTTGCGGAGGACAATCCGAACACCTCGTACGTGCCCTTCGAACAGATCGACAAAGCCCCCGAAGAGAAGCAACGGGGCATCACGATCACCATTGCGCACGTCGAGTATGAGACCCCCAACCGCCATTACGCCCACGTCGACATGCCGGGGCACGCGGACTACATCAAAAACATGATCACCGGTGCTGCCCAGGTCGACGGTGCGATCCTGGTGGTGTCGGCCGCCGATGGCCCCATGCCTCAGACGAGGGAGCACGTGCTGCTCGCTCGTCAGGTCGGCGTCCCCTACATCGTCGTCGCCCTGAACAAGGCGGACCTCGTCGACGACCCCGAACTCCTCGACCTCGTCGAGCTCGAGGTCAGGGAGCTGCTCAACGAGTACGAGTTCCCCGGCGACGATGCGCCGATCGTCCGGGTCAGCGCCCTGAAGGCCCTCGAGGGCGATCCGGAGTGGGTCCAGAAGATCCGCGAGCTGATGGAGGCGGTTGACAGCTACATTCCTGAGCCCCAGCGCGATGTGGACAAGCCGTTCCTGATGCCGGTGGAAGACGTCATGTCCATCACCGGTCGGGGCACGGTCGTCACTGGAAAGGTCGAGCAGGGGGTAGTGCGGGTCGGTGACGAGGTCGAGATCGTCGGGCTGCGGGACACGCAAAAGACGACGGTGACCGGGGTGGAGATGTTCCGCAAGCTCCTCGACGAGGGTCGAGCGGGCGACAACATCGGCGCTCTCCTCCGCGGCATCAGGAAGGACGAGGTCGAGCGTGGCCAGGTGCTCTGCAAGCCGGGCTCGATCACCCCCCACACGAACTTCGAGGCCAACGTGTACGTGCTGACCAAGGAGGAAGGTGGGCGGCACAAGCCGTTCTTCACCAACTATCGGCCACAGTTCTATTTCCGCACCACGGACGTGACCGGCACCATCACCCTTCCCGAAGGGACCGAGATGGTGATGCCGGGGGACAACACCGAGATGACGGTCGAGCTCGGCAAGCCGATCGCCATGGACGAGGGCCTTCGCTTCGCCATTCGTGAGGGTGGTCGCACCGTCGGTGCCGGTCGGGTGACGAAGGTCATCAAGTAGGGCGACGCGGGAGAGCGGGATGGCCGACGGCCCACGCCAGAAGATCAGGATCAGGCTCAAGGCCTACGACCATGAGATTCTGGACCAGTCAACGGAGAAGATCGTCCAGACCGTGCTGCGGACCCAGGCAAAGGTTCGTGGTCCCGTTCCGCTGCCGACCGACAAGCACCGCTATACGGTGATCAGGTCGCCGCACAAGTACAAGGACAGCCGCGAGCATTTCGAGATGCGCGTTCACAAGCGGCTCGTGGACATCGTCGAGCACACCCCGAAGACGGTTGACTCGCTGCAACGTCTCGACCTTCCCGCGGGTGTCGACATCGAGATCAAGATCCAGACCGCGTAGCAGCCAGTCGGGGTCCGGATTCCCCTGTTGCCGGGGGCCGGTTGCGACCGTGGGCCTGCGGGGGCGCGTGGGGCTCGTTGTCGGGAGACGGCCCGGCCCGGTGCCCAACGGGGCGCTTTCGCCGATGGCACCCCTGGTCGAGTTCGGTGTATTCTTTGTAGTCGGGCCCAATTTCCCGGTCCGTTCGGTGACCAGCGACGGCACCGATCCAGCAGATGTGCTCGAGCGCCCGGCGCGCCCCGGGGACCTCGAGCCGGCACAGGGAGCCGCTCCGCTCGGAGCTTCCGGGCGGAGCGTTGGCATGCACAGGGAGCGTCGGCAACGGCGCCCGATGAGAAAGAAGAGACGCAGCAACCGTGGCAACCAAGGCCATCGTCGGCGAGAAGGTCGGCATGACCCAGATCTGGGACGATCAGAACCGGGCGATCCCGGTGACGGTGCTGCGCGTCACGCCAGTGCGAGTCGTGCAGGTCAAGACGCCCGAGCGTGAGGGCTACTCGGCCCTGCAGGTCACCTGGGGCTACCGCCGCCGGAGCAGCCTCAACAAGCCGCTCTTGGGCCATTACGAGGCTGCCGGTGTCGATCCCGGCCGACGACTCGTCGAACTACGCCTCGACGACATCAGCGAGTACCAGGTCGGCCAGCAGCTGGGTGCCGACATCTGGAGCCCCGGCGAGCGCGTCGATGCGATCGCCGTCAGCCGGGGCAAGGGTTTCGCCGGCGGAATGAAGCGCCACAATTTCAAAGGCCAGGGCGCATCTCACGGCAATCACAAGCATCACCGTGCTCCTGGGTCCGTCGGTGCGTGCGCCACGCCCGCGCGTGTGTTCAAGGGCACGCGGATGGCCGGTCGTATGGGGGGGCGACGCGTGACGGCCTTGAACCTGCAGGTCGTTTCCGCCGATCCGGACCGCGAGCTGATCCTTCTCAAAGGAGCTGTTCCTGGTCCGCGGGGCGGCATGGTCGTCATCCGTGACTCGGTGAAGGTTCCGGTGAAGACGAACGGAGCACGCCCGTGATGGCTGCCACGCTGGCTGCGCACACCGGTAGTCGTCGAACAGCAGTGAGGAAGCCGCGACCGGATCCCGTCGTGCGCACGGTCACCCGCCGAGACGTCCAAGGCAACGACCTCGGTGAGGTCGTCCTTCCTCCTGAGGTGTTCGGCATCGTTCCGAATGTCGCGGTCATGCACCAGGTCGTCACGGCGGAGCTCGCGGCCGCACGGTCTGGCACCCACTCGACGCGTACACGAGCGGAGGTGCGCGGTGGTGGTGCGAAGCCGTATCGCCAGAAGGGGACTGGCCGCGCCCGACAGGGATCGCTCCGCGCGCCCCACTATGCCGGTGGCGGCATCGCACTCGGCCCGAAACCGCGCAACTACCAGCAGCGCACCCCGAAGAAGATGGTCCGGCTCGCGTTGTACTCCGCGCTGTCCGATCGGGCTGCCAACGGCCGCGTTGTGCTCGTTGATCGCTGGCCGTGGGAATCGCCGCGGACGAAGTCCGCCGTTGCCGCACTCGAGGCCCTCGGCCTTCAAGGAAGGGTTCTGGTCGTCACCACGAGAGACGACCTGGTCGCACAACGCTCTTTCGCAAACCTTCCGAGCGTCCAGGTCCTCGGGGACGGTTCGCTTTCGGCTTGCGACGTGCTCCGCAACGACTGGGTGGTGTTTACCGACGCGTCGCTCCCTGGCCGGGGGCATGGCGAGGGGGAGTCCGAGGAGAACCGTGCCGGGAGCAATCGCGAATCGGTTACTTCGGGTGAGCTGGACGACGAGGCGCACGTGGCCGAAGAAGGTGCGGAGGCGGCTGATGCGTGACCCCACGAGCATCCTCATCCGCCCCGTGATCTCCGAGAAGAGCTATGCCCTCATGGAGTCCAATGTCTATGTCTTCCTCGTGGACCCGCGAGCGACGAAGATCGAGATCCGCAAGGCGGTCGAGGAGGCCTTCAGCGTACGGGTCGACAAGGTGAACACGATGAACCGACGCGGAAAGCTCACGCGCAACCGCCGGACCAACACCGTGGGACGCAAGCCTGACACCAAGCGCGCAGTGGTCACCTTGCATCCCGGTGACAAGATCGACCTGTTCGAGAGCTGAGGACGAGGCGCCATGGCATTGCGATCACGCAAGCCCACCAGCCCTGGTAGGCGATTTCAGACGGTTTCGGACTTCGCTGACATCACGCGCGCCCGGCCTGAGCGATCGCTCGTCGTCGGAAGGCCCGCGTCGGGTGGGCGCAACAACTACGGTCGGAAGACGGCGCGGCACCGTGGCGGTGGGCACAAGCGCCAGTATCGGCTGATCGACTTCCGCCGCGAGAAGGATGGGGTTCCCGCAAAGGTCGCTGCGATCGAGTACGACCCGAACCGCAACGCGCGGATTGCGTTGTTGCACTATCTCGATGGGGAGAAGCGCTACATCTTGGCACCGTCGCACGTCAAGGTCGGCGACGTGCTCCAGAGCGGCCATGGTGCAGAGATTCGGGCGGGGAACGCTTTGCCCCTCCGATCGATCCCGGTGGGGTCCACGGTGCACAACGTGGAACTGCGGCCGGGGGGCGGTGGCAAGCTTGCTCGGGGGGCCGGCACGAGCGTCCAACTCGTGGCGAAGGAGGGCACCTTCGCCACCCTTCGACTTCCGTCGACGGAGATGCGTCGGGTGCCGATCGATTGCCGTGCAACGATCGGGGTGGTCGGGAACCCCGAAGCCGAGCTCGTAAAGGCGGGGAAGGCTGGTCGTAACCGGTGGAAGGGGATCAGACCGCAGACGCGGGGCGTTGCGATGAACCCCGTGGATCATCCGCTCGGGGGCGGGGAAGGGAAGTCTTCCGGTGGCCGTCACCCCACGTCGCCGTGGGGCAAGCCCGAGGGGCGTACCCGCGCCCGGCACAAAGAGTCCGACAAAATGATCGTTCGTAGGCGCCGTACTCGCGGGGCGAGGCGCTAAGAGGTCCGTCGATGCCACGAAGCTTGAAGAAGGGTCCGTTCGTGGATGACCACCTTCTGAAGAAGGTGGACGCGATGAACGCCAGCGGGGCCAAGCGCGTGATCAAGACCTGGTCCCGACGCTCGACCATCATCCCAGACATGGTCGGCCACACCATCGCCGTCCACGATGGTCGTCGTCACGTGCCGGTGTACATCACCGAGTCCATGGTGGGCCACAAGCTCGGGGAGTTCGCGCCCACGCGAACCTTCCGGTTCCATGCCGGCCAGGAACGGGCAGGGAGACGTTGACCATGGCGGTCACGGCGGAGCGCAAGACCAACGAGCGCCCCGGGACGAAAGCCGTCCTGCGGCACTATCGGATGTCGGCCACCAAGGCTCGTCAAGTCCTCGAGCTCATTCGGGGCCAGGATGTGGACCGGGCAGGCGAGATCCTCGCTGCGACACCACGTCACGCCGCCGAGGTCGTGGGCAAGGTACTCGCCTCGGCAGTTGCGAATGCCGTCCATAACGACCACCTCGATCCCGACGACCTCTATGTCTCGGCTTGCTTCGCAGACGAGGGGCCGACGCTCAAGCGCTGGCGGCCGCGTGCCCGTGGTCGGGCAACGCGGATCCGGAAACGCTCGTGTCACATCACCATCGTCGTGAGCCGGCTGCCCGACGATCGGCTCGCCCGGCGCCGCGCCACGCGCGATGCCGCCGCCGGTCAGCGTGCCCGCAGGGTCGCCGCATCCCGTCGGCGAGCAGACCTCTCCGGCCGCCTCTCGAGGCGGCGTGCGCAAAGAGCGGAGGCACTCGCTGCTGCAGAAGCAGAGGCGGAGCAAAGCCAGGGTGCCGGTTCTCGAGGTGAAGGACCCGATGCGTCGGAAGCCCCCGATGCTGACGGGGGCGATACTCACGGTGCAGGCCCCGAGGCCGAGGCGTTCGATGGCGGGGTGCACGCTGGCGGAGAGCACCGTGACCGGGAGTCCGAGGGCGGCGAGGTCAGCGAACGAGTCGACGAGGAAGCCACCTCGAACGACGAGGATCTCGGGGAGCCGGAGAGTCGAGGGGATTAGATGGGTCAGAAAGTCAATCCGTATGGGTTCCGTCTCGGTGTGACCACCGATTGGAAGTCGCGATGGTTCGACGATCGGAGATATCGCGACTTCGTCGTCGAGGATTGGAAGATTCGCGATTACCTCATGTCAGAGCTCGAGGCGGCTGCAGTCAGCCGGATCGAGGTCGAGCGGACGCGAGACCGAGTACGAGTCGACATTCACACAGCGCGGCCAGGCATCGTGATCGGCCGCCGGGGGTCGGAGGCCGATCGGCTGAAAAAGAAGCTTGAAGAGATCACCGGCCTCCCGAACCGGATCCAGCTCAACATTCAAGAGATCAAGCGGCCCGAACTCGACGCGGCATTGATCGCCCAGGGGATCTGCGATCAGCTCTCTCGCCGGGTCGCGTTCCGGCGCGCCATGAAACGCGCGTTGCAAACCGTCCAAAAGGCTGGGGCGCAAGGCGTCCGCGTGCAGTGCTCAGGCCGACTCGGAGGCTCTGAGATGGCGCGCAAGGAGTCCTACCGAGAAGGCCGGGTCCCGCTGCACACCTTGCGGGCGGACATCGACTACGGCTTCCGCGAGGCACGCACCACCTCGGGTCGGGTTGGTGTGAAGGTGTGGATCTACAAGGGCGACATCCTGCCCTACAAAGTGTCGATCGAGGACAAGATCACCCGTGAGGCTGCGATGGCGGTCGGCGAGACCTCCGGGCAGGCACGCCCGCGCCGGCTCATCACGGCCGGGGGTGGCCGGCGCCGTGTGGACCAGGGCGAGCCCGGGAGCGCCACGGACGTGGTCGAGCCACCGGTGGCGGACCTCCTGGCGCCTCCGCCAGAGCCCGACGAGCTCGAGCGCCAGCTTGCCGAGGACGAGCAGATCGAGCGTCGGACTCGCCAGCACCACGAGGCACCGCACTTCCGTCGAGAGGTCGATTAGCCATGTTGATGCCCAGGAAAGTCAGGCATCGGAAGCAACAGCGCGGACGGCTGAGCGGCGTGTCCAAGGGCGGAACGACGGTCAACTTCGGCGACTACGGCATTCAGGCGACCGAGCCCGGGTGGCTGACTGCACGCCAGATCGAGGCCGCTCGTATCGCGATGACCCGTCATGTTCGCCGTGGGGGAAAGGTCTGGATTCGCGTCTTCCCGGACAAGCCGGTGACCCAGAAGCCGGCAGAGACCCGGATGGGCTCGGGGAAGGGCAATCCTGAGCATTGGGTAGCGGTGGTACGCCCGGGCCGGGTGCTTTTCGAGTTGGCCGGCGTCGATCGGACGCTGGCAGAGGCTGCCATGCGCAGGGCGATCCAGAAACTGCCGATGAAAGCCCGTTTCGTCGTCCGGCCGGGAACGCACGGGGCACCGGAGCTGGAGGTCTGATGTCCAAGGCATCAGAGTTTCTCGACGTGAGCACCCCAGAGCTCGAGGGCCGCTTGCACGAGTCTCGGCGTGAGTTGCTCAACCTGCGGTTCCAACTGGCAACCGGCCAACTCGACAACACCGCCCGGATCCAGCAGGTGCGGCGGGAGGTCGCCCGCCTGATGACGGTGATCCGCGAACGCGAGCTCGGTGTCGTACGCAACAAGGGTCGCGCTAGCCGGGAGGTTGCACGGCACCGGGCAAGGGAAGCCGACAGAACCGAGGAGGCCGAGGAATCGTGATGCCTGTGCACCCCGATGAGGCTCGCGCCGGGAGTGCCCCGGAAGGAGCCGTGGCCCCGGCGGACGGACCAGCGAGGGAGCGTTCCGAGCCCTCGGCGCAAGGGTCGCTCCCTGCCGAGGGCACCGGGCGCCCCAACCGCCGCAAAGTCCGCGAGGGAGTCGTCGTTTCCGACAAGATGCGTTCCACTGTCGTGGTGAGCGTCGTGGAGCGGGTTCGCCACCCTCGCTACGGCAAGACGGTGAAGCGCACCAAGCGCCTCTATGCCCATGACGCAGCAGGTACCGCCAGGGTCGGGGACCGCGTTCGCGTCGCAGAGACCCGGCCACTCTCGAAGTTGAAGCGCTGGCGGGTTACCCAGGTGATGGAGCGTGCCCGATGATCCAACAGGAATCCCGGCTGCGGGTGGCCGACAACTCCGGAGCGCGCGAAGTCTTGTGCATTCGCGTCCTCGGTGGTTCGCGCCGCCGCTACGCGGGTATCGGGGACCAGTTCGTCGCTACCGTGAAGGACGCCTTGCCGGGGGCTGCAGTCAAGAAGGGCGACGTCGTTCGCTGCGTCGTCGTGCGAACGAAGAAAGAGGCGCGCCGTCCCGACGGCAGCTACATCCGTTTCGACGAGAACGCTGCAGTCCTGATCAACGACCAGCAGCAGCCCCGGGGCACCCGCATCTTCGGACCGGTTGGACGTGAGCTGCGTGACAAGCGCTTCATGCGGATCGTGTCCTTGGCGCCGGAGGTCCTTTGATGAAAATCCGCAAGGGAGATCGCGTGGTCGTGCGCTCTGGGAAGTATCGAGGGCGACGGGCCGAGGTCGTCCGTGTGCTCCCTGCCGAGGACCGGGTGGTCCTTGAAGGTGTGAACGTGGCGAAGCGGCATACCAAGCCGCGTCGGGCCACGATGCAGGGCGGGATCATCGACAAGTTCCTTCCCATTCACGTGGCCGCGGTGTCGCTGTGGTGCGGCTCTCACAACGGGCCGGCTCGCGTAGGAATGGACGTGACCGAAGCGGGCGAGAAGGTGCGGGTGTGCCGGAAATGCGGAGCGCGGCTGTGACCACGGTCACCAAGCCCATGCGTCCGCGTCTCAAACAACGCTATGTCGACGAGCTGCGTTCGAGGCTCCAGCGCGAGCTCGGGCTGCGCAACGTCATGGAGGTCCCCACGCTCGAGAAGATCGTCGTGAACATGGGCGTTGGGAAGGCGACCCAGCAGCCGTCCCTCATCGAAGGCGCGCAGCGAGACCTGGAGGTCATCACCGGACAGAAACCGGTCGTGACCAGGGCGCGCCGCTCGATCGCGGGTTTCAAGCTCCGCCAGGGAATGGCGATCGGTGTGAAGGCAACGCTTCGTGGGGATCGTGCCTGGGAGTTCTTCGACCGTCTGCTCAGTCTGGCCATCCCCCGGATCCGCGACTTTCGGGGACTGTCCCCGCGTTCTTTCGACGGTCATGGGAACTACACCTTCGGGGTGAACGAGCAGCTCATTTTCCCCGAAGTCGATTACGACCGCATCGACACGGTTCGAGGAATGGACATCACGATCGTGACGACGGCACGGACGGATGACGAAGGCCGCGCGTTCCTGCGGGCATTCGGTTTTCCGTTCCGACAGGAAAGCTGAGAAGTACAGGAAGGCTGGGAGTATGGCCAAGAAGGCGCTGATCGAGAAGCAACGACGGATTCCCAAGTACAAGGTTCGCGCCTATACCCGCTGCCAGCGCTGCGGGCGGCCGAAGGCCGTCTTTCGTAAGTTCGGCCTCTGTCGTATCTGCCTCCGAACCATGGTTCATGCTGGGGAGATTCCTGGTGTCACCAAGGCGAGCTGGTAGGAGGGTCGAGCGATGACGATGACCGACCCGATCGCGGACATGCTCACTCGGATTCGCAATGCCAACTCCGCCCAGTCCGAAACGGTAAGGATGCCGAGCTCCAAGCTCAAGGAGCAGCTGGCGGCGATCCTGCAACGGGAGGGGTACATCGCTGGGTACTCGGTGAATCAGACGAAAGGGAAACCGGGGTCTACCCTGGAGATCACGATGAAGTACGCGAGCGATCGAACGCGAACGATCGCCGGCATTCGCCGGGTCTCCAAGCCCGGGCTCCGGATCTACGCTCGGGCAGATCGTTTACCGCGCGTGCTCGGGGGGGTAGGCGTCGCGGTGATGTCGACGAGTCAGGGGCTGATGACCGACCGTGAGGCTCGTAAACGGCACGTGGGTGGCGAGGTGCTCTGCTATGTCTGGTGAGCCGCGAACCCGCCGTGGCTGGCCGGCATCCTTGAAGACCCGCTCGGCCCCCGTGCCCGGCGCATTCGGAGGGTACTGATGTCACGTATCGGGCGAGCTCCGATCCCCTTGCCTGCAGGCGTCTCGGTGGACGTCGATGACCGGTCGTTGACCGTCTCTGGTCCCCAGGGAAGCCTGGCTCGGTCCTTGCCGCCCCCCATCACCGTGGTTCACGACGGCGATCGGCTGCTCGTTCAACGCCCTGACGACCAGCGATCGAACCGGGCGCTCCACGGGCTCACCCGATCACTGATCGCGAATATGGTGGCCGGGGTGACCCAGGGGTTCAGCAAGGAACTCGAGATCGTGGGGGTCGGCTACCGTGCCACCGCCCGGGGTCCCTCATCCTTGGAGCTCGCGCTGGGCTTCTCCCACCCCGTCGTGGTGGATGCGCCCGATGGCATCACCTTCGAGGTCCCGGCCCCAACCCGGGTGGTCGTTCGGGGTATCGACAAGGAGAAGGTCGGTCAGGTCGCCGCCAACATCCGCAAGATTCGTCCGCCTGAGCCCTACAAAGGCAAAGGGGTGCGATATGCGGGCGAGCGAGTGATCCGCAAAGCCGGGAAGGCCGCGAAGTGAAGACTTTCGATCATCATCGCAAGGTTCGCGCCCAGCGGCTCCGGAGGCATGCCCGGATTCGAGCGAAGGTCTCCGGCACGCCGGAGCGACCGCGCCTGGCGGTCAGCCGATCGAACCGCCACATCTCGGCACAACTGATCGACGACGTCGCCGGGAGAACACTTGCGTGCGCGTCGACCGTGGAGCCCGAGCTGCGCCGCCGCCTCGGCTCCGCCGGGGGCGGCAACATGGCTGGTGCAGTCGCTGTCGGTGAGCTCCTCGCCAGGCGGGCAGTCCAGATCGGGATCGTTCGCGCGGTGTTCGACCGCGGTGGGTTCGCCTATCACGGGCGGGTGGCTGCCTTGGCGGATGCGGTGCGACGGAACGGGCTGGAGGTCTAAGGGCGTGGCGGATACGCAGTTCGAAGAGCGAACGATCATGGTCAACCGTGTCGCCAAGGTCGTCAAGGGTGGGCGACGGTTCTCCTTCGCCGCGCTCATGGTGGTTGGTGACGGAAATGGTCGTGTCGGGCTTGGGTACGGCAAGGCGAAGGAGGCTGGCCTGGCTGTGCAGAAAGGGATCGAAGAGGCACGCAAGAACCTCTTCGAGGTCCCTCTGGCCGGTTCGACCATCGTGCACCCGGTCATCGGGGAGAGCGGGGCGGGCAGGGTCTTGCTCAAGCCGGCGGCTCCCGGAACCGGGGTCATTGCCGGCGGAGCCGCCCGGGCCATCCTCGAGATGGCAGGCATCCGCGACATCCTGGCAAAGTCACTCGGGTCGTCGAACGGCATCAATGTCGCCCACGCCACCATCGCAGGCCTCAAGCTCCTGCGCCGACCCGATGAGATCGCGTCGTTGCGGGGGAAGTACCCCGATGAGGTGATTCCTGCTGGCGTGCTCCGAGCCTTTCGGGAGCGCAAGCGGGAGACGGAGCTCTATGCCGCAGGTGCCTGATCGATGATCGAAGCGACCACGAACCGGCCACCGGCACCCCGTCGGGAGCAGCCGACCACCCGGGGAGCGCGCGCTGGCGGCGGTCCCTCGGAGTCCAACGAGGGTGCGCCGATGCTGCGCGTGACCCAGGTCCGATCGGCGATCGGCTCCAAGCCCAAGCACCGCGGCACGCTGCGAGCGCTCGGCCTGCGCGGGATCGGTGAAGTCCACGACCTGCCTGACCGCCCCGAGATTCGAGGGATGCTGGCGCGGGTGCAGCATCTCGTTGCCGTCGAAGCCGTCGAGGAGGTGACCCGGTGAAGCTCCACGAGCTCTCCCCACCCCCCGGAGCGCGGCGCCCCAGGCGCCGGCTCGGACGCGGCATCGGCGGGCATGGGGGGAAGACCGCCGGACGTGGAACGAAAGGTCAGCGCGCGCGGGACCAGGTGCCCGTCGGGTTCGAAGGCGGTCAGCTCCCGCTGATGCAGAGAATCCCCAAGCTTCGTGGGTTCAAGAACCCTTTCCGTGTTGCCTACACCCCTGTCAACCTGGACGCGCTCGACGCGTTGGGCACCGACACGATCACGATCGAGTCGATGGTGGCAGCGGGCCTCCTCCGCAAGGGTGCGCTGGTCAAGGTACTCGGCCAAGGAGAGATCCATCGGGCGCTTCACGTGTCGGCTCATGCCTTCTCTGCGTCCGCCGAGGCAAGGATCACCGCAGCCGGCGGTACCGTGGAGCGAGTCCCGCTGCCCTTCGGTCATGGCCGCCCCCCGGCGCGGGGCAATGCCCTCATGAACCGCTAGGGCGACGGTCCGAGGTCCAGGGAGGCGAGGAACGGAATGCTGTCCCGACTGGCGAACATCTTCCGAGTCGCGGACCTAAGGAACAAGGTCCTCTTCACGGTCACGATCATTGCGCTGTACCAGCTCGGCGCCAATGTCCCGGTGCCGGGGGTCAGTTGGGCAAAGGTCCAGACGCTCGAGCATCAGGCAAGCACGTCCGGCGTGCTCGGCTTCCTCAACCTCTTCTCCGGCGGCGCGCTGATCCGGCTGGCGATTTTCGGCCTCGGCGTGATGCCCTACATCACGAGCTCCATCATCATTCAGCTCCTCACGACCGTCATCCCGAAGCTCGAGGAATGGCGTGACCAGGGGGCCGTCGGTCAGCGCAAGATCACCCAGGCAACGCGCTACCTGACCGTCGCGCTCGCCCTGATGCAGTCGACCGGGCTGGTCTATGCCTTCCACGGGCACGACTCGGCGCTCCTCGGGGTGAACATCGACCTCATCCCGAAGTTCAGCGTCGCCTTGGCGGCGTTCATGGTCCTGTGCCTGACGGCAGGGACGGCGTTCGTCATGTGGTTGGCCGAGCTCATCACCCAGCGAGGGGTGGGCCAGGGGATGTCCATCTTGATCTTCGCCAACGTCGTCGCATCCATCCCCTCAGGAGGCCGGACCATCCTCTCTGAAGGCGGAGCAACCAAGTTTGGGACGATCGTGGTGATCTCGCTGGTGCTGCTGGGGATCATCGTCTTCATGGAGCAAGGTCAGCGCCGAATACCGGTGACCTTCGCCAAACGCGTGGTCGGTCGTCGGATGTACGGGGGATCGAGCACCTATATCCCTTTGAAGGTGAACCAGTCGGGGGTGATCCCGATCATCTTCGCGAGCTCTGTCCTGTACATCCCCGTACTGTTCTCCAACGTCATCCCTTGGCACTCGTTCCAGAGCTTCGTCCGTACGAACATTCAGCCGACGAGCTTGGTCTACATCAGCATCTACTTCGTCTTGATCCTGGCGTTCACGTTCTTCTACGTCTACGTCGCCTTCGATCCGCATCAGCAAGCAGACATCATCCGCAAGCAGGGTGGGTTCATCCCAGGGATCCGCCCCGGCCTCCCGACCGAGCGCTATCTGGGGAGGATCCTGAGCCGGATCACCGTGGTCGGTGCCATCTTCCTCGCAGTGGTGGCTGTCGTTCCCTCGGTGCTCATGTCCCTGTGGCACCTCACTGGCTTCCCCTTCTACGGCACGACCCTTCTGATCGCGGTAGGCGTTGCCCTGGAGACGATGCGCCAGATCGACAGCCAGCTCATGATGCGGAACTACGAGGGATTTCTCAAGTAGGAGGCTGTGGTACCCGGTGTCAGGCTCGTGGTCCTCGGGAAGCAGGGGGCGGGCAAGGGGACGCAAGCAGTGCGTCTCTCCCACCATTACGTGGTCCCGCACGTCTCCACCGGCGACATGCTGCGGGCGGCGGTCAAGGCGCAGACGCCGCTGGGCCGCCGAGCGAAGGCCCTCATGGACCGCGGCGAGCTGCTTCCTGACGAGCTGATCATGGAGATGGTCGGAGAACGGATGGCCGAACGAGACGTCCAGACCCGTGGGCTGGTCCTCGACGGGGTTCCCCGCACCGTCAATCAGGCAAAGATGCTCGACGAGCTGCTCTCGCCGGCGAGACTCGATCTCGTCATCGACTTGGAGGTTCCGACATCGCAAGTCCTGCGGCGGCTCGCCGCACGGCGGGTCTGCGTGGACTGCGGCACGAACTACTCGGTCTTCGCGCCTCCGCTGGTCAACTGGACCTGCGACATCTGTGGGGGCGAAGTGGTCCAGCGCGAGGATGACACCGA
Organism: Actinomycetota bacterium; assembly: GCA_021324045.1. GTDB lineage: Bacteria > Actinomycetota > Acidimicrobiia > Acidimicrobiales > RAAP-2 > JAJPJV01. The sequence goes on along the minus strand of JAJPJV010000050.1, from coordinate 54,279 downwards.
GGCTGCGATCAGCCGTCGCCTCGAGCTCTACGAGCGTCAGACCGCCCCGTTGCTCGACTGGTATCGCGAGGCCGGCATCCTGGTGCCGATCAACGGGACCGGTTCCCCAGATGTCGTGACCCAGCGGATCATCCGAGCCGTCGACCATCGCAAGCGTCGCCAGGAAGGTTCGTGACCATGCGAGGACTCGACAACGGGCGTAGAGGATGCTCCTCGTGAGGAGGGGACTGTGAGACGCCGGCCTGACGAGATCGCCAAAATGCGCCGCGCTGGCATCGTGGTGGCAGAGATGCACGAGGCAACGCGGGCGGCAGCTCGTCCCGGGGTCACGACTGCCCAACTCGATGCCACCGCCCGGGAGGTGCTCCGACGCAGAGGCGCCAGGTCCAACTTCCTCGGTTACCACGGGTTCCCCGCGGTCATCTGCACCTCGCCCAACGAGGTCATCGTCCACGGGATCCCGGGCGAGTACCGGCTCGAGGAGGGGGACATCCTCTCCATCGATTGTGGAGCGATCGTCGAGGGATACCACGCCGACGCCGCATTCACGATGCCGATCGGAGAGGTGTCCGACGAGGCGCTGCGGCTCATCGAGGTGACGGAGCGGAGCCTGTGGGCCGGGATCGCCCAGATGCGGGACGGCAACCGGCTCCATGAAATCGGGCGAGCGGTCCAGCAGGTGGCCGAAGCGGCGGGGTTCTCCGTGGTGCGGGAGTACGTGGGACACGCCATCGGCACGGCGATGCACGAGCAACCCCAGGTACCGAATTACTGGCCGGGAAATCCCGGGCCGACCCTGCGGTCTGGAATGGTGTTCGCAGTCGAACCGATGGTCAATGCGGGCGGTCCTGAGACCAAGGTCCTCGAGGACAACTGGAGCGTGGTGACCGCTGATGGCCGACTCTCCGCCCACCTCGAGCACACCATCGCCGTGACCGATGACGGTCCGGAGGTGCTCACCGTCCCATGAAGCCGGTCCCTCGGATCCCGGCGTCGAGGGTCCGGGGATGGAGGGCATCAGGGGTCGCGGACTGCGATAAAATGACTGAGCTCGTGCCCTGCATCTCGGCAGGCGCCGGTTGCGACCGGTGAAAGGCTGTCGAGCGCCTCGGGCGTACTCGGCAGCGCGGACCTCTTGGGGTCTTCGGGGTGCGGTTGTCGGGCACCGAGTAGCGGAAGAGGATCGAGGAGGCTACCTGCCCAAGCCCAAGGAAGATGCCATCGTGCTCGAGGGGACGGTGGTGGAGCCGTTGCCGAATGCCATGTTCCGAGTCGAGCTCGAGAACGGACACAAGGTGCTGGCCCACAGCTCGGGGAAGATGCGAATGCACCGGATTCGCATCCTGCCCGGTGATCGGGTGCAGGTGGAGATCACGCCCTACGACCTGACTCGCGGGCGGATCACGTACCGGTACAAGTGACTCCGTGGTCAGCGGACCGGTACAGGAGGTGTTTTGAGGAGATGAAGGTTCGGCCCAGCGTGAAGCCGATCTGCGAGAAGTGCAAGGTCATTCGGCGTCACGGCCGCGTTGTCGTGATCTGCGCGAACCCGCGGCACAAGCAGCGGCAGGGCTGAGCCCGGTCGACGGAGGCCCCAGATTGGCTCGCATTGCCGGAGTGGACATCCCACGTGAGAAGCGGCTCGAGGTGTCGCTGACCTACATCTACGGCATCGGACCCACTATCGCCAAGCAGGTCTGCGCCAATACCGGGGTCGATCCGAACACCCGGGTCCGAGACCTCACCGATGAGGAGGTCGTGCGACTCCGCAGCTACATCGACGCCAATCTCCGTGTCGAAGGTGATCTTCGTCGGGATGTCTCCCAGAACATCAACCGCAAGATCGACATCAACTGTTACCAAGGGATTCGCCATCGTCGTGGCCTGCCGGTCCACGGGCAGCGGACGCACACCAATGCCAGGACTCGCAAGGGACCGAAGAAGACGGTTGCAGGGAAGAAGAAGGTTCGCAGGTAAATGCCACCGAGGACGACCAAGCAGCAAGCGCGCCGGCCGCGGCGGCGCGACCGCAAGAACATCCCCTATGCCGTGGCCCACATCAAGAGCTCGTTCAACAACACCGTGGTGACGATCGCCGACCCCCAGGGCAACGTCATCTCCTGGGCGTCGGCGGGCAACGTCGGCTTCAAGGGATCGCGCAAGTCGACGCCGTTCGCGGCGCAGCTCGCCGCGGAGGCGTGCGCCCGGCGGGCGATGGAACACGGGGTCCGCAAGGTCGACGTCCTGGTGCGGGGCCCCGGTTCGGGTCGCGAGACCGCAATCCGCTCCTTGGCGGCCACCGGCCTCGAGGTTGCCGGCATCAAAGACGTCACACCCATCCCGCACAATGGCTGCCGCCCCAAGAAGCGGCGCCGGGTCTGAGGGTCGGGATGGCTCGGTACCTTGGACCAGTGTGCCGGCAGTGTCGGCGGGAGCGCACGAAGCTCTTCTTGAAGGGCGAGCGCTGCTATTCCCTCAAGTGTCCCGTCTCAGAGGCGGTGACCGATCGGCACAGCCGCGCGTACCCGCCCGGGGAGCACGGCCGTGACCGGTTGCGCCAGGGTTCGGAGTACTTGGCCCAGCTGCGCGAGAAGCAGAAGGCGCGCCGCATCTACGGCGTTCTCGAACAGCAGTTCCGGAACCTGTACCTCGAGGCCAACCGCCAGCCGGGGATCACCGGCGAGAACCTCCTGCGCATGCTCGAAATGCGCCTTGACAACGTCGTCTTCCGCGCGGGCTGGGGTGCGAGCCGGCGCCAGGCTCGTCAGTTCGTTCGCCATGGCCACGTCTTGGTGAACGGCAAGCGCGTGACGATCCCGAGCTTCCGGGTCCGCAAGGGCGACGCGGTCAGCCTGAAGTCCACCTCACGCACGATGTTCGCCGTCCGGCGCAACATGGATACCCTTGACCGCCAACGTCCGGCGTGGCTCGAGGCGTCGGAGAACGGCTTTGTCGTGACCGTGCTCGATCCGCCGTTGCGGGAGCACATCGACGAGCCCATCCAAGAGCAGCTCATCGTGGAGCTGTATTCGAAGTAGCCATCGTGCCCGCCTCCTGGGATGGTGGGCACCCGTGAAGGAGCCAGCCACGAAATGCTGATCATCCAACGACCCACTGTGGAAGCAATCGACGAAGAGCAGGGGAACCGCCAGCGGTTCGCCATCGGCCCGCTCGACCCGGGCTTCGGCCACACGCTGGGCAACTCGCTTCGCCGGACCCTTCTGTCCTCGATCCCCGGTGCTGCGGTGACCCAGCTCCGGTTCGACGAGGCGCTGCACGAGTTCACGACCCTTCCTGGCGTGAAGGAAGACGTCACCGATATCGTCCTCAACTTCAAAGACCTTCTGATCAGGATGGAGTCGGACGAGCCGGTGACGCTTCGCTTCGACAAGCGAGGACCCGGCGAAGCGGTTGCCGGAGATCTCCATACGACCGCTGACGTGGAGATCCTCAATCCAGATCTGCACATCGCGACGCTCAATGCCAAGGGGCGGCTTGCGGTCGATGTGACGGTCGAGCGCGGGCGGGGGTACGTGTCGGCTGACCGGAACAAGCGATCGTCGACGATCGGCGTAATCCCGGTCGATTCCATCTTCTCCCCGGTTCGTCGAGTGACCTATTCGGTCGAGCCGGTTCGCGTCGAGCAGTCCACGGACTTCGACCGGCTGGTCCTTGACATCGAGACCGATGGCACGGTTAGCCCGAGAGAGGCCCTGGCGTCAGCAGGCGATACGCTCCGGACGCTCGTCGGGTTGGTGGCTGACCTCGAAGAATCGCCACAGGGTCTTGAGCTCGGTGAGACCGGATCGGTGAGCGGGGGTTCTCCCGACCTCGATCTCCCCATCGAAGAGCTCGAGCTGTCGGAGCGACCGCGCAACTGCTTGAAACGGGCGCAGATCAACACCATCGGTGAGCTGGTGAGCCGGTCGCTCGACGATCTGCTCGGGATCACCAACTTCGGCCAGAAGTCACTCGACGAGGTCATCCAGCGCCTGGACGAGCGTGGCCTGTCGCTGCGGACAAGGGACTGATCCCGGCGCAGGAAAGCAAGGATCAAGGAGACGCAGGCATCATGCAGGGAACCCCGAAACGTGGACGTCGCCTGGGGGGGAGTGCCGCGCACCAGAAGGCGATGCTTGGCAACCTCGTCGCCTCGCTCATCGCCGCGGAGTCGCTGGTGACGACCGAAGCCAAGGCAAAGGCAATGCGGCCGGTGGCCGAGAAGTGCATCACGGCCGCTCGGCGTGGAGGGGTGCACCGCCATCGTCAGGTCGTTGCGTTGATCCGCGACAAGGACATGGCGCACAAGCTCTTCGAGGAGCTCGGACCGCGCTACGCCGACCGTCCAGGTGGTTACGTGCGGATCCTCAAGCTGGGTCCTCGTCCTGGCGACAACGCGCCGATGGCTCGGATCGAGTTGGTGTAAGAGGTCTGAACCCGCCGACCTGCCCTCGCGCGATGGTCCGGCCGGCGACTTCGGATCAGCCCACCCGTCGTTGGCGGCTCGTGATCGCCTACGACGGCAGCGACTTCCATGGCTTCGCCGCACAACCCGGCGTTCGGACGGTTGCGGGTACCCTGGGCGAGGCACTGGCCCGCACTGCTCGCCTCCAGGGGCCACCCCCGCTCACCTGTGCCGGAAGAACCGACACCGGAGTGCACGCCGAGGGGCAGGTTGTCCATGTCGACTTGCCTGCGGCGTTGCGCCTCTCGCGCCGTGGTGGCCTCGAGCGGCCCATGGAGGGACCGGACTTGCAAGTCGCGTTGAACCGCCAGTTGGCGCCTGAGATCGTGGTCCGCGCCGCAGAAGCCGTCGCACCCGGGTTCGACGCCCGCCGTTCCGCCATCTCGCGCACCTACCGCTACCTGGTCTGGAACGCTCCGCTGCCCAATCCGCTGCTCACCGCGGTGTCCTGGCACGTACCGGACCCGCTCGATCTCCGAGCGATGCGCTCGGCGAGCGACGCGATCATCGGGATCCACGATTTCCGAGCCTTCTGCCGCCGGCCTCCCGGGGCCACGCCCGACCAGCCGCTGGTTCGTCGCGTGCACCGGGCACAATGGGAGCGCTGCTGGGATGCCCGCGCCGGGACCGAGACCCTCGGTGAGCTGCTGGCCTTCGAGATCGAGGCAGATTCGTTCTGCCACCAGATGGTTCGGTCGCTGGTCGCGGCCGTCGTCGAGGCCGGCCGGGGGCGGGCGAACGCCGCGGTGGTCCTGTCGTGGTTGCGCTCCGGTACGCGCCAGGGGTTGCCGAAGCCCGCTCCTGCGTGTGGACTGTGCCTGGTCTCGGTCTCCTATGGTGACCTGCTGGGCCCCTTGGCCCGCGTTCGGTATTAGAGTGTCGGCGCCGTGCAGACCTACGCTCCGAAAGCCGAGAAGATCGATCGAGCCTGGTACGTCGTCGACGCCGAGGGGATGGTGCTCGGCCGCCTCGCCACCGAGATCGCTCGGCTCCTGCGAGGCAAGCACCGGCCGTTCTTCGCTCCGCATCTCGACGCAGGTGACTACGTGATCGTGGTGAATGCCGCCAAGGTCGTGATGACCGGCGGGAAGGCGTCGTCCAAGCTCGCATACCGTCACAGCGGCTATCCTGGTGGACTGAAGTCTCGGTCCTATGCCGAACTGCTCGAGGCACGTCCCGAGGAGGTGATCCGGCGAGCCGTGCGAGGCATGTTGCCGAAGACCAGGCTCGGCCGTCGCCAGTTGCGCAAGCTGAAGGTGTATGCAGGGCCCCTTCATCCGCATGCTGCGCAACGACCGCTGCCGATGAGCGTACCGGGCGCTGCAGCCCGATCCTGAGCTGTCTCGAGGTGGAATGATGCCTGCTCCTCTTTGCCAATCGACCGGGCGGCGCAAGGAAGCCGTTGCAAGGGTTCGGATTCGCCCGGGCGGAGGCGTGATCCGGGTGAACCAGCGGGCGTTCGAGGAGTACTTCACCTCTGCGTCGTACCGGATGGCTGCGACCGATCCGCTGCGGGTCACCAACACCGCCGAACGCTACGACATCGATGCCACGATCACCGGCGGCGGGATCTCCGGGCAGGCGCGGGCGCTCCGGCTCGGGATTGCACGAGGGTTGGTCGAAATCGATCCTGAGCTGCGGCCGATCCTGAAGCGGTCCGGCCTGCTCACTCGGAATGCCCGCGAGAAGGAGAGCAAGAAGTACGGCCTGAAGAAGGCGCGCAAGGCACCCCAGTACTCCAAGCGTTGAGAGGCCGGACGGCCATCTCGTGCACGTCGGACCCGGCATCATCTAAGGCATCGGATCTTTTGGGGCGGCCACGTGGGACAGCCACGTTTCGGCACTGACGGCATCCGTGGGATCGCCAACGCGGAGTTGACGCCCGAACTGGCCCTGGCGGTCGGTAGGGCCGCGGCGCGTGTGCTCGACGGCCACACCTTCATCGTTGGTCGTGACACCCGCCGCTCGGGTCCGTTGCTGCAGGCCGCGTTCTGCGCAGGGATCGCGTCCGAGGGTGTCGACGTCGTCGATGTCGGTGTGCTGACGACGCCTGGCGTTGCGTTCGTGTCAGAGGTTCGCGGCGTACCTGCGGGGGTCCTGTCGGCCTCGCACAACCCCTTCGAGGACAACGGAATCAAGCTGTTCGCTGCTGGCGGGGCCAAGCTCGCGACCGAGGTCGAAGCCGCTGTGGAGCGCGAGCTCGAGGCCATCATCTGCGACCCGCAGCGCGCTCCCGTCCGGCCCACCGGGGCGCGCGTGGGGATGATCTCGCCTGACCCCTCGGCCGTGACGCACTACAGAGAGCACCTCCGTCGCTCCCTCGAGGGGCGTCGCCTTGAGGGCCTCAAGGTGGTGATCGACTGTGCCAATGGGGCGGCGAGCGAGATCGCGCCCGACACCTTCGAGTCGTTGGGAGCTGAGGTGACCGCGCTGTCCTGCCGTCCCGACGGCTGCAACGTCAACGATCGGTGCGGATCGAGCCACCCAGGACAGCTCACGAGGGTGGTGCGGGAGCTCGGTGCCGATCTGGGGCTCGCCTTCGACGGAGATGCCGATCGGCTCGTCGCCGTCGACCACACCGGAGCGGTCGCGGACGGGGACGTGCTGTTGGCGCTCTTCGCTGGCGACCTCGCCGCCCAGGGGCGGCTTGCCGGCAACGCGGTCGTCGTCACGGTCATGAGCAATCTCGGATTCCGCACGGCAATGACGAAACGTGGGATCACCGTTCGCGAGGTACCGGTCGGTGACCGAGCCGTGCTCGAGACCCTCGAGAGCGAGGGTCTCGTCCTCGGGGGCGAGCAATCCGGCCACATCGTCTTCCGTGATCTGGCGACGACGGGGGACGGCATCTTGACCGGCCTGGCCGTGGCCGACCTCGTCGTGCGCGCCGGGCAGCCTCTTGCCGAGCTCTGCGACGGCCTGATCGAACGCGTGCCGCAGGTGCTCGTCAACGTCGCCGTCGGCGATCCTGGCCGGCTCGACGAGGCACAGGAGGTCTGGGACACGGTTGCAGAGATCGAGGCGCAGTTGGGCGGGACCGGCCGGGTGGTGCTGCGGCCCAGCGGAACCGAGCCCGTGATCCGGGTCATGGTCGAGGCCACCGACGAAGCTGTTGCCCGTCGCGCGGCTGGACGGCTCTGCTCGGTCGTGGAGGAGACCTTGGGCAAAGCGGCGGGTTCGCTCAGGTAGCCTCGTCCCCCATGTGCGGCATCATCGGGGGCACCGGCCTCGACGAGGTGCTGCCCGTCCTAGTCGAAGGGCTCCGCCGCCTTGAGTACCGCGGTTACGACTCCGCTGGTGTCGCGCTCGCCGACGGGGGGTCCATCTGGCGGGTCCGCGTGGCGAACGGCACCAACTCGGTTGCCGAGCTTGCCGGCGTTGCGAGGCCACCCTCGAAGGGATCCCGAGCGGGGATCGCCCATACCAGATGGGCGACGCACGGCCGGCCCTCTGTGGAGAACGCCCACCCTCACCTCGACTGCACGGGTCGGATCGCGCTCGTTCACAACGGGATCGTCGAGAACCACCTCTCCTTGGCGGAAGCGTTGACCGACAGAGGTCATGTGCTGCAATCGGCCACCGACACCGAGGTCCTCGTGCACCTCATCGAAGAAGAAGTGGCACGAGGATTGGCATTGGTCGAGGCAGTTCGCTCGGTGCTCGCGACCGTCCGGGGCTCACTGGCGATCGCGGTCATCTCGGCGGACGACCCCGAGACCATCGTCGCGGCTCGGCGCGCCACCCCGTTGATCGTCGGTCTCCGGGATCACGCAGCGTTCCTCGCTTCCGACATCCCCGCGCTCCTCGGGCAGACCCGCCAGCTGTACGTCCTCGACGACGACGAGGTGGCCGAGCTCCGGCCCGGTGCGCTCCGAGTGCTCACGCTTGCCGGAGCGGAAGTCGAGCCACGAGCCCTGGAGGTCGCCTGGAGCCTGGAGTCCGCGCAGAAGGGCGGGTTCGACGACTTCATGAGCAAGGAGATCAGGGAGCAGCCCGACGCCGTTGCCAACACGTTGCTCGATCGCCTCGGTCCGGACGGTTCGCTTGCCTTCGACGACGCAGAGCTGTCTGCAGAGGAGCTCCGCAGCGTGGACAAGGTCTGCATCATCGCCTGTGGCAGCAGCCACCACGCAGCGATGGTGGCCAAGTACGCGGTGGAGCACTGGGCGCGCCTTCCGGTGGAAGTGGACATCGCCAGCGAGTTCCGCTACCGCGATCCCGTGCTCGACGCCCGCACGCTCGCTGTTGGCGTCAGTCAGTCCGGTGAGACCCTCGACACGCTTGTCGCGATGCGGGAGGCCCGCAACAGCGGTGCGCGTCTGATCGCAGTCTCCAACGTCGTCGACTCGTCAATGGCGAGGGAGGCGCAGGCTGCCCTGTACACCCATGCAGGCCCCGAGGTGGGCGTGGCGGCGACGAAGACCTTTCTCGCCCAACTGGTCGCCCTCGAATTGCTCGCCCTCATGCTGGCGGAGGTTCGCGGTACGCTCTCGCACGCCGAGGTTTCGGGGTGGCTCTCCAAGCTCCACGAAGTGCCCGGACTGGTCCGCGAAGCGATCAGGCGCTCCGAGGACGTCGACGCGGTGGCCAAGGCGCTCGCGGATGCCCGTGACTTCTTCTATCTCGGCCGCCACGTCGGCTTCCCCGTGGCGCTGGAGGGTGCCCTCAAGCTCAAGGAGCTCGCCTACCTGCGCGCGGAGGGGTACCCCGCCGGCGAGCTCAAGCACGGGCCGATCGCGTTGATCGAGCCGGGTGCGGTCGTCGTGGCGGTTGCCACCAGGAACCGTTTGTGGGAGAAGCTCTGTTCCAATGTGCAAGAGGTCGCGAGCCGTGGAGCGACGGTGGTGGTGATCGCCGACGACGGGGACCACGAGACTGCGGCGCTCGCCGACCACGTCCTCTGGGTGCCGCATGCAGATCCGCTCATCTCGCCGCTCGTCGACGTGGTTCCCCTGCAGCTCCTCGCCTACCGTCTCGCTCGCCTCCACGGACACGACCCCGACAGGCCTCGCAACCTTGCCAAGGTGGTGACGGTCGAGTGATTGCCAGCGGCGAGCCTGGGCGTCCTGCTGGTTCGGGGGCTCGGGGTGGACCCGGCGGAAACGTGCCACCGAGGCCCGCCACGGTCGTCGGCGTGGGCATCGACGCGGTCGACGTCGCTCGGTTCCGACAGCTGCTGGCACGTCGGCCGGCGATCGTGCATCGCGTGTTCACCGATGCCGAGCGCGCCGATGCCGAGCGCAGCGCCGACCCCGCCGAACGGCTCGCCGCACGCTTTGCCGCCAAGGAGGCGACCATGAAGGCCCTGGGGACCGGGATCGGTGCGTTCGCATTCCGAGATGTCGAGGTCGTCTCGGCTGCCGGCAGGGGTGCCGAGGCCAGAGCCCCCAAGCTCGTGCTGTCCGCCGGCGCAGCCGAACTGGCCGGCCGGCGCGCCGTCGGGCGATGGCACCTGTCGCTCACCCATTCGGGAGGTCTGGCCATGGCCCTCGTGGTCGCCGAAGCCACCGGGTGAAGCCGCGATGAAGCCGGTCGTCACGGTCGAGGAGATGCGCGCGGCAGATGCGGCAGCGCTGCGCGCTGTCGAGGAGTCCGTGCTCGTCCGTCGTGCCGGTGCTGCGGTGGCACGTGCTGGCGTCGCGATGCTGGGATCCGCTTACGGCCGCAAGGTGGTGGTCGTGGCCGGGAAGGGCAACAATGGCAACGACGGGCGCGTCGCTGCGTCGCTGCTTCGTCGTCGTGGGGCGCGCGTGGAGGTCGTCGAGGTCGCCGAGCAGAGGGCGGCGCTGCCCCCCGTCGACCTGGTCATCGACGCGGCGTTTGGCACGGGGTTCCGTGGCTCCTACGAGGCCCCGGCCGTGGCGCCCGGGAGTGCGGTCCTCGCGGTCGACATCCCTTCGGGAGTCGATGGCGACACCGGAGCAGCAGCCGGTCGGCCGATGGTGGCACAGCGGACGGTGACCATGGCCGCCTACAAAGCCGGGCTGCTCCAGGGCGCAGGCCCGCTGTTCGCCGGCACCGTCGAGGTCGCCGACATCGGGGTGCCGATCGAGCGTGCGCAGGCGGCGTTGGTCGAGGATGCCGATGTCGATTCGATCGTCCCTGATCGACCGTATGCCACGCACAAGTGGGCGACCTCGGTCGCCGTCGTCGCAGGCTCGCCCGGCATGGAGGGCGCTGCGGCGCTCAGCGCCCAGGGTGCCTCGCGTGGGGGTGCGGGGATGGTCCGCCTGGTGGTGCCGGGAACTGCCGAGACCTCCGGTGCCGGTGTCCAGTGGCCACTGGAGTGCGTGCGAGTGCCCGCGGCTGCACGGGGCTGGGCCGACCGCGTCCTTGGCGAGCTCGAGCGCTGCCGAGCACTCGTGATCGGCCCGGGGCTCGGCCGCGACGATCGAACCCAGGACGAGATCCGTCGGGTTCTCCGACATGCGCCGGTGCCGGTCGTCGCCGACGCCGACGCCCTCGTCGCGCTCGGTTCCGCAGAACGCGCCCGGGAACTCCTCATCGCCGGCCGTCCCGACCGCCCGCCGGTCATCCTCACCCCCCACGACGGCGAGTACCGCGGTCTTGCCGGAGCGAGCCCCGGTGGCGATCGGATCGGGGCGTCGCGGCGTCTCGCCCAGCGCACCGGCGCGATCGTGCTGCTCAAGGGTCCGGTCACCGCGGTGGCACGGCCGGTGTCGGGCGGCGAGGAGCCGAGCGTGTTGCTCTCGGCGACCGGGACATCGGCGCTCGCGACCGCGGGCACAGGCGACGTCCTCTCGGGCCTCATCGGCGCGTTCGTGGCTCGCGGGGTCGAGGCGGCGGCCGCGGCAGCACTGGCGGCACACGTCCACGGCGCTGCCGCGGCGCTGGGCCATGCCGAGGGACTGGTCGCGCCCGATCTTCCCGGACTGATCGCCACCTGGCGCTCCCGACGATCCCTGCAGCGCCGCCGTGGCTGAGGTCGCGGAGGGCTTTACCCGCCCTGCTTGGGCAGAGATCGATCTGGAGGCACTGGGTCACAACGTGTCGCTCCTTCGGCGTCTCGTTGCACCGGCGACACCGTGGGTGGTCGTCAAGGCCGATGCGTACGGTCACGGCGCGGTCCCGATCGCCCGAGCGGCCCTCTCGGCCGGTGCGGGCGGGCTCGCGGTGGCGATCGTCGAGGAGGGCCTGCAACTCCGACGAGCGGGGATTAGCGCGCCCATCCTGGTGTTGTCGGAGCCCCCGCCCGAGGCGGCACGGGCAGCGGTGCTCGGCGACCTGATCTCGACGGTCTACACCGACGAGGGCCGGGCAGCGCTCTCCCGGGCGGCGACGGCCTGCGGGCGGTCACACGGCGTTCACGTCAAGGTGGACACCGGCATGCACCGGGTCGGGGCGGAGCCAGCGCGCGTCCCATCCCTCGTGGCTGCCGTCGCGTCCTCCGAGGGCCTGCGTTTCGAGGGCCTCTGGACTCATCTGTCGGTTGCCGAAGGCTGCTCGCCGGATGAACGCGCGTTCACCGCGTCCCAGCTCGAGCTCTTCGATGGGTTGAGCGCACAACTCGAGGAGATGGGCTTGGCCCCGCGTCTGCGGCACGCGGCGAACTCAGCAGCCGCGATCAGCTGGCCACGAGCACGCTATGACCTCGTGCGCTGCGGCCTCGCCGCTTACGGGGAGCTTCCCAGTCGGAGCGTCGAAGCTGATCTCGCACGAGCCCTCGGCCCCGCGCGTTTGCGTCCGGTGCTCACGCTGCGTGCTCGGGTGACGCTCGTTCGCGTCCTCGAAGCCGGAGCGCGGCCCTCGTATGGACGGCGCAGGCCCCTTCCCCAACGGTCGTTCGTCGCCACGGTCCCGATCGGGTATGCAGACGGTGTGCCGTGGAGGCTCTTCGACGCCGGTGGGGAGGTGCTCATCCGTGGCCGCCGCCGCCCGCTCGCTGGATCGGTCACGATGGACCAACTGATCGTTGACTGCGGCCCGGAGGGCGATGTCGCCCCAGGCGACGAGGTGGTCTTGCTTGGCCGCCAGGGAAGCGAGGAGGTGACTGCCGCGGAGTGGGCGAGCAAGCTCGGAACCATCAGCTACGAGGTCCTCTGCGGCATCGGCCCGCGCGTCCCACGGTTTGTTCGAGCTTCGAGTGCGGCTCGGTGAACGGACGGCCACGGCGCGCATGAAGGGCACAGGCGCTGGCGTTCGGCCCCGTCGGCACACCACCCAGCGTTCAGCGACCAGCCTCAGCGATACGATCGCCGTCGTGCCCACCCTGGCCGAGGTCGAGGCGCAAGCGGCGGCATGCACCCGGTGCCGTCTTGCTGCTGGGCGGACCCATGTGGTCTTCGGGATGGGGGATCCGGGGGCCGAGTTGATGTTCGTCGGTGAAGGGCCGGGGGCAGAGGAGGACCGCCAGGGGCTTCCCTTCGTCGGCCGTTCTGGCCAGCTGCTCGACCGGCTCATCTTCGAGGAGATGGGGATCGGTCGTGATCGCTGCTACATCGCCAACGTGACGAAGTGCCGGCCACCGGGCAACCGGGATCCGTTGCCCGACGAGATCGAAGCCTGCCGGCCGTACCTGGAAGCGCAACTCGAGATCATCGATCCCTCCGTGGTGGTCACCCTCGGGAACTTCGCGACCCGCCTGTTGCTCGGCACGAGTGAGGGGATCCAGCGTCTGCGCGGGAAGAGTTATCCCTTCCGTCGAGGCTCCCTCGTCCCCACCTACCATCCGGCCGCTGCTCTGCGCGGCGGTGCGCAGGTGGTCGCGGAAATGCGGGCTGATCTGGTCCGGGCCAAGCGCCTCCTGGCGTCGGTGCCGTGAACCTGCCGGCGCCGTCCCGACCACGCCGATCGCCCTCGGAGGGGCCGATGCGGACGCCCGCGGCGTCGGAGCCGGCCGGGGCAACGATGCCTCCGGGCTGGTCGGTCGCGCTGAGGACCAAGAGCGCTGCAGAGACCCGGGCGTTGGCGGCTGCGATCGCCGAGCACGCATGCCCTGGTGACCTGTACCTCCTCGTCGGTGGGCTCGGAGCCGGGAAGACGGTTTTTGCCCAAGGTTTTGCCAAGGGCCTCGGCGTGGAGCAACCGATCACCTCGCCGGCGTTTGTGCTCGCCAGGGAGTACCGCTGTACTCGGAGCGCCTACGGTGTGGCGACGCTCGTGCATGCCGACGTCTACCGCCTCGACCGTACGCTGGAGATCGCCGAGCTCGGACTCGCAGAGCTCCTCGACGACGGGGCAGTGGCCCTGGTCGAGTGGGGCGATGTCGCGATGCCGGTCTTGGGCGGGGAGGCGCTGTCGGTGCAGATCTCAGCTCCTGGGACCGGCGAGGAGCCCGAGACAAGCGACGAGGAGCAGCGCCGCGACATCGTCGTCGCCGGCCTCGGTCGTTCATGGGAGGATCGAGCGGACGAGCTGCAGCGGGCACTCGATCCGTTTCGGCGGTCGGCGTGAGCACCGCGGCCACGACCGTTTTGGGGATCGAGACCGCCACCGAGCTCGTCGGCACGGCACTCGGGGACGGGACGCGCGTGCTCGCAGGCCTGTGGGTCACGGGGCACCGGCGTCACGCGGAGACGCTCGGTCCTGCTGTCCAAGGCGTCCTCGAACGGGCGGGACGGTCGCTCGCAGACGTGGACGTCGTTGCCGTCGACGTGGGGCCGGGCCTCTTCACTGGCCTTCGCGTCGGCGTCGCGATGGCCGCTGGATTGGCTCAGGGGTTGGGTGCGGGCGTGCTCGGCCTCGGGAGCCTCGAGATCCTGGCGGCGGAGGCGCTGGGCGCAGGCTGGAACGGGGAGGTGCTGGCCGTCGTCGATGCTCGCCGGGGCGAGGTGTTCGCTGGGCGCTACCGGCGGGGAGCTCGGGGTGATCCCGTCAGCGTGGCGGCGCCCAGGCTCTGCCGGCCCGAGGCGCTGATGGAGCTCGTGGGGAACGCCTCCGGGCCTCCGGTTCTGGCGATCGGTGATGGAGCACTTCGCTACCGATGGATCCTCGATTCGGCGCCTTCGACCACCGTGGCGGAATCCGCCGTGTGCGGCCCTCGTCCGGAGGTCCTCGTGGCACTGGCCCAGCGCAGGCTGGCCGAGGGCGTGGTACCGGAACGCCCTGTTCACCTGCGGCCGACCTATCTCCGGGATGCCGATGTGCGCATCGGCTGGGTCACACGCGACCCGATGCCGGCTGCTGCGTCGCCGGTGGGCACCCAGACGTGATGCCTGTCGACCTCCGATTGGCCGACATGCGCCGTCGAGACCTCAAGGCGGTCCTGGGGATCGAGCGGAGGGTCTTTCCCGAGCCGTGGAGCTTGACCATCTTCACCTCGGAGCTCGCTCTGCGGAAGGGACGTTCCTATCGCGTGGCCAAGATCGGGCGGCGGGTGGTGGGTTACCGGGGTGTGATGTTCGTGGGTGACGAAGCCCACGTGACGACCATCGCGGTGGATCCCCAGTTCCATCGGCAAGGGATTGCCAGCCGCTTGCTGCTCGACGCCGTCGAGGTCGCCCTTCAAGAAGGCGCCAAGGATCTGTCGTTGGAAGTCGCAACCGGTAACCTGGCCGCCCAGGCCCTCTACCGCAAGTTCGGCTTCGTGCCCGTCGGCGTCCGAAAGGGGTACTACCCTGCGACCGGGGAGGACGCGTACGTCATGTGGGCCTATGACATCGGATCACCTGCATACGCCGAGCGGATGGCTTCGATTGCCGCAGCACTGCGCCGGCGCGAACAGGACCGTGAGGTGAGCTGTTGATCGTCCTGGGGATCGAGACCTCCTGCGACGAGACGGCAGCAGCGGTGGTGGAGGACGGGCGAACGGTTCGCTCGTCGGTGATCTCGAGCCAGCTCGCCTTGCATGCACCCTTCGGGGGGGTCGTGCCCGAGCTCGCCGGGCGCGCCCACGTCGAGGTGTTGACTGCCGTGGTGTTGCAGGCGCTGGAGGAGGCCGCGATGCCGGTGGAGCGACCGCCCCTGGATGCCGTTGCGGTGACGGAGGGGCCCGGCCTCGTGGGGTCGTTGCTCGTCGGGTTGAGCGAGGCCAAGGGGCTCGCGATGGGTTGGAACGTCCCCTTCGTCGGCGTGAACCACCTTGAGGCGCATCTGTTCGCGGTCACCCTCGAGCATCCGGAGGTGCCGTTCCCGGCGGTGGTGCTGCTCGTCTCGGGGGGCCACACCATGCTCGTGGAGATGCGAGCGCCGGGTCGCTACCGGCTCCTGGGTGAGACCATCGACGATGCCGCGGGTGAGGCCTACGACAAGGTGGCCCGATTCCTGGGCCTCGGGTACCCGGGTGGCCCGGTCATCGATCGCCTTGCGGCCTGCGGTGATCCAGGGGCGTTCGCGTTCCCGCGTGCGCTGCTCGGTCGTGGGTTCGATTTCTCGTTTTCGGGGCTCAAGACCGCGGTGGTGCGCGCGGTCACCCGCGATCCGCGTGCGCGGACCGAGGACGTGGCGGCCTCATTCCAGCAGGCGGTCGTCGATGTCCTGGTCGCCAAGGCTCGTGCGGCACTCCATGCGACTTCGGCCCGTTCGCTGTGCCTCGCCGGTGGTGTGGCAGCCAACTCGGCACTGCGCGCCTCGTTCGCCAGCCTCGCCGACGAAGAGGGGGTGGCACTGTCGGTTCCGAGCCTTGCGTTCTGCACGGACAATGCGGCGATGGTCGCTGCCGCAGGGTGCTTCCGCCTTCGACACGACGGCCCGAGCCCCCTCTCGCTCGGAGCCGATCCGAATCTCCGCCTGGCCTTCACGGAGTGACCCTCATGGCCTTGGCGACCTGAGGTTCGTGGGTCGCTCAGGTGATGGGTCACGGGCGAAGCGCCGTGCGCGGTGGGAGGCCTTGGCCGGTGGGACCTCCGTGCGCGCTCGCCGCTGTCTACAGTTGGTCACGTGAGTGATCCGGGGCAACCACCGTGCGATCCGCCGGCAGGCACGCCACGGCCTCCGGCGTTTCCGCCACCGCCACCGCCGCCCCCTCCGCCCCCACCTCCGCCTGAGTCGTCGGGCCGGGATGCTGCGGCGCCGCCGTGGCCGGGGGATGCCTGGGGCGGGGGGAGCGAGCGCCAGTTCGGCTCCGGGCTCGACGGGGCGGGGTTCCATCCCCCGACCGGGCGCCCTCTTGCCAGTTACGGAGCGCGTCTTGGAGGATGGCTCCTCGACTGGGTCCTGCTCGCCGCCGCGGGGTTCGTGGTCTCGCTGCCCTTCCGGACCCAGGTGGCCGGGAAGGGCCTCCGACTCGACAGCCCCGCCGGCTTCTTCGTCGAGGTGGCGATCGCCCTCTTCTACGGGGTGCTGTGCGGTTCATCGAGAGGCCAGACCCTCGGGATGATGGCCGTCGGCGTCCGAGCGGTCGACGCACGCGCCGGAGGCCCGATCGGCATCAGTCGAGGGATCGGGCGGGCCGTGATCGAGTACGTCCTCGCTGCGGTGCTCTTCGTGCCGTGGGTCATCGACATGCTGTTCCCGCTCTGGGACCCGAACAACCAGACGCTGCACGACAAGGCGACCGCCACCGTCGTGATCAAGCTCTGATGCCTGTTGCCACCACCCTTGCGGACCGCTATCGTTAGCACTCGTAAGGTTCGAGTGCTAACACGGCGTATGGCGACTGACGCCATCGCAGAGCAAGGAGGCCTGTTCGCATGAAGCTGCAGCCGCTCGACGACCGGATCGTGGTCCGGCCGGGTGAGTCAGAGGAGACGACGGCATCCGGTCTGGTCATTCCCGACACGGCGAAAGAGAAGCCCCAGCAGGGTGAGGTGTTGGCAGTCGGTCCGGGCCGTCGTGCCGAGAACACCGGTGAGCTGATCCCCCTCGACGTCGCCGTGGGCGACACCGTCGTCTACTCGAAGTACGGCGGCACCGAGATCACCGTCGATGGTGAGGATCTCCTGATCCTCTCGGGCCGGGACGTCCTCGCCAAACTGAGCAAGTAGCAGCGATGCCCAAGATCTTGAAGTTCGACGAGGCCGCGCGTCGCGGCCTCGAGGCTGGTGTCGACAAGCTCGCCGACACGGTCAAGGTCACCTTGGGGCCCCGTGGTCGCAACGTCGTGATCGAGAAGAAGTTCGGCGCGCCCACCATCACCAATGACGGTGTGTCGATCGCCCGTGAGGTCGAGCTCGACGACCCCTTCGAGAACATGGGCGCCCAGCTCGTGAAGGAGGTCGCGACCAAGACCAATGACGTCGCTGGTGACGGCACCACGACGGCGACCGTGCTCGCGCAGGCCCTGATCGATGAGGGCCTGCGCAATGTCGCCGCGGGTGCCGCGCCCGCGGCCCTCAAGCGCGGCATGGAGAAGGCAGTCGCAGCCGCGGTGGACGCCATTCGGGAGCAGGCCAAAGAGGTGGACTCGCGCGCGGAGATCGCGCAGGTCGCGGCGATCTCGGCTGCCGACGCGGCCATCGGCGACGTGCTGGCCGAGGCCATCGACAAGGTGGGCAAGGACGGGACGGTCACCGTCGAGGAGTCCAACACCTTCGGGATGGAGCTGGAGCTGACCGAGGGCATGCAGTTCGACAAGGGGTTCCTGTCGCCGTACTTCGTCACCGATCCCGAACGTCAGGAGGCGGTGCTCGAGGACCCCTACATCCTCTTCTACAACCAGAAGATCAGCGCGGTCCATGACCTCCTCCCCGTGCTGGAGAAGGTCATGCAGCAGGGCAAGCCACTGTTGGTCGTGGCCGAGGACGTCGAGGGTGAGGCGCTGGCGACCCTGGTCGTCAACAAGATCCGCGGGACCTTCACCTCCGTTGCCGTCAAGGCGCCCGGTTTCGGCGATCGTCGGAAGGCCATGCTCCAGGACATGGCGATCCTGACCGGCGGGCAGGTCATCAGCGAGGAGATCGGGCTCAAGCTCGAGAGCGTGACCCCGGACCTGCTCGGCCGGGCGCGTCGCGTGGTCGTGACGAAGGACAACACGACCATCGTCGACGGCGCCGGCTCGGAGGAGGACGTGAAGGGACGCGTCGCGCAGATCAAGCGGGAGATCGAGGAGACGGACTCGGACTGGGACCGGGAGAAGCTGCAGGAGCGCCTGGCAAAGCTTGCCGGCGGCGTCGCGGTCGTCAAGGTCGGCGCGGCCACTGAAGTCGAGCTCAAGGTGAAGAAGCACCGGATCGAAGATGCGCTGTCCGCAACCCGTGCCGCGGTCGAGGAGGGCATCGTGGCCGGTGGAGGGACCGCGCTGATCCGGAGTCGGTCCGCCGTCCGACAGGTTGCTGCGTCATTGAGCGGAGACGAGGCCACGGGAGCGTCCATCGTCGCCAGGGCACTGGAGGAGCCGCTCCGCTGGATCGCCGCGAATGCCGGTCTCGAAGGTGCGGTCATGGTCCAAAAAGTCGAGGAAGCCCAGGGCCCAGTGGGCTTGAACGCCATGACCGGAGAGCTCGAGGATCTCTTGCAAGCAGGGATCGTCGACCCGGCCAAGGTCACCCGTTCGGCACTGCAGAACGCGGCGTCGATCGCCGGCCTCCTGCTCACGACCGAGGCGTTGGTCGCCGACAAGCCAGAGAAGAAGCCCGAGCCCGCCGGGGCCGGTGCCGCCGCCGGGATGGGCGGCATGGGGGGGATGATGTAACACGGCCGTCGTGGTCGCTCCCCCGTGGGCCAGCCTTTCGACGGCGGACCGAAGAGGCCTGTCCCTCGATCGGGTCTTGGCCGCACTCTTTGATGCCGGTCGCCGCGGCGCTGATCCGCCACTGGAGGCCGAGTGGAGCTGGCCAGGTGCTCGCCACCCCCGAGACGGTGGGCGCCTGGACCAGAACCGTTCAGCGGTCCTCGTCGCGCTGTTCGAGGAGGCGGGGGAGACCAGGGTCATCCTGACCCGGCGGTCGTCACAGCTGCGCACCCATACAGGCCAAGTCAGCTTCCCGGGTGGGAGGATCGAGCCGGGTGAGCGTGCCGTCGACGCGGCGCTGCGGGAGGCCTCAGAGGAGGTGGCGCTCGATCCACGTGAGGTCCGGCCTTCGAGTTGGCTCCGCCCCGTGCGGACCCTCACCAATCGATCGCTCATCCTGCCGGTGGTCGGTGCGCTCGCTCGGCGGCCCAGCCTCGAAGCCAATCCCTCCGAGGTGGCGCGGGTCTTCGACGTCTCCTTGGCCGAGCTCGTCGCCGACGGTGCCTTCCGGCAGGGGCAGTGGTCGGCGCGGCGTGCCGACGCGCCGTCGGAAGCGGCGCCGCCCGGAGCCGGGGTCCCGGTGTGGCTCTTTGCGGTCGCAGGCGAAGTGGTGTGGGGCGCGACCGCACGGATCCTGACCGAGCTGGCGATCCTGAGCCTGCGACTCCCGCTGCCGAACTGAGCGGCCCCTACCCGCGGTGACGGCACGCCCCTGTGCGGAGGTGGGCGGAACCGAGACGATAGGGTGGGGCCTGTTCAGGCTGGGCGGATGGCTAGGGACGGTTGCCTTCGACCTCGCAGACGGGCAGCGTTCGAGCGCCGGAGGGTACAGGAGTGGCTGAGATCGAGATCGGTATTTTCAAATCAGGTCGTCGCGCGTACGGCTTCGACGACATCGCAATCGTGCCAAGTCGACGGACCAGGGACCCCGAGGACGTCGACATCTCGTGGGACATCGACGCCTTCCATTTCGAGCTGCCGTTGCTGGGAGCGGCGATGGACGGTGTGACGAGCCCGGCGACTGCGATCGAGCTTGGTCGCCTCGGTGGGGTGGGCGTCCTCAACCTCGAAGGCCTCTGGACGCGCTACGAAGACCCGACGCCACTGTTCGAGGAGATCGCAGAGCTCGACGACGACAAAGCAACGCTACGGATGCAGCAGATGTATGCAGAGCCCATCGTCGAAGAGCTCGTCACCGAGCGCATCCGTCAGATCAAAAGCGCCGGCGTCGTGGCCGCAGCCTCGGTCACCCCGCAGCGCACCCTGGCGCTGGCCCCCGCCATCCTCGCTGCCGAGCTCGACCTCTTGGTGATCCAGGGAACGGTCGTCTCGGCGGAGCACGTGTCGAAGACCACCGAACCGCTCAATCTCAAGCGGTTCGTTCGGGAGTTCGATATCCCGGTGATCGTGGGCGGCTGCGCCTCGTACCAGCAAGGCCTGCACTTGATGCGGACCGGCGCGGTGGGCGTGCTCGTCGGCGTGGGTCCCGGGAATGCCTGCACGACCCGGGGGGTCCTCGGGATCGGGGTGCCCCAGGCAACGGCGATCGCGGATGTCGCGGGGGCCAGGATGCGCCACCTCGACGAGACCGGGGTCTATGTGCACGTCATCGCGGATGGGGGCATGAGCAAGGGGGGTGACATCGCCAAGGCGATCGCCTGCGGAGCTGACGCGGTGATGCTGGGCTCGCCGCTGTCTTCGGCGGTCGAAGCCCCGGCCAAGGGCTTCCACTGGGGAATGGCGACCTTTCATCCGACCTTGCCGAGGGGCGCTCGGGTGCGCACGGGGGTGAGAGGGACGTTGAAGGAGATCCTTTTGGGGCCGGCTCACGAGAACGACGGCAGGCTCAACCTGTTCGGGGCCCTTCGAACCGCGATGGCGACGTGCGGCTACGAGACGTTGAAGGAATTCCAGAAGGCGGAGGTGATGGTTGCACCCGCGCTGCAGACCGAGGGCAAGGCGCTCCAGCGGTCGCAGGGCGTGGGCATGGGTCATTGATCCAGCCCGACGCGCACCTTCCTCACCAACAACCTGCTCATCGCACACCGTCGGCAGCCGCGCTCATAGAAGATCTCAATGCCGCACAGCGTGCTGCGGTCGAGCACCGCGGTGGGCCCTTGGTGGTCGTCGCTGGTGCCGGGTCAGGAAAGACCCGGGTGCTGACCCGGCGGATCGCGCACCTGCTGGCGACGAACGAGGTTGCCCCGTGGGAGGTGCTGGCGATCACGTTCACCAACAAGGCTGCCGACGAGATGCGTCGGCGCGTGGTCGACCTGGTCGGTCAGCGCGCGCAACGAATGTGGATCTCGACCTTCCATTCGGCATGCCTTCGGATCCTTCGTTCGCATGCCGCCAAGCTCGGGTACCAGTCGTCGTTCACTGTCTACGACGAGCTCGACTCGCGCCGGCTGATCGAGATGATCATGGACGAACGGGGGATCGACACAAGGCGCGTGCCCGTGCGTGCGGTCGCCGCGATGATCTCCCAGGCCAAGGCTGAGCTCGCCCCAGTCGTCGCTGTTGCTTCCGGTGCGAGGAGCGCAGGCCCAGACCCCGAGCTCCTCGACGCGGTCAGTGCCGAGTACCAGCGTCGGCTCCTCGCGTCGAACGCGATGGACTTCGATGACCTGTTGGTTCGGACGGTCGAGCTCCTCCGCGCGCACGATGACGTCCGGTCAAGCTATCAGGAGCAATTCCGCCACATCCTGGTGGACGAGTACCAGGACACGAATCGGGCACAAGCCCAGCTCGTTGTGATCCTGGGGCGAGCGCACGGGAACGTCTGCGTGGTCGGCGATGCCGACCAGTCGGTCTATCGCTGGCGTGGAGCCGACATTCGCAACATCACCGAGTTCGAGGACGCCTTCACGAACGCGACCACGATCGTCCTCGAGCAGAACTATCGGTCGACCCAGACGATCCTCGACGCAGCGAACGCCCTCATCGGCTATAACTCGTCGCGGCGTCCCAAGAACCTGTTCACCGACGGGCCGGTCGGGGACCCCATCGTTTGTTACGCAGCGGAGGACGAGCGCGACGAAGCCGGTTGGGTGGTCGGCGAGATTCGCCGCCTGCGCCGCTCAGAGCGCTTGCGATTCGGGGATGTCGCCGTCTTCTACCGCACCAACGCCCAGAGCCGGGTGCTCGAAGAGGCGTTCGTGCGCCACGACATCCCGTACCGGGTCATCGGCGGCACACGCTTCTACGATCGGCGCGAGGTCAAGGACCTGCTCGCGTACCTCCGCTTGCTCGAGAACCCCGACGACGAGGTCTCGGCTCGCCGCATCGCCAACGTGCCCAAACGCGGGCTGGGCGAGGTGTCCATGGCTCGGCTCGGGACCTGGGCACGTGACAGGGGTACCAGCCTGGGGCGCGCCTTGTGCTTCGCCGAGGAGGCAGGGCTGTCCGGGAAGGCGCTCCGCGGCGCCCATGAGCTTGCCTCCTTGCTGGAGGAGCTCCGGGCACTGCGCGCGACCCTGGGTCCAGGTCCACTGGTGGAGGCCGTCGCGCAGCGCAGCGGGTACCTGGACGAGCTGGCGGCCCAGCGCACCCACGAGGCCGACGGGAGGATCGAGAACATCGGCGAGCTCGTCGACATGGCCGCCGAGTACGCCGACCTCGGGGAGTTCCTCGAGAGCGTGGCGCTCGTGTCGGACACCGACGAGCTTGACGAAGACGAGAGCCGGGTGGCGCTCATGACGTTGCACAGCGCGAAGGGCCTCGAGTTCCCGGTGGTCTTCGTGGTCGGGCTCGAAGACGGGGTCTTCCCTCATGCCCGTGCCCTCGACGAACCGGTCGAGCTCGAGGAGGAGCGCCGGCTCTGCTACGTCGGGATCACGAGGGCGCAGCGCCGCCTCTACCTCTCGCATGCCTGGCAGCGCACGCTGTGGGGGCGCACGGTACCGAGCATTCCCAGCCGCTTCCTGGCGGAGATCCCCGGCACGCTGTTGCGGGAGGTCGGTGTCATCGGGGTAGGCGACGACAGCGCCGAGCACGTTGGTCGGCGCTGGGGGAGCTTCGCAGGGCGTGGGACGATCGGTCGCGGTTCCGCCGGGTCAGGCGCGCTCGGGGACGCTTCGTCGTTGGCTGTCGCTCGGCGCAGGCCCGCGACGACGGGGGCCGAGCTGCTCGGCTTGCGCGAGGGGGACCGAGTCGTCCACGAACGATGGGGCGAGGGGATGGTCTTGGCAGCTCAGGGCGAGGGAGACCGCGCGCAGGCAACGGTTCGCTTCCACTCTGTCGGCTCCAAGACGCTGCTGCTGTCGGCAGCGCCGCTGAGGCGGGCATGACCGCTTCTCGCGAGGCTTTATCATCTGCGGGCGATGCATCGGCCCTATCGGGTGGTGGTGGCAAAGCCCGGGCTCGACGGACACGACCGTGGCGCCAAGGTCCTCGCACGCGCGCTCCGGGACGCCGGCTTCGAGGTGATCTACACCGGGCTGCATCAGACACCCGAGCAGATCGCTCAGACAGTGGTGCAGGAGGACGCCGACGCGGTGGGCCTCTCCATGCTGTCGGGCGCGCACATGACGCTGGTGCCTCGGGTCATCGAAGAGCTTGCCGCCCACGGGCGCTCCGATGTGCTGGTCGTGGTCGGCGGGATCGTCCCCGAAGCTGATGTTCCGGTCCTAAAGGACCTCGGCGTCTCCGAGGTCTTCCCGCCTGGTTCCTCTCTGGCGGCGATCGGCAAGTGGTTTGCCGAGGCACTGGACCGGCGGGAGGAGTCGCTCGGCGTGTAGGCGTCGCGGCGCTGGTTCGACAAGAGGCCTCCCCACAAGGGACGATCGAGGGGAGCCAAGAGAGGGAAGCGAGTGGACCTTTTCGAGTATCAGGGCAAGCAGTACTTCGCGCGTTTTGGGATCCCGACATCACCCGGCGGAATCGCCGACAACGCGGACGAGGCGGTCGATCGAGCCGACCAGGTGGGCTATCCGGTCGTGGTGAAGGCCCAGGTGCAGGTTGGTGGGCGTGGGAAGGCGGGCGGGATCAAGATCGCCGCCGATGCCGAGGAGGTTCGTCGCCACGCGTCGGCGATCCTGGGGATGGACATCCGGGGCCACCTCGTCCGGCGATTGTGGATCGAGCACGCCTCGGATATCGCCGCCGAGTACTACGCAAGCTTCACGCTGGACCGCGCGGCCAAGATGCACCTGGGGATGGTCTCGGCCAGAGGGGGAGTGGACATCGAGCAGGTGGCCGAGGAGGACCCCGGCGCGATCGCTCGCCTCCACATCGACCCCATCGACGGGTTCGACGAAGCCGCTGCTGCCAGGCTGGTCACCGAGGCAGGCCTCGACCCCCAAGCCCGGGAGGGGGCGACGGAGGTCTTGGTCAAGCTCTATCGGTGCTTCGTGGAAGGAGACGCCGATCTCGTCGAGATCAATCCCCTCATCCTCACCCCTGATGGACGGGTGCACGCGCTCGACGCCAAGGTCGTCCTCGACGACAGCGCCGCGTTCCGCCATCCGGAGTGGGAGGAGTTCCGGGGCCTCGAGGAGCTGGATGCACGGGAGCGGTTGGCACGGGAGAAGGGTCTGCAGTACGTCGGCCTGGATGGCACCGTCGGCATCATCGCCAACGGTGCCGGGCTGGCGATGAGCACCTGCGACGTGGTCCAGCAGGTCGGCGGGTCTCCCGCCAACTTCCTCGACATCGGTGGCGGTGCCAACGCGGACCAGATGGCCAATGCCTTGGAGGTCATCAATACCGACGAGAAGGTCAAGGCGATCTTCATCAACATCTTCGGAGGGATCACTCGGGGCGAAGAAGTGGCCAACGGCATCGTTCAAGCGCTGAGCCGGGTGGACCTCAAGGCACCGATCGTGATCCGCCTCGACGGGACCAACGCCGAGGAAGGCCGGCGAATCCTGGCAGCGCACGAGTCGGATCGCCTCGTGTCGGTGCCGACCATGCTCGAGGCGGCTCGGAAGGCGACCGCAATGGCAGGAGGAACCCCGAGATGAGCATCTTCGTCGACGAGCACACCAAAGTGGTGATCCAGGGGCTGAGCCCCACCGGTCAGGGGCTGTATCACGGCTTGCGCAATCGCGCCTATGGGACCCAGGTCGTCGCAGGGACCAACCCGCGCCGCGGTGGCGAGATCATCGAAGGCATCCCGGTGTTCGCCACGGTCGCCGAGGCGGTGCAGGCCACCGGGGCCAACGCGTCGTTCATCGCCGTCCCGCCGGCGGGCGCCCCGAATGCCATCCTGGAGGCTGCGGAAGCCGGTGTGCCCTTCATCGTGTGCATCACCGAGTTCATCCCCGCCCAGGACGAGGCCCGCGTCTACAGCATCCTGCGGCGGAACTTCCCCTCGGTTCGGCTCCTCGGACCCAACTGCCCCGGGATCATCAGTCCGGGAAAGTGCAACATCGGCATCACCTCCGGCGACATCGCCCTCCCCGGTGGCCCGGTCGGGCTCGTGAGCCGATCGGGGACCGTCTTCTACCAGGCGCTCTACGAGCTCACCCAACAAGGGGTCGGGCAGACGACGGGCGTGGGGATCGGCGGCGACCCCGTACCGGGCACGAGCTTCATCGACTGCCTTCAAGCCTTCGAAGCCGATCCGGAGACCAAGGCGGTGCTTTTGATCGGGGAGATCGGCGGATCCGAGGAAGAGCGCGCAGCCGAGTTCATCGGTGCCCAGCTGAGCAAGCCCGTGGTGGCCTACATCGCAGGGGTCACCGCGCCGCCAGGGCGGCGCATGGGCCACGCGGGGGCGATCATCTCGGGGTCCCATGGAACGGCGCAGGCCAAGATGGCCGCGCTCGAGGCTGCCGGTGCGACCGTGGCGATGAACCCGACCGAAGCGGGCGAAAAGATGGTGCAGATCGTTCGCGGTCTTCGCTGAGCTGATCGAGAACCGATTGGTAGCGTGGGTTCGGTGCGGGTGGCGGTGCTGGTCTCTGGCAGTGGGACGATCCTCGAGGCCATGCTCGCAGCGGAGCTCCCGGTTCGTCTGGTCCTCGCCGATCGGCCCTGCCGGGCGATCGACGTCGCTTCGGCAGCAGCGGTGCCCACCGAGCTCGTCGACCGCCGCGACTGGGGCGGGTTCGGGGATCGCTTCGACCGCGAGGCCTATACGGCCGCGGTGACATCGGTGCTGCAGCGACACCGCATCGATCTGGTCGCGCTGGCGGGGTTCGGGACCGTGCTCGGCCGGGCGATCCAAGAGGCGTTCGCGGGCCGAGTGCTCAACACCCACCCGTCGCTGCTTCCTGCGTTTCCGGGGTGGCATGCGGTGAGGGACGCATTGGCGGCAGGGGTGCGCGAGACGGGCTGCACCGTCCATGTCGCCACGCTCGAGCTCGACGCCGGTCCCATCCTGGCACAGGAGCGCGTCCCTGTCCTCCCCGATGACACCGTCGAATCGCTGCACGAGCGCATCAAGGAGGTCGAGCGGCGGCTCTTCCCTGCGACGATTCGTCGCTTCATCGCGCACTGCACCTCGACGTCGGGCGCCGAGGCGCCCGGAGAACCCTCGGTCGCCGCGGCGTCCGTGACGCCGGCTCATCGATGAGGGCGCTGCTCTCGGTCTCGGACAAGCGAGGCCTGGAACCGTTCGCACGCGGCCTCCACGAGCTTGGTTGGGAGCTCGTGGCGAGCGGCAACACCGCTGCCGCCCTGGAAGCCGCTCATATCCCGCATCGTCGCGTCGCAGAGGTGACCGGTTCACCCGAGATCCTCGGAGGTCGAGTCAAGACGCTGCATCCGCGGATCCACGGGGCGATCCTGGCCGACCGTTCGAACCCTGATCACCTGGCCGATCTCCGGGAGCACGGCATCGAGCCGATCGACCTCGTCGCGGTCAACCTCTACCCGTTCGGCTCCGATCCGTCGATCGAGCTGATCGACATCGGTGGGCCCGCCATGGTGCGCGCAGCCGCAAAGAACTTCGCACATGTCGCAGTGGTGGTCTCCCCCGACGATTACGGGCGGGTGCTCGAGGAGCTCCGCTCCACCGGAGCACTGTCCGGGGCGACGCGCCAGGCCCTGGCGGCAGCAGCCTTCGCCCATACGGCTGCCTACGATGCGGCGATCGCCGCGTGGTTCGATCAGCTCGGCGAGAGCGATGCCACCGTGCTCCCCCCAACGCTGCACCTCTGTCTCCAGCGGTCCCAGCAGCTGCATTACGGCGAGAACCCCCACCAAGCGGGCGCGCGTTATCGGCTGCTCGACGGCTCCTCGTGGTGGGACGGTGTCGTCCAGCACGGTGGCAGGGACCTGTCGTACCTCAACCTCTTCGACGCCGACGCTGCCTGGCGCCTCGCTTTCGAGCTGTCGCTCACCCCTGCCGGCCGAGGGGGTGCCGCGGGGTCCGAGCCGGCCGCGGTGATCGTCAAGCACGCCAACCCCTGCGGGGCGGCGGTCGCCGCCGACCTCGCGAGCGCGTACCGCCGCGCGCTGGAATGCGACCCGGTCTCTGCGTTCGGCGGGGTGGTCGCGCTCAGCGCTCCGGTGACCGCGGCGGTCGCCGAGGCGGTTGCCGACGGCCCCCAGATGGACGTGATCGTGGCTCCTTCCTACGCCCCTGAGGCCCTCGAGCGGCTCGCTCGGCGTCGCAAGTCCACGCGGCTACTGTCTGCTCCGGCTCCCGAGCCCCTCGGAAGAGTCGTGCGGAGCCTGGGTGATTCGTTCCTCGTCCAGGAGCCGGACCGCTTCATCGCGAAGCCCGAGGACTGGCGGGTGGTGACCCGGGCGGCCCCGACTGATGAGCAGTGGGCGGACCTGCTGGTCGCTTGGAAGGTCTGTGCGTGGACGAGCTCGAACGCCGTCGTGGTGGTTGCTCGCCGGCAGGCCGTCGGCGTCGGTGCCGGGCAGCAGTCGCGGGTGGGAGCGGCGGAGATCGCGGTGGCGAAGGCGAAGGAACGTGCCGTGGGAGGTGCCGCCGCAAGCGACGCCTTCTTCCCGTTCCCCGACGGGGTCGAGGTGCTCGCTCGGGCCGGGGTCGCCGCCGTCGTCCAGCCCGGTGGGTCGGTTGGCGACGATGCGGTCGTGGCCGCGGCGGACGAGGCCGGGATCGCCATGGTCTTCACCGGCGAACGACACTTCCGCCATTGAGCGCGGTCCTGCTTGACGGCGAGGCGGTCGCCGCCCGGGTGCGGGCCGAGGTGGCGGAGCGCACGGCACGGCTCCGTCGCATGGGCGTGACCGCCGGTCTCGGGACGATCCTCGTCGGCGACCACGCGCCCAGCGCTCGGTACGTCGCGATGAAGCATGCGGATTGTGCGGCGGTGGGGATCGCGTCCATCCACGAGCACCTTCCGGCGACGGCGACCCAGGAGGAGATCGAGGCCGTCGTCGCGAGATTCAACGCCGACGACCGCGTCCACGCGTACCTTGTCCAGCTCCCGCTTCCCGAGGGGATCGACACCGAACGGGTGCTGCTGGCGGTGGACCCGGCGAAGGACGTTGACGGGCTGCACCCGGTGAATCTCGGGCGGTTGGTGATGGGGGCCCCAGGGCCGATCGCATGTACGCCTGCGGGCATCGTCGAGCTGCTGGCGGCCTTCGACGTGCCCGTCGAAGGGCGTCACGTGGTGGTCATCGGGCGGGGACTCACGATCGGCCGGCCCCTCGCGCTGCTGCTCGCCATGAAGCGGCCAGGTTGCAACGCGGCGGTCACCGTCGTACACACCGGTGTGAAGGAGCTCGGCCCCCTCGTACGGGAGGGGGACGTGGTGGTTGCCGCCGCGGGCCAGCCCGGGATCGTGACGGCCGACATGGTCAAGCCTGGCGCGGCGGTTGTCGGTGCGGGCACGAGTTGGCAGGGCCGGCGCCTGCTCTCCGACGTCGATGATGCCGTCGCGGAGGTCGCGGGGTTCATCACCCCTCGGATCGGCGGTGTCGGGCCGATGACGCGCGCCATGCTCTTGCGCAACGCAGTCGCCGCAGCGGAAGCTGCCGCCGGGGTCCGCGGGTCTGCGCACGCTGCGCAGCCTGGCAGTTGGGGTCGGCGGATCACCCCCCAGTAGGCTCGATTGTCATGGCAGACAAGATCACGATGGGACCTGACGGGATCCTTCGAGTGCCCGATGAGCCCGTGATCCCCTTCATCGAAGGGGACGGGACCGGCGTGGACATCTGGCCCGCAGCAAAGCGGGTGCTCGATGCTGCAGCCGCCAAGCACGGTCGCCGGGTGGCGTGGAAGGAGGTGCTCGCAGGGGAAAAGGCCTTCCGGGAGCTTGGCACCTGGTTGCCCGAGGAGACCATCGAAGCCTTTCGGGAACACCTCATCGGGATCAAAGGACCGCTCACCACGCCTGTGGGAGGAGGGATCCGCTCGCTGAACGTCGCGTTGCGCCAAGTGCTCGATCTCTACGTCTGCCTGCGCCCCGTCCGCTGGTTCAAGGGAGTTCCATCGCCCGTGCTCCACCCCGAGCTCGTCGACATGGTGATCTTCCGCGAGAACACCGAGGACGTCTATGCAGGCTACGAGGTGCAGGCAGGGACTCCCGAGGCGGACAAGTTGAGCGAGTTCCTGCGCAACGAAATGGGGTGGCCCATTCGCGAGCACTCAGGCATTGGGATCAAGCCGATCTCAGAAGAAGGCTCCAAGCGGTTGATCCGCGCCGCGATCCGCTACGCGCTCGATCACGGTCGCCGTTCGGTGACGCTGGTGCACAAGGGCAACATCCAGAAGTACACCGAGGGCGCCTTCCGCTCATGGGGGTATGAGCTCGTTCGTGAGGAGTTCGCCGATGTCGCGGTGGCCTGGGACGACTGCGGAGGTGAGCCCGGCGACCGGATCCTCGTGAAGGACACCATCGCGGACATCACGCTGCAGCAGGTCCTCACACGCCCGGCGGAGTTCGACGTGATCGCCACGACGAACCTCAACGGCGACTACCTTTCGGACGCGCTGGCAGCGCAGGTCGGCGGGATCGGCATCGCTCCTGGTGGGAACATCAACTACCTCACCGGGCACGGCATCTTCGAGGCCACGCACGGTACCGCTCCCAAGTACGCCGGACAGGACAAGGTGAACCCAGGCTCCGTACTGCTCTCGGGGGTGATGATGTTCGAGCACATCGGCTGGCGCGATGCCGCCGCCGACATCGTCAAGGCGCTTGAGGCGACGATCGCGTCGAAGATCGTCACCTACGACTTTGCCCGCTTGATGGATGGGGCGACCGAGGTGAAGTGCTCGGAGTTCGCTGCGGCAATCGTGGATCGGCTCTGAGATGACGATGAGCGCTTCCCGAGCCCCCGTCCACGTGACCGTGACCGGTGCAGCGGGCCAGATCGGCTATGCATTGGTCTTCCGCATCGCATCTGGGCAGCTTCTCGGCCCCGACCAACCCGTGGTCCTGCGGCTCCTCGAGATCGAGCCGGCGCTCCCCGCGCTCGAGGGGGTGGTGATGGAGCTGGAAGATTGTGCGTTTCCGCTGTTGGCAGACGTCGTTGCCACCGCGGATCTCGGCGTCGCCTTCGACGGCGCGTCCTGGGCCCTCCTCGTCGGTTCGGTGCCACGCAAGGCCGGCATGGAGCGCCGGGACCTCCTCGGCGTGAACGGCGGGATCTTCAAGCCACAGGGGCGGGCGATCGCAGATCACGCGGCCAGCGACGTTCGGGTGCTCGTCGTCGGAAACCCCTGCAACACCAACTGTCTCATCGCACGTTCGAACGCCCCCGAGGTTCCAGCGGAGCGATGGTTCGCGATGACGCGCCTCGACGAGAACCGTGCCAAGAGCCAGCTCGCACGTCGGGCTGGCGTTTCGGTGTCCTCCGTGACGAACATGGCCATCTGGGGCAACCACTCGGCGACGCAGTTCCCCGACTTCGCTCATGCGCGCATCGACGGACGTCTGGTGCCCGAGGTCATCGCCGACCCCGAGTGGCTTCGCGGGGAGTTCCTGAGCACGGTGCAGCGCCGTGGCGCAGCGGTGATCGAAGCCCGGGGTGCCTCATCGGCGGCGTCTGCGGCCAACGCGGTCATCGACACCGTCAACAGCCTGCGCAACGCGACCCCTGCTGGCGATTGGTTCTCTGTGGCCGTGGCGAGTTCGGGGGAGTACGGCACTCCTGCGGGTCTGCAGTTCAGCTATCCCGTTCGAGCCGATGGCGCGGGCGGATGGTCTGTCGTCGAGGGCCTCGAGCACGATGCGTTCGCCGAGGAGCGCATCAAGCGCACGACCGAGGAGCTCGAGTCCGAGCGTGCCGAGGTCAAAGCGCTCGGGCTCTTGGGCTAGGGCTCCGATGACGCCGGATCTGGCTCAGCCAACGGCGCATCGGGGTGATCCCTTCAACGGGGTGAGACCGGTTGGGGAAGGTCGATCCCAGCCTGTTGCAAGAACGTCAGCTTGCGGGCGAGCGTCTCCTGCCAGACGGCCATCTTCTCGTCGAAGTGGGAGCGATCCCCCTCTTCACATGCGTGCTCGAGCTCGTCGAATGCCTCGTCCTCGGCATCGAGCAGCTGGCGGTACTTCAACAGGAATTGGTCGTTCATGGGTTGGATCACCACAGCTCCCCTTTCTCGCCTCGATCACCCAAACTTAGCCCCGGCCTCCAAGGAGAACCCCGAGGACCGGGAGAACCCCGGGGATCTGCTCGGTCGGTGGTGTTCAGTAGGTGGTGGCCTGCTGGAGAGCCCCCAGACGCTCGCTCATCGCCGTGAGGAGACCCTGCCCGGTGATGAGCAGCGATAGGTCTCCGCGGACGCGGACGCGGCCCGTGGCGAGCGCCTGGGGCGGGGTGAGCTCGCCCTTCGACATCGCGACCGCATCGGCGTAGTCGAGCGAGATGACGACCGATGCCTCGGAGGCCTCCACCTCGTCGGATGGCTCCCCCAGCGTGAGTCGGACCGAGTCCCCTTCGACGATCAGGATCGTCCGCACCACCGAGTCACCGGGCGGGACGCCGTGAATGAGCTGCTCGACCCGGTAGCGGCTGTTCGCCGTGGCGAGTGCATCAGGGGGAAGGAAGGCGGAGACCTCGACGTCTGCGATGGCGGCGTTGAAGGCCTCGACCCATTCCTCTGACAAGAAGTGAGGCATCCGTGGTCTGCGTACTACCGCCCGACGGCTTGGGCTTCCGCGGGAGAGCGTTTGTGGCGCCGAAGGATCTTGCGCCCGAGCCAGGCGATCGGGTCGTAGGCGGCGTCGACGGCGCGCTCTTTGAGCGGGATGATCGCATTGTCGGTGATCTTGATCTGCTCTGGGCAGACCTCCGTGCAGCATTTGGTGATGTTGCACATGCCCAGACCCATTTTCTGGCGAACCAGCTCGCGTCGATCGTTGGTGTCCAGCGGATGCATCTCGAGCTCCGCGTAGCGGATGAACAGGCGCGGGCCGGCGTAGTACTGCTTGTTCTCTTCGTGGTCGCGGATGACGTGACACACGTCCTGGCACATGAAGCACTCGATGCACTTGCGGAACTCCTGTCCGCGCTGGATGTCGATCTGCTGCATTCGGTAACCGCCAGGTCCGGGTGGTGGGGGGGCGAACGGCGGAACCAGCTTCGCCATCTCGAAGTTGAAGCTCACGTCGGTGACGAGGTCCCGAATGATGGGAAAGGTCCGCATGGGGGCCACGGTGACCGGACCCTCCGGAAGGTGGTCCATCCGCGTCATGCACATCAGGCGAGGCTTGCCGTTGATCTCCGCGGAGCACGATCCGCACTTCCCGGCCTTGCAGTTCCAGCGGCAGGCCAAATCGGGCGCCTGGGTGGCCTGCAGCCTGTGGATGACGTCGAGCACCACCTCTCCCTCGTGAGCGGGCAAGGTGTAGTCCCGGAACTCCCCACCGGTCTCGTCGCCCCGCCAGACTCGCATCGTGACGTCCATCAGTGGCTCTCCTCTAGCAGGGCCCGCAGGTCCGCGGGCATCTCGGGGATCGGTTCGGGTGCGACCTTGATCTCAGCGGACCAGCCGTCGCCCCCGGGTTGGCTGAGCACGAAGTTGACCTTGCCGAGCTGGGGGTCCGCGGTCGGGTAGTCGTCTCGCGTGTGGCCGCCGCGGCTCTCCTTGCGCTCACGAGCCGCCAAGGCAACGCAGCGCGAGACCGTCAGCATGGCGGGAAGGTCGGTGGCGAGGTTCCAGGCGGGGTTGTAGCGCCGGGGCCCGTCGACCGCGACCCTCGAGGCCCGATCCCGCAGGACGTCGAGCTGTTCGATCGCAGTGTCGAGCTCGCTACCGGTCCGGATGATGCCGACGAGGGATTGCATCGTCTCCTGGAGGTCGCTGTGGAGCGCGTAGGGGTTCTCACCGGAGCTCCGAGCGAAAGGCGCCATCGCCTCTTCGACGATGGCGTCGACCTCCGCACGGTCGACGGTGCCAACCTGGCTGCGCCCCTCCGCATAGTCGGAGGCGCCGGCACCGGCTCGGCGGCCGAAGACCAGTAGGTCCGACAGCGAGTTCCCGCCCAATCGGTTCGACCCATGCATTCCGCCGGCAACCTCACCGGCGGCGAAGAGCCCTGGGACCGCTGTCGCCGCGGTGTCGGGGTCCACCCGAACGCCGCCCATGAAGTAATGGCACGTCGGGCCAACCTCCATCGGTTCCTTGGTGATGTCGACCCCGGCGAGCTCCATGAACTGGTGGTACATCGAGGGCAGGCGCCGCCGGATGTACTCCGGGCTCCGACGGCTGGCGATGTCGAGGAACACCCCGCCGTGGGGGCTTCCCCTTCCGGCCTTGACCTCGGCATTGATGGCACGGGCCACCTCGTCTCGAGGGAGGAGGTCGGGCGGCCGACGAGCGCCGGCATGATCGGTGTACCAGCGGTCCGCTTCTTCCTCGGAGTCCGCGGTCTCCGCGCGGAACATCTCGGCGACGTAGTCGAACATGAAGCGCTTCCCCTCGGCGTTGCGCAGGACGCCACCGTCGCCGCGGACCCCCTCGGTGACCAGCAACCCGCGTACGGACAGCGGCCAGACCATGCCGGTCGGGTGGAACTGCACGAACTCCATGTCGATCAAGTTGGCACCGGCCCAAAGGGCCATGGCGTGCCCGTCTCCCGTGCACTCCCAACTGTTGGAGGTGTACTTCCAGGACTTCCCGGCACCGCCGGTGGCGAGGACGATCGCCTTGGCGACGAAGAGCACGGGTTCGCCGGTGGGACGCCAATACCCCACGGCCCCCGCAATCTGGCCATCGCCGTCGGTGAGGAGGCGAAGGATCTTGCACTCCATGAAGACGTCGATGTCGCTGGCGACAGCCTTCTGCTGCAGCGTGCGGATCATCTCGAGGCCCGTGCGGTCCCCGACGTGGGCCAGCCGGGCATAGCGGTGGCCACCGAAGTCCCGCTGGAGGATCCGGCCATCGGCGGTGCGATCGAAGAGGGCGCCCCACGCTTCGAGCTCGTAGACCCGGTCCGGCGCTTCCTGTGCATGCAGCTGGGCCATGCGCCAGTTGTTCAGCATCTTGCCGCCGCGCATGGTGTCACGGAAGTGGACCTGCCAGCTGTCCTCCTCGTAGACGTGGCGCATGGCTGCGGCGATCCCGCCCTCCGCCATGACCGTGTGCGCCTTGCCGAGAAGGGACTTGCAGACCAGGGCCGTCTTGAGGCCGCGGCTCCGGGCCTCGATCGCTGCCCGCAGGCCTGCGCCCCCCGCACCGATGACCACGACGTCGTAGCGCTGCGTCTCGATCTCCACGTTCACTCCCTGCACTCTGGTCGTACCGCGACAGACGCCTGCTCAAAACAGCTTCGGGTCGTGGAAGGCTCCGGAAGCCACCAGCCGGACGTAGAGGTCGGCGAGTGCGACAACGATGAGGCTGAACCATGCGATCTGCATGTGCCGGGCGTTGAGAGGGCTGAGCAGGCGCCAGAGTCGATAGCGTACTCGGCTCTTGGAGAAGGATCGGAGCTGGCCCCCGCAGAGGTGGCGGGCAGCATGGCACGAGAGACTGTAGAGCCACAGCGACGCCGCGTTGACCACCAACACGATGGTGCCGACGCTGACCCCGATGCCGCCCTGACCGGGGAGGCGGAAGGCGACGACGGCGTCGATGGTGAGGATGACGTTGAAGATGGCGGCCAGGTAGAAGAAGTACCGGTGCGCGTTCTGCAAGATGAGGGGGAACCGGGTCTCGCCGCTGTAGCGACGGTGCGCGTCGGCGACGGCGCATGCCGGTGGCGAGAGCCAGAAGCTCCGGTAGTAGGCGCGGCGGTAGTAGTAGCAGGTGAGCCGGAACGGCAGCGGGCCAGCGAGCACGATGAGCGCTGGGGTGATGTGCCACCAATTGATGACGAAGAAGGTGCCTTTGGCACCAGCGACACAGCTGGCCATGATGCACGGCGAGTAGAAGGGGGAAATGAGGTCGCGGTGCGCGGCCGCGCCGACGTAATAGTCGCGGTTGACGAAGATCGCCCACGTCGTGTAGGCGACGAAGGCGACGAGGACCGTGACCGTGATGGCGGGACCCACCCACCAGCGATCCGTCCGCAGCGTGGGTGCATCAGGGCCACCGCGCACCCCTCCGATCCGGACCGGCGTCGCAACCGCGTTCTCCACCGTCGTCACCCGAACTCCCTCTCGATCTGCACCGCACGCGACTACGATTCGACGGCGATCTGACTACCAGGTCACGGGCATGACGCGCCAGCCCGGAGCGCTCCGCTGACCGACCCCTCGGTTCCGCTGCGCTGGACCGGGCGAGGTGCTCGCACCCGGTGCCCGGCGCCGCCCCAGGTCAGGGCCACGGACGCGCCCTGCGAACCCCCGGGCCGCGAGGCACTGCCGCAGCTCGTAGGCTCGGCTCCATGGCCGTGCAGCATGCCTTTGCTCCCCGCCCCCCTCAGAACCTCCCCAAGACGCTCGGAGACCTGCGCGCCTCAGGGT
Source organism: Actinomycetota bacterium (assembly GCA_021324045.1). Taxonomy (GTDB): domain Bacteria; phylum Actinomycetota; class Acidimicrobiia; order Acidimicrobiales; family RAAP-2; genus JAJPJV01. The sequence continues at coordinate 18,463 of JAJPJV010000050.1, read as the reverse complement.
GGCAATCGATCCCGGTCGCAGAGGAGCTACGGCGCAACGCTGCCGCCCGGATCGCGGCCGGCCAACCGTTGGTCGACGGGGTGCTCGGCTTCGAGGCCACGGTGATCCCCCAACTCGAGAACGCCATCCTGGCCGGCCACGACATCATCTTGCTCGGCGAGCGCGGCCAGGCGAAGACGCGCCTGATCCGTTCGCTCGTCGAGCTGCTGGACGAGTGGCTTCCGATCGTGGCGGGCTCAGAGATCAACGACGACCCCTATGCGCCAGTCTCCCGTTACGGACGCGAGCGCGTCGCTGAAGAAGGCGACGAGACGCCGATCGCCTGGGTCCATCGAAGTGACCGCTACGGCGAGAAGCTCGCGACGCCGGACACCTCGATTGCCGACCTGATCGGCGAGGTCGACCCGATCAAGGTTGCCGAGGGGCGCTACCTCTCCGACGAGCTGACCCTGCACTATGGCCTGGTTCCCCGGGTGAACCGTGGCATCTTCGCCATCAACGAACTTCCCGACCTCGCCGAACGGATCCAGGTCGGCCTGCTCAACATCCTCGAAGAGCGTGACGTCCAGATTCGCGGTCACCGGATCCGGCTACCCCTCGATGTCGTGTTGCTCGCAACGGCGAACCCCGAGGACTACACAAATCGTGGGAGGATCATCACGCCGCTCAAGGATCGCTTCGGGGCGCAGATCCGGACCCACTATCCCATCGACACCTCGACCGAGGTGGCCATCATGCGCGCGGAGGCTGAGCTCCCACAGCACGGGCTCCCGGTCAACGTTCCCGAGTACCTGGCAGAGATCCTTGGGGAGCTCAGTCAACTTGCGAGGCGGAGCTCCCAGCTCAATCAGCGCAGCGGGGTGTCGGTCCGTCTTACGATCGCCAACTACGAGACGATCGTCGCCAACGCGACCCGTCGGGCCTTGCGCACCGGGGAGCCGGTCGTCGTTCCGCGCATCAGCGACCTCGCGGCCATCGTGCCTTCCACGCAGGGCAAGGTGGAGGTCGAAGCGATGGAGGAAGGACGCGAGACCGAGGTGATCGCTCAGCTCGCCTCGGCGGCCGTGCTGAGCGTCTTCCGGCGCCGCGTCACGATCGACGACCCGGCTGCCGTTCTCGCCAGCTTCGACGGCGAGGTGGTTGTGCACACTGGTGACGACCTGCCTTCGGCGGACTACATGGCGGTGCTCGCGGATCTCCCTGCCCTGGAGCCTGCCGCACGAGCGGCGGCAGGGCCCGAGGGGGCCCGCTCGGGACCCGAGCTCGCTGCAGCCCTCGAGTTCCTCCTCGAGGGATTGCACCTGACGAAACGACTGAACAAAGACGCCTCTGGCGCTCGTGCGTTGTACCGACGACGCCGATGAGGACGGGAGGAGGACCGACCGGTGACCGCGCGTTATGACTACCGTCGCTGGGACGGAACCCAGGAGTTCGACGACCTAGACCCCGATGACCTGCTTGCCGAGTTGACCGACGACCTGTTGGCTGGTGGCGACCTCGACGACGCCCTTCGGCGGCTCCTCAACGCTGGCATGCGCACTTCCCAAGGCGAGCGGGTGATGGGTCTTCGGGAATTGATCGAGCGCATGCGCAAGCGCCGTTCGGAGCTCCTCGAGCACGGTGATCCCGGTGGTGAGCTCTCGCGCATCTCCCGTGCGCTGGACGAGGTCGTCGCCGAGGAGCGCGCGGCGATCGACCAACTCGAGGCGGATGCAGTTGCGTCGGGCGACGATCGTCGCCAGCAGGTCACCGCGGACGTGGCGACCGAACGCCGGATGGCGCTCGACCTGCTGCCCGAAAACCTTGCGGGAAAGATCCAGGGTCTCCAGCACTATGAGTTCGTTTCGTCCGAGGCACGCCAGCATTTCGAGGACCTGCTCGACGAGCTGCGTCGGGAGGTGACCAACACCTACTTCGAGGGGATGTCCCAAGCGCTTCGCTCGCCGGATCCCCAACAGCTGCAACGGATGCGAGAGGCGCTGGACGCCCTCAATCGCATGCTCGAGCAGCGGGAGCGCGGCGAAGCGCTGGATCCCAGCTTCGAGGAGTTCATGGCGCGCTTTGGAGACCTGTTCCCTGGTGATCCCCGGTCCCTCGACGAGCTCCTCGAGCAGCTCGCCCAGCGGATGGCTGCGGCAGAAGCCATGTGGAGGTCGATGTCCCCCGAACAGCGCCGCGAGCTCGAGGCGCTCGCCGAGTCCCTCCTCGAGGACCTCGACCTGCGCTGGCAGCTGCAGCGACTCAGCCACAACCTCCACCAGGCCATGTCCGCGTCGGGCACAGGGCGTCGTATCCGTTTCACCGGATCAGATCCGTTGAGCCTCTCCGAGGCAACCGATGTTGCGTCCCAAGTCGCGGAGCTCGATCGGATGGAGGAACTCGTGCAATCGGCCTCGTCTCCGGCTGTGCTCTCCGAGGTGAACTTGGACGAGGTGCGTCGCCATCTCGGTGAGGATGCCGCTCGTTCCCTCGACCGTTTGTCCAAGCTGGCCCGCAAGCTCCAGGAAGAGGGGCTCATCGATCAGCGTGGGAGTGCCACGGTCCTGACACCCAAAGGCGTGCGCCGGCTCGGCCAGCGCGCGCTGGGCGACCTGTTCTCCCAGATCCAGCGGGAGCGGATGGGGACGCATCAAGCGATCAAGTCCGGCATCGGTCACGATCGAGAGGAGTCCACCAAGCCCTACGAATTCGGGGACCCGTTGAACCTGCACCTCACCGGCACCGTGACCAACGCGCTCCGCCGCGGGGGCGCTGGCGTGCCGGTGAGGCTCGACCCCTCGGACTTCGAGGTCGTAGAGACCGAAGCGCTGACCCGCTCCGCGACGGTTCTGGCCGTGGACCTATCGATGTCGATGCCCATGCGCGACAACTTCGTGCCTGCCAAGAAGATGGCTATGGCGCTGCAGACCCTGATCTCGACGCGCTTCCCGCGCGACTACCTCGGGATCGTCGGCTTCTCCGAAGTCGCCAGGGAGATCAAGCCGGAGGATCTTCCCACGGCGATGTGGGACTACGTCTATGGCACGAACCTTCAGCACGCCCTCGCCCTGGCGCGGCGGATGCTCGCCCATCAGTACGGCACGAAGCAGATCATCGTCGTCACCGATGGCGAACCGACGGCACACCTCGACGACAACGGCGAGCCGTGGTTCAACTATCCGCCAACCGCAGAGACGTTGCGACGCACCATGGCCGAGGTCATCCGGACGACCCGGGCAGGGATCACGATCAACGTGTTCGCGCTCGACCTCGAACGAACCCACTACCCCTTCGTCGAGCAAATTGCTCGAGTCAACGGGGGTCGCACCTTCTACACGACGCCCGACGCCCTCGGTGGCTACGTCCTGGTCGATTACCTGAGGCGGCGTCGCGTGATGCGGCCTGCCGTCTGAGGTTCCCTGGAGGGATCCGACTCGTCGACTGCCGTTGTTGACCACTTTCCGTGGTCATTTCGCGGGGTATCCACGGATTTTCCACGGCGTAGCGCCACAATTTGTGACAAAAAGAGATCGGCCTCTTGCATGTTGCACGGATCTGGGAGAAGATGACATCACTGTAACTACATCGGTGCCACTTGTTCCGAGGGGAGGGCGAACCGATGGAACTCGCGCAACTGATCTACGGACGTCTCGATCGCAGCTGGCAGGCTCAGGCCAACTGCATGGGCGTCGATCCGGACCTGTTCTTCCCCGAGCGCGGTGCATCCACCCGCGAGGCGAAAGAGGTCTGCCGAGGGTGCGTGGTTCGTGAAGACTGCCTCGAGTACGCGCTGGCCAACGGAGAGAAGTTCGGTATCTGGGGCGGGATGAGCGAACGTGAACGTCGTCGTCTGCGACGCGCGCGCGCGATGCAGCGCAGAGCTATGGGCGGAGACGCTGCGTCCTGACAGAAGCGTTTCGAGCGAGTCTCGCCTCGATGGAGGCATTGGGATCGAGGCCGAGCTCGCTCCAGCGTTGGGGCGGGATCGCCGAGATCACACGTGCAGGAACGAGTCCGACGAGCTCGGCCCGAGCAATCGAGCGATGTTCGACGCGAAGCCGGCGAGCGACTTCGTCGAAGATCTCTGCTGGACCGACGGTGAACGGATCGATCAAGTTGCATGACACCTGCCCGACTCCGTCGATGTCGAACCCCAGTGCGCGTACTGATGGCCCTCTGATTGCAGCGGCAATGTGCCGTGCAATCTCGGGGTCACCATCGTCGAGCCAGAGGTTGTAGGCGATGAGGGGACCTCTCGCCCCTACCGCGCAGGCACCGGCGGTGGGATGGGGGGCCTGCGGTCCGAAATCAGGCTGAAGGGCCGTAAAAGCTGACCTGCGGACTTCGGGAAGGGTTCGCTCGTGGCCTTCGCGAAGCGGTCCGTAAAGGAACGTGGGGACGCCGTGTTCGGCGGCGAGCCAGCGAGCGAAGCGATCACGTGCGGCGACTACCGCCGTGAGATCGAGCTCGCCATCGGCGACGGGGACGAAGGGGACCACATCGACGACACCGAAACGCGGATGGACGCCTCGGTGGGCAGTGAGGTCCAGCAGCTCGACCGCCGCGGTGCTGAGCGCGCGCGCCGAGTCTTGAACCTCCTCGAGCGTGCCGGCGAGGGTGAAGACCGACCGATGGTGGTGCCGGTCGCTGTGGCGGTCGATCAGCGTCCCCGCGCAAGCCGCTTCCAAGCGGCCGATGATCCCGAGGTCCCTACCCTCGCTGATGTTCGCGACGCACTCGAAGATGGACTCTTCGGGCCGCGCGCCGACGATCATCGATGCGCACCGCTCCGCTGGGTGTCCCCGCTCCGACGCGTGCGACTATGGCGTGACAGCGAGGCGAGCTGCCCGACGACGGCGCAGGATGCGGCGCCGCTCACGCTCGGAGCGCCCACCCCAGACCCCGTGATCGATGCGGTTCACCAACGCGTACTCGAGGCACTCTTCCGATACTGGGCACTCAGCACAGATGCGTTGTGCTTCCTGCACGCCGAGCCCATCGCTGGGGAAGAAGATCGCGGGCGGCATGTCACGGCATTTGCCAAACGCCATCCACTCGGTGTCCATGGCATCTCCCTTTTGTTGCGAACAGCTTACCGTTCTGCTCTGTCGAGCGATCCCGCCAGCTACGCTGGCTCTGTAGTTACCCAGTTCCGACGGGAGGTCGTCGTGTCAGCGGACACTGCCACCGATCCTGCCCCGGCGCACGACAGACCGCCGGTCGGCCACGTCAGGATCGTCTACCTGGGGCCGGTCGCGCCCCATTGGGAGGTTCAGTCCGACTATGGCGATCCCCAGGTCATCGACGCCTTCCGCGAACGGGTGCTCGCGCGGCTGGTCCTGCTCCCCCCCCATGATCCCCAGTTCCGGCGGAACCGCGAACGGGTGATCCGTGACGCAGAGCGCGAGAACCTCGCGCTCGAGTGGGATCTGGGCTTTCCCGAAGAGTCCGAGTGAGTGGGTTGCCGGGGGCGTCCCTACTCACCCCGAGGGGGGAGTTCCCGACGGCTCCTCGGGCAGGTTGATCCGTTCGAGCCACAGCCCCGGGGCGTCGACCTCGGCCGGCGTCGGCAGCGTCCAGGGCGAATCCAACAGGCGACGCAGGCCGTCCTCGCCGGCGCGTTCGAGGACGCCTCGTACGAACGCGACGCCCCGATCGAGCTCCGATCTGCCGAGGTCGAGGCCGAAGATGGCTCCGACTGACTGGTGACCGCTGGAGTCCTCCGAGCGGTAGCGGTACCAAGCCTCCCTGAGCTGCGTCGAGGACCCGGTCGTCGAGGTGGTGATGGCGCTCGTGAAGTGATCGACGTAGCCCTCGAGCGCCGTCGCAAGGGCCGTGAGCCTCGCCGAGGCAGTCCGTTGACCAGGGGAGAGGAGGTCGGCGAGCACCGCTTCGGGGTCGCTCAGCAGCTGCTGGAGCTCCTCGGGGCGGGAGAGCTCCCGTGTGAGCCGCTCCGTGAGGTCCCGCTGGACACCGACGGCCTCCGATGCCGCTTCGTTGAGCAGTTCGTCCATCCGAGCGACGACGTGGCTCCGTGAGAAGACCGCATGGAACATCACCTGCCGAACGCACGCCCACAGCCGGCTGGCATCTTCGGGAAGGCTCCAGTCAGCGGCGAATCGGGCAACGTTCTCAGGAACGACGAGGAGCTCACGTGCGGGAGGCCACGGAACGGCGATGGCGTACTGGCCGAGAGCTCGTTGCGCAAGATGACCGATGGATGCGCCGAATTGCATGCCCAGCATGATCGGGCCCATGGTCGACGAGAGGCGTCCGAGCATCTGCGCGAGATCGGGTCCTGCCCCGAGACCTTCGTCGGCCATGGCGTCGGAGGCCGACGGGAACGATCCGTGTTGGGCGTCGACCATCCGCTCGAGCAGTGGGCGCCACGCCTCGAGTGCCCGAGAGGCGAAGGCACCTCTGCTGACGGGCGTGAGCACGAAAGGCACCGAGGAGATCGGAAGACCGGTGGCGTCAGCCACGTGCAGCTCGGCGATGCGAGCCAGCTCCTCGAATGCGATCCGCTCGAGCGGGTCGACATTGCGGTCTTCGCCCCCATCCGTCGCGACCCCGACCGCGAGCGCTCGGGCCGTTTCGAGCCACGCCTGTCGACCACCCGAGCTGCCGATGACCTTCAGGAGGTCGTTCAGCAGTCCTTGAAAGGGTCCCCCTGGCAGCCAAGGGTCATCGCTCATCTCCACTCCTGCATGCTACGAGGTCGACGACGGATCCAGGCGGGGTCCGCCAGGGGGCGCGGGGAACTCCGTCAGGGGGCTGCGGCGAGTTCGACGTCGACGGTGATCTGGACGCCCCGACGGGAAACGGACAACCGGACCACGGTGTCGGGGGGCAGGGTGTAGAGCCGAGACCGGAGCTCGGCCATCGAGTGGACGCGCATCCCGTCGACCGCCTCGATCACGTCGCCGGGCGCAAGCAGGCTTGCGGCAGGGCCCGCCGGGTCGACGGCGACGACCTCTGCACCGATCTGTGCCCCCGTCGGAGCATCGGATCCGCTGACGTCCTGACCTTCGATGCCAAGCCAGCCGTGCACGACGGCTCCTTTGGTCGCCAGGTCGTTGGAGACCCCCAGAACGAGGTCAGCGGGCAAGAACACCCGTCCCCCCGCTGGGCTTGCACTCGCAGGGTCGAGGATCCCGATGACCGAACCGTCGGATCGGAGCAGAATTCCCCCGTGATCTGGGGAACCCGCAGGGAGTGGCGCGACGATGCTCGACATGCCTTCCGCGGGCCCGTCGGCGACCTCGGCATCTGCCGACTCGATCGTGGTTGCCGACCACACCGGTGTGGGGGTGGCGCCGTGACGGACTGGGGGAGCGAGCGTCACCGCGAACGCTCGGTTCCCGGTGTGCACCGAGGTGTCATCGGCGAAGCGCGCCACGGGAAGGTTCTCCTCGACCTGGAGCACGCCGACATCGGACGTCGGATCGACCCCCACCAGGCGGGCCGGGATCTCCTTGCCGTTCGTGAGCACTGCCCTGAAGGCGGTCGCGCCCTTGACCAGATCGGCAGTGGTGGCGACGAGACCGTGCTTGCCGATCGCCACGCCAGAGGCGAAGTTGGTGCCTTGGGACCCGGTTGCGAGGATGCCCACCACGGATCGGGTGACCTGCTGGTAGGAGGCGGTGGCGAGCGGGATCGACGTGGTACGGACCTTGTCGGCGGGGGGCGGACTCCCCGAAGGGAGCGCAGCGCTGAGCATGAGCGCGCCGATCGCCAGGGTTGCGACCGCACCGACCCCGATGGCTGCCGTCCCCCAGGCACTGCGAAGACGGGCGTGGGACCATGCAGGGGGTCGCTGAGAACGCTGGGTCTGTTCGAAGGAGCGTCCGACAGGCCAGAGGGCCCGTTCGCTCGCACCCGGCCAGCCGGTTGAAGCCAACTCCGAGGGATGCCGCCAGAGACGCTGTTCGAGGGGTAGCCAGCCCCTCATCGGCAGATCGTCGGAGGCGTCGAGGTCGTCGCGCCCCTCGTCTCCTCCGGGGTGCGGGTAGCCCGGAGCGCTGTCGCCGTCTTTGAACCGGTCTGCGTCCTGTGGTCCAGCCCCCTCCACGTCGGGACCAGATGGAGTCACCGATTCCCAGGCTATCGATGCGTTCGGGCCTCGTGCGGTCGCCCTCGTGCCCCCACCCCGGCACCGTGGGGTCTGGCACGGGCGCTGCCAGGCGGAGCCGGGGCCGATTCTGCTTCGCTTTCGCGTTCCTCGTACCATGTGCCGTGGCTCGTGGCGACCTCGCCATCGACCTCGGCACCGCGAACACCTTGGTGTACGCGAAGGGCCGTGGCATCGTGCTCAATGAGCCGACGGTCGTTGCCTACAACACGCGTACTCGTCAGGTGCTCGCCATGGGCCAGGAGGCGTGGCAGATGATCGGCCGGACGCCGGGGTACATCGTGGCGGTCCGGCCGATGCGCCAAGGGGCGATCACGGACTTCGACATCGCCGAGCGGATGCTGAGGAACATCCTCCAGCGTTGTGGGGTCACGAAGTTCAACCGTCCTCGGGTCTTGGTTTGCGTGCCGTCCGCGTTGACCGCGGTCGAGCGTCGTGCGGTGAAGGAGGCGGCTCGGAGGGCCGGCGCTGGTGCCGTCTACTTGATGGAGCAGCCCATGGCTGCAGCGATCGGCGCGGGGTTGGCGGTTCACGAGCCGCAGGGATCCATGGTCGTCGACATCGGCGGTGGAACAGCCGAGATGGCGGTGTTCTCGCTCGGCGGAGTGGTTGCGCTTCGAGCCATCCGGTGCGGGGGCTTCGACTTCGACGGGGCGATCCAGGCCTACGTCCGTAGCCGGTACGCGCTGGCCATCGGAGAGCGGACGGCGGAATGGGTGAAGCTCGCCATCGGTTCGGCTTATCCCTACACCGGCGAGCGAGAAGCGCCGGTCAGAGGTCGGGACGTCTCGACGGGACTGCCCAGGACCATCGTGCTCACACCCGAAGAAGTGCGAGCCGCCGTCGAAGATGCCGTTCAGCAGATCCTCTCGACCGCCGTCACCTGCCTCGCCGAGGCCCCCCCGGAACTCGCGCAGGACATCATGTTCGACGGCATCCATCTCGTCGGCGGTGGCTCGCTCCTGCGGGGGGTGACCCAGCGACTGGCCAATGCCACTGCGGTGCCGGTCCATCTCGTCGACCTACCCCTCGAGTGTGTCGTGATGGGTGCGGGGCGTTGTCTCGAGTCGCTCGACCAGCTCCGCCCTGTCTTCGCCCAGGCAGATCGCTGAGCGGCATGCAGGTGGCGACCTGGGTCAGGCATCCAAGATGCGGCGAGCCGCGTCGCGCACTTGCCAGTCGCGGTCCTCGAGGCAGCTGACGAGGGCTGCTTCGGCGAGCTCCCCCTCGAAGCCAGCGAGGGCGACGACCGCTCGTCGTCGCACCGGGGGCTTGTCGCCAAGGGCCTGGAGAACCGCATCGAAGCCCTTGGGGTCACCGAGCGATCCGAGCGCGGCGACCGCAGCCTCCCGGCATCGGGTGTCGGAGTGGGCGAGGGCAACGGCCCCCAAGGAACGAATCATCTCGTCGCTCACTGCCGTGCCGAGCTCCCCGAGCGCGAAGCACGCGGCCTCCACGACGAGCGAGTCGTGATCTTCCAGCGCGCCGTGGAGGCGAGCCACGGTCGCGAGGTTCACCAGGTCTTCCCCCCCGCCGTCGTGGTGCGAAGCGATCGTTCCCGCCTGGCCCTCAATCGCCTGGCGCTCCGCCAGCTCGGCAACGAGCTCGCATGCCCGGCGACGGACCTCGGGAGCCCTGTCGGCGAATGCCCCCAGGAGATCGTCAAGGCGGAGGCGACCTTGGCGTGCCAGGGCGCCGAGCGCGCGAAGACGGGTGCGCGCATCAGCTGCATCGAGGCCCTCCCGCATGGTTGCCTCGTCGCCTCGGTGACCAGCGATGGTGACCGCGCGGCGAACTCGCATGGGATCATCGGTCATCTCCATGAGTCTGCCCAGATCTTCTCCTGACGGCCGCGCACGCCGGCGCCGATCGTGGCTACTGCTCGCCATCGTGGTCGTGGTCGTGGTCGTCTTCGTGGCCAGCCGGATCGAGCTGAATGACTACGTGCTCACCCCCGGGGTGGCGCAGCCCGTGAACGTGCTCATCCACGTGCCGCACCAAGACGCCCACCGCGTCGAAGCGGGCGTCTATTTGACCGACGTCTCGCTCGCCCGTGTCAGCCTGCTCGACTACCTCCCCGACCTGCTGGCGCCGAACTCCCAGCTCGTGCCCTCGGATGAACTGCTCGGGCCCGGCACGTCTCCCGACGAGCTGGTCGCGCAGGGGTACCTCGAGATGGCGCAGGCCCAGGCAGCAGCGAAGGCTGCGGCGTTGCGGACGTTGGGATATGTGGTTCCCGAGCACGATGGTGGCGCGGTCGTGTTCTCGGTCGCCCCGGGCTCGCCTGCCGCCGGAGCTCTCCGGGTGGGTCAGATCGTGACTGCCGTCGACGGGAGGGCAGTGACGACGAGCTGCGGGTTGATTCGTGCCCTCCACGACGATGTCCCAGGGCAACGAGTGCGGCTCACGGTCGAGCGCACGACACTCAGCCCGACCGGCGCGCTCCGACCGGGCCAACTCGCCTCGCTGGTGATCACCCTGGCGCGCCGTCCATCGGCGATCAGCGGGCAGAGCCAGTGTCCAGGGGTGCGGGGGCCGTCGAAGGCATACCTCGGCGTCGCGGTCGAGACCCAGCAGGACTTCCGGTTCCCCCTTCCGATCTCGATCGACACCTCAGGGATCGGCGGTCCTTCGGCGGGTTTGGCGCTGACGCTCGGCATCCTCGATGTCCTCGGCGGCGGTGACCTGACCGGCGGTCACCGCGTGGCAGCGACTGGGACCATCGATCCCTCTGGTGCGGTCGGAGATGTCGGGGGCGTGCCGCAGAAGACCGTGGCCGTGGAGGAAGCTGGCGCAACGGACTTCTTGGTTCCGCCCCAGGAGTACCGGGCGGCCATGACGAAGGCGACCCCGTCGCTCCATGTCTACGCGGTCTCGAGCCTCGGCCAAGCGCTGCAGGTATTGCGTCGGCTGGGCGGGAAGCTCGAGAAGCCCTCTTCGGGAAGATGAGTGTTCAGGCGGATGAGGCGGTCCCATGTGCCTCGGCGGCTCGCGTCGTAGGCTCGCGTGCGTGGGTTCGCCGAGGTTGCTCAGCGGGTTGAGCGAGGTCTGATGATGTCCGAGTCCCGCCCGCGGGTGTCCTCGAACCGGTTGAGCGTTCACGACATCACTCGACGAACCTTCCGGACTACGAGGCGCGGCTACGACCCTCACGAAGTCCGCTCGTTCCTCGAGCTCGTCGCGCAGGAGATCGAATCTTGGGAGCAGTGGGCGGCCGAGCTGCAGAGGGAGGTGGCGGAAGCTGAGGCCAGAGCGCAGAAGGCGATCGCCGACGCCGAGGACCGCCTGAAGAACCCTGTGATCGACGAGGCGCGCCTGTCGGCGGCCCTCGGTCGACAGAGCGCGCAGGTGTTGCGCAATGCGCACGAGGAGGCGGCGCGCCTGGTCGCAGCGGCAGAGGAACGAGCCACTGCGGTGGTGCGCGATGCCCAGCAGCAAGCCGCGGAGGCCCAGGTGGCGGCAGAAGGCGCAGCCGCGGAGCGAATCGCCGAGGCAGAGCTCACCGCGGGGGTCCTCCGCCAGAACGCCGAGGAAGAGGCGGCATCCCTCCTCGAAGCCGCTCGGCAAGAAGGCGAGGCGATCATGGAGCGTGCCCGCGACCGTGGACGCCAGATGATCGAGCAGGCCCAGGAGGCCCGGAAACAACTGCTGACCGAGATGGCGCAGCGCCGGCGCCTGCTGCTCGTACAGGTGGAACAGGTTCGGGCGGCTCGTGACGAGCTCATCCGTTCGGTGCTGAGCGTCCGTGGTTCAGTCGACGCGATCGTTGAGGGTCTCGCGCGCGCCGATGACGATGCTCGAGCGGCAGCTGCGCAAGTTGGCGCCCGTCAGCCGGCGGCCCTCGGGTCCGCCCTTGGCGAGGCCGTGGTCGCAGAGGGCGATGAGGTGCCTGGCGTCGCGGAGGCGTCGCTCGGCGATGCGCTGGAGACGGAGCTCCGCAGGGCTGCCGGACCGCTGCCGGAGTCCGACGCCGCAACGGTCGCTGAGGCTGGCATCGATGGGCTCGTCGATCCCGTCGCCAACGTCGCTGGGGGCGACCCCGGCGCCGTGCCCGGAGAGCAGGCGACCGCTGGTCCGACCCGAGCCGTTTCGCCCGGCGGTCCAGCTCGAGCACCGGAACAGTCCGACCTGGCGGAAGCGCCCGTGCAACCCGTGGACACGACAGCGCCAACCGGTCCGCCAGCCGAGGCACAAGCGCGGGTCGAAGAGCTGTTCGCCCGGCTGCGTGCCGGCGCAGCGCCCCCGACGACCATCACCGCAACGGCCCCCAGCGTCGAGGGCGTCCCGGAACGCCAGGGTGCTCCACCGGGGTGGGAACGTTCCTCGGCCACCGACGCACCCGACTTCGCGATGGTGGCGCGCACCGACGAAGAGCTGGGGAATGAAGCGTCGGAGCAACCGAGGAGCGAGGACGCAGCGCTCCTCGCGTCGAGGGACGAGCTGCTGGCTCCGATCGTGTCACGGCTTGCGCGGCAGCTGAAGCGAGCGTTGCAAGACGACCAGAACGCGTTGCTGCACCGTTTGCGAGATGGGACTGCGCGCGACCCGAGCACGCTGGTGGTCGAGGAGGAACAGCGCGATCGGCTGAGGGAAGCTGCCCGTGCCTCCCTCCTCGAAGCTCGACGGGCCGGTGCGCAGTTCCTGAGTGCGCACCTCGCAGGCAAAGATGGCGACGGAGGGCCGGCGAGCGATCCGCACCACGGCGTCACCCGACGGCGTCGCGCACGAACGAGCGACCCTGACAGGGAGGTAGAGGGGGCGCTGCATGCCCTTGCCGGTACCGTCGTCACGCTCTTGCGCCGCCGGCTCTTCGGCGAGGACGGCGCGGACTTGGAGAGTGGTCCGCAGGCCGACGAGCGCGTGAGCGCCGCATACCGGGAGTGGCGGGGAGAACGGATCGAGCGCCTCGCGGGTGACTACGCCCTCGGCAGCTTCTCGAGTGGCCTCATCGACTCGCTCGAGGAGGATGCGACCATTCGCTGGGTCGTCGGAGGGCCAGGGACCTCGTGCGCGGACTGCGGCGACAACGCCCTCGCTGAGGAGGTGCACAAGGGGGAGCGTTTCCCGACAGGCCATCTTCACCCCCCTGCTCACCCCGGTTGTCGGTGCATGGTCGTCCCAGTGTGAGCAGCGGGTCGGGGGGCTGGCGCGCACCCCGGCGAGAGGCACCGTGGCGTGTGGCCGTGCGATGGCTTGGACCGGGTGTCGGTCGTGCCCCGCTCATTTCGCGGACCGCTCGCCACCTAGGCTCGAGCTGATGCGAACCCCCGAGAACGTGGCGGCTCGTATTCCACGCTCCCGCCACCGCCGCCGTTGGTGGATCCTCGGTGGCGTTGCGGTCCTGATCGTCGCACTGGTGTCACTGCGGTCGATTGCCACGCTGTACACCGACGATCTTTGGTTCTCCTCGGTGCATCTGCGCTCGGTTTGGTCGACCCTCCTCGCCGTCAAGGTTGGTCTGTTCGCTTCCTTTGGGGCCGTCTTCTTCGTGCTCGTCTGGGTCAACCTGATGGTCGGGGATCGGATCACCGGCCAGACGGATCTCTCCGCGATCGATGACGACCTCGTTCGTCGTTACCAGCGCGTGGTGCGCCCGTACGCGGGAAGGATCTACGCGGCGCTCGGGGTCGTGATGGCACTGATCGCTGCCGCCCCGACGGTTGGGCAGTGGAACAACTGGATCCTGTTCACCAACGGGGTGTCATTCCACGTGAAGGACCCGCTCTTCCACAAGGACGTGAGCTTCTACGTCTTCCGGCTGCCATTCCTGGAGTTCCTCGTCAACTGGTTCCTGGTCTCCCTGGTGGTCGTGCTCATCGTGACCGCAGCCTTCCATTACTTCAACGGTGGGATCAGCGCGCGGATGACGCCACGAGTTCGCCCGCTCGTGAAGGCGCACCTCTCTGTGCTGCTTGCAGCGATCGCGCTCGTGAAGGCGGCGGGTTACGTCCTGCAGCGTTACCAACTCGTCACTTCGACGAATGGGTACGTCCAAGGCGCGGGATACACCGACGTCCATGCGCGTCTTCCCGCCCTCGAACTGCTCGTTTGGATCTCCCTCGCCGCAGCGGTGGTCCTGCTCATCAACATTCGTCGGCGCGGCTGGACCTTGCCCGTCCTGGGCGTTGGCCTTTGGGCCTTCGTCGCCCTGGTGATCGGGGTCATCTATCCCGCTGTTCTGCAAGTGCTGGTCGTGAACCCCGCTCAGAGCACGGAGGAGCGACCCTACATCTACGACAACATCCAAGCGACGCGGGCTGCCTACGGCCTCAACCACGTCTCGACGACTGCCTTTGCGGGAAGCACCGACCCCAACCCCACGCTGACTCCGGCTGAGTACTCCACGCTTGCAAACATCAGGCTCTGGGATCCGGACCCACAGATCTCACTGCCCACCGTCCAGAAGCTGCAGTATCACGCCGCCTACTACGCGTTCCAAGCTGTTGCGGTTGACCGTTACCGGATCAATGGGGTGCTGACCCCGGTGATCGTGGGTGTTCGACAGATCAATCCAAGTGGCATCCCATCGCCCACCTGGGTGAACGTGCACCTCCAGTACACCCATGGAGAGGGCATGGTGCTCGCACCAGCGAACCAAGCGACGCCCAGCGGGGACCCGGTCTTCGCGATCGGCGGGGTGCCGCCAACCTCGGCGCCGCAATGGCCGGTGATCACGCAGCCGGCCGTTTACTTCGGGCTCGACCAATCCGGCTACGTCGTCGTCGACACGAAGCAACCCGAGTTCAACGGGCTCACCACCGGCCAAACAGCGAAGGCCTCGCATTACGAGAGCACTGGTGGCGTGCGCTTGAGTTCCACTCTTGCCCGTCTGGCGTTCGCGATCAGAGAGGGAGATCTCAACCTGCTGATCTCGAATCAGATCACCTCTCGATCTCGCATCATGTTCGTGAGGGACGTTCAACAGATGGCCGAAAAGGCTGCGCCGTTCCTGTCCTTCGACTCCGATCCCTACCCGGTGCTGGTGGACGGCCACATCGATTGGGTCATCGACGCCTACACCACGACGAGCGAGTACCCGTACTCAGAGAACGCCAACACGGTTGTCGTACCGCCGGGCAGTGGGTTGCCCTCGAGCTATAACTACGTCAGGAATTCGGTGAAGGTCGTCATCAACGCGTACACGGGGAAGATGACCTTCTACGTCGTGGATCCCAACGACCCCATCATTCGGACCTATGAAGCGGCATTTCCGCACATGTTCACTCCGGCGACCATGATGCCCGCCGCTCTCGTGCAGCACCTGCGGTATCCAGAGGACCTGTTCTCGATCCAAGCTGCCATGTTCGGGCGCTATCACATCACGAACCCCGAGCATTTCTTCACCAACAGCGGGGCCTGGGCATTGTCTCCGACCGCCGGTGCGGGGCCGCCTTCGCAGGCGCTGGCGGTCACCATCACGACCAACTCCGCTGGCCAGGTGACGGGCGGGACGCTCCAGGCCCAGGCACCCGCGTATCAGGTGATGGCACTCCCCGGGCAGAGTACCCAACGCTTCACCATCTCCGACGAGTACGTCCCGTTCTTCCAGAACACAGGCAATTCGATCCAGAACCTGTCTGCCTTCATCATCGGCACCTACCGGTTGGATCGAGGCCGCGCGGACACGCAACTGCACGTCTACCAGACGCCAGCGGGTGGGGCTGGGGTCGTCGGGCCCGTTCTGGCAGATTCGGAGATCCAGGCGAACCCGGCGATTTCCCAGCAGATCAGCCTCTTGGACCAACACGGCTCCGATGTGCTCCTTGGCAATATCTTGCTGGTGCCGCTCGGGCAGTCGAACCTCTACGTACGGCCGCTCTACGTAGAGCAAACAGGCAATCCGCAACCTGAGCTCAAGTACGTGATCGTTGTCTACGGTCAGCAGGCGTACATGGCTCCGACGCTCAGCGGTGCTCTGGCCGACGCGCTCGGCGGGTCTTCGAAGGGGGCCCCGAGCTCGAGCGGCAGTAGCTCGGGAGCGCTCGGTGGCAACGTCGCGAGCGAGATCCAGAGCGACTTGAATGCAGCGAGCGCCGACTACCAGCAGGCACTGAGCGATCTGAAGTCGGGGAATCTCGGCCAATTCCAGAACGACATCACCGCCATGAACCAGGCAGTGCAGGCGGCCGAGGCCCTGCTCGGGTCCTCTGGCGGCGGGGGCTCGACCAGCCAGAGTGCTCCGGCGCCGAGCGCGCCAGCGTCCTCTGGCGCCTCCAAGAGCGCCTCGAAAGGTGCCTCCACGCCGCCGGTCAGCACGTCGACGACGACCGTGCCGAGCGCGCCCGGAGCGGGGGGCAGTTCCGGCGGGAAGCCTTCGACAACGAGCACCACCGCAGCGCCTCATGCCGCGGGCGAGGTATGAACGAGCAAGAGCCCACGATCTGGGAGCCGATGCGTCCCAGCCCCCGGTGCAGCCGTGGATTTCAGGGCGTGACGGTCCCCCCGAGCGTGCCCTGCCGCTGCTGAGCGCATCGGTACGAGCACCGTGCGATGATCGGTGGAAAAGGAGGTGACCAGATGGGCATTCTCGACAAAGTCAAGGAACAGGCAGCTCGCGGTACCGCCGTGGCGAAAGAGGCCGCCCAGAAGGGTCAGGCCATGCTGGATGAGCTTCAAGCGAAGCGAGCTGCAGATGCGATGCTTCGGAACCTCGGAGCGGCCACCTATGCCCAGCGCACTGGTCGAGCATCGTCGACGACGGATGCCGACATCGAACGGCTCGTCAGCGCGCTCCGGAGTCACGAAGAAGCGCACGGACCCATTGACCTGAGCCAGACGCAGGCGAGCTAGCAGGAGCGCTTTGAAGCTGGGATCGAACGCTCAGTCCACTCGGATGATGTGCCGCAGGAGACGGTGTAAGTGAGGGCCGACCGAGCGAAGACCGCTCCCGATGAGTCCCGTTCCGAACTCACCGCCTCCTTGTGAGACCTGCCACCGGGGTGCCAGAAGCGTTCATCCTGTGCTTGGTCTCGGTGGGGGCTGGGACGTTCTGCCGTCGGTGACGCAATGCGGCGCGCCAGGCTCGTCTCGAGACGTGGTCTGATGGCAGACCTGGGTGGTAAAGTGCGCTATGCGTCGCGGGGTGGAGCAGTCTGGTAGCTCGTCGGGCTCATAACCCGAAGGTCGCGGGTTCAAATCCCGCCCCCGCCACTAGTAAACTCCCAGCTCAGAGGCGGTTTTCGGGGCTGGCGGGCATGGCCGGCAAAGCCCCCCGAAGACCCTCGCGCGACAAGTTTCCACAGACCGGGCCCGAACCGGCACCCAGCCGCGCCCATAAGGCGGCAGGCGGCGCAACCGCCCGCAACGGCCTGCAACCTGACCCACCCGCCCAGGTTCTCGCCATGGGAACCGCACAGCCGAGAGCCACACAGCCGAGAAGCGGGCAGCCGACAAGTAGGTGCATGCAAGCCAGCCGCGAAGTGCCACGCCGATACGTGCGCATCGAGGAGGCGGCCGCCTACACGAGCCTTTCGGTCCGCCACCTCCACGACCTGACCCGCTTAGGCGAGATCCCCCACATCCGGGTGGGGAGGGTGGTCCTCTACGACCTGGTCGCCATCGACGAGTGGCTGGCGGGCATGAAAGCCGGTGCTGGCGAGGCGGGGGCCGACCGGCCACTTGGCCTGCGCCAGGGAAGGCGGGGGCGGCCCAGATGACGGGGCGTCCGAAGGCAGACGGGTCTGCCTCGCGGAGCAGGGGAGGAACGCGTGCCTACGCAGGGTCGTCTCGTCGCAGGCGGCGTTTTGGGCACATCCGCAAACTGCCCTCGGGTCGCTTCCAGGCCATCTACACCGACAACTGCGGGGTGCGCCAGAGGGCCGACCATACGTTTTTGACCAAGGGAGAGGCCGAGCAGTTCCTGGCGGTCGCCGAGGCCGACCTGCTGCGGGGCGACTGGATCGACCCCTCCCGCCGACGCAGGAGCTTCTCTCAGTGGGCAGCCGATTGGCTTTCGACCACCGCGCACCTGGCGCCCAAGACGATCGAGTCCTACGAGTCGGCGCTGCGCAACCACCTCATTCCCGCCTTCGGCCAGATGGCCGTCGGGGCCATCGACGCGATGGCGGTGCGCAGGTTCATCTCCAGCCTCCAGCTCAAGCGACTCAGCCCCAAGACCATCGCAAATATCAAGAACCTGCTCTCGGCGGTCCTGACGGTGGCGGTCGACTGCGGGGCGATGAGGTCCAATCCCTGCCGCACGGTCAAGGTCCCAAGGGGGGAGCCGACCAAGACGGTGTTCCTTGAAATTGTCAACCTCCGTTGGCCCCACCGTGCTCACGAGTCCTGGCCCCACCCGACGCTGACTCGAGCTAGTTCCTCGGGGCTCGCGTCTTGGTCGTGTGCAGCCGGTAG
>JAJPJV010000030.1 GCA_021324045.1 Actinomycetota bacterium | reverse complement strand
CGCCTCGCGCAGTTTGCCCTCGCGGTTGTCTTCATCATCACTGCGAAGCTCATCGACTGGCGGAATCGGTGGTCACCGGGGTGCGTGCCTATCCGCTGAGCCTCTAACGCCTCCGCAAACGGATCGAAGCACCCTTCGGCTGGCTGAAGACCGTCGCCGGCGGTCGCAAGCTCCGCGCTATCGGCCGACAGCGCAACCGGACTGGTTCCTCATGACCACCACCGTCTCCAACGTCATCCGGTCGCCGCCCTCGACGCCTGGAGCGCCTGAGGAAACACCGGCAGCGCACGCCGAAGCCGGGTTCCGCCCGCCCGGGCCTGAGCGCTGCGGCCTTTGAGGCCGGTTCGCCCGCTTGCCGCCGACGCTCCGGGTCACAACGCGTCGATTTTCAGTACCTTGTGAGGGCTGCGGCCGCGGGCAGTAACGCAATGCGGACGACGACGTCGATGTCGAGAGCCCGATTCGACGATTGATTCCCGCCGGTGCGGGGCCGGGCAGGGCATCCGAGTTGCCGGACGACGCCGGGTTCGGTGCCGCTCCATACAGGAGCGAAGGCTGCCTCCGAACTCGCGATATCCAATGACGACCAGCTCTCGTGGCGGCATTCGCCATCGGCGGTCACGATGGCTTGGTCGACGTCAGGCTGCGGAGGGAATGGCGCGCTCGTGGCCGGTGTTTTCTTTTTGATAGCGATGCGCCGAGAGGTCCCGCGGTGCGTCGCGGAATGGAGGAATTGTGACGACGACCAATGGCGTGTTGACCTTGCCGGTCTTGCCCCTCAGGTCTGGGGTCGTGCTGCCAGGCATGGCATTCACGATGGCGCTTGAGAGCGACGATGCCAAGGCGGCAGCCGCTGCCGCGCGCTCTGCTGGGGGCCGCCTGCTGCTGGTTCCACAGCTCGACGGGCGCTACCTCTCCATCGGGGTCATCGCCGAGATCGTCGAGCAGGGCGAGCTTCCCGGTGGCCTTCCGGCAATTGTGGTTCGCGGCGATCGCCGCGCCACGATCGGCACTGGCGTCCCAGGGACCGGCGATGCCCTCTGGGTCGAGGCGGAGCCCGTGGAGGAGCCACCAGCCACCCCTGAGGTGGCAGAGCTCGCCCGTGAGTACCGGGCGGTGCTTGAGAACATCTTGTTGAGCCGCGGTGCTGGCAGGGTCGCGGCGCAGCTGCGCGAGGTGACCGATCCCAGTCGGCTCGCCGACCTCGCGGGGTACTCGCCGGATCTCACCATGGCGCAGAAGGTCGAGGTGCTCCAGACCATCGATGTGGAGAAGCGGCTTCGCCTCGTGCTCGGCTGGGCGCGAGACACCCTGGCCGAGCTTGCCCTACGGGAGCGCATCAAGACCGACGTCGAAGAGGGTATGGAGAAGACTCAGCGCGAGTTCTTGTTGCGGCGTCAACTCGAGGCGATTCGCAAGGAGCTGGCCGAGCTGACTGGCAGCGACGGGGAAACGGCACCCGACGACTACCGCGCTCGGATCGAATCACGCGAGCTCCCCGAGAAGGTTCGCGCGGCGGTCGTGCGTGAGATCGACCGTCTCGAGCGGACGAGCGAGCAGAGTCCCGAGCACGGATGGATCCGCGGGTGGCTGGACACAGTCCTCGAGGTGCCCTGGGGGGTGGAGTCCGAGGACCGCCTCGACATCGCGGAGGCGGCGGCGATCCTCGACGAGGACCACGACGGCTTGGAGGACGTGAAGGAGCGGATCCTCCAGCACCTCGCTGTGCGCAAGCTCCAGGCCGAACGTGGGTTGCACGCCCTCGACGGTCGTGGCAGTGGCGCGATCCTCGCACTGGTTGGGCCCCCGGGGGTCGGGAAGACCTCGCTGGGGGAGTCCGTCGCACGCGCGCTGGGTCGCAAGTTCGTCCGCGTGGCGCTCGGTGGCGTCCGTGACGAGGCCGAGATTCGCGGGCACCGGCGCACCTACGTCGGTGCGCAGCCCGGACGCATCGTGCGTGCGCTCCGAGAGGCTGGGACGATGAACCCGGTCGTCGTGCTCGACGAGGTGGACAAGATCGGAGCGGATTTCCGCGGCGATCCGTCCTCGGCGTTGCTCGAGGTCCTCGATCCTGCCCAGAACCACACGTTCCGTGACCACTACCTCGAGGTCGATCTCGACCTCTCAAGGGTGCTGTTCATTGCGACCGCCAACATCAGCGACACCATCCCGGGACCACTGCTCGACCGGATGGAAGTGATCCGGCTCGATGGGTACACCGACAAGGAGAAGGTCGCCATCGCGCGCCACCATCTCGTGGCGCGCCAGCTGGCACGCGCGGGGCTTCGCCCTGAAGAGGTCGTCGTCACCGACGAGGCGCTCGAGACCATCGTGACCGATTACACGCGGGAAGCCGGCGTGCGTTCCCTCGAGCGCGAGCTCGGCCGGCTCATGCGCAAGATCGCGACGAAGGTGGTCGCAGGCGAGCTCAACGTGCCCGTGGAGGTCGATGCCGGCGACATCTCTGAGTGGCTCGGGCGACCGAGGTTCTTCGCCGAAGTCGCAGACCGGGTCGCGGTGCCAGGGGTGGCGACCGGCTTGGCGGTGACCGGAACCGGTGGTGACGTCCTCTTCGTCGAAGCCACGGTGGCCGAAGGGTCCGAAGGGCTGACGCTCACGGGTCAGCTCGGCGAGGTGATGAAGGAGTCGGCGGAGATCGCCCTGTCCTACGTCCGCTCCCACGCCGAAGCGTTGGGGATCGACCCGGGGGCCTTCGCCGGGAAACGCTTCCACGTCCACGTCCCGGCCGGGGCGGTTCCCAAGGATGGCCCCTCCGCCGGGGTGACGATCACCAGCGCGCTGGTCAGCTTGCTCCGAGGCGAGCCGGTGCGTCCCTCGGTCGGCATGACCGGGGAGGTGACGCTCCAGGGACGGGTCTTGCCCATCGGTGGTGTCAAGCAGAAGGTGCTGGCAGCGCATCGCTTCGGGTTGACCGATGTGATCCTCCCCGTGCGCAACGGCCCGGATCTAGAGGACGTCCCCGAGGAAGTTCGGGCTCGAATGCGGTTCCACCTGGCGGAGTCGATGGCTGACGTCCTGCCCGTCGCGTTCGGTGAGCAGCACGCGGCCGAGTCGGCCGGTTCAGTGGGGGAGCACCACTCCGACGAAGCCGAAGAACCCAGACTGCCCGCGGTCGCTTGAGCGGCCCGGGTGACGGCTCCGGGTGCGCCCCGAGACCGCGCCGGGTCCGGCGGTGCCGACGGGGGTTCCCGGAGCCTCAGGGGCGGCGCCCGAGGTAGGCGGCGAGCTTGTCGGCGGCAGCGGCACCCTCTGGTACCGGTTGCGCTGGCCCGAAGGGGGCCGAACCGTCCTCACCCCGGAGCTGCGCGGGGATCTCGGTCTGCGCGAGGAGGGTCAGGGCAAGCTCGGGGTCCAGGTCGGCGGGCTGGTCAGTGGCTCGGGCCAGGTCCCATCCGTGGGTGAACTGGTCCACGGTGATCATGTGCAAGAGCAGCGGAGCGGGCACCTCGCCGAAGGGGAGGGTGACGCTGCGCTCCAGCGCACCCTGGCGCTCGAACGCTGCCAGTGCCTGTTCGGCCGTCTCGTCGTAGGCGGCGACGAAGTCGCCGGAGGCAAAGTCCTGATCCATGGCCGGCGCCGGAGCCCCCGTCAGCGCGGCGGCTCCGACGCGAGGGGCGCTGATCATGTGGTTCACCAGCTGGCGCACGTTCCACGACGCGCACGGCGTGGGTGCGCCCAGCTGGTGTGGCGTGACCCGAGACAGGATGCTTCGGGTACTCGCAAAGGCTCGGGCGAGGGATTCGGTAGCCATCGGCGTTCTCTTTTGTGATCGGAGGATGCTCCAACGAGCAGGACGAGTCGAGCCTAGTGCCGTCGACGCAAACGAGCTTGAGGAGCGCTTTGGCGGCCAGAGCGAGGCTCGTCGTGAGCGCAGGTGGCGGCCTCGGTTGCAACCGTTGCTTTGGGGTGTCGTATCGCTTGTTTGGCGAGAGCTTCGGCGACCGCACGATCCGCCTCCGTCAATGGCGGTTGCACGAGGGAGCGTGGCCAGAGATTCCTTGCCGCCACGACGTTGATCTCGGCCGCGTAGACCGTGACCTGAGCAACCAGGTAGATCCACCACAGGAGGCCGAGCACGAGCGCGAAGGTCCCGTAGACCTGGCTGACGTTACGGAGTTCGTGGTCGACGAGAAACGTTCCGGCCACCCCGAGCGCGCTCCAGGCGACTCCGCCGAACAGCGCGCCTGGAAGCAGCTGTGGTGTAGGGATTTGGCCCGGCGTGAGCACCCGGAACGCTACTGCGTACACGCCGATGTCGATGGCGGTGGACAGGAGACCGCCGCCGATCCGCCGGGGGATCGGTTGACCGCCGCCGAACCCGGCGATCCCGGCGAGGGCGGCACCGATCAGTACAAAGACCCCCAGGGTCGCGATCGTCAGAAGGTTGCGTGCCTGGCGCGACAGGTAGCCGGGCCGTGCGACCTCGGGGATGTTCCAGACCTGCGCCATGACGAACTGCCCCGTGGATCCGATCCCTTGCGATCCCCACACCAAGCCGAAGATCGCAACGCCGAGCGCGATCCCACTGTTGCGATGGAGGGCCTGCAGATGGCCGGCGAGCCCGGCCCCGCCGATGACCGGGAACTGGGACAGTGCCGAGTGTTCGATGCGTTTGACGAGCGCCGCGTGGCCGCCCACGGCGATGCCGAGGATGGTCACCATGAGCAGAAGGAGCGGGAAGAGGGACAAGAAGCCGTAATAGGTGAGCAGCCCGGCGAGCATCCCACCGCGATCGTCACTGAATTTCTTGACGACCCCGTAGCCAAAGGCGAGTGGCCCGATTCGGCGCTGTGTTCGATCGGCGAAGCGGAGCGCTCGCTTGAGGGGGTTCAACAGTAAGGGTGGGCCAGGGTCAGGAGGAACTCGCCCTCAGCTGCGCCCCAGGTCTCGTCGACGACGAACCCGGCAGCTTCGAGCTCGGATTGCAGCTGCTCGAAGGTGAATTTCGCGCTGATCTCCGTCAGGATCTCCTCGCCCTCGGCGAAGCGGATCTCCATCCCGAGGTCTTCGATGATGACGGTTTGATCAACGGTCGAACGCAGCCGCATCTCGATCCAGTGCTGTTGATCGTCCCAGCGCGCGATGTGCTCGAAGCGCTCGACGTCGAAGGAGGCTCCGAGCTCCCGATTGATGACGTGGAGCACGTTGCGGTTGAACGCGGCGGTGATCCCGGCGGCGTCGTCGTAGGCGCGCAGGATCCGCTCTGGGTCCTTCAGCAGGTCGGCACCGAGCAGGAGGTGATCCGTTCCGGCCATGGTGCAGTTGAGATCGAAGAGAAAGCGCGCTCGTTGTGCCGGGACGAGATTGCCGATGGTGCCGCCCAAGAACGCAATCAGCCGCCGCCCACCGAAGGGGATCCGGTCGAGATGTCGTTGGAAGTCCCCGATCACTGCATGGACCTCGAGTGCCCCGAATTCCGCGACCAATCCCGCGGCGGCGGCACGGAGGAACTCCTCGCTCACGTCCAAGGGTACGTAGCGTCGAAGCGGTGCCTGGGCGTGCATCGCTTGGAGCAGGAGCCTCGTCTTGTCGCAGGCGCCCGCACCAAGCTCGACGAGGGTGTCGGCCCGAGCGATCGCAGCGATCCGCCCGGCGGCCTCGGCCAGCAGCCGGCGTTCTGCCCTCGTGGGATAGTACTCGGGCAGCCGGGTGATCTCTTCGAAGAGACGGCTGCCGCGTTCGTCGTAGAACCACAGCGGAGGGATGCTGCGCGGGCGATGACGGAGCCCGGTCGCCACGTCGTCTTTCAGTGCGTCGCGCAGGTCCGCAGGCGTGAGGTGGACGTCGACCGTCAAGGGGGCTTCGCTCATTTCGACACGCCCACCGCTTCCTGTCCGGCCCGCGTGCCTGCCGGTGCGCTTGCCATCACGAGCTTCAGGCGTCCCGCGCGAGGCGCAGCCCGCTGAAGGCCCACCGTGCCGACGCAGGGAAGAAGTTGCGGTAGGTGACCCGCACGTGGCCTGGTGGGGTCACACAGGACCCGCCGCGAAGCACGTACTGGTTCACCATGAACTTGCCGTTGTACTCGCCGACAGCCCCCTTGGCCTGGCGGAAGCCCGGGTAGGGGCTGTACGAGCTTGCTGTCCATTGCCAGACGTCTCCGAACAGAGACGAGCTGCCGCGGGGATGAAGCACGGACTCCTCGAGGAGGTGTGCATGGCGGAGATCGTTCGGTCGGCTGCTCGCGACCGCTTCCCATTCCTGTTCCGTCGGCAAGCGGCATCCGGACCACCGCGCGAAGGCGTCGGCTTCGTAGTAGCTGACGTGGCAGACGGGCTCTTCTGCAGCGACGGGCTTCGGTCCAAGGAGCGTGAAGATTTTCCAGGGCCCATCGTCCCCCTCGCGGACCCAGTACAGGGGAGCTCGCCATTGTTGCTGGCAGGCGAGCGTCCACCCGTCGGAAAGCCAGAGCTCAGGCCGCTCGTAGCCGCCGTCCTCCATGAAGGCCAGCCATTCACCGCAGGTGACGAGGCGCTCGGAGAGGCAGAACGGCACGAGCTGGACGCTGTGACGCGGCATCTCGTTGTCGAACGCGAACCCAAGTCCCTCGTGGCCGATCTCGATGAGGCCGCCAGGATGCTCGATCCAGCCGTCGCCGGCGTGGCTCGTCGCGCGTGGTGCCGTCCTGGCAGCTTGGTCGGCGGCCGGGGCGCCTGCGTCGCCGGCGTGCCCCGCAACACCCGAGGAGGCCGCGTCGATGCGATCAGGGGGCCGGCGGTACGCAGGCAGCATCGGGTTGCACCACAGCACGTGCTTGATGTCCATGAGGAGGAGCTCTTGATGCTGTTGCTCGTGATGGTTCCCAAGTTCAAGGAGCGAGAGCGCCCGCTCCGAAGGACCGGTCGCAAAGAGCTCTTCCACTGCCTTGTCGACGTGCTGGCGGTAGTCGGCAACCTCGCCCACGCCTGGACGGGAGATGAGCCCTCGTTGCGGGCGTGGGTGTCGTGCGCCGACCGCCTCGTAATAGGAGTTGAAGAGGTAGCCAAACCAAGGGTGGTACGGGTGGTAATCGGGGCGGTCCACCGGGAGGACGAAGGTCTCGAAGAACCAGGTCGTATGCCCGCGGTGCCACTTTGTGGGGCTGACGTCGGGCATCGATTGGACCGTTTGGTCCTCGGGGGAGAGCGGAGCGGCAAGGGCCTCGGTCAACGACCGGATCGCTCGGAACCGCCCGAGGAGATCGTCTGCGACGGTCTCGGCGTTGACCTGAGGCATGGGCTGTTCCCTTTCGGTTTCCGTCGCGCCAGGATCGGTCCCTTGCACGGTGCACGCCCTCGGAGAAACGGTACTCGCTTTGCCCCCTGGGCAACCATCGCGGCGCTGGGCTGGCGCGGTGGGTGTTCCCGGACTGGGCCGCCTGCAGCGTGGCGCGCCGCGGCGCGGCATAGTCTGCGAGTTGGCACCAGGGGAGGTCGGTGATGGCGCTCTTCGGCTCGTACAAGACCCAGATGATCGAGCCCGAGCGGGCGTTACCGGGCCGTCAGCGGCCGATCGTCGTGCCGGGCTTCCATCGGGTCTTGGGAACCGCCCTCGGGCCTCCGTTCCCGGAGGGCTCTGAGCAGGCGTTGTTCGCGATGGGGTGCTTCTGGGGTGCCGAGCGTCTGTTCTGGCAGCTGCCTGGGGTGGTCACCACGGCCGTCGGGTACGCGGGAGGCTTCACCCCGAACCCCACCTACATGGAGGTGTGCACGGGCCGGACCGGTCATGCCGAGACCGTGCTCGTCGTCTTCGACCCGTCGGCGATCAGTTACGGGACCCTTCTCAAGGTGTTCTTCGAAGGTCACGATCCCACCCAGGGCATGCGACAGGGCAACGACGTCGGGACCCAGTATCGTTCGGTGATCTTTGTTTCGGGGTCCCAGCGCAACGAGGCCGAGCAGGCCAAGGCCCGGTACGGACAAGCGCTCCTCCGAGCGGGCTACGGGCCGATCACCACGGAGATCGTCGATGCCGGGCCGTTCTATTACGCCGAGGACGAACACCAGCAGTACCTCGCGGCGAACCTATGGGGCTATTGCGGGCTGGGCGGGACCGGCGTCGCCTATCCGATCGAGCAGCCGTCCTCGGACGCTGGGCACTGAAGGCCGTTCGGCATCCAATGGCTGAGACCGAGAGCTCCACCGGTTCGCCCGAGCGCCGGCGCCGCGCCGTCAACGCGCGCTCGGTGGCGATCGTGGTTGCAGCAGGCCTTTTAATCTGGTTCGCGCTCGCCAACCTGCAAGACGTCCGGGTGCACTTCTGGGTGTCGACGACCAGCGCACCGGTCATCGTGGTCATCGTGATCGCCGGACTCTGCGGCGCGGTGATCGGCCACCTCGTCTCGCGCCGGCGGCGTCGGGGCGGGCGAGCCGAACGGAGAAAGGAGCCGACCGCGTGAGCGGGCTCGGCGTGCGCGCGAAGCGAGGAGGCGGATCGGGGCAGGCACGCGCGGACCGGGGGTGTTCGTCGAGCCCTGGAGTGCGCGAGCAGCTGGTGCTCGCCACGCGGTACCCTCAGCATTGGCGGCGAACGGTGGATCCGTTCGTGGCGAGGAAGTGATTGCGAGGAGGCAACGATCGTGCCGCTCTCTGAGCACGAGCAACGGATCCTGGCCGAGCTCGAGCAATCGCTTGTCAGGCAAGACCCCGAGTTTGCAGAGCGCGTCAGGTCCGAAACCGTCTATCGCCATGCGGGTCGCGCCTGCAAGTGGTCGGCCCTCGGCTTCTTGGTCGGCATCGTCATCCTCGTCGCGTTCTACGCACGCTCGGTCGAGCTGGGCTTTTTGGGCGTTGTCGTGATGTTCGCTTCTGCCGTCGTTTTCGAGCGCAACCTGCGGCGGATGGGCAAGGCCGGCTGGCACGATCTCACCCGGTCGATCAACGAGCAACGCTCCGAGAACGGTCAGCCCCTCCCCGGCATCGAGGGCGCGGTCATGAATGCCCGAAGCTGGCTTCGTTCCCATTTCCGCCGCGGGCGTTAGCCTCCAGACCATGGGGTCGCCAGCGTTGATGCAACGCGTTCGGAGACCGTGAGCACCTCCTTCCCGTACAGGGCTCGCCCTTGAAGGAGCTCTGCTTGGCGGTCGACATCGGCGGAACGAAGATGGCCGCTGCACTGGTCGACCGCAACGGCGCCCTGGGACCGGTCGCCACATGCCCGACGCCTCAGGTCCCCGATGCCGAGGTCGTCTGGGGAGCGCTCGCCAACCTGATCGCCCAGGTGCGGTCCCCAGAGGGGGCGGCGGTCGTTCGATGCGGCGTGGGCTGCGGGGGGCCGATGTCCCATGGTGGCGCAGAGGTCTCACCGTTGAACATCCCCGCGTGGCGTTCCTTCCCGCTGCGCTCACGGATCGAGGCGCTCACCGGTGTGCCAACGGCGGTTGACAACGATGCGAAGGCGCTGGCCCTTGGCGAGGGATGGTTGGGTGCTGCGCGTGAGGAGCGCCACTTCCTTGCCATGGTGGTCTCGACCGGCGTCGGCGGGGGGATCGTCCTCGATGGCCGCCTCCTGGGGGGTCGCCTCGGGAACGCGGGCCATATCGGCCACGTCGTCGTCGAACCCGAGGGCAGGCTCTGTGCCTGCGGCGGTCAGGGTTGTCTCGAGGCTGAGGCGTCAGGAACAGCGATCGCCAAGAGCACCGGGCGCCCGGCGAGTGAAGCGCCCCGACCGGTGGTGCAGCGAACTGGCACCCTTGTCGGAAGGGCGATCGCCTCCGTGGCGAACCTCCTCGACCTTCGCCTCGCTGTCGTGGGTGGCTCGGTAGCGCTCGGCTTCGGCGCGCCGTTCTTCGAGGCAGCCCGTCAGGAGGTCGCCAGAAGGGCGAGGCTCGAGTTTGCGATCGGCACGGAGGTTCGTCCCGCAGGCCTGGGCGCGGACGCGCCATTGCTCGGGGCTGCTGCGGTCGGATGGCGCCAAGCCGAAGACGGCGCCCATGGTTGACCAGGGTCCGTTCTCACGCGCCGAGCAGGGGGCCCCGACGCCGGCATGGCTGGCCGCAACGAGTTCCTTCGACCCTGGCCGGCGCATGGTGGCTCCACCGGTGAAGCGGGTGCGGGCAGCCACATGGGGACCAAGCGCGCGGATCGTTGTTCGTGCGCTGGCGCGGCACCCAACGCTGGTGCCCGCCGCCGTGGGGGCCCTGCGCCGATTGGCGCCTCCGGGGTGGTGGCGCCGGCCACCGTTTCTGCCGGTGCCCGCGGAGCCCTACTGGCACTTTCGACTCGTCACGGCATCCGCCCACCGTGCGAGCGGGGCACAAGGACCTCCCTTCGAGGTCGATGACGTCGTGTCGTACCTGCGATGGTGCAGACGAACCCGCCCTCAGCGTGGCTAGCCAGTAGCCTCTCGGACAGTGAGCGCTCGGGTCCTGCTCCTCAACGCGACGTATGAGCCGCTGGCATTGGTTTCCGACCGCCGCGCGGTGGTGCTCATGCTGGCGGGGCGGGCGGAGGCGGTGGCGGCTCGACCGGAGGGCCCCGTCTTCCGGTCTGCCCACCTGTCGATTTCGGTTCCGGCGATCGTTCGGCTCCTTCACCTCGTGAAGATCCCGCGCTGGGCGCGCACGCCGCCGCTGACGCGCCGGGCGGTGCTGCGTAGGGACGGTGGGCGTTGCGCCTACTGTTCGGACCCAGCGGACACGATCGATCACGTCGTGCCGCTCAGCCGTGGGGGGCGCCACGAGTGGGCGAACGTGGTGGCTTCCTGTAAGCGCGACAACCTCGCAAAGGCCGATCTGCTGTTGTCCGAGATCGGCTGGACGCTTCCGTTCCAACCCCGCGCACCCGAAGGGCATCTGTGGCGTCTCCGCTATCTCGCGGAGATCGATCCCTTGTGGGAGCCGTACCTCGTGGCTGCATCCTGAGGTGACGCCGGGTACCGGGGTCGCCGATCGCTTCGACATCGATCGGTGGCGAGGGGTCTCGCAACGGGTGGCGGTGTTCCACCGGGTCCAGCGCCCGATCGTCGTGCTCGGGAGCACGCAGCCAGAAGCGGTGGTCAAGAGCCGGCGGGCGCGGCGAGAGGGGATCGCGGTGTGTCGCCGCCGCAGTGGTGGCGGCGCGGTCTTCGTGGACGAGCGCGACCCGCTGTGGATCGATCTCTGGGTGCCGAGGGGCGATCCGCTCTGGGAGGACGACGTGAGTCGGGCGTCCTTTTGGATCGGCGAGTGGTGGTCATCGGTGCTCGCCGGCCTGGGGGTCCCCGACGTGACGGTCCATCAGGGCCGCTTCGTTGCCACGCGATGGTCCAAGTGGGTCTGCTTCGCAGGCCGTGGCGCAGGCGAGGTGCTCGTCGGCGAGCGCAAGCTGCTTGGGATCGCACAGTGGCGGGGACGAGAGGGCGCGCTTTTCCATTTGGCCGCCTACCGGAGCTGGGACCCGGATCCGCTGGTCCGCGTACTGGCGCTGGGAAGGCGGGATCGGCGCGCCGCCGCTCGGGATCTTCGTGGCGCCGTGACCGGACTCGACGAGTTGCTGCCGGCACGCGTGAGCAACGACCACCTCGTCTCCTTGCTCATTGAGCGCTTGCCGGATGCTCGTCGTTGGGAGCTCCAAGGCGTCCAGCCGGTCACCGCGGCGAGCAGTACCGACCACGCCTGAACCTGGTTCACACCAGCGCCTCGACTGCCCGTCGAGCCCTTCGCGCGCGGCCTGAACCAACCTCCTTCCCGCCCCTCCAGCGGGTTCGCGGTGCCTCGGAGCCCGCCGCCGGCCCACATCCCATGGTTTCGCGCGCCGTTGCGCCCGCCGTCGCTCTCGAGAGTGCCCGAAGGGAGGAGCGGGGGAGGGTGAAGGTTGACTTGTGGCTCCTTGGGGAGTACAGTGGCGCAAAGTGGTTTGAAGTGGTGGATTTGAGGGTGACTTCAGCAGGTGCCGGGAACGCCAAGACCGGTGAAGTGGAGTCGTCGTGGACTGAGGCGCGATCCGGGGAGCGTCGTGGGAGTGGGATCTGGTGCCAGGGTTCGTCGGAACGTACGAGCACTCGCTCGACGCCAAGGGCAGGGTCATCCTGCCGGCGAAGTTCCGCGCGGCCTTCGCTCAGGGTGCCTACCTGAGCCGTCACCGGGAAGGCTGCCTGGCGTTGTGGACCCCGGCGGAGTTCGACCGTCAGCAAGCGGTGATGAGGGAACGGGCAGCCGAAGGGAATGCTGCCGAGCGCAACCAGGAGCGACTGTGGGCAGCCGGCTCCTACGAGGTGGAGATCGACAGCCAGGGTCGCATGGTGATCCCCGCCAGGCTGCGAGAGTTCGCCCATCTCGAGGAGGACGTACTGATCACCGGCGCCAACAATCGCGTCGAGTTGTGGGACCCGGCATTGTGGGCACAGCGGGTAGAGCCGGAGGAGCAGTGGTTCCTCGAGGATGGCCCCAGCGAGCGAACGGCTGCGAGCTGAACGACAGGGCCGGCACGAGGGCTCGGCGTGCCCGAGGCGCAGACGAGGCGCCTGAGGAAAAGCGAGACAGCACATCAGAGAGGAGCGACGACAGCGCACAAGAAGCACGAGGGACAGCAAACGCAACACACAGCACGGACAGCACAGACGGCAAGGCCCACGGCCGCACAGCCAGCCAGGCCAGCGCGCGGATCCTGCGCAGCCCCCCGACCGGTTCGGTGGAAGACTCCTCCTCCGCCCTCTTCCCCACTGGTCGCCAAGGGCCCACCCCCCAGAGCACCACGCCGATCGGGGGGCTGCGGATGAGCCGGGCGCCTGGGCACGTGCCGGTGCTCGTCGAAGAGGTCGTCGCCCTCTTCGCCAGGGTGCCGGCCGGCGTGCTGGTCGACGCGACGGTCGGAGCCGGCGGCCATGCCGCTGCGATCCTCGCGGCGTGCCCGCAGCTGGCGGTGCTCGGTATCGATCGGGACCCCGAAGCGCTCGCGCTGGCCGCCGCCCGACTCGAGGGCTTCGGCGATCGGGTGGTCCTCCTCCACGCTCGTTTCGGCGACCTCGGATCCGTGGTTGCCGATGCGCGGGCCGCCGGTCGTGGGCGATGGCCAACGACCGGTGAGGTCTCGACGGTGGTCTCTGGCGTGCTCTTCGACCTCGGGGTGAGCTCGATGCAGCTCGAGGCTCCGGATCGGGGATTCTCGTACCGG
Organism: Actinomycetota bacterium; assembly: GCA_021324045.1. Taxonomy (GTDB): domain Bacteria; phylum Actinomycetota; class Acidimicrobiia; order Acidimicrobiales; family RAAP-2; genus JAJPJV01. Next base: position 85,957 of record JAJPJV010000030.1, on the reverse strand, counting down.
CACGAGGCACCCCTCGACATGCGGATGGACCGCACACGAGCGGGCAGGGACGCGATGGCCGTGCTCAACGAGGCGAGCGAAGGTGAGCTGGCACGCTGGTTCGCCGCCAGCGGGGAGCAGCGCTTCGCCCGGCGTATCGCGCGTTCGATCGTGGCTGCCCGCCCGCTTGTGACGACGACCCAGCTCGCCGAACTTGTAGAAGGATCGATTCCCGCCGCTCAGCGCCGTCGGGGTCACCCAGCGAGCCGTGTCTTCCAGGCCGTGCGGATCGCTGTCAACGACGAGCTCGAAGAGCTCTCCGGGGCGCTCCCCGCCGCCCTCGACCTGTTGGGCGAAGGGGGGCGCTGCGTGGTGATCGCGTACCACTCCGGTGAGGACCGGCTGGTCAAGTCGGCCTTTGCCCTCGCGGCAACCGGTGGCTGTCAGTGTCCGCCAGGGCTGCCTTGTGTATGCGGTGCCCGATCGGTCCACCGACTGTTGTTCCGCGGCGCAAAGAAGCCAAGCGCAGCGGAGATCGCCCGCAACCCGCGCGCCTCGAGCGCGCGGCTGCGGGCGATTGAACGGGTCGTTTCCTCGCGCGGGCCGGACTGATCATGGCGCCGGCAGCAGCGACTGCTCGGCGCCCGGCGGCTCGAGCCGCCGGGCGATCCGTGCCCGCCGAGTGGCGTGATCCGGCTCGAAAACGACAAGGCGCCGGCCGTCCGCCGCTCAGGGTCCTCGAACGACCGAGCCGCAGGCTCCGGCGACCGACCTCGGCGCCGAAGCTGCTGCGCAGGGTCGCACTGGTGATCGCTGCCGGGAGCCTGCTCGTGGTGGTCGCCGGTCATACGCTCTTGGCCGAGAGCAGCCTGGAACTCTCCCAGGACCAGGCACGCCTCTCCGCTGCCCAAGCCACCAACCGCCAGCTCGTCAGCCAGGTGGCAAGCGCGGAGCAACCCTCGAGGATCGTTACCGCTGCAACCCAAGACGGTCTCGTGCCGCCAGGGCACATCGTCCAGGTCCCTCACGTTCCCCTGAACGCGCCGCTGGGGTCGTCGGCGAGCACGAACCCGGTGGGCACGCACGGGGCCAGCACCTCCACCACGACGACATCGACGCCCTCCGGCGGCCACTGAGGAGTCGTGCAGGAATGAGCCCCCGCACCTTCGCGCGAATCCGGTTCTTTCGGCTCATCCTCGTGACGTTGGCGCTCACAGTGGTGGCTCGCTTGGTCGATGTTCAAGTCGTGCACGCGGCGCAGTACAGGGCGGCGGCAAGCCGGGAGCTGACGGTCAAGGTCACGGTTCCAGCCTTGCGTGGCGGCCTCTACGACCGGCAAGGGCACGTGCTCGCCATCTCGGTGCCAACGAAGGAGATCGTGGCTGACGATTTCCAGATCACCCATCCCCTCCGGGAGGCGTCGGTGCTCTCCCCATTGCTCGGGATCCCGGAGTCCTCGCTCTCGGTCGATCTGGCGCAACGCTCGGGCTACGTGGTGCTCGCGAGCCACGTGGCCCAGGCTCAGGCAGCGAAGATCTCGGCGGCGCGCCTGCCGGGCATCACCGAGCTCGACAGCATGCTGCGAGTCGCTCCAGCGGGTCCGCTGGCCGCCCCCGTCCTCGGCTACCTCCACGCTTCGGGGGTCGGTGCCGCAGGACTGGAGCTCGAGTTCAATCGCTTGCTGGCCGGCACCTCAAGGACCGAGACCCTCCTTGAGTCCCCGCTCGGGATCGTCATCCCTGACGGCAGGGGAGCGACGGAGGCGAGCGGGGAGGGGACTGGGCTCGAGCTGACCCTGGACGAGCCGCTCCAGTACGAGGCGGAACAAGCGCTCGCCGCGGAGATCGAGACCAGTGGCGCCCAGAGCGGCGAGGCCATCGTGATGGACGTGCACTCGGGGCAGATTCTGGCAATGGCCAACCTGGTGCGAACGCCCAGCGGCGGGAACGTCCCCAACACGGGCGGACGGGTCGCAGAGGCACCCCAGAACCTCGCCCTCACCCAGGCCTACGAGCCAGGATCGGTGTTCAAGCTGGTCACCTTCGCAGCTGCGTTGCAGGAGGGCGTGATCACTCCCTCGACGGTGCTCACTGTGCCCGACACGATCACCCTCGACGGCTCGTTGTTCCACGATGCCGAGTCCCATCCGACCGAGCAGTTGACTGCGACCCAGGTGCTGGCGCAATCCTCAAACATCGGCACCTCCGAGGTGGCGTCCCGAGTGGGGGAGCGCCGCCTGCTCGCCGAGGTCAAGACCTTCGGGTTCGGCGCGCCTACCGGGCTCAACTTCCCTGGCGAGACGCCAGGGTTGCTCGCCGGCGCCTCCCAGTGGGAGCCGACCAATATCGTGTCGCTCCCGATTGGCCAGGTCGACGCGGTCACTGCCCAGCAGGTGCTCGACGCGTTCAACGCCGTCGCCAACGGTGGGGTCTTCATCCAGCCCAGCCTCGTGCGGGCGACGGTGGACGCGAACGGCCGCGCGACGGCGGTTCCACCCCCGCCCTCGCACCGGGTGCTCTCGCCGACGGTGGCCGCCGAGCTGACGACGATGTTCGAGCAGGTGGTGACGAGCGGGACCGGGACCTCGGCGGTCATCCCGGGCTACACGGTGGCCGGCAAGACAGGGACGGCCCAGATCCCCATCACCGGCGGCGACGGCTACGTGCCGGGTGCCTACATGGCAACCTTCGTCGGCTTCGCCCCCGCAGAGCACCCTGTGCTCTCGGCAATCGTGGTACTCGACCACCCCACGCCCATCTACGGGGGCACGGTGGCCGCACCGGTGTTCGCCCAGATCATGGGGTACGCGCTCCACCGCTACGGCATCCCCACCTCGAGCGAGGCGGCGAGCCAAGCCCCCAACGCCGTCCAGCCGACCTCGCAGGCTCAGGACGTCACCTGAGCGGCTGTGTACCATCGAGACCGATCGGGCGAGGTCCCCTTGTGTCGTGTCCCTACTGATTCCTTCTGATCGCGCGCTCCTGTGCTTATGAACGAACTGCTCGACGAGGTCGACGTGCTCGAGGTCTCGGGTGACCCGTCGTCGGCAGAAGTCCTGCGCATCGACTACGACAGCCGGCGCGTCGAGCCAGGGTCGCTGTTCTTCTGCCTGCCCGGCACGCGCACCGACGGCCATCGCTTCGCCCCGGAGGCGGTTCGGCGTGGTGCCGTGGGCCTCGTCTACGAGCACGAGCTCCCGCCGCTCCCGGCGAGCCTGGTGGTCCGGGCACGGGTCGCTCCAGGGTGTGCCAGGGCTGTCATGGGGCGTGCGGCCGCTCGGCTCGCGGGACACCCAGCCAGGGCGCTGGTCATGGCGGGCGTGACGGGGACCAACGGCAAGACCACGGTCAGCCATCTCCTCTCGGGGATCTTCGAGCATGCCGGCATGGTGGCGACGGCCATTGGCACGCTGTCTGGGAGCCGGACCACCCCAGAGGCGCCCGACCTGGAGCGCCTCCTCACCGAGACGCGAGACCGCAGCGCTGCCGCCGGGCGGCGCGGGGCGGTGGCCATGGAGGTCTCCTCCCACGCCCTGGCGCAGTCCCGGGTGGAAGGCATTCGCTTCGACGTGGCGATCTTCACCAACCTCAGCCAGGATCACCTGGACTTCCATCGCACGATGGAGGCGTACTTCGAGGCGAAGGCGGCGCTGTTCACCCCCGAGCGCGCCCGTCAGGGGGTGGTGAACGCCGACGACACCTGGGGGCGCCAGCTCCTCGCCCAGCCTCGGATCCCCCTCGTCGCCGTGCGGCCCTCTGTAGTGCCAGCCGCCGTGACGTTTTCCGGGAGCTGCTTTCGCTGGCGCGGCTTTCGGGTCGAGCTCCCCCTCATCGGACGCTGCAATGTCGACAACGCGCTGCTTGCGGCGGAAGCGGCGGTGCGCGTGGGCATCGATCCGCCGGCCGTCGTCGATGCGCTCGCGAACGCCCGGGGCGTCCCGGGGCGCATGGAGCTGGTGGCGGGGCCGCCCCAGGGGCTGGGGTTCTGGGCCATGGTCGACTACGCGCACACCCCGGCCGCCTTGGAGACGGTCCTGGCTGAGGCACGTCGGCTGGTCGCGCCCGATGCCAGGGTGCTCGTTGTCTTCGGTTGCGGCGGTCACAGGGACGTCGGGAAGCGACCGCAGATGGGTGCCGTCGCTGCGCAGGGAGCGGACCAGGTGTTTTTGACCTCTGACAATCCACGTGACGAGGATCCCAACCGGATCATCGCCGACGTGGCGGCGGGGATCGATCTCGGTTTCGCCTCGAGCGGTCGGCTGGTTGTCGAGCCTGACCGGCGAACCGCAATCGCCCTGGCGGTCGGCCAGGCACAGCCCGGCGACCTCGTCGTGGTCGCCGGGAAGGGTCACGAGACGGTGCAAGAGATCGGCTCCCGGCTGGTGGCATTCGACGATCGAACGGTCCTGCGCGAGGTCCTTCGATGCTCTCGCTGATGGCCTCGGGCGGCATGGGACTCTGGACGGCGCTGCTGCTCACGCCCGCGTTCATGCGTTGGCTGCGGAGCCGGCGCATCGGTCAGCACATCCGCGAGGACGGGCCTGCAACCCATGTGGTCAAGGCGGGGACCCCGACGATGGGAGGTGTCGCCATCGTGGGCGCCGTCGCGGCTGGCTATCTCATGGGCCACGTGGGGACCGAGGTCCACATCTCGCGAGCGGGGATCCTCGTGGTGGCCACCGTCGTCGCCTACGGCGCCATCGGCCTCCTCGACGACTGGATCAAGGTTCGGAACCGCCGGAGCCTCGGGTTGCAAAAGCGCGGCAAGCTCATTGCCCAGATCGCCGCCGGCGTCGGCTTCTCCGAGGCGGCGGTCCACTGGGTCCATACCTCGACCGCGCTGTCTTTCGTCCGGGCGGCGACGCCGGGGATCCACCTCGGCGAAGCGGGCTGGGTCGTCTTCGCCACCGTGGTCCTGGTGGCGACGTCCAACGCCGTCAATCTCACCGACGGCCTCGACGGCCTCGCCGCGGGGTCCTCGACGTTCTGCTTCGCCGTCCTTGCGATCATGGGGTACTGGGTCTACCGCCACTCGAACATCTATCACCTGCTCCCTGGGTCTGCGATCGACCTGGCGCTGTGCTCAGTCGCACTCGCCGGCGCCTGCCTGGGCTTTCTTTGGTGGAACGCTGCACCGGCTCGGATCATCATGGGCGATACCGGCTCCCTTGCCATCGGCTCGGGCCTCGCGGCGCTGTGCCTGCTTCTGAACCTCGACCTGCTGCTGCCCATCGTCGGCGGCCTGTTCGTGATCGAGACCTTGTCGGTCATCGCCCAGGTGATCAGCTATCGAGCCTTCGGCCGCCGGATCCTGCGCATGGCACCGATCCACCACCACTGCGAGCTGCTCGGTTGGCCCGAGACCACCGTGATCGTGCGGTTCTGGGTGCTGGCAGGCCTATTCGCCTCGCTCGGCCTCGGCATCTTCTACGGCGAGTTCCTCTCCATGGCGAGGCTGCGATGAAGAAGACCGAATTCCCCCATCCGGTGCTCGCGCTGCGAGAAGCTGGTGCGGTGGCTGTCGCGCGCATGCGCCTTTTGGCGCCCAGCGGTCCGGCTGTGGCCCCGCAGGCCACAGGCCGGCGGGCACCGGTCACCAAGAACCCCTCGACGCTGCGGGGTGGCATCGCCAAGGGGCCCTCGACGTCCTCGGTCCTGGTCGTCCTCGTCGGGGTGCTCTGCGTGCTGGGGGTCGTCATGGTCGGCTCAGCATCCGAGGGCATCTCGATCGCCACCTTCGGATCGCCGTGGTCGATCCTGCTCCGAGAGGGGCTCTGGATGGCCGTCGGCCTCTTGGTCTTCGCTTTCGTCTCTCGTGTCGACTACCGGAGATGGCGGCGCTTCAGCGTGCCGGTGCTCGTCGTAGCCTTCGCGCTCCTTTTGATCGTGCTCGCCCCAGGTGTCGGCCTCTCCGCCGGTGGGGCGAGCCGTTGGGTAGGCGTCGGCCAGCTCCGGTTGCAGCCCTCGGAGCTGATGAAGCTCGCCCTCGTGCTCTTCGGCGCCGACCTCGTCGCGCGGCGCCAGCCGCGGCCGGGGAACCATCGCCGGGTGATCGGGCCACTGGCCATCGTGGCGGTCGGCGCCGGGGGCCTCATCATGCTCCAGCCCGACATGGGTACGGCCCTCGTCATGGCCTGCATCACGATGGCGCTGCTCTTCGCGTCGGGGATCTCGATGCGGCCGGTGCTCAAGGTGCTCGGGGGCGGAGCGGCCATCGCCGTGGTCGTCGCCTTCGCCGAGCCCTACCGGCGCCAGCGGCTGTTTTCGTTCCTCAACCCGAGCGCGCATGCCTCCGGATCGGGCTACCAAGTGCTCCAGTCCCTCATCGGGCTCGGTTCGGGCCATCTGTTCGGGCTCGGCCTGGGGGGCGGTTGGAACCAGTTCGGCTCGCTGCCCAATGCCCACACGGACTTCATCTACTCGGTGATCGGCGAGGAGCTGGGGATCGTCGGTGCGGTGTTCGTGCTGGCGCTGCTCGTCGCCCTCGCCTGGTTCGGGTTGCGCGCCGCCGAGCAGGCTCCGGATCGCTTTGGGGCGATGCTGGGGATCGGCCTCGTGGCGTGGATCGCGGCCGAGACGTTCATCAACATCGGTGCGGTCGTCGGCTTGCTGCCGGTGACCGGGATCCCGCTCCCCTTCGTCTCCTACGGCGGTTCCTCGCTGGTGATCACCCTCGGTGCGGCGGGCATGTTGGTGAGCATCGCCCGAGCCTCGAACAACGCCACACCGAAGAGCGCGGCGGCCAGCTCCAAGCCGGGGCGCGCCGCCCGGCTCGTCCACCCCGCCGCCCGGACGCCGCGGCCGGTCGCTGGGTCGGCGCCGAGGCTGCGAGCTCGGCTCGATGGCGGTCCGTGAGGCGGGAGCGGTTCGCGCTCATCGCCGGAGGGGGAACGGGCGGCCACGTGCTCGCGGGGCTGAGCGTGGCGCGTGCGCTCGTGCGCCGCGGTCATCCCGCCGCCACCATCGAGCTCGTCGGGTCTCGGCGCGGCCAGGAGTCGGCGTTGCTCGCTGGAGCGGGCTTCCCCTTCGTGCTGCTGCCCGGGCGGGGGATCGTCCGGCGTCTCCGGCTCCGTGAGCTCGTCCCAAACTTCGTGGCCGCTTCCGGCCTGGCGGCGGCCACCGTGTGGTGCTTGGTTCGCCTGGCCCGCCGCCGGCCTGCGGTGGTCGTCTCGGTGGGCGGCTATGCCAGTCTTCCCGCTGCCGCCGCTGCAGTGGTGCTTCGGGTGCCCCTGGTGCTCGTGAACCTCGACGCGGTTCCCGGGGCCGTCCATCGGCTCCTCGGGCGCTGGGCGGCGGCGAGCGCGCTGGCCTTCGAATCCACCGCGTTGCCGAGGAGCCAGGTCACCGGCGCGCCGTTGCGGCCGGAGATCACCGAGGTCACCCGGAGCGTGCAGCGTCGCCGCCAGGCGCGGGCTGCGCTCGGCTTGCCCGAGGAGCGCCGCACGATCGTCGTGTTCGGCGGATCGCTCGGGGCGCGGCGTCTCAACGAGGCGGCGTGCGTACTGGCTCAACGCTGGGCGGACCGCCGTGACCTCACCCTGTACCACATCACCGGGACGCGCGATTTCGCCGAGGTCACCCGCCGCACGCGCCGTTGGCGTGTCGACCACCCGAACGCGGCCGACGCGGACGGGCTGTGCTACCGACTCGTCGCCTTCGAGGACCGGATGCCCCTGGTCTACGAGGCTGCCGACGTCGCCGTCTGCCGCGCCGGCGCCCTCACCGTCGCCGAGCTCGCCGCCGTCGGGCTGCCGGCCGTGCTCGTTCCACTGCCCGGCGCCCCCGGCGACCACCAGAGTGCCAATGCCGCCGTGCTGGCTCGGCAGGGGGGCGCTGTGGTGGTCCCTGACGGCGAGTGTGACGCAGACCGCCTCGAGGCGGTCGTGGGCGCCCTCGTCAGCGATGCGGGCCGTCTCGAGGCAATGGCCGCGGCCGCGCGGGCCGTTGGGCGCCCCGACGCAGCAGACCGGGTCGCCGAACTCGTGGTGGCCCACGCGCGATGACCGCTCCAGGGACCGTTGGGCGGGGCGGCAGGCCGGCGCTCGATGGCTCCCGGCCGCTGCGCATCCACGTCACCGGGGTGGGCGGCGCAGGGATGAGCGCCATTGCCACGGTCCTGGCCTCGATGGGGCATCGGGTGAGCGGCAGCGACCGCGTTGCCTCCGCGGCAATGGAGCGCCTTGCAGTGCTCGGGGTCGAGGTCCACGTGGGCCATGATCCGAGCTTCGTGCGCGACGCCGCATTCGTCACGGCTTCCCCTGCGGTTGACGACGACAACGTCGAGCTCGTCGAAGCGAGGCGACGGGGGATCCCGGTGCTGCGGCGCGCCGAGGTCCTCGCGGCGATCACCGCGGCCAAGCGGTTGCTGGCGGTCGCCGGCACCCATGGGAAGACCACGACCACCGCGATGCTCGCGCTCGCGCTGACCGAAGCCCGGATGCGGCCGTCCTTCTTGGTCGGCGCCGAGGTCGCCGGCCTCGGCGCCAACGCCGCCTGGGACGTCGGGCCGTGGGTGGTGCTGGAGGCAGACGAGAGCTATGGCACGTTCTGCGCGCTCGAGCCCGAGCTGACGGTGGTCACCAACGTCGAGCCGGACCACCTCGACCACTACGGCACCTTCGAGGCCCTTCGACGCGCCTTCGAAGGGTTGGTGGAGGCCACCTCGGGGCAGTTCGTCACGAGCGCAGACGACCCGGTTGCCCGGCAGCTCGCGACCCGCCACGACCGTGCGGTGACGGTGGGGGAAGACCCCTCGGCAGACTTCTGCATCAAGGAGCTGCGCCTGGGCCCCGCCTCGAGCCGGTTCGTCCTGCGGAGCCCCGACGCCGCCGAGTTCGCCATCGGCGTCGGGGTCCCCGGTCGCCACAACGCCCACCACGGTGCCCAGGTGGCCGTCGCCGGCCTTTTGGTGGGCGCAGCGCCTGATGCGATCGTGGGGGCGCTGGAACGCTTCCGCGGGGTGCCCCGGCGCTTCGAGCTGCGTGGCGAGGCCCACGGGGTTGCCTTCGTCGACGACTATGCCCACCTCCCCGGGGAGGTAGAGGCGACGTTGGCCACGTGCCGGCTCCGGGGCCCGCGACGGGTCGTGGCCGTGTTCCAGCCGCATCGCTACTCGCGCACCGCTGCGGTGGGCTCGGCGTTCGGCGATGCGTTCGCCGACGCCGACGTCGTCGTGGTGACCGACGTCTACGGCGCCGGGGAGCCGCCGATCCCGGGGGTGTCCGGGCAGCTGGTGGCCGAGGCGATTGCCCGCTGCCGACCGTCGACGCCCGTGCACTACTGGGCCGACCGCGACGAGCTCAGGGCCGGGGTCTCGGCGCTGCTGCGCCCAGGGGACCTGTGCTGCACCTTGGGGGCAGGGGACCTGACCACTCTTGCCGACGAGGTGATGGCGGCGTGGGGAGCCGACCCGACCGGCACCGCTCAGGGTGAGGCGCCGTGACGGCCAGCTTCGAGGCGCGGCCCCTCGAGATGGCCTGGCCGTGGCGATGACCCCGATCGAGGAGGTCCGCCGTGCCCTGCGTGCCCGGTTCGGGGCGCGCGTCGAGCTCGATCGGCCGCTCGGCCCGCTCACCACCTACCGCGTCGGGGGCCCCGCGGCGGCGTTCGTCGTGGTCGACTCCGAGCGTGACTTGCTTGAGCTCCGGGCGGTGCTCGCCGAGCACCGGGTCCCGGTGCTGGTCATCGGCAAGGGGTCGAACCTGCTCGTCTCCGATCGGGGGTTCCCGGGCGTGGCGGTCCAGCTGGGCGCCGGGTTTGCAGACATCGAGCTCCCTCCCCTCGAGCCAGGTCGCGGTCCCTTCGTGGTGCACGCCGGCGCGGCCGTGGCGCTCCCGGTGCTCGCCCGCCGGACGGTGGAGGCTGGCCTGACCGGGCTCGAATGGGCGGTCGGCGTTCCGGGCTCGGTGGGCGGGGCGCTGCGGATGAACGCCGGGGGTCATGGCTCGGACACCGCTGCGACCCTCGTCACCTACCGCTGGATGGACCTGTGCCGTGAAGCCGGTGGGGAGGACGGCCCCGATCGCCTCGAGCTCGGCTATCGCTCGTCGTCGCTCGAACCGTCCCAGGTCGTCCTCCGCGCGGGATTCGCATTGGCGCGCGGCGATCCCGCACGCGGGCGGGCCACGCTCGCCGAGATCGTCCGCTGGCGGCGCGAACACCAACCGGGTGGCGCCAACGCGGGTTCGGTCTTCTCCAACCCCGAGGACGCCGCTGCCGGCGCGCTGATCGAAGCCGCGGGCCTCAAGGGGTTCCGCCTGGGGAGCGCCCAGGTCTCGCCCAAGCACGCGAACTTCATCCAGGCCGACGACGGAGGTTCCGCAGACGACGTGTGGCGCTTGATCGTCCACGTCGCCTCGGTCGTCGCCGAGCGCACGGGCGTCCGGCTCCGTCCCGAGGTCCATTTGGTCGGCTTCGACGAGGAGGGGCGATGATCGCATCGAGGTGGCGGGCATGACGGTGGCGATGGACCCTCGCCTCCGCGCGCGTCGCGCGGAGGTCGCCAGGCGGCGGAGCTGGCGGCGCATCGCCGCCGCCGGCGTGATCGGCGTCGCCGTCGTGGTGGGCGCCGCGGCATGGCCGCTTTTGCACTCGAGACTGTTGGCCGCGCGGGTCATTACCGTCACCGGTGCGCGCCACACCGCGGAGCGTGCGATCCTGGCCGCTTCGGGCCTCGAAGGGCACCCCCCGATGATCGACGTGAACGCAGGGCAGGTGGCTCGGCGAATCGAGGCGCTGCCCTGGGTGGCGACCGCGACGGTGAGCCGACGGTGGCCCGACGGGGTGCACATCGCGGTCACCGAGCGCTCCCCGGTTGCCGTCGCCCCTCGGGCGGCCGGGGGGTGGGCCGTGATCGACGCCACCGGTCGGATCCTGGCCGACGTGGACACCGCGCCAGCGACGCTGCCTCGCCTCGACGGGGTGTCGACCAGGGGGGTCCCTGGACGCTGGCTCCCACCCGCGAGCCGGCCCGCGCTGGCCGTCGCCGCGGCCCTCCCCGTCGCGCTGCGGGCAGCGGTCCGTGGCGTCGCCGTCGAGGGCGGCGCGGTGAGCCTCGACCTCGCCGGGGGGGTGACCGCGCAGATCGGCGCCCCCTCGCAGCTGCGCGCCAAATTCGAGGACATCGCGGCGATCCTCGCCGGGGCGGTCCTGCCGCCACATGCCGTCATCGACGTCGGCGTGCCCCAGTCACCCGCAGTGAGCGCTTCCTGAGCGTCGTGCTTGCTTCCCGGCCGGTCCCCCCGTATCGTGGGGGCCCAACATCTGGTGTCCCTCGACCTCCAGGCGAGGTTGAGGGCCGGTCACAGGTGGCGCCACCAGTACCAAGGGCAAGGAACGAGGAGACCGAGCGCATGGTGGCGTGTCGGCAACGTCGCAACGATTGCGAGACCTCATGAGCATCACTTCGAAAGAGTCCATCGGGAGCTCCCCGCAGAACAGCTACCTGGCGGTGATCAAGGTGGTCGGCGTCGGGGGCGGCGGCGTGAACGCGGTCAACCGCATGATCGAGTCGGGGCTCCGCAACGTCGAGTTCATTGCCATCAACACCGATGCGCAGGCGCTGCTCATGAGCGATGCCGATCTCAAGCTCGACATCGGGCGCAAGCTGACGCGGGGTCTGGGCGCCGGCAGCGATCCCGAGGTCGGCCAGCAGGCAGCCGAGGAGCACCGCCAGGAGATCGAAGAGGCCCTCAAGGGCGCCGACATGGTCTTCATCACCGCGGGCAAGGGCGGCGGCACCGGCACCGGCGCGGCACCGGTCGTCGCCGAGATCGCGCGCAACCTCGGGGCGTTGACCATCGGCGTGGTGACACGGCCGTTCACCTTCGAGGGGCGCCAGCGCGCGATCCGTGCGGAGAAGGGGATCCAGACGCTCAAGGAGAAGGTGGACACCTTGATCGTCATCCCCAACGATCGCCTGCTGACGGTGTCCAACGACAAGACCTCTATGCTCAACGCCTTCAAGGCCGCCGACGAGGTGCTGCTGCAGGGAGTCCGCGGGATCACCGAGCTCATCACGGTTCCGGGCCTCATCAACACCGACTTCGCGGACGTGCGGATGATCATGTCCAACGCCGGCACCGCCATCATGGGCATCGGATCTGCCAGCGGGGAGGGTCGGGCCGTCAACGCGGCACGCGCGGCCATCACGAGCCCGTTGCTCGAGGCCTCGATCGAGGGCGCGCGGGGCATCCTGCTCAACATCGCCGGTGGCACCGATCTCGGTCTCTTCGAGGTGAACGAGGCGGCGGAGATCATCCACTCGGTCGCGCACCCCGACGCCAACATCATCTTCGGTGCCGTGATCGACGACAACATGCACGACGAGGTGAAAGTCACCGTCATCGCCGCCGGTTTCGAGCGCTGGGAGGATGAACGGGTGGGCGGCTCGTCGAACGGCAGCGAGCGGAGCCACCTCGTTGGCGCTGCCCCGGTGGACATCTTCGCCGGGGGCGAGGACGACCTCGAGCTCGACGACGACTTCGACGTCCCTTCGTTCTTGCGCTAGCTCCTGGACACCGGCGCAGGAGGTTCCTCGGACGCATTCCCCTACGCTGTCAGGGGTGCCAGGCCATGATGGATCGGGGATGGGAGATCCGAACGAGGCACCCGTGGTGAGGGCCGTGTGGCCCGAGGCGCTCGCCGCGTCTGTCTCGCAGCGCCTGGCGGCTGTGCGCGAGCGGATTGCCCATTGCGGGGGAGACCCCGATGCCGTGCGGATCGTGGCGGTCACGAAAGGGTTCGGACCCGATGCGCTCCTTGCCGCGCACGCGGCGGGCCTCGGCGATGTGGGGGAGAACTATGCCGGGGAGCTTTTGGCCAAGCGTGGCGCGATCGGCGAGGCGGGGGCCTCGATGCGCTGGCACTACCTCGGTGCCATCCAGCGCAACAAGGTGGCACGCCTCGCGCCGTTCGTGGATTGCTGGCAAGGGGTGTGCAGAGCGGTCGAGGGTGAGGCGATCGCAGCGCACCGACCAGGGGCAGAGGTGCTGGTCCAGGTGGCTGCGGACGTGGACAGTCGCAGAGGCGTGGCCCCGGCCGAGGTGCCCGCGCTCGTGGCCTCGCTGTCGGCGGCCGGCCTCGCGGTCCGGGGCCTGATGACGGTCGCGCCGCCGGGAGCCCGGGCGGCCCGTGAGGTCTTTCGCCGCGTACGGGAGCTCGCGGACGCGCTGGCCCTGCCCGAGCGCTCGATGGGGATGAGCGAGGACCTCGAGGCCGCCATCGCGGAGGGGACGACGATGCTGCGGCTCGGACGCGCCCTGTTCGGTCCGCGACCGCCGGCCAGGGGTGCCCCGGTCCGGCTGGATCCGGCGGTCGAGCCCGGAGGCGACGCGCTCACCAAAGGTGCGTCGTCGTCGGCGTGGAGGCGCTTGGATGGTCCGCTGAGCGCGCTCACCAGCACTACGCTGTGATGAAGGAGATGGTGCCGTGCCCTCGATACTGAAGAAAACGATGGTCTATCTCGGTCTGCTCGACGACGAGTACGACGAGTACGACGACTATGACGAACGGGGATCCAAGGGCTTTGCCAGCCTCCCCCGCATCGAGACCAAGACCGCCGAGCCCGAGGAGCGGGCAGAGACCCGAGGACCGATGAACACGCCTTCGATGGGCCGGATTCGCCCGCTGTCGCGGGAGAACGGCACGACCACCGTCACGCCTGGGACACCCGGGACGACGATTCGTCCGCAGCCCGCGGTGGTGCGGCCCACCGGCGCCGAGACGGCTTCTCGGGTGCACGTCGTTGCCCCCGTGCGCTTCGGCGACGCCAAGGAGATCGCCGACTGCCTCAAGGGCAACGGGCCGGTGATCGTGAACCTCCAGCTCGCCGAGCGAGACCTCCAGCGCAGGATGATCGATTTCTGCAGCGGGGTGACCTATGCGCTCGGGGGGGAGATGGAGAAGGTGGCAGACCAGGTGTTCCTGCTGACGCCGAGCAACGTCAAGGTCTCCGACGAGGAGCGACAGCGGCTGCAGGAGCGGAACTTCGAGCGTCGCTGAGCCGTGGTGCTCAACCTGATCGCCGGGATCGTCGAGGCCTACGTCATCCTGCTGATCGCCCGGGCGCTGTTGAGCTGGTTCCCGCTGCGGCCAGGGGGCGCGCTCGCGCAGATCGTCCGGGGGCTGGACCTGGTCACAGAGCCGGTCCTCCGCCCGATCCGTCGCGTGCTCCCCCCGATCCGCGCGGGCGGGATGGGGATCGACCTGTCGGTCATGATCGTGATCATCGTCGCCCAGGTCATCGTGATCCCGTTGCTCCGCCGCTGAGCCTCGCCTTGGCGTCCCTGCGGACCGTCGGGGGCGCCAAGGAAGAATCGGTTGCTGCCCCCCAGCTCCTGGGCTCAGGCGCTCCCTGGTTGCAACGGGACCAGGGGTTAGGATGGCCTCCCATGGTGGACAGTGGCCAAGCGCCCCAGTCGATCCTCGAAACGTTGCGGACGGTCGAGTTCCGCCTCGGCCTCAAGGGGTACAACGTCGACGAAGTCGACGAGTACCTCGAGAAGGCTGCCGTGGAGGCCGAGCGCCTCCAAGAGCAGTTGCGCCAGGCCCTCGATCGCCTTCGCCAGGCGACGGAGCGCATCGCGCAGCTCGAGGCAGAGCAGCGAAGCGGTGCCGGGCGGTCGTCCCAGACCGACACCGAGATCGTGCAGGACGACACGTTGCAGCGGACCCTGCTGCTCGCGCAACGCTTCGTCGAGCAGACCAAGCGGGAGTCGGAGGCCGAAGCGGCCGAGACGATCGCGCAGGCCGAGGCGCGCGCGCGTGCCATCGTGGCGCGCGCCGAGGAGGACGCACGACGCCTGGTCTCCGAATCGCAGCAGGCGTTGCGCGAGGAGGTGACGCGGCTCGAGACGGCTCGGGGGCAGCTCGCCGGTGACGTCGAGAACATGGCCCGCCACCTCGAGGCCGAGCGCAACCGTCTCCGCACGATGCTCGCCGACGTGCTGCGCTGGGTCGACGAGAACATCCAGCCCGCCGAGGCGCTCATGGCGTTGCGGCCGCGTCCTGCGGGGGAGGCTGTCGCACAAGAGGACTCCACCGAGCAGGCTCCTGGGAGCCAAGTGCGTCAGCGCTCGCAGGGCCAGCCCGGTGCCGGTGGCGATGCGCCCACCGATGCGGTGCCGGGCAACCCTGGACCAACCAGAGGCGACGAACGCGCAATCGCCGAGGTGCTCGACTTGACGGGCGCACGGCCATCCGTCGTGCCCTCGGAGCCTCGTCACTGATCCGATCCTCGTCACCGCTGCACTGACGGCGCTCGCTGGACGAGCGTGACCGCCGGGCGCACCCGGCATCGATCGCGCACCGCACGTGGAGATTCCCGACGCGGCCCCGTGGTGGTCTGCGATCGTTTGGTGAACCGGTAAGGTGCACGGACCGACGGATCGCCGCGACCGCTGGATGACCGCCGTCGCGGACGACGGGAAGTTTTGCCGGAGTTGCGCTGTTTGTGTAGGTTCGCCGCCTCCCGAACGGGCCGTGACGAAGCCTCGTTCGACGGTCGGCGGCAACGGGCGCCGGCGCTTCGCCGGAGAGGAGAGACGAGATGACCTCAGCGACGAAGGCCTCGCACGCGAGCGCCTCGGCTGGTCCCAAGCAGTCGTCGTCCAAGGCGCAGGCCCGCACGAAAGCCGCGCAGGCCTCGACCAAGGGGGCGAAGGCGGTGGCATCGAAGCCTTCGGCCGGGAAGGCGACGAAGACGACGTCGGCCGCCAAGGCCCCTTCGGCCAAGGTGACGGGAGCGACCAAGGCCGCGGCGAAGGCTAAGGCCACGACGCCGGGCGCCAAGGGAAGGGGCGCCAGCGCTGGGAGCACTGCGCAGGCGACGAAGAAGGAAGCTGCCGCGAAGCCCGCCACCACGGCGCGGCGCGCCGCGACGCGTCCGGCTGCGAGCAAGCCACCGATGGACGCCGAGCGAAGGGACGCAGCCGTGGCGGCCGAGGCCGCCGAGGAGGCGCCTCATGCGCACGAGGCCTCGCCGATCGGGCCCTCCTTGGAGCCTCCGGCGTCGGGGGCTCGAGACCGAGCGCCGTCCCCGCAGCCGGGTGCCCAGCCCGCGCCCCAGGCGCAGCGAGACGGGTCCCGTGCGGGGGCGACGAAGGCGGTCGAGTCGACCAGTGCGTCACGTGCCCGCGACGGTACCCTCGCCAAGGCCGTCGCTCGGCCCTATGCCGACGACGCCAAGTTCTTGGAGGAGCAACGGCGGCTGTTGGAGGCCGAGCGGGTCGTCTACGAGGAGCAGGCGACGTCGCTCAAGGAGGAAGCCGATCTCCTGGCCGGCGAGCGCGAGCCCGGTGACGTGGATTTCGACGAGGAGTCAGGCGAAGGCGCCACCGTCACGGTCGATCGGGAGCGGGACCTGACGTTGTCGGCGCAGGCCGCCGCTGCGGTAGCCGAGATCGACGAAGCGTTGCGCCGGATCGCCGACGGCACCTACGGCGCCTGCGAACAGTGCCACCAACCGATCCCCAAGGCACGCCTGCGTGCGCTGCCCTACGCTCGCCTCTGCGTGGCCTGCAAGAGCGGAGGGCTGTCACGGCGCTGAGCGACCACGTCGGCGGTGGTCCCGATCGCAGGCATGGGCGGCACGTGGTCGCCACGGTGACCGCGTCGCTGTTGGTGGTGGCGGTCGATCAGGTGACCAAGTCGCTCGCACAGGCACGGCTGGCGAGCCATCCCGTTCACCTTGTCGGGCCGCTCAGCCTGTCGCTCGGCTACAACTCGGGAGCTGCGTTCAGCCTGTTCACCGGCGACGCCGTGGTACTCGGGGTGGTCGTGGCGATCGTGGTCGTCGTCTTGGCATGGTGGGCGTGGCAGGCACGCCAAAGGAGCGTCGCGCTCGCCATCGGCCTGGTGCTCGGTGGCGCGATCGGGAACCTTGCCGATCGTCTGTTCCGAGGGCACCACGGTGCGGTCATCGATTTCGTGAAGCTGACGGGTTGGCCGACCTTCAACGTGGCGGACGCATCCATCACCGTCGGCGTCGCCGCGCTGGTGGTGCTCTCGTTGCGCCGGGGGTCCAAGTCGACCACCCCTCCGGGGAACGCCTGCGTCCGCGAGCGCGACCCCGTGGCAAGGTGAGCGACGTCGAACAGCCGCCGAGGACCCGGGACGGCTCGGTGACCGGGCATCCCGACGCCGAGGCGAAGGAGATCGAGATCGAGGTCACCGCCGCACTCGAGGGTCTGCGGCTCGACCGCGCGCTCGCGCTGATCGCCAGCGTGTCGCGTGCGGAGGCTGCGACGTGGCTGCGCTCGGGCCAGGTGCGCCTCGACGGCCGCGTCCACACCGATGGCGGACGGCGTCTCCGGCCAGGCAACGTCGTTGCCGTGAGGGCTGTGGCCTCGGGGCAGGCACGACCGTCTGCAGACCCAGACGTCCCATTCGCACTCGTCCACGAAGACCCAGCGGTCATCGTGGTCGACAAGCCCGCGGGGGTGATCGTGCATCCCGGGGCCGGCCATCGCAGCGGCACCCTGGTGTCGGGGCTCCTCGCGCGCTTCGCCGATCTCTGGGATCTCGTGGAGGACGGGACCTGCCCGCCGGAGCGGCCCGGGATCGTCCACCGCCTGGACCGTGGCACGTCGGGGTTGATGGTGGTGGCGCGAACCGCCGAGGCCTACCACGCGCTGGTCCGCCAGCTCTCGCAGCGCACGGTCCAGCGTCGCTACCTCGCGCTCGTCTCGGGTCGCATCGCCGAGGCGCGCGGGCTCATCGATGCACCCATCGGGCGTTCGTCGACGACCCCCACGAAGATGGCAGTGCGTGCCGAGGGGCGCCCCGCCCGCACCGCATTCGAGGTGATCGAGCACTTGTCATGGCCCGCGCCGGGTGGGCCCGACGTCGTCACGTTGGTGAGGGTGAGCCTGGAGACGGGCAGGACGCATCAGATCCGCGTGCACTTCGCGGCGATCGGGCACCCGGTGATCGGAGACGACCGCTATGGCCGCGCGGGATCAGCCCGTCCCGAAGGGGCACGCGCCGCACGCCACCGTGGGGACCGTATGCCGATCGGGGCCGAGCTCGCTTCGAGTCGGCCGCTCCTCCACGCCTTCGAGCTGTGCTTCGACCACCCCCGAACTGGCGAACGGCTCCGCTTCGAGTCGCGCATCCCCGCTGACTTCGCCGCCGTGCTGAACGGCCTGACGCCCTCCGGTCGCCAAGGCACGGAAGTCTCAGGTGCCGCTGGTGGAACGGCCGACCCGCCGCAGCGCCGCTCCGACAGGCTGACGCCGAGACGCGAGATCAGGCAGCCTCGTGCGCGCCGATGACGTCCTCGTCGGTCGACAGGGCCGCCAAGGCCTCTTCCTCGGCACGGCGCACCCGTCGGACGCCCACCCCGAGACGCTCCGCGGTGACCTGGAGGGAGGCGGGGGCACTGCCGTCGAAGCCGAAACGCATCCGGAGCACGTCGCGCTGAAGCTCAGGGAGCCGCTCCACCGCTTCGCGCACCCGATCCATCACGATCGCCTGGTCGATCTTGTCGGGGAGGTTCTCGCTGTCGGGGGCGACGAGCTCGCCGAGCGGGGTGGTCGAGTCCACGGCCGCGGGTTGATCGAGGCTGGCTGCCACCCTGGCAACCCCTTCGAGTGCCCGTCGCTCCTCCTCAGTCATGCCCGTGGCCTCGGTGAGCTCTTCTTCGGTGGGAGCCCGACCCAGCTGACCGGCCAGCTCCGCGGTCAAGGCGTCGAGGCGCTGGAGGCGCTCACCGACTTCGAGCGGGACCCGGATGACCCGTCCGTGCTGCTGGACTGCCCGCTGCAACGCTTGACGGATCCACCAGGTGGCGTAGGTCGAGAAGCGGAAGCCCCGCTCCCAGTCGAACTTCTCGACCGCGCGGAGCAGGCCGAAGGTCCCCTCTTGGACGAGATCGGCCAGGTCAACCCCCCGATCCTGGTATCGACGCGCCCAGTGCACCACCAGCCGGAGGTTCGCTGCGACCATCTCGCGGCGTGCCTCCTCGTCACCCGCTGCGACGCGCTTGGCGAGCTCGACCTGCTGCTCGTAGTTGGGCATGGGATGATGCTCGAGGTCGCGAAGCAACAACCCCAGGCTGTCTGTGGTACTGACCGTACTTCTCGTCCTACTCATTCCCTATCGTTTCTCACGGTTCCAATGGCGATCCGACGGCCTGGCCTCCAACCGAGCACCGTCGAACCTACACCAACACAGTAGATACAACGCCGACCAGGAGTTGTGCATTTCCCTGGTTCGACCGACCTGGCATGGACACCAGCCTGACAGGTCCGTGTAACAGGAGGATGAAATCCATACCAACGCTGTCTAACATTCCCCGATCGAGCGTTCCCCGATCGACCGGCCGGCGCTCGCGCCCGGCGAGCGGGGGGGTCGCAGGCATGAGGACCCCGGAGGCCGGTGGGCATGCCGGTGACGATCCGGTGGCTGGCCGTCGCGCCGCTGGCGCGCCCGCGGGCGATCCGACGCCGCGAGGCCGGATGGTCCTCGTGCGCCACGGGGACACCGAGTGGAGCCGCTGCGGTCGTCACACCGGGAGAACCGACGTCCCGCTCGTGCCCGAGGGCCGGGAACAGGCGCGACGGCTGGCGGGGCTGCTGGCGCCGTGGTCCTTCGCCCTGGTCCTCTCGAGCCCGTTGTCGCGGGCCCTCGAGACCGCCGCGCTCGCCGGTTATCCCGATCCCGAGATCATCGACGAGCTGTCCGAGTGGGACTACGGCGAGTACGAAGGTCGCACCAGTGCAGAGATCTGCCGCGAGCGGCCGGGCTGGACGTTGTGGAGCGAAGGCGTTCCCGGCGGCGAGACGGCGAGCGCGGTCGGGGCTCGGGCGGACCGGGTCATCGAGCGCGCCCAGGCCGTCGAGGGGGACACCTTGTGCTTCGCCCACGGCCACGTGCTCCGGGTGCTCGCCGCGCGCTGGGTCGGGCTCCCACCGATCGGTGGCCGGTTCTTGGCGCTCGGGACGGCCTCGCTCAGCGTGCTCGGATGGGAGCGTGGCGCTCGGGTGCTCGCGCTGTGGAACCAACGAGCTCCCGCGCCTGACGAGGCGCCTGGGCACTAGGGGGGTCCTGGGGCCCGGCGGGATCGGCCTTTGGCCCCGGCGACGGTGCCGCCGGGGCGCCCAGCGAGCGGGCGACCATGTCGGCGAGGGTGAAGGATTGCAGGTAGGCGCGCATGTACTCGCCGACCTCTGCCCAGACCGCTAAGAGCACGCACTGTCCTTCGTGGTCGCAGGCGCCGCCGGTGTGGGGTTCGCCGAAGTCCCCCGCGACGATCGGTCCGTCGACTGCGGAGACGATCTGTGCCAGGGTGATCTCCTCGGGAGGGCGGGCGAGCACGTAGCCGCCGCCAACCCCACGCTTGGAGCGCACGAGACCGGCGCCTTTGAGCGCGAGGAGGATCTGTTCGAGGTAGGGCTGGGGGAGACCCGTGCGGTCGGCGATGTCACGGACCGAGGTCGGCGCCGACTGGCCGTCGTGCAGCGCTAGGGAGAGGAGGGCACGGCAGGCGTAGTCGCCGCGGGTCGAGACCTTCACGCGCGCAGCCTACCGCTGCGACCCTTCCGGCACCCGGCTCGTCGTCGCCCTGCGGCGGGCACGTAGTGTGAGCCGTGGCGATGCCCCCCGACCCGATCCTCCCCGCGTTCGACGGTCCGTGCCTGACGAACCTGGCCGGCGCGCTCTTCGGCGTGCTGGCCGCCCACCACGGCGCGGCGCCCGACGTCGGCGGGCCCCCCGAGGCCCCATGGCTTCCCGCTGCCCTGCGGAGCTGCCGCCAGATCGTGCTCCTCGTGATCGACGGTCTGGGGTGGGAGCAGCTCCAGGAGCGGACGTCGATCGCGCCGACGCTCGCCAGCGGCGAGGGCGGCCCGATCACCACCGTCGCCCCCTCGAGCACCCCGGTCGCCCTCACCAGCCTGACGACGGGGCTCGCGCCGGCGGCTCACGGCCTCGTGGGGTTCCGTATGCTCGTCGACGAGCAGCTCTTCCATCCCTTGGCCTGGCGGCTCGGAGGTCGTGACGCGCGCCAGCTCCTGCCCCCGCCGACCTTCCAACCAACACCGGCGTTTGCGATGCGCCCGGCCGAGCTGGCAAGCGTGCCCGTGCCCGTCGTCTCCCGGGAGGAGTTCGCAGCGAGCGGGTTTTCTGCCGCGTTCCTCGCCGGGACGAAGGCGGTCCCGTGGGTCACGGTCTCAGGCCTCGTCGTCGAGGTGCGGCGGTTGCTCGAGGAGCGAGCGCCCTTCGTCCTCGCCTATAGCGACGGGATCGACCGGGTATCTCATACCAGAGGGTTGGGAGCGCACTATGACGAGGAGCTTCGAGCGACTGACCGTCTCGTCGCCGACTTGCTGGCGGTCCTGCCACCGGGGGCCGGCCTGGTGGTCACCAGCGATCACGGGCAGGTCGAGGTGGGGCAACGCCTCGCGATCTTCGGCCCTGAGATCATGGAGCAGGTCGAGGCGATCTCCGGGGAGGGTCGGTTCCGATGGCTCCACGTGCGCAGTGGCGCGCTCGACGACGTCGCGGCCGCAGCGCACGCGGCATTCGATGACGTGGCATGGGTGCGAACCCGGGCGGAGGTCCTCGCCGAGGGCTGGCTCGGGGGCGCCGCGCCCCCTGAGGTCCTCGAGCGCCTCGGCGATGTCGTGCTCGCCCCGTTCGCTCCTCTTGCGTTCCTGGACCCTGCCGACACCGGCGAGCAGCGGCTCGTGGCCCGCCACGGTTCGCTCACCGCGGCCGAGATGCTCGTCCCGTTGCTCGCCTGGGTTCGCGGGTGAAAGCCCCTGGCGCCGAAGGCGCGCCGAGGCGAAGGGGCACGAGGACCAGGGAACGCGGGACCGGCGAGCGCGCACCCCGAGTGCTTTGTCGGCTCGGGACGCCAGCGATGGCATCATCGTGACATGACCGATACCCCTTCGGAGAGCCGAGCGCAGAACGCGCACGCCGCGAACAATCGGGTCCTGCCCGACGAGGTGCTCCCCGCGTCTCCCGCGGCCCAACGACCGGAACAGCCAGGCGCCGAGGGTGGCGGCCAGGAGGCGAGCCCCGAGTCCGTGCACCAGCCCGGGAAGGTGATGCGGATCGGGACCATGGTGCGCCAGCTGCTCGAAGAGGCGCGTCAGGCGCCGTTGGACGAGGCCGGACGGCTTCGCTTGCGGGAGATCTACGACCTATCGGTCCGTGAGGTCGCCAGTGGCCTCTCACCGGATCTGGCCGAGGAGCTCGAGCGAATGGCCAAGCCCTTCGACAATCGGACCCCGAGCGAGGCCGAATTGCGCGTCGCCCAGGCACAGCTCGTCGGTTGGCTCGAGGGGTTGTTCCACGGGATCCAGGCAACCCTGGTGGCCCAGCAGATGGCTGCCCGCGCGCAGCTCGACGAGATGCGCCAGCGTGGCCTTCCGCCGGCCCCGCCGAGCCGTCCGGGGACGTACCTCTAAGGGCCTGGGGACCGGATCGACCCGTGGCGTTCGTGCCCCCCGAACACGGCGCCCTGAGGTATGGTCGAACCACACTGCTGTAACTCCTCCACCGGCGCTCCTCGCCCGTGGAGGCCCTGAGAACGTGGGAGGGATCGGGCGTTGTCTGCGGTGTCGTCAGCCAGGTCGTTCGCCCATCTGCATTGCCATAGCGAGTTCTCGATGCTCGACGGCGCGTCGCGCGTCAAGGACCTCGTGGCGGTTGCCGTCCGGGACGGCCAACCGGCACTGGCGATCACCGACCACGGCAACATGTACGGGGTCCTGGATTTCTACCGGGCGTGCCGCGAGGCCGGCATCACGCCGATCATCGGCACGGAGGCCTACATGGCCGCCGAGTCCCGCCACGAGCGGCCCGTGCGCCGAGGGCGGGTGGACGACACCGGCGGCGAGGTCGAAGGGGGAAAGAAGCTCTACTACCACCTGACGGTGCTGGCCGAGTCGACGACCGGGTACCGCAACCTCATGAAGCTCTCCTCCGAGGCCTACCTCTCGGGCTTCTACCACAAGCCCCGCTGCGACTGGGAGCTCCTCGAGCGCTACCACGAGGGACTCATCGCGACGACCGGGTGCCTCGGAGGACTCGTTCCCCAGGCGATCCTGGCGGGCGACCTCGCCGGCGCGCGCCGGATCGCTGGCACCCTCCTCGACATCTTCGGGCGTGAGCACCTCTTCGTTGAGCTCCAGGACCACGGCATCGCGGCGCAACGCGCCGTCAACCCCGAACTGGTCGCGCTCGCTCGCGACCTGGGGATCCCCCTCGTGGCGACCAATGACAGCCACTACACGCACCGTCAGGACGCCCAGGCCCACGACGCGCTGTTGTGCGTGCAGACCGGGACCCAAGTCGACGACCCCAAGCGCTTCCGCTTCGAGGGCACCGAGCACTACCTCAAGTCGGCGGCCGAGATGCGTCAGCTCTTCGCCGAGGTGCCGGAGGCCTGCGACAACACGCTGCTGGTGGCCGAGCGCGTCAACGTCGAGCTCGAGCTGGGCAAGCCCAGCCTCCCCGAGTTCCCGGTGCCCGATGGCTTCGAAGGGGAGACCTACGAGGCCCGGGCCCTCGCCTACCTGCGGCACCTCACCTACGAGGGTGCCCGTCGCCGCTACGGGGACCCGGTGCCCGGCCACGTGCGCGAGCGGCTCGACTACGAGCTCGCCGTCATCGGGGACATGGGTTTTGCCGCCTACTTCCTCGTCGTGTGGGACCTCATCCGTCACGCCCGTGAGTCCGGGATCCGGGTGGGGCCCGGGCGGGGCTCCGCTGCCGGGTGCTGCGTCGCCTACTGCCTGCGGATCGTGGACCTCGACCCCATCCGCTACGACCTGCTCTTCGAGCGCTTCCTCAATCCGGGCCGCAAGCAGATGCCCGACATCGACATGGACTTCGACGAGCGCTACCGCGGCGAGATGATCCGCTACGCGGCCGAGCGCTACGGGAGCGACCACGTCGCCCAGATCGTGACCTTCTCCACGATCAAGGCGCGTGCCGCGGTGCGAGATGCCGCCCGGGTGCTCGGCTTGCCCTACGTCGTTGGAGACCGGATCGCCAAGGCGATGCCGCCGCTGGTCATGGGCCGGGACACCCCGCTGCGGGCCTGCCTGGAGAAGAGCGAGGGCCACGAGGACGGCTACCGGGCGGCCGCCGAGCTGCGGGCCATGTACGAGGAGGACCCCGAGGCCCGTCGGGTGATCGACGTGGCCAAGGGGCTCGAGGGCCTCCGTCGCCAGGACGGCATCCACGCCGCCGCGGTCGTCATCACCAAGGACCCCCTCACCGAGTACCTGCCGATCCAGCGCAAACCCGACGCCGGCATCGATCCCGAGGACGCTCCCATCGTCACCCAGTACGAGATGCACGGGGTGGAGGAGCTGGGCCTGCTCAAGATGGATTTCCTCGGCTTGCGCAACCTGTCGGTCATCGAGCGGACGCTAGATCTGATCGAGCGCTCGACGGGTACCCGGCCCGACATCGACGCCGTGGACCTCGCGGACGAGAAGACGCTGGCGATGCTGCGTCGGGGGGACTCGATCGGCGTGTTCCAGCTCGAGGGCGCCGCCATGCGCCAGACCATGCGCGCGCTCGAGCCGACGAGCTTCGACGACGTCGCCGCCCTCGTCGCCCTCTACCGGCCGGGTCCGATGGCGGCCAACATGCACCGGGACTACCCCGAGCTGAAGAACGGGCGCAAGGTGCCCACCTACCTGCACCCCGACCTCGAGCCAATCCTCAAGGACACCTACGGGCTCATGCTCTTCCAGGAGTCGGTGATGCGGGTCGCCCAGAAGTTCGCGGGCTACACCTTGGAGGAGGCTGACAACCTCCGCAAGGCGTGCGGAAAGAAGGACCGAAAGCTCATCGCTGCCGAGCGGGAGAAGTTCGTCGCCGGCTGCGTCGCCCAGGGCTATGGCGAAGCGCTGGGAACCCAGCTCTTCGACATCATCGAGCCCTTCGCCGACTACGCCTTCAACAAGTCCCACTCCTATGGCTACGGCCTCGTCGCCTACCAGACGGCGTGGCTCAAGGCGAACTACCCGGTCGAGTACATGGCCGCGCTGCTCACCTCGGTCAAGGACAACAAGGACAAGACGGCCGTCTACCTCGCCGAGTGCCGGGCCATGGGCATCGAGGTCACCGTGCCCGACGTCAACCGCTCGGCCGCCGAGTTCACCCCTCGGCTGGAGGTGCCCGGCGAGCCCGGGGCCGAGAGGCCCAAGGGGATCGTGTTCGGGCTCGCGGCCGTGCGCAACGTCGGGGAGGCGTTGGTCGAGGCGATCGTCGCCGAGCGGCAGGCCAACGGTCCGTTCACCGACATCTACGACTTCTGCCGTCGCGTCGACCCGGTCGTGCTGAACAAGCGGACGATGGAGTCGC
Organism: Actinomycetota bacterium; assembly: GCA_021324045.1. Lineage (GTDB taxonomy): Bacteria > Actinomycetota > Acidimicrobiia > Acidimicrobiales > RAAP-2 > JAJPJV01. The sequence continues at coordinate 60,650 of JAJPJV010000030.1, read as the reverse complement.
TCGTCAAGGCAGGTGCCTTCGACTCCTTGGGGCACCCTCGTCAGGGGTTGTGCCTCGTCCTCGATGAGCTCGTCGACCGCACCTTAGAGCGACGCCGCGAGCACGAGGTCGGCATCGCCACGTTGTTCTCCTCGGTGACCCCCGACGAAGGCGACGACGACATCGGGCACTGGGAGGGCACCCGGGTGCCGATCCCCGACATCGAGTTCGACAAGTCCCAGCGCCTCGCCTTCGAGAAGGAGATGCTGGGGCTCTACGTCAGCGATCACCCCCTGCGGGGGGTGGAACCGGTGCTCGCGCGCCACGTCGACTGCTCGCTGGCCGAGCTGCGCGATGCGCTGAGCGACGGCGACCTCGGCGGCGAGCCGACGATCAGTGGCCTTGCTGCCGAGGGCCTCGTGCGCTGCGTCGGGGGCGTGGTGACGGACCTCAAGCGCCAGTACACCAAGAAGGGCGAGCTCATGGCACGCTTCGTCCTCGAAGACCTCGAGGCCTCGATGGAGGTCTTCGTCTTCCCCAGGGTCATGGCCACCTACGGCACCCTGCTCGAGAACGACACGATCGTGGTGGTCAAGGGCCGGATCGACCTGCGAGACGAGGTGCCCAAGATCGTCTGCATGGAGCTGCGCAGGCCGGATCTTGCCACCGAGGCGACCAGGGAGCTCCGGATCGCCCTGCCCCTCGAGGGCCTGACGGAGGACACGGTCGAGCGCTTGAAAGGGGTCCTCGTGTCGCATCCGGGGCAATGTCCCGTGCTGCTCCATGTCGGCCAGAAGGTGCTGCGCCTCCCTGCCGCGTTCAACGTCGACAGCCGCAACGGCCTGGTCGGCGAGCTCAAGTCCCTCCTTGGTGCCCGGGCGATCATCGGCTGAGCGCCGTTGGGCACCGGTGGCGCGACCCCCTAGAATTGGTCTATGGCGATCGAGGTCACGACCAAGGACTGCACGGCACTGAGCGACACGGAGCTGGTCGAGATGGCCGATCTCAGCGCCGGTCGCGAGGTGGCCTTCGACATCGGGTTCGTCTCCAAGCAGCGCGAGGAGTGGGTGCTGGTGACCCAGGCGCGCGAGGGATCGAAGCTGCGCGGCTTCTCCTTCTGCACGCTCGAGCGCATCGGGGGCACCCCGTCACTTCTGGTCGGGCTGGCGACCGTTGACCAGACCTCGAGAGCCGACGCAGCCTTGAAGGGGATCATGGCCGATCAGTTCCGTCGGGCGCTCCTGGCGTTCCCCGACGAAGACGTGCTGCTCGGGACCCGACTGCTCCGGCCGGAGGGCTTTCGCGCATTCAACGGCCTGAGCGACGTCGTGCCACGGCCGAACCACCGGGCGACGGGTGAGGAGCGGGCCTGGGCACGGCGGCTCGCCAAGCGCTTCGGTGCCGAGCAGCGGCTCGACGACCGCACCTTCGTGCTCGCCGGCGACGGTTCCTTGGCCGGGGGGATCGACTTCAGCCCTCCCAAGGGAGCTCCGGTGCCCGAGGAGGTCGCTGCGCTCTTCGCGTCCATCGACCCGAGACAAGGAGACCGGCTCGTCGCCTTCGGGTGGGCGATGGCCGAGGATCTCGCGGCCGGGCGTCTCGGACGCTGACCGCCGGGCCTGGCGAAGGGCACAGGGGGGCGGACCGGAGCGCAGCAGTGCCCTGGCGGGTGAGTCCGGCTCAGCTCATCCGATCTCAGCGGGGTCGCTCGCCGTCCGTCGATGCCGGATCCCTCAGCCGCGTGGGAGTACGGCGGCGCAGACCTTCGTGCAGTAGCCATTGTGGGGTCCGGTGAGCGAGGCGAGCAGGTAGTGGGGGCGGAACCCCAGTGCGGTGCTGAGCGCCTTGCCCGAGAGCCGGTCCCTCCGAGCCGCGTCGAGGGCGCGCGCGGCGTTGCGGTCCGTGGTCGGGAGCCAGACGTCGTCGCGGTCCCATCCGAACCGGACCCACGTCGAGCCGTCCTCGCGGCGAATGAGCTGGGGGCCTCGCGTGGGGACGATCAACGCCGTCGACGGGCGGTTCCCCCAGAACTCCCAGTAGGGGGCTGAGGGGCCGGGGATCCCGAGCAACGGACCGTCGGGGCGCGCGGCGAGCCGCTGGAGCATGGCCCGTACCCGGCGGCCGCGCATGGTGCCGACATGGCGGGGGAGGTCGGCCACCGTCGCCGCCTCGGGCTGGGCGAGGTCGTCGGTCTCGGGGTCTTGGGCAAGCGTGGCCTCGACGACATCGAAGGCTGCGAGGTCGGGCTCGTGCTCGGGGGGCCAGGGGACGCGGAGCCTGATGAGGGCTCCCGAGGAGAGATCGACCGCGGTGGTGTCCTCCCGGGTCGAAGCGAGGACGAGCACGACCAGGTGCGTGCCGCCGACCATGCGGAGCCGCCTGCGGCGCGGGATGTCCCTGAGGAGCAGCTTGAGCGAGGGGCCGTCGTCCTGCGAGCGATCGCCATTGGTGGCGGGGATCGGGCGCGCCCGGTGCCCACGTCCCGCCGAACGCGTGCGGTCGGACCGCCCCAACATGGTTCCCGTCAGCTCCCTGGCTCTGGCAGTTGGCTCACCAGCGTAGCTTCGTCGCGCGCCGGGAGACCACAGACGAAGTGCCGGCAGACATAGGCCGCACCGTCCTGGCGATCGGTCCACAGCGGAGACGCGGTGCGTTGGCCCCAGGCGAGGACCGCGGTCGGCAGCCATCGGCGTCGCAGCGCGTGCAGGAGGTCCGGGCGATCCCCGGCGACCACGATCTCGACGGGGTCCTCGAACATCGCGTAGGCACCGAGGAGATCCGGGAAGGCGAGCGGTGTCTCCGTCACGAGGGGCGCGGCCCGCCGCAGGATGGCTTCGGCAGCCGCGGAGTAGCGCGTCTGGCCGGTCAGGGCCCCGAGCCGCAGGAGCGCCACCGCGGCCACGGAGCTCGCCGCCGGGACGGCGCCGTCGAGGAGGTCCATCGGGCGGCAGATGAGCGCGTCCGCGTCGTCGCCGGTCGCAAAGATCAAGCCCTGCTCCGAGAAGTGCGCAAGGAGCCCGTCGGCGGCCCCGGAGGCCTGCGCGATCCATGTGGCGCTGCCCGTGAGCTCGGCGAGGCGCGTGAAGGCCTCGACGAGCCAGGCATAGTCCGCTGCCATGGCGAGATGCCGCGCCCTGCCCCCCTGGAGGCTGCGCAGCCAGCGGCCGTCGTCTCGGCGGAGGTCGCGCCACAGCACCTCGGCCGTGGAGATGGCGGCCGAGGCCCAGCGAGCGTTCCCGGTCGCAGCGGCGGCTTCGGCCAACGCGGCGACGGTCATGGCGTTCCATTCCGTGAGCACCTTGTCGTCGCGTGCGGGTTGGGGGCGCGCCCGGCGGGCCGCGAGCAGGCGCTGACGGGCGACCTCCATCGCGGGCGGGCGGCGCAAGGGCTCCCCGAGGCGGCGATGGATGACGTTGGTCCCTTCCCAGTGGCCGTCGGCGGTGATCCCGTAGAAGTCGAGGGCGGCTTCGACGGTCTGCGGATCGAGGTCACCGAGCGCGGCGCGTGCCTGGCCCTCGGTGAAGGTGGCGTGCCCGCCTTCGACCCCGCCGGCATCGGCGTCCTCGGAGGAACAGAACCCCCCGCCGGGCGCGGCCAGTGCGGTCAGGACGTAGTCCAGGGTCTCGGAGAGGACCTGGTGGTAATCGCTGTGGCCGGTGAGGAGCCACGCGTGGAGGTAGCTGCGGGCGAGCAGGGCCTGGTCGGTCAGCATCTTCTCGAAGTGCGGTACGAGCCACTGGCGATCGGTGGCGTAGCGCGCGAAGCCACCGGCCAGGTGGTCGTAGATGCCGCCCGCGGCCATCGCGTCCAGCGTGGTGGTCGCCATGGCGAGCGATCGCCGGTCCCCGGTGCGGGCGTAGTGGCGCAGGCACAGGTCGATATAGGCCGGGCGCGGGAACTTCGGCGCCCCGCCGAAGCCCCCCCAGTGCTCGTCAAAGCTGCGCCGCAGGTGTCCCATCGTCTGCTCGAGGAGGTCGTCGAAGGTCGGGAGGGTGGCCGAGGGTCGGGGCCCACCGTCGACGGCGAGGTGCTCGAGGGGAGCGGTCTGGCGCTCCACCGCCGCCAACACGGCCTCGGCCTGGCGCTCGACGGCTGCACGCTCCTGGGTCCAGGCGGCCGCCAGTGCCTGGAGCACGGAGCGGAACGACGGGAGCCCGCCGCGGTCGGTGGGGGGGAAGTAGGTCCCGGCGTAGAAGGGCTTCCCCTCCGGAGTGCAGAACACCGACATCGGCCACCCCCCCGAGCCGGTCAAGGCCTGGACCGCGGCCATGTAGACGGCGTCGACGTCGGGTCGCTCCTCACGGTCGACTTTGATCGAGATGAAGTCCTTGGCCAAAAGGGCGGCGGTCTCGGGGTCCTCGAAGCTCTCGTGGGCCATGACGTGGCACCAGTGGCAGGAGGCGTAGCCGATGGAGACGAACAGCGGCTTGTCCTCCCGCCGGGCACGCTCGAAGGCCTCCTCGCCCCAGGGGTACCAGTCCACGGGGTTGTCGGCGTGCTGGCGCAGGTACGGGCTGGTCTCGTCGATGAGGCGGTTCGCCATGTCGATCCCACCGTAGGGGGATCTGGCCGCCCGACGATCACGCTACGCGCCAGGCCCGTGCTCCGGCGTGCCTCCTCGCGGCCGCCGACGAGCGTGATGCCCACGGCTGTGCGCTTGGTCGCCCGGTCACCGCAGCGCGCGCCGTCGCACCTTCCCGCTCGGGGTGCGCGGGAGCTCGTCGACGACGACGAGCTCCTTGGGGGCTGCCCAGGGAGGTAGCTGGCTCCTGGTGAGCTCCGCCAGGGCCTCCAGGCGTGGCGGGTGGCGCCGATCCTTGGGCACCACCCACGCGACGACGCGCTCACCCCATGTGGGGTCGGGACGTTTCCAGACCGCGACGGAGGCCACGAGGGGATGGGTCGCCAAAAGGGCCTCGACTGCCGGTGGCCACACCTTCTCGCCTCCGGTGACCACGACGTCGGAAAGGCGGCCCAGGACCTCGAGGCGCCCGTCGGGGGTCCACCGGCCGGCATCGCCAGTGGGGAACCAGCCGCCCGAGCCGTCGGGGGCCTTTCGGTTCGGCCGGGTCCCGTCGCGATAGGCGCGAAACAGCATCGGTGCGCGCACGAGGATCTCGTTCGTCCCCTCCGCCGGATCGATCGCGACCTCGACGCCGTCCAGGGGCCGTCCGTCGTAGACGACGCCAGAGCCGGTCTCGGTCATGCCGTAGGTCGTCACGACGTTGGCGGCAAGGTTCGCCGGTGGTGCCGCGCCGCCGAGGAGGATGGTCTCGAAGACGGCCGGATCGATGCGCGCGAGGGCGGTGGAGACGAGCGCGACGTGGGTGGCGATCCGTTCACGCCCCAAGGATTCGACCTGGCCGGCATCGAAGCCGGGGAGCACAGTGAGGGGGGTGCCGGTCAGCACCGCGCGTGCGACGACCGCCATGGCCCCGATATGGGCGAGCGGGAGGCAGGCCAACCAGTGGTGGCGGGCGGGGTCGATCCCCAGTCGGCGGGTCGTGGCGTCCGCCGATGCCTCGAGGGCTGCCATGGTGAGCACGACGCCGCGTGCCGGGCCGGTGGTCCCCGAGGTGCCGAGCACGAGCGCGTCGCCAGGCTCGACGGGGCGGCCGCCCTCCAGCGAGCGGCGCTCCCCGTCCGGCCCGATGATCGCCGTTGGCGCGAGCGCCGCAAGCAGCGCCCGCGCGGCGGGTGGCGGCAATCGGGGATCCAAGGGTGCGACCGCGTCACCGGCATCCCAGACGCGTCGCACGGTGTCCACGAAGGCCTGGCTCCCGGGCAGCTCGAGTGCGACGAGCTCGGGCATCGGCCGGTAGCGTAGGCGCACCGTGTCGAAGCCACGCACCGTTGTGAATGGTCCCCCGCCGGATCCCCTCGCCGAGCTTCGTCGGCGCCCCGCGCCGAAGTGGCGCTCGGAGGGCTCGTTCAAAGACATCCGCTACGAGGTCGCCGAGGGGATCGCGAGGCTCACCATCTGCCGGCCCGAGGTCCGCAACGCCTTCCGTCCCCAAACCCTCTTCGAGCTCACCAACGGGTTCCTCATGGCCCGCGACGACCCCGAGGTCGGGGTGGTCGTGCTCACCGGCGAGGGTCCCGATGCCTTCTGCTCGGGTGGCGACCAGCGCGTGCGGGGAGCGGACGGTTACCTCGGCGACGACGAGGTCGCGGCTCGCGGGATCGGGCGGCTCAACGTGTTGGACCTCCAGATCCTCATCCGGCGGCTCCCCAAGCCGGTCATCGCCAGCGTGGCCGGCTACGCCATCGGGGGTGGCCACGTCTTGCACCTGGTCTGCGACCTCACGATCGCCGCGGACAACGCGCGCTTCGGCCAGACCGGGCCGAGGGTGGGGAGCTTCGACGGTGGCTACGGCGCCGGGCTCATGGCGCGAACCATCGGGCTCAAGCGCGCGAAGGAGGTGTGGTTCCTCTGCCGCCAGTACGGCGCTCAGGAGGCGCTCGCCTGGGGGTTGGTGAACGCGGTGGTTCCCCTCGAGGATCTCGAGACCGAGACCGTGGCATGGTGCCGGCGGATCCTGTCTCTCTCTCCCATCGCGCTGCGCATGCTCAAGGCCGGTTTCAATGCCGCGGACGAGGGGCTGGCGGGCGTGCAGCAACTCGCCGGCGACGCCACGATGCTCTTCTACATGACCGAAGAGGGGCAGGAAGGGCGCAATGCCTACCTGGAGCGCCGAGAGCCCGATTTCTCGCGATTCCCCCGGCGTCCGTAGCGTCGAGCCCGCCGTCGGAGGGATGGACGACGTGGACGAGCTGGACCACCGAACCGGCCAACCGTTCCCCCACCGCGACGGTGCCGGGCCCGGACCACCGAGCCCAGGGCACGCGAACAGGGACCGCGACACCGCCCCAGCGGACTCCGATCAGGGCCGGCGGTGGCGCATCGCACTCTGGATGGCCGGTGCCCGGCCAAGAACCTTGCCTGCGGCGGTCGTGCCGGTGGTCGTCGGGACGGCCGTGGGGAAGTGGGAGGCGGGCGCCGGGGTCATCTGGTGGCGCGCCGCCTGCGCCTTGCTCGTGGCGCTGGCCATCCAGGTGGGGACGAACTTCGCCAATGACTACTCCGATGGCGTCCGGGGGACCGACCGGGCGCGAGTGGGGCCGCTGCGCCTCGTCGCCTCGGGGCTCGTGGCACCCCAGGCTGTACGCAGGGCGGCGATCGCTTGCTTCGTCGCCGCCGCGCTGCCCGGGCTCGCGCTGGCGGCGGCGACGACCTGGTGGCTGGTCGCCGTCGGCGCCGCCTGCTTCGCCGCCGGCTGGCTCTACACCGGAGGGCCGCGCCCATACGGCTACGTCGGGCTCGGGGAGCTGTCGGTGTTCGTCTTCTTCGGCGTCATCGCGACCATGGGGTCGGCGTACGTGCAAAGTGGCCGGATCTCGTGGGTCGCGCTCGCCGCGGCCGTACCGGTCGGGATGCTCGCCACAGCCCTGCTCGAAGCGAACAACCTGCGAGACCTCCCCGGCGACGAGCGTGCCGGGAAGCGCACGCTCGCGGTGCGCGTCGGGTCGCGCGCCGCGCGCTGGCTCTACGTGGGATCGCTGCTGGTTGCCGCTGGCGGGGTTGCCGTGCTGGCCTCGTGGCGGCCCTTGGCACTGGTCGCCTTCGCCGCAGCGGTCCTCGCGGTGGCTCCGGCGCGCACGGTGCTTTCTGGGGCCAGCGGCAAGGACCTCGTCCCCGTGCTCCAGGCGACCGCTCGGCTCCAGGTCGTGGTCGGCGCGCTGCTCGTGGTCGGTACCCTGGCGTGAAGGTGGGGTCGCCGACGTCATGACCACCCTCCGATGAACCCTGGGGCGCAGCACGGCACCGCCGACCTCCTGCACGCGCGTGGCGGGTTCTCCCCGCTCGGAGGCGGTGGCGCCACTGCGGCCGCGTCAGCGCGGCGTCGATGGGTCGGGCAACGATTCCGAGCGCGCGGGGTCCCGGCGCGGGCGGCGATCGGCGCTGGTGCCCACTCGGTCCAACCAGGTCGTCACGATCCGGCCGGCGATCCCTGGCTGCTCAAGGTGGGCGGCGTGCCCGGCGCCGGGGATCACCGAGAAGCACCCCCCGGTCGCGCGTGCGATCCGGGCGCCGTGCGCGAGGAAACGCGGGTCGTTCGCCCCGGCGAGGCAGAGCACCGGCATGGTGAGCGCGCCGAGGTCGTCCCACAGTGGGGGCTGGGCGCCGACTCCGGCCAGCCGCAGGCTCGAGGCGAGGCCGGCAGGGCTGTTGCGGCGACGTTCGTCGATCTGGGCGGCACCCGGTGCGAGCGTGGCGAACATCGGGTTGGCGAGCCAGCGGGACAGGAAGTGCTCGAGGCTGTTCGAGCGCTCGATCTCGTCGGCGAGCGCCTCGTCCCGCCTGCGGCGCTCGAGCCGGGCCGCGGGATCCTCGATGCCGGCGGTCGTGCTCACCAGGACGAGGCGCCGGACGCGCGCTGGCTCGGCGAGCGCGGCCTGCAGAGCGAAGCGGCCCCCGAGGGAGTAGCCGAGCAGGTCGAAGGGTTCGTCCCCTCCAGCGCGCAGCAACAGGTCGGCACCTTGGCGGAGGTCCGCCTGCAGCGCCGCGGAACCGCCGTGGCCGGGAAGGTCGACGTGGACGAGCCTTCGGTGCCGGGCCAGGGCGGCACCGAAGGCTCCCCACAGGCGTCCGGTCTGGGTGAAGCCATGCGCGAGCACGAGCGGCACGCCGTCTCCCGCACCGCTGCACTCGGTGGCAAGAACCGCGGGGCTCGGCACGGCTCGAAGCGTACGGGCCACGACGGCTCGGAGCGCCGCGGCCGTCTCGGTGCGCCCTCGCCGGTTCGCGAGGTGGGGCTATGAACGCCGCTTCGAGGCCCCAGGGCCTGCCGACCCCACCGAACGCCCAGGCGACCTTTGCCGCCACCTTGGTGGACGAGTGGGTCCGCTGCGGTCTCGAGCATGCCGTCGTCTGCCCGGGCTCTCGCTCGACGCCGCTCGTGCTTGCGCTCGCCCAGCGCAGCGAGCTCGCCCTCCACGTGCGCCTCGACGAGCGGGGTGCCTGCTTCTATGCCCTCGGCCTCGCTGCGATCACCGGCCGACCAGTGGTCGTCTGCACGACGAGCGGCACCGCGGCAGCCGAGCTCCTCCCGGGGGTGGTCGAGGCCGCGTCGTCACGGTTGCCGCTGATCCTCTGCACCGCCGATCGGCCACCGGCCCTCCACGGGGTCGGCGCGCCGCAGTCGATCGAGCAGACCGGGCTCTTCGGATGCTTCGTCTCGTGGTCGATGACCCCCGGGGTCCCGGAGGACTCGGGGCGGGGTTGGTGGCGTTCGCTCGCCGCCCGCGCCTATGCCGAGGCGAGCGACGGTCCGGGGGGGCCATCCCCGGTCCATTTGAACCTCTCCTTCGTCGAGCCCCTTGTCGGAGGCGCCGGCGACCTGCCGCCGGCCCGTCCAGACCACCGTCCGTGGCACCGCTTCGCGCGCCTCGTCGAGGGGGACGCCCCGGCCGCGCTCGAGGAGTTGGTCTCGACGTGGCGAGGGCGTGACGGGGTCGTCATCGCTGGCGCGCATTGCGGGCCAGCCGACGCGGTGTTCGACTTCGCCGACGCGCTCGGCTGGCCGGTGCTCGCGGACCCGCGCTCTGGCTGCCGGGTGTCGCGCGAGGGCGTGGTCTCGACTGCTGACGTGGTGCTGCGGGCCCCGGCAGTCAAAGCGGCACTGGAGCCCGAGGTGATCGTCTCGCTCGGCGAGCCGTGGATCTCCAAGGTCGTGGCGGGCTTCGTCGCCGAGTCGGCCGGCCGAGGCGCAGCGGTCGTCCTCGTCGATCGGTGGGGACGGTGGCTCGACCCCGACCGGGTGGCCTCCGCGCGGTTTCACGCCGATCCCGAGTCGTGGCTCCGCGCGGCACTGCGAGTTCTCGCAGCGGACCCCCCGGGCCCCGCGCCCGCCGGCGGGCCAGGGGAGGCAGGGAAGGCGGAGCCGAGCCGGTCGTGGCGGGCGCGCTGGATCGCAGCCGAAGAAGCGGCGCGCCAGGTCGTCGAGGCGGTGCTCGTGGATGCCGGCGGCCGTCCGCAGCGCCTGGAGGCTGAACGCCGCAGTCCGTTGGTCCCTCCGGCCCGGCACCAGAGCCGGCTGAGCGAACCTGGGGTCGCGGCGCGGATCCTTGGAATGCTTCCTCCCGGCGCAGCGCTCCTGGTGTCGGCCTCGATGCCGGTGCGGGATCTCGAGTGGTTCGCGCCGCCGCTTCCGCACCCGCCGCGGGTCTTCTCCAACCGCGGTGCGAACGGGATCGACGGCGTCGTTGCGACCGCGCAGGGGATGGCGGCCGCCGGCGTCGGCCCGGTCGTGGCGCTCGTCGGTGACCTCGCGTTCTTCCACGACGCGTCCTCGCTGGTGACCCTGGCGTCGACACGACCGGCGAGCACGAGCTGCACGATCGTCGTGCTCGACAACGGCGGGGGTGGCATCTTCGAGTTCCTTCCCCAGGCGCGCGTGCTGGACCGGACCGTCTTCGAGACGTTCTTCGCCACCCCCCCTGCCGTCTCGGTGGTCGCGGTTGCCCGAGGCTTCGGCATCCCCGCGGTCGAGGTCCGCAGCGCCCACGAGCTTGACGCGGCGCTCGCCACGCTGGTGGGGACGGAGCCGCTCGCTGTCGTACGGGTCGCGGTCCCGAGTCGCTCCGAGAACCTCGTCCTCCACGAGGAGCTCTCCGCGGCCGTCGCCGAGGCGGTGACCGCCGCGCTCGAAGGAGATGGCAGGCTTTGACGGTGGTTTCCCTCTCCGAGGACCTCGCGTTCCGGGGCCTCGTGCACCAGGTCACTGACGAGGCGGTCTTCAAGCGCCTCGACGCGGGCGCGATGACCGTCTACGCGGGGTTCGACCCCTCCGCGCCGAGCTTGGGCGTCCACCACCTGATGCAGCTGTGCACCCTGCGGCGGTTCCAGCTCGCCGGCCATCGACCGATCGTGGTCGCCGGGGGCGGCACCGGCATGGTCGGCGATCCTGGTGGCAAGACCACCGAGCGCCCGATGCTCAGCGAGGAGCAGCTCGCGGCGAACCTCACCGGGATCGAGCCTCAGCTGCGGGGGCTCCTGGACTTCTCACCCGGCGCCCATGCGGCCCTCCTCCTCGACAACGCTGCCTGGTTGAAAGAGGCCCGCCTGATCGAGTTCCTTCGCGAGGTCGGTTCGCAGTTCACCGTCAACCAGATGATCGCCAAGGAGGCGGTCCGGAGCCGGATCGAGCGCCCAGAGCAGGGGATCTCCTACACGGAGTTCAGCTACATGCTCCTGCAGGCCTACGACTTCCTGCGCTTGCACGTCGACTACGGCTGCGAGCTCCAGATCGGAGGCAGCGACCAGTGGGGCAACATCACCATGGGCGTCGAGCTCGTGCGCAAGGTCTGCGGGGACGAGGTCTTCGGCTTGACGACACCGCTCGTCACCAAGCCCGACGGGACCAAGTTCGGCAAGACCGAGGCCGGCACGGTGTGGCTCGATCCTGCGCGCACCAGCCCCTACCAGCTGTACCAGTTCTTCCTCAACACCGAGGATGCCTCGGTTGGCGCTTACCTGCGGTACTTCACGTTCCTCCCGCCGCCGGCGATCGAGGAGCTCGACCACGAGGTCGCCACGGCACCGGGCAAGCGGGTCGCGCAGCGCGCACTCGCTCGAGCGGTCTGTACCCTCGTGCACGGAGAGCGCGAGACCCGTCGTTGCGAGGCTGCCGCGGCTGCCCTCTTTGGCGACGGTGACATCGCCGCCCTCGACGAGGAGACCCTGCGTCGCGTCGTCGCCGAGGTGCCATCGAGCACGGTCCCGCGGACGTTGCTGGGCGGCAAGGGGGCGAGCGTGACCGACCTGCTGGTGATGGCGGGGGTGACGCGCTCGCGTGCTGAGGCCGTGCGTTTGGTCGAGCAAGGAGGGATCTCCCTCAACGGCAAGCCGGTGCGCGAGCTGCGGTTCGCAGTGCGCAGCGATGACCTGTTGCACGGTCGGTTCCTCGTGTTGCGCAGGGGACGCCGCGACTACCACGTGCTGTGCTTCGAGTGAAGCGGGCAGGCGCATCACGCGCGACGAACTGGGTGCAGGCGGTCGCCGCCGGTCGCATGGAAGGGACTGGCAACGCCAGCGGAGCGTGCGACCGGTGACGGCCCGGCTCAAGCTCGTCGCGGCCAGCATCGTCATCGTGGCTTTCGCCGTGGGTGCCTTCGCCGCGTTCACCAGCACGAGCCGGAGCGGGACCCTGAGCCAGCAGGTCGCGTCGTGGGTGGCCGGCGCCAACCTCGGCTCGAGCATCGGCACCCTCGAGGCGGACATCGCGCGCATCGGAACCGTCCTCGGGCAGGGGAAGGGCCTGTCGGTGGTCCAAACCGACTGCATCGTGCTCGAGCAGGATGCAACGGCCGCCAACGGCGACCTCCCCACCCCCGATCCGACGCTGACCAAGGAGCTCTCCAGGGCCTACACGCTCGCCTACGACGCGGGCGCCGACTGCGACAACGCCGGGTCGCTCACCGACGCGTCGTTCCGGCGCGCCACCGTAGAACGCCGCCAAGCGCGCGAGGCAATGCGCGTCGCCCTTGCTCGAGCCGAGCGACTGACGGGCAAGACGGTGGCGACCACGACCACCACGCAACCACCGAGCGGCGGGTTGTTCGGCTGATTCGCGACCGGGCTCCCTCGGTTTGCCATCGCAGTTGACGATCCGCCGGCTAAGGGGCCATCATCGGGCCGTTTGTTCGGCCATCGCGCCGCTCGCCTGCTGCGATCGCCAACCATGGGGCGATCCTGCTGCCCGACGGCGCGACCCAGGCGCCCCGAGCCCGTCGCGTACCTCGCAGACGTGTGCTTTGCCATCGGAAATCCGTTGGTAGCTGTTGACGCAGACCGCGCTCGGGTGCGCCCATCGCGAGGGGCTCGACTTCCCCGTCCCCTCGTACGGCGTGTCTCTTCTCCCTGATGTCGGAGCCGCCTCGTTCGGCCGTACTGATCGATTCCACGGTCAATCCGTCGAGCGCTTTTCCGGTTGCGAACTCCCTCGTCACCGTACCCAATGGACCCGGGGTGTGGTCTTCGGAGACCTGTTGGCGAACACGCCAGGCGCTCTCGAAGAGATCCATGGCATCGTGGGGGCGACCTGTCGAGGCCGACCCTGGGCCGCTGGGGCGCTTCCGGAGGGCCAGTGCTCGGCAGCGGTCCTGTCAGCGACGAGCGGCACCCGAAGCGTGGCGCCCGGAGACCGGCCGGGTGATTGCGCCGAAAGTTGACCCGGATCGGCAGCCGTGCTGCCCGTGGCGCGGGATGTCGGGTCGACGACGAGGAGGTCCACGCAGAGGTGGTCGGACGGGTGAGGCGGTGGCGCCCTGTCGTCGCCGTGCTCGCCGTCTGCGCGGCAATGCTGGCGACGACGACGATCGCGTCCCCCGGTGGAACGGCGACCACGACGCTCTATGTCGCCCAGGGTGGGAGCGACGCCACGAACGACTGCACTTCGGCAACGGCACCGTGCGCGACGATCTCTCATGCCGTCGCGCAGGCTGCCTCGGGAGACTCCATTGAGGTAGCAGGCACGGTCGACGATAACGTCATCCTCCCGCAGAACTTCGGCTCGCTCGTCATCACCCAGTGGCCAGGCGAGACGGCAGCGATCGTCGATGGCACGGCGAGCGGCTCGGTCTTCTCGATCGGCTCGGGCGACACGGTGACCCTCGATGGGCTGACGATCGAGAATGGCAAGGCCGCCGATGGAGCAGGGATTGCCAATAGCGGCACGCTGACGGTCGAGGCGTGCGCGGTCGTAGACAACCAGGGGGCGGGGAGCCAGGCGTACGGCACGATCTACAACGTCGGCACCTTGACGGTGACCGGCACCACGGTCTCTGGCAACACTGGTCTCGCCGCCGGGGGAGGGATCTACAACGGCACGACGGCGAGCGTGACCCGCAGCACCATCTCGGGCAACAGTGCCGGCCTTGGCGGGGGGATCTTCACCAGCGGCACCCTGACGGTGACCGGCACCACGATCTCTGGCAATACTGGTCTCTTTGCCGGGGGCGGAGGGATCGTCAACAGCAGTGGCTACGACGCCGGACCCCAGACCAACGCAGCCCTCACGGTCACCGACAGCACCATCGCCGACAACACCGCGGACGGTGGTCCCGGCGGGGGCATCGACAACGACGGGGGGACGGTCACGCTTGCCGAGAGCACCGTGTCGGGCAACGTTGGTGGTACTGGTGGTGGCGGGATCGAGAACCTGTCTCCAGGGACGATCACCGTCACCGACAGCACCATCGCCGACAACACCGCGACTGGTGGGAGTTTCGGTGGTGGCATCAGCAGCGGCAGCCCCCTCGTCATCATCGCTTCGACGATTGCTGGCAACAGTGCCAATGTTGGCGGGGGGATCTCGCAAAACGGTCCCGCCACCGTGGCTGCCACGATCATCGCGGGGAATTCGGCTGCCAACAGCGCAGCGAACTGTTCGGGTCCGTCGACGAGCGCGGGCTACAACCTCACCGACGATCCCAATGGCACGGCCTGTGGTTTCACGGCGTCCACCGATCTCGCCGGGGTCAATCCGGACCTCGGCCCGCTGGCGCAGAATGGCGGGGCGACCTTGACGATGGCACCGGCGCCCGGGAGCCCGGCGATTGCTCGCATTCCCCTCGATGCCAGCGCCGACGGCACGCTGTTGTGCCCAGGCATCGACCAGCGCGGCGTGGCGCGGCCGCAGCCACCGAACGGCACTGCCTGCTCCATCGGGGCAGTGGAGGAACCAGGTGTGACCCCGCCGGTCATCACCTCGCCGAGCGCAACCACCTTCACCGTGGGGGTCAGCGGATCATTCCAGGTGACTGCCAATGGTTACCCAGCCCCGAGCTTCCAAGAGGCCGGAGCGTTGCCCCAAGGGGTGAGCTTCTCCTCGACGGGGTTGCTCTCCGGAACCCCCGCCTCGGGCACCGCAGGCAGCTACCCCATCACCGTGCTCGCCACCAACGGCGTGAGCCCCGACGCCGTCCAGGCCTTCACCTTGACGGTCGTCGCGTCTGGCGCGGTCGTCACCGAGCCAGCGACCGCCCTGACGAGTTCGGACGCCACGCTCAACGGCGCGGTCAACCCTGGTGGTGCCGCCCAGACGTGCCACTACGCGTACGGCACGGCGAGCGACCTGGCCGGTGCCAGTGCAACGCCGTCCTTCACGACGCCGGCATCGTCGAGCCCGGTGTCCGAACCGTTCACCGTGACCGGGCTCACGCCGGGCACGACGTATTTCTTCGCGCTCGAGTGCACCAACGGCACCGGAGCCATCTTGGGGTTCACGACGCTGAGCACGACTCCCTACCCGATCCAGCTCTTCGGCTCCGACGGCATTGGGACCTCGATCGCCGTCTCCAAGCAGGAGTTCCCGACCCCTGGCTCGGCGAGCTGCGTCGTCCTCGCCCGTGACGACTTCTTCTCCGATGCCCTTGCCGGCGGGCCGCTCGCTGCCGCCTGCGGCGGGCCGTTGCTGCTCACCGAGGGCGCGCCCGAGAGCGCAACGCTGGACTCGCGCACCCAGGCCGAGATCGTTCGCGTGCTTCCCCCTGGGGGCACGGTCTACGTCTTGGGCGGGGACCTGGCACTCAGCCCCGACATCGACGCCACCTTGGAGTCCCTCGGCTACCAGGTGGTCAGGGAGGCCGGGGCAGACGAGTACGCGACGGCCGTCGACATCGCCGAGGCACTGGGCAACCCCACGACGATCTTCGAGGCCACGGGGCTCTCTTTCTACGACGCCCTCTCGGCGGTTCCGGCTGCGATCGCCAACCACGCGGCGATCCTGCTGACCGACGGCGCGACCCAGGCGCCCGAGACTGCCGCGTACCTCGCCGCGCACCCCGGGGACTTTCGCTACAGCATCGGTGGCCCGCTGGCCGCCGGTGGGGCCGACCCCAGTGCGACGAACATCGCCGGTGCCGACCTCTACGGCACCGCAGCCGCGGTCGCCCGTTTCTTCTTCCCGAACGCGACGATCTTCGGTGCGGCGACGGCATTTGACTTCCAAGACGCCTTGGCTGGCGGGGTGTTCATGGCAACCGGTGGGCGCTTGGGCCCCATGCTGTTGGTCGAGAGTCCGCCGTTCGCTCCGCCGATCGTCAGCTACCTCAACAGCCTTGCCATTGTGGCACCCAGGGCTATGTCTTCGGTGGCCCTGCAGCCCTCTCGGCTGACGTCCTCGCCGCGTTGCAAGCTGACGTCGGCTGAGGTGTCCGGGCGCCTAGCGGCCTGCGCGTGTGATCTGGAGTTCGTCGACGGTCCCCGAGCTCAGCCAATCGTCGGCTCTTCCGGCACCTGCGCGTGCTCGACCCGCGAAGGGAAGCTGAAGCCATCGGCTCCGGGGTTGCCCCCGAAAAGCCGTCGGCCGTTTGAGCGTCGTCACACGGTGCGCAACAGCGAATGGTGGTCGCGCGGAGTCGCTCGACGGGGCAAACGGTGAGGCTGCGGCTCCCGGGGGGGCGCCGCGGCCGCCTCGCGTCCGGGGTCAGCGATCGCTGCGGATCACCCCGAGCGGCCGTCAGCCGGTCTGGCCGCGTGCGAGCGGGTCCGAGGGCGCAGCGCTCGAGACGGCAGGGGTCGCACGGGTTGTCGGAGCGCTCGCGGCGCGTAGGCGCCGGCCGTGGCGGCCGCGCGACGCCGACAGGAGGGCGGCGAGCACCAAGAATCCCGTGGACGCGTAGAAGGCCGAATGCAGTCCGCTCGCGAAGACGGCGGCGACGTGGCCGTGGAGCGTCGCGGTGCCCACGAAGATGGCGAATGCCACCGAGCGCGGGATCGAGCGCGACGCGATCAGGATGGCCATGGAGAAGGAGAACACCATGCCGGTGTTCTGGAAGGTGCGCAGCATCCCAGAGGAGATGCCGAACACCTGCCTTGGCGAGGCCTTCATGACGGCGGAGTTGTTCGCCGGAAAGAAGCTGCTGCTCCCGATCCCGTTCACGACGCTCGCAACGACGACGAGCCAGAGCCCCGTCGTCATGCCGAGGTGCGCGTAGAGGAAGAGGGCCACGACCTGAACCGTGAGGCCGACGGTGGCCGGGATGACCGGTCCCAGCCGGTCGGCGAGGCGCCCAGAGAGTGGGCCGATCGCCCCACCGATCACATATCCCGGCACGAGC
Organism: Actinomycetota bacterium; assembly: GCA_021324045.1. Lineage (GTDB taxonomy): Bacteria > Actinomycetota > Acidimicrobiia > Acidimicrobiales > RAAP-2 > JAJPJV01. Next base: position 43,547 of record JAJPJV010000030.1, on the reverse strand, counting down.
AGCAACGAGGCGTGGAGTGGCGAGAGGTGACGGGGTCCCTGGAGGTACATGATCACGAGGAACAGCACCGCGTAGTTGGCGAGGCCCTGGAGCAGGGCGGCGACGAGCGACGGCGACATCGTCGGGACCTTGAAGAGCGAAAGGTGCACCATCGGCTCTGCCTGGGCACGCTCGATGAGGACGAAGGCGACCAGGCACGCGACCCCGCCAATCAGGAACCCCAGGATCGAGCCGTCGAACTGGCGCGTGGCAAGGTTGGTGACCGCCCAGAGTACCCCGAAGAGCCCGAGCCCTGCGGCGACCATGCCGGCGAGGTCGATCCGGTGGCGCTGGCGCTCGCCGGGGTCGTGCAGCACGCGCAGGGCGAGCAGGACGGCCACGATGCCGATCGGCACGTTGATCCAAAAGATCCATCGCCAGGAGATGTAGGTGACGATCAGGCCGCCGAGGACGATCCCCAGGACGGCCCCCATGCTCCAGCCGATGCTGTTGAACCCGTAGGCGCGGCCGCGGCGCTCGGGCGGGAACAGGTCGGCGATGACCGCGCCTGAGTTCGCGCTGACGAGCGCCCCGCCGATCCCTTGGAGCACGCGGAAGGCGATGATCGATCCCTCGTTCCAGGAGAGTGCACACATCGCCGAGCCCACGATGAACACGACGAACCCGAGCTCGTACATGCGGACCCTGCCGAACATGTCGCCGAGCCGCCCGACCTGGGAGGCGAGGATGGTGACGACCAACAGGTAGCCGATGATGATCCAGACGACCGACGCGAGGGCGACGTGCAGGCCACGCTCGATCTCGGGCAACGCGAGCACCACGATGGTCGTGTCGACCGCGGTGATCAGGACCCCGGTCATCACGACTGCGAGCGCGAGACCGGTGCGGCCGCGTGCACCTGTGGACCCGGTCACCGGCGGGGCGACGCTCGTGTCCGCGCTCGTCACGCGATGGCCCCCCAAGACCCACGGAGCCGGGCAACGTCGCAGCGTGCGTGGAGATCGCGGGCCACACGGAGCGGGCGCGAGCGATGGAGCCACACGAGTTGAGGGTACCTGGCCGGTGCGACGAAGCCATGTCGCACAACCTCGGATTCCTTGCTCGGATCTGCGGACGCCCAATGGCCTCGGAGAGCCGGTGGTGCGGGGAGCCCTGTCCGCTCGACAGAGAGCCGGGCACACGCGGGGTCACCACGGAGGGTCCGGAACGCCGAAGGCGTGCGCGCGCGACCACGAGTCGGCGAGGGCGTCCGGATGCGGCTGTGCTCTGTGACCGGGCTTTGGGCGGTGCGAGGCCTCCTGGCGGTGCGGGCCGAACCCGGTCGCGCCTCGGTCAGAGGGTCGAGCTGCTCCTGATCCCGTGAGCCCGCGGTTCCCAACGCAGGCCTTGAGTAGTCCTTGAAGCTCGGAGGTCCCCTGTGGTCGGAGACCCTCGTGGCTCAATAGCCTTGCGGATCGGCATCCGGCGTTGCCTTCGGCAACCTGGCAGCCTCTCAGCCGATGTTCGCCTTGGTCGATGTTCGCCAGCGTGCCCCGGCGCTGAGCGCTCCAGCGTGCCAGGGCACCGCCAGCGAAGAACGGCGGCGGGGACAACGATCAACGAAGGACGATCACCGAAGAAGGAGTGCCGTGCAGGTCTTTCGCAAGGAGCGGTGCAGATGATCGACGATCGCCTCCGACGTCGCGTGTTGTGGTCCATGCCCACCGGTCTCTACCTCATCGGGAGTCGGGCCGTCGTGGACGGGGAAGACCGGGTGAACCTGATGACCGCCAACCTCGTCGTCCAGGTCGCGGTCGAACCGAAGCTGGTGGGGGTTGCGGTTGAGCGTGACGCGCTGACTGCGCAGCTCATCACGCACGGTGGCGCGTTCTCTGTGTGCTTCGTGGCCCGTGAGGATCGTCCGCTCGTGCGGCGCTTCGTCAAGCCGGTGGGAACAGTCGATCGCGACGGCGACGCGAATCCGGTCACCATGGCCGGGGAACCGGTGACGACCAAACAGACCGGCGCTCCCATCGTGTGTCGATCCCCGGCATGGCTGGACTGCAGCCTGCGCCAGCAGCTCGATCTCGGAAGCCATCGGTTCTTCGTCGGTGAGGTGGTCGCGGGGGGCGGGCCGGGGGCTGGGGGAGCCGGAGATGTCCATGATGCTCGATCTTCAGTGGAGGATTGGTTCGAACCGCTCCGAATGGAAGACACCCGGATGAACTACGGCGGGTGAGCTACGCGCGTTCCGCACCCTCAAGCGTCTCGGCTTGGATCAGGCCCCCTGCTCGCCAGCGGCCTCTTTCCGCCGGAGGTCAACCCGCAGGACCAGGATCCCGTCCTCGAGGGTGGCAACGGCATCCCCGATGATGGCGAAGTCCATGTAGTCGGTCTGGGCTTGCTCAAGGAAGCGGCGCCGCTCGGGGCCCTCCACGGGCGGGAGTCCCCTCGCGCGCACGGCCTGGGCCCGCTGGCGGAACCGTTGGACCATTGCATCAGGATCGAACCCCTGGCTCATGATGCCCATTCTGCCGCTGGGCGCCGCGGACGGCGCCGTTCGGTGACGCCTGCGCTGGAGTGGGTGGATTTTCTGGCCGGATTGCGGCGAACCCGAGGTCCATCCGGCATGCAGCGCACTAAACTGGGAGCATCGGCGGCAGCGCTGGGTGGTGCAGCTGATCGTGGGCTGCGCGCTCGGCAGGCCCGTCCGAGGAGCCCGTCCACGTGGCCTGCGACTCGAGAAGCGAGAGGCCGCGCCACGCTTGGCAGCAAGGAGTTTGGTCGTGAAGAAGGGACGCCATCGCCGCTTCGAAGAAGCGCGGAGCCTGAAGCGCTCACTGGCCATCGTCGAGGAACGGTGCCCGGAGTGCGGAGCCGAGCCCGACGACGTGCACGCAGACTGGTGCCTTGCCGAGGAAGACCAGTACGAGCGGATCCTGGGCTCCCTTCCCCGCCGCGGCGGTCACGACGAGGAGCCGGACCCACTCGACGAACGGGGCTGAAGGGTTCTCTCCCCGACCGACCACTGGAGACGAACGGTCCGAGGAGGTCAGGTGGAGTCGGCAGCAGGCTGGCGCTGCGCCCTTTTGCGACGAAGCGCAGGGTGGGGGAGTGGGGTCCGCGCTGAAAGCCGTTGCTCACGGGCTGCCAGGAAGGCCACCAGCAGTTCGTAGGGCTTGCGCCCGACCATCGCGATGAGTTCGGCCTTCATTGCCTCGACGACGGGGGCCTGACCGACGAAGGCCTCGTCAGACTCGGTGCACCACCAGTGGAACCCCGCGCCCCCTGGGCCCCAGTGACGGCGGTCCCACTGGCGCACCGTCGAGGTGACGTGCCCATCGGCGCCAACTTCGTCCTCCCGGCGAAGCGGGAGCTGCCAGCACACGTCGGGCTTGAGCTCCATGGGATTGCGGCCGCGTCGCAACGCGACCTGATGGAGGGCGCAGCCAGGTCCTGTCGGGAACCCGGGGCGGTTCAAGAAGATGCACGCGCCCTCGACGATCCGGGTCATGGCCCCACCTGCCCGGTTCCTCTTGACGACGCCGTTCTGGCCCTTTGCGTGGAACTGCCAGTCTTGCGGGCTCAGCGTGCGGGCAACCCGTTCGACCCGTCGCCGGTCGGCGGCATCGACGAAGTGGGCGCCGTAGGAGCAACAGCCCTGCTCGAGCTCCGGTGCAGGGGCCGTGAGCACGCCTTGGCAACCCTTTCCATAGATACAGGTCCATCGGCTCGTGAGGAAGGTGACGTCGAACAGCCAGGTGCGGTCTTCCTCGGGGTCTTCGAAGCTGACCCATTCGTGGGCGTCCTCGGGCGGTCGCCGGCGGGGCACCGTCGCACCCTATCGAGCGCGGTGGCGCAGCGCCGCCGCTCGGCCGACCATTGGCTCCTCGCCCGAGCTGGGTCCGGAGCCACGATCGACAGTGATCGACCCGATGTCCCCCAGGGTCCCTAAGATGGGCCCATGGCACGTTCGGTCCAATACCTGGAAGACGTCGCAGAGGGTGCCGATGCGCAGCGGCCGGAGCCGGTGGTGACCATCACCCCACAGGCCCGCAACGTGGTGGTCGAAGCGCTCGCCCAGGAGCCCGACGCCGAACGGCTCGCGTTGTGGCTCGAGATCAGTGGCGTGAAGGGGAGCTCGTTCAGCTACGACCTGTACTTCCAGGCCCTCGCCGATGCCGGCCCTGACGACGCGGTCCACCAAGGCGAACCTCCGCTCGTGATCCCCGCGGCGAGCATCGATCGTCTTCGAGGGGCGCGCCTCGAGTGGTCCGAGGAAGGTGAAGGTGGCCTCGTCCTCGTCAACCCCAACAGCCCACCGCCGGCGGCCGTGGGGGCGGCAGTCCCTCCTGAAGTGCTCGCAGCGGGATTGGAGGGGCCACTGGCCCAGCGGGTGATCGCCGTGCTGGAGGAGTTGGTGAACCCCTCGATCGCAGCGCACGGTGGCCGAGCAGACCTGGTCGCGATGGATGAAGCCGCGGGAGTCGCGTACCTCAACCTCTCCGGGGGATGTCAGGGGTGCGCCCGCTCGCGCATGACCCTGACGGCGGGCATCGAGACCGCGCTGCGAGAGGAGATCAGCGAGCTCACCGGCGTGGTCGACGTCACCGATCACGCCAGCGGGGTCAACCCCTACTACTGATCGTCGGCGAGCGGTCGGCGAGCGAGCGATCCGCTCGGCGTCGCGATGTTGAACGCGACACTCGTCGCTGGATGTGTCGCCGGGGGGGTGGCGCTGGGTGCCGCGATCCCCGATGTGGTGGCCAGCGTGCCCGCCACGAGGAGCGAGGGCGGAACGACCGCGACCGTGCGGCGCCGACACCTCGCACCCGCGAGGACCGCGCACCCAAGGCCTCGCGGGCTCGTTGCCAGGCGACCGCCCGTGGCGAGCGTGGTGGAACGCCTGCTGGTCGCCGCGCTCACCGGCATGGTCTTCGGTCTTGGTGCCGCGCGGATCGGGGCCGCTCCCGTCCTCGGCGCGGATTGCGTGCTCTTCACCGGGCTGGTGGCGGTGTCGCTCGCCGACCTTCGCGAGGGCATCGTCCCGCGCCGCGTGCTCTATCCCACTGCTGTCCTCCTGAGCGTCGCACTCGTGTCGGCAGCGGCGAGCGAGGGGAACTGGCGTGCCGCGGGCAACGCTGCCTTGGGTGGTGTCATCGCGTTCGCTTGCTTCTTCGTGCTCTGGTGGGTCTATCCCCGGGGGCTGGGGTTCGGGGACGTCCGCCTCGCCGGGGTGATCGGGATCGGCCTCGGTTGGATCGGGCTCGCCGAGGTCTATGCAGGGTTCGTCGTCGCCTTCGTCGTCGGGGCGGTGGTGGGCATCGTCTTGATGGTTCGCCACGGCACTGGGCGCAAGACCCGCCTCCCGTTTGCCCCTGCCCTGGCGATCGGTGCGGTCGTCGGCGTGCTCTGGGGACCCTGGATCGTCGCCCACTGGCTCCATCACGCCTGAGCAGTACTGCCCCCACCCGGGGTGGTGCCTCATCGGCGCTGCGGTCAAGGGCCTGGGGCGTCGAGGCGGTAGGTTGGGCATGGTGTTGCGGTTCCTGACCGGGGGCGAGTCTCACGGGAGGGCCCTCAGCGTGATCGTCGAGGGCCTCCCGGCGGGCCTTCCTGTGACCGAGGAAGACCTCCAGGCGGAGCTTGCCCGCAGACGGCTGGGCTTCGGGAGAGGGCCCCGCATGCGCTTCGAACAGGACGCGGTGACGCTGCTCGGTGGCATCCGGCACGGGCGTACCCTCGGGTCGCCCGTGGTGATCGAGATCGCCAACACCGAGTGGCCCAAATGGGAGGTGGAGATGTCGCCGGCCCCGGGCGTCCCGAGCAAGGTCCTCACCCAGCCGCGCCCCGGCCACGCGGATCTCGCCGGTATGCAGAAGTACGGTTTTGACGACGCACGCGATGTCTTAGAGCGCGCATCGGCCCGGGAGACCGCGGCGCGGGTGGCCGCGGGCACGTTGGCGAAGCTGCTCCTCTCCCATATCGGGGTTACCGTGCTCAGCCATGTCGTCCAACTCGGTCCGGAGCGGTCCGCCGGTGGCCCGATGCCGACCCCCGAAGACTTGGCGCGGATCGATGCGTCGCCGGTGCGCTGCTTCGACGAGGAGGCGGCGAGCCGAATGGAGGCGGCGGTCCGTGCCGCGGCGAAGGAGGGCGATTCCCTCGGCGGGGTTGTCGAGGTCCTCGCGTACGGCGTGCCGGTGGGGTTGGGGAGCTACGTGCACTGGGATCGTCGGCTTGACGGGCTCCTCGCGCAGGCGCTCATGAGCATCCAGGCGGTCAAGGCCGTCGAGTTCGGCGAGGGCTGGGACGTCGCCGGGCGCCGCGGCTCGAAGGCCCATGACGCCATCCACTGGAACCCCGCGGAGGGCTCGGTGTCCGGCGGGTACCGGCGTGCCACCACCCGCGCCGGTGGCATCGAAGGCGGCGTGTCCATCGGCGGGCTGATCGTGGCCCACGTCGCCATGAAGCCGCTCGCAACTCTCAACCGACCGGTTCTCGAGACGGTGGACGTCGTCACGAAGGAAACCACGCTCAGCTTCAAAGAGCGGACGGACGTCACCGCGGTGCCCGCCATGGGCGTGGTTGCCGAGACCATGACCGCACTGGTGCTCGCCTCCGAGGCACTGCGCAAGTTCGGCGGGGACTCGTTGGCGGAGTTCATCCGCAACCACGAGGCGTTCGTGTCGGCGCTGGGCACCGCGCCTTCTGCACCGCCGCTCGCCCTTCGGTGAGCGTACCGAGCCACACCGGACGGGTGCTCCTCGTCGGGATGATGGGTGCCGGCAAGACGACGGTAGCGCGCCTGGTGGGGGCGCGGCTGGGCTGGCCGGTCCTCGATTCCGACGCGCAAGTGGAAGCTCGAACCGGGCGATCGGTTGCCGAGCTGTTCGACCTCGGGGGCGAGCCGGCCTTCCGGGCCCTTGAGAGCGAGGTGCTCGCCGATGCGCTGGCTTCGACGCCCCCTGCGGTGATCGCAGTGGCCGGGGGGGCGGTGCTCGATCCGAGGAACCGTCGGCTGATGAGGGAGCGTGGCACCGTCGTCTGGCTTCGCGCGAAGACCGCGACCCTCGCGGATCGGATCGGCGCGACATCGGGGGTGGCGAGCCACCGCCCACTGCTCGGCGCGGACCCGGCAGGGACCCTGACCGAGCTCGATGCGTGTCGTCGACCCTTGTACGAGGAGGTGGCCGATGCCGTGATCGACGTCGACGAGGCGACGCCGGAGCAAGTGGCCGACCAGGTGCTCGAGGTCCTCGGTGTGCGGGCGCGTTGAGCGGGTGTCGTCCCGTCGCCTCGGGCTCCGAGGTCACCCCGGTCACAGGGCATCATCAGGGGGCACCATCAGGGAGACCGCTCGAAGGAGGCGCCGTCTGCTGCAGGCGTGGACGGGGTGTTCGCCGTTGGCCGAGGGAACGGACCGAGGGAACGGACTGAAGGAACGGGGGCGCCGTTGATCACCGTGCCGGTCGAGCTGAAGGACCACGGCTATGAGGTGCTGATCGGCCGTGGTGCCCGCCATGCGCTTGCGGCGGCGATCCGCGCGCGCCTGCCGTCGGTCCGCCGGGCGATGGTGGTGACCCAGCAACCCCTCATCGATGCGGGTTGGGTGCAGACCCTGGATCCGGGCGTGCCCTTCGAGGTCACGGTGGTCGCTGGGGGCGAGGGGGCGAAGACGTTCTCATCCCTCGAGGCCCTGGTTCGAGGTTTCGCCCGTGCCGAGCTCAATAGAGACGACGTGGTGGTCGCCGCGGGCGGGGGGACGGTGACCGACCTGGCGGGGTTCGCGGCGGCGATCTTCCACCGTGGGATGCCCTATGTGAACGTGGCCTCGACGTTGCTGGGCCAGGTGGACGCGGCCATCGGGGGGAAGACCGGCGTCAACGTGCCTGAGGGCAAGAACCTCGTTGGCGCCTTCTGGCAGCCTGCCGCGGTGTTGTGCGACACCGAGCTGCTCGACTCGCTCCCGCCCCGGGAGTGGGCCTGCGGGCGCGGGGAGATGGCGAAGTACGCCTTCTTGGGTTCGGGAACCCCCGACGGTTCGATCCTCGAACTCCCTTTGGCCGACCAGGTCGCCCAATGTGTCCGGATCAAGGCTGCGGTCGTCGGCGCGGACGAACGAGACCACGGCCATCGGGCGGTCCTCAACTACGGCCACACCCTCGCGCATGCGCTCGAGGCGCTGGCTTTCGAGGAAGGGGCTGCTTCGGTCCCGGACCTGCGGCACGGGGAGGCGGTTGCCATCGGCCTCGTGTTCGCGGCCCTGTTGGCAAGACGGCTCGGTCGCATCGACGACGAGCGGGTAGAGCTGCACCGCCACGTCGTCGAACGCTTCGGCCTGCGCGCGGAGCTGCCGCCCGGGATCGATCCACAGCGTCTGCTCGCGCTCATCGCTCGGGACAAAAAGGCCCATCACGACCTCAGCTTCGTCTTGGACGGTCCCCGTGGCGTCGAAGTGGTGCATGGAGTCTCCGAGGACGACGTCCTCGCTACCCTGGCACAGATGGGATCGACGCAACCGTGATGGGCGAGCCGCTGGTGGTGCTTTTGTCCGGGCCCAATCTCGATCTGCTCGGGACGCGTGAGCCCGAGGTGTACGGCCGGGCCAGCTTGGAGGATCACGTCGCGGCGGCAACAGCGGCAGCGGCGCGCGTGGGGCTTCGGGTCGAGCACCGCCAGTCGAACCACGAAGGGGAGCTCATCGAAGCGGTGCACGCGGCACGTGGTCGGGCGGCCGCCCTGGTCGTCAATGCCGGCGCGCTCAGCCATACCTCCTGGGCGCTGCGCGACGCGCTCGGGGCGTTCGAGGGCGTGGTCGTGGAGCTCCACCTGTCGAACCCCGCCGGTCGCGAGCCGTTCCGCCACGTCTCGGTGGTGGCGCCCGTCGCTCACGGGTCGATCGCGGGATTCGGGGGACTGGGCTATGAGCTGGCGATCGAGGCCGTGGCGCGCCTCATCGCCGCGCGCCCGACGGACGACGCGACGAATCGTCCGATCGTGCAGGCCGAGGACCCAGCGCGCGAGCACAAGGAGGTCGCACCATGACGGTCACCGAGCAAACGCGGCTGGAGTCGTTGCCGCCGTTGGCGGTCGCCACCCGGATCGAGCGACTGCGCAACGGCCTCGAAGCAGCAGGCGTCGATGCCCTCGTGGTGACCACCATGGCCAACGTGCGCTACCTGACGGGCTTCTCGGGCTCCGCGGGCGTCGTGACGGTCACCGAAGACGCCGTGCTCCTCACCACCGACGGGCGCTATCGCACCCAGTCGGCCGAGCAGGTGCGCGCGGCAGGCGTCGAGGAGCTGGTTCGGATCGAGATCGGCAACGCCCAGGCACAGAGGGAAGCGGCTCGAAGGGTGCTGGCAGCGGCCCGTGCCGGCCGGATCGGCTTGGAGGCCGAGAACGTCAGCTGGGCGGCGAGCGAGCGCTGGCGGGAGGCATTCGAAGGGGTGGGGGAGATCGTCGCGACGAGCGGGATCGTCGAGGAGTTGCGCCAGCGCAAGGATGCCGGGGAGGTCGCACGAATGGAGCGAGCAGCCGCCATCGCCGACGCCGCCCTCGCCGACGTGCTTCCGTTGCTCGCCTCGGCCCCCACAGAGGCGGTGACCGAGGCCGAGGTGGCACTGGCGCTCGACACGGCGATGCGCCGGCACGGAGCGGAGGACCGTGCGTTCGACACCATCATCGCGTCGGGCCCCAACAGCGCCAAGCCGCACCACCAGCCCACGCAGCGTCAGGTGCGGGCCGGCGATGCGGTGGTCGTCGACTTCGGCGCCGTCTTCGACGGGTACCGCTCCGACATGACGCGGACCTTCTGCATCGGTGGGGAGCCCGAGGGCATGCTCGCCAAGCTGTTCGACGTCGTGGCGAGCTCGCAGGCCCGCGGGGTGGCGGCCGTCCGCCCGGGCATGGGGGCCAAGGACGTCGATGACGTGTGCCGCCGGGTGATCGAGGAGGCAGGGCTCGCGGAACGCTTCGAGCACGGCACCGGTCACGGAGTGGGCCTCGACATCCACGAGGCTCCTGCTGTCAGCCAGCAGGGCACTGGTATCCTCGAGCCCGGCGTCGTCTTCACCGTGGAGCCCGGAGTCTACGTTCCCGGCGTCGGCGGCGTCCGCATCGAGGACACCTTGATCGTCACCGAGGACGCCAGTCGTCCCTTTACGCATTTTCCAAAGGACATCGTGGTGTAAATGGCTGTTTCGACCAACGATCTGAAGAACGGGATGACGCTCGACCTTCCCGACGGGCTGTTCACGGTCGTCGAGTTCCAGCACGTCAAGCCGGGGAAGGGAGGCGCGTTCGTGCGGACGAAGCTGAAGAACGTCCGAACGGGGGCGGTCCTCGATCGCACCTACCGGGCCGACGAGAAGCTCGAGCAGGCAATCATCGACAAGCGCGACATGCAGTTCCTCTACCGCGACGGAGAGGACTACGTGTTCATGGACACCGCGAGCTACGAGCAGCTGCAGGTGAGCGCGCAGACCTTGGGCGACGCCGCGCAGTATCTGAAGGAGGGGGACGGAGCGATCGTCCAGCTCTACCAGGGCGAGCTCGTCGGGATCGATCTCCCCGCGGCCGTCGAGCTCACCGTTGCCGAGACCGAACCAGGGGTACAGGGCGATCGGGTCTCCGGAGCACGCAAGCCGGCACGCCTGGAAACGGGCCTCGTGGTCCAGGTGCCGTTGTTCGTGAACCCCGGCGATCGCGTGAAGGTCGACACGAGGACCGGCGAGTACCTGACGCGGGTCTCCTGAGGTCCTGAGGGCCTCGTCCCTCCATCGTCCAAGGAGCGGGGTTTCATGGGGTCCTCAGAGCGAGCACGCTGAGCCATGGGTGGTCACGACGATGGTGCGACCAGGCACCAGGCGCGCGAGCACGCGCTCTCGCTGCTCTACGAGGCCGAGATGAAGGGCCGGTCGCCGAGCGAGGTGATAGCCGAGCTTCCATTGCCCCCTGCTCCCTTCACCCAGGACCTGTTGCGTGCGGTCGAGCGCCACCAGCCCGAGATCGACCGGCTGATCGGTGACAGCGCCCTGCACTGGGCGCCCGAGCGGATGGCAGTCGTCGACCGGCTCCTGCTCCGACTGGGGATCGCCGAGCTCTTGGACCCCGGGGGCGCCCCCGTCGCGGTGGTGATCGACGAGGCGGTCGAGCTGGCCAAGACCTTCTCCACGGAGGGCTCCGGTGCGTTCGTCAACGGGATCCTCTCCGCAGTCGCCACTCGTCTGGGTCGCCAGTAGGGTGAGCGCTGCCGTGTCACCGGCCTCGTCTCGTCGATCGCACCTCGCGCTCCCGGAATCCGGGAACGGCGTCCTGCCGCGTCAGCGCCTCCTCGAGGCCATTGACGCGGGCGTGATCGACGGGGGCGCGTTCACGATCCCCGAGTCCAACGTCCAGCCGGCGAGCCTCGATCTCCGCCTCGGCGAAGTCGCCTACCGCATCCGTTGCAGCTTCCTCCCTGCCGAGGAGACCGTCGAGGCCAAGATGAAGGACTTCGTCATCGACGAGCTTGACCTCCACCGTGAAGGGGCGGTGCTCGAGACGAACCGGCCATACCTCGTCCCACTGAAGGAGCGCCTCGTGTTGCCGCCCACGATCCGTGGCCGGGCCAATCCCAAGAGCTCGATCGGGCGCGCAGACATCTTCACCCGGGTCATCAGTGACCGCAGCGATCGCTTCGACGACATCGCCCCCGGCTACTGCGGGCCGCTGTACCTCGAGGTCGTCCCGCTGTCCTTCGCCGTCAAGGTCCGCGAGGACCTCTCGCTCAACCAGCTCCGGCTCTCGGTCGGACGGACGACCCTCGACGATGACGAGGTGCGCGCGTTCCATCGCCAAACCCATCATCTCTTGCTGCGCGAAGGCCGGCCCGTGCCAACAGAGGAGCTCGCGCTCGCCAACGGCCTGTTCCTCAGCCTCGACCTCATCGGTGACCCCGCCGGCACGGTCGGCTACCAGGCTCGGGAGAACGCCCCGCTACTCGATCTCACCGCAACGGTCCCGCTCGATCCCGAGCCGTTCTGGGAGCCGGTGCAACGCGAGGGCAGGAACCGCGTCGTCTTGTCGCCGCAGCGCTTCTACCTGCTCATGTCCGAGGAGGCCGTATCGATCCCTCCGGAGCTCGCCTCCGAGATGACGGCCTACGATCCCACGAGCGGCGAGCTGCGCACCCACTACGCGGGGTTCTTCGACCCCGGGTTCGGGTTCGATCCCTCCGGGCCCCACGACGGCTCGCGGGCCGCCCTCGAGGTCCGGGCGCACGACGTGCCATTCATGATCGAACACCGCCAGCGCGTCTGCAAGCTCACCTTCGACCGCATGCTCGAGCCGCCAGACCTGCTCTACGGCGAGGCCATGGGCTCGTCGTACCAGCACCAGCGCCACACCCTGAGCAAGCACTTCCGTCGGCGCAGCTGACCGGCCGAACCGAGGAGGAGGCGCTGGTCTCCCGCGCGCCCTGGTACCATGGCGCCGACCGTCAAGTGGGTCCGGTGAGGCCCATACGGCAGGAGGGAGCGTGGCAGAACGCGAGCGCAGTCATACCCGTCCGTTGGGCGCTCGTTTCGTCCCTCATGCCGAGGTGCTGTCCGAAGCCGACGTGCAGCGTGCGCTCACGCGCATGGCTCATGAGATTGTCGAGCGCAACGGGGGCCTCGACGACGTCGTCCTCGTCGGCCTGCAGACCGGGGGGGTCGGCCTGGCCAACCGCATGGCTGAGATCCTCGAGCGGATCGAGGGCGTGTCGGTCCCCGTGGGCACCCTCGACGTCGCCTTCTATCGCGACGACATCGGGTTGCGCCCGGTGCTCCCGCAAGCTGCCACAGAGATCCCTCTCGATCTCACCGGGCTGGTGGTCGTCCTCGTCGACGATGTGCTCTTCACCGGGCGAACCGTTCGTGCCGCGCTCAACGCCCTCGGGGACTACGGCCGAGCTCGGGCAATTCAGCTGGCGGTGATGATCGACCGGGGGCACCGCGAGCTCCCTATCCGCCCGGATTACGTCGGGAAGAACCTGCCGACCCGCCGCGACGAGATGGTCGACGTCTCCGAGCGCGGCGTCTCCATCGGGACGCTGGTCGAGAAGTGACCGCTGTGGGAAGCGAGACGCCCTTCGCTCGCGCGACGACCGTCATGGCAGGCGACGGGCAGGGATCTGCGCTCGTGCATGCGCGGAGCGCTCCTGCGCTGGGGATCCCCCTTTCGACCCCGAGCCCTCGCCGTCACCTGATCTCGATCGCCGATCTCGGCCGGGAGGGGATCGCCGAAGTGCTTCACGTCGCCGAGGCGTTCGCCGAGGTGGAGCGTCGGAGCATCCCCAAGGTGCCGACGCTGCGCGGTCGAGTGATCGCCACCTTGTTCTTCGAGGAATCGACCCGCACGCGGCTGTCCTTCGAGACCGCGGCGAAACGGCTGTCCGCCGACGTGCTGTCGCTGCCGGTGGCGACGTCTTCGGTCAAGAAAGGGGAATCGCTGAGGGACACCGTGGAGACCGTCGAAGCAATGGGCGTCGATGCGCTCGTCTTGCGCCATGCCTCGGCCGGCGCACCATGCCAGGTCGCCCGGTGGACCAGCCGGGCGCATGTGCTCAACGCCGGTGATGGCTGGCACGAGCATCCCACCCAGGCGCTGCTGGACTGCTTCACCGTGCGCCAGGTCCTCGCCGAACGGGCCGGCACCGACCCCGATGCCCTCGGCGTCTCGTGCTTCGAAGGGCTGCGGGTGGCGATCGTCGGTGACGTCCGCCACAGCCGGGTGGCTCGCTCCCAGGTGCTCGCCTACGCGGCATTAGGGGCTCGGATCATCCTGGCTGCGCCGTCGAGCTTGCTGCCTCCAAGCCTCGAGGGATGGCCGGTGGAGGCGACTACCGACCTCGATGCCGCGTTGGAGGGCGCTGACGTGGTGTCGGTGCTCCGCCTGCAAGCCGAGCGCGGGAGCGGAGGGTTCGTGCCGTCCCTTCGGGAGTACACCACGAACTGGGGCCTGACCAAGCGCCGCCTCGATCGGCTCGGCGCGGATGCGATCATCACGCATCCCGGACCGATGGTGCGCGGCGTCGAGATCGCTTCCGACGTTGCAGACCTTCCCAATGCCGTCATCACCCGCCAGGTGACCAACGGCGTTGCGGTGCGGATGGCCGTCCTGTTCTTGCTGCTGGGCCCGGTCGCTGACGGCCAGGCGCCGCGGTGAGGAGGGCGTGGCGCGGTGGTGACCACAGCGATCGGCAGTGGCGCGCCCCGAGCCGCAGCCATCCGTCACGCCCTGGCCACGGTCGTGACCCCGATGGCCGCGAGCGGGACCGGTTGTACAGCGACGGAACGGTGATGGTCGCAGAGCGCCAAGGACCGGTCATCGTCGTTCGCGGCGGGGCCGTGCTACAGCCGACGGGGTTCACGCGTGCCGATGTCGCCATCGCCGGTGGCGAGGTGCGAGCCGTCGGGCAGGACGTGAGCGTGCCGCGCGGCGCGACCGTGATCGACGCCGGTGGCTGCCTCGTCGGGCCGGGTCTGGTCGACCTGCACACCCACCTGCGGCAGCCCGGTGCAGAGGAGGTTGAGACCATCGAGACGGGGAGCCGGGCGGCAGCCCTGGGGGGCTACACCGCGCTCGTTGCCATGCCCAACACCGAGCCGCCGGTCGACTCCGCGGGAGTCGCGCGCGAAATCATGGAGCTCGGGCGCTCGGCGCTCGCGGAGATCCTCGTCGCCGGCGCGATCACCATGGGACGTTCGGGGGAGCGCTTGGCCCCCATGGCCGAGCTGTCGCGCCTGGGGGTCCGGATCTTCACCGACGACGGCACCGGGGTGCAAGACGCCGGGGTGATGCGCCGTGCCCTCGACTACGCCCGAGGTCTCGGGGTGGTGCTCGCGCAGCACTGTGAGGACCGTCAACTCGCTGCCGGCGGCGTGATGCACGAAGGCGCCTGGTCGAGCCGGCTGGGGTTGCCCGGCGTGCCCGCCGCGGCGGAAGAGACGATGCTCGCCAGAGACCTCGCGCTGGTCCGGCTGACCGGTTCGCGGATGCACTTCATGCACCTGTCGACGGAGGGATCGATGGAGCTCGTGCGCCGGGCAAAGGCAGAGGGGTTGCCGATCACCGCGGAGGTCACGCCGCATCACCTCACCCTGACCGAGGAGGCGGTGCGCGAGTACGACCCAGTCTTCAAGGTCAGCCCGCCGCTGCGCCGCCGTCGTGACGTCGAGGCGCTGGTGGCTGCCGCCAGGGACAAGACCGTCGACGCCGTGGCCACCGATCATGCGCCCCATGCCCCAGAGGCCAAGGATCTGCCCTTCGATCAGGCGCCACCGGGGATGCTGGGCCTCGAGACCGCGCTCGCGGTCACGTGCGCCGCCCTTGGGGACGACGTCCCCAAGGAGCAGCTCTTCGCGCTCATGAGCCAGCAGCCGGCGCGCATCGCTGGGGTCGGGCCGGCGCGCCGTGCCGGTGGGCGACGAGCGGGGGCGCTACCGGGGCCCGGCCGGCCGGTGGGCTCCGCGCAAGGAGGCTGGGTCCAGGCCGGTGCTGCCGCGAACCTCTGCGTCTTCGATCCGCATGCCACCTGGGTCGTCGATCCAGGGGCACTGGCGAGCCGGAGCCGCAACACCCCCTTTGCAGGGTGGACCTTGAGGGGTCGAGTGCGGCACACGATCCTGCGGGGGGAGCCGGTCGTCATCGACGCCCAGGCGCAGCGATGAGCGCCGGGGCATGGGCACCGTGTGGCGAGCGACGCCCGGGGAAGGGCCCCTGGGGACTTCCTCCCGCCTGCGTCGGGGTTCCGAAATGAACCGCCCACCGGCGCACCTGGTGCTCGCCGACGGGGAGGTCTTCGAGGGCGAGGCAGCAGCGGCATTGCCCGAGCTCGAGGTCGCCACCGGCGAGCTGGTCTTCAACACCGCCCTGAGCGGCTATCAGGAAGTCCTCACGGACCCCTCCTACGCAGGCCAGCTCATCGCGTTCACCTACCCCCACATCGGCAACTACGGCACGACGCCCGCGGACGACGAGTCGAGGCGGCCGTTCTGCCGAGGGGTCGTCGTGCGGGACCTCGTGGCCGAGCCGAGCAACTGGCGCGCGGACCAGGGCCTCGAGCACTTCTTAGTGCGCCACGGGGTTCCGGCGATCACCGGCGTCGACACCCGTCGACTCACGCGCCATCTGCGCGCAGCCGGCGCGATCCCAGCAGCCATGGGCACCCTGCCGGTCGCCGCGCTCTTGCACCATGCCCAGGGCGCACAGACCACGACCGGCCGGGACCTCGTCGGCGAGGTCACCGCCGAAGCCCCCTACGTGGTCGGGTCCGGACCCTTACGCGTCGTGGCGATGGACTTCGGGCTCAAGACGACCATGCTGCGTCAGCTGTCGCGCATGGCCACGGTCACCGTGGTCCCTGCGGGGACGAGCGCATCGGAGGTGCTGGCGGCGGACCCCGACGGGGTGCTGCTGTCCAACGGCCCAGGCGATCCCGCCGCCCTGCGCGGTCCGATCGCTGCGGTGGCGGACCTGTTGGGGAAGGTGCCCGTCTTCGGGATCTGCCTTGGGCACCAGCTCCTGGCGCTGGCCCTGGGCGGATCGACGTACAAGCTGCCCTTCGGGCACCACGGCAGTAACCACCCGGTCCGCCGCCTGGCGACCGGCCACGTCGAGGTCACCGCGCAGAACCACAACTATGCCGTCACCCCGGGGTCGGTGGCCGACGCCGAGGTCACCCACGTCAACCTCAACGACGGCGTCATCGAGGGCATCCGGAGCGACAAGGCCCGCGCGTTCTCCGTGCAGTACCACCCCGAGGCTGGTCCGGGCCCCCACGATGCCAGATACCTGTTCGAGGAATTCGCCGCGCTCATGCGTGCCGGGCGAACCGAGGCGCGATGAGCCACTGCAGCTCTGTGACGTCCAAGCTGGCGCCGCCTGCGGCCGGAGGGAGGTGATCGGTGCCGCGCCGTGAGGACATCGAATCGATCCTGGTCATCGGGTCGGGTCCCATCGTGATCGGCCAGGCCTGCGAGTTCGACTACTCAGGGACCCAGGCCTGCCGGGTCCTGGCGGACGAGGGGTACCGGGTGGTGCTCGTCAACTCGAATCCCGCCACGATCATGACGGACCCGAGCATGGCCGACCGCACCTACGTCGAGCCGCTGGACCCTGACGTGCTGACGGCGATCATCGACAAGGAGCACCCCGATGCCCTGCTCCCCACGCTGGGAGGGCAGACCGCCCTCAACCTCACGATGGCGCTGTGGGATCGCGGGGTACTCGATGCCGCTGGCGTGGAGGTCATCGGAGCCCGTCCGGAGGCGATCCGCACCGCCGAGGCACGCGAAGCGTTCAAGGAGGCGATGAAGGGGATCGGCCTTTTGGTCCCCGAGTCGGGCTACGCGCGCTCGGTTGCCGAGGCCATGGCGATCGCCGAGCGGGTCGGCTTCCCGGTCATGGTGCGCCCGAGCTTCATCTTAGGCGGCGAGGGATCGGGGATCGCCGGAGACCCCGACGCGCTCGCTGCCCTCGTCGAGACCGGGATCCAGGCGAGCTCGGTCGGCGAGGTCCTCGTCGAGCGTTCCATCGCCGGCTGGAAGGAGTACGAGCTCGAGGTGATGCGCGACGGCGCCGACAACTGCGTCATCGTCTGCTCGATCGAGAACCTCGATCCCATGGGTGTCCACACCGGTGACTCGATCACCGTCGCTCCCGCCCAGACCCTGACCGACGTCGAGTACCAGGCGATGCGCGACGACGCCTTCGCGTGCATCCGCCGGGTGGGTGTCGAGACGGGCGGCTCCAACGTGCAGTTCGCGGTGGACCCTGCGACCGGGCAACGGCTCATCATCGAGATGAACCCGCGGGTCTCGCGTTCGTCCGCGCTCGCCTCCAAGGCGACGGGCTTCCCGATTGCCAAGATCGCCGCGCGCCTCGCCGTCGGGTACCTGCTCCCTGAGATCGCCAACGACATCACCCGCGCCACACCCTCGAGCTTCGAGCCGACGATCGACTACGTCGTGACGAAGGTGCCGCGGTGGGCGTTCGAGAAGCTGAACGGAGCCGATCACCGCCTGGGGACCCGCATGCAGTCCGTGGGTGAGGTGATGGCGATCGGCCGCACCTTCTGCGAGTCCCTCCAGAAGGCGCTCCGCTCGCTCGAGCAGGGCCGGTTCGGGCTCAACGCCGATCCAGCCGAAGTCGCCCTCGACGCCCTCGACGACGACGAGCTCCTCGATCGCCTCGCGGTGCCCACCCCCGAGCGCATCTTCGAGATCGAGGCGGCGCTGCGGCGTGGCCTCCCGGTGGAGGCCGTGCACGAGCGTTGCCGCGTGGATCCGTGGTTCCTCCGCCAGATCCGCCGGATCAGCGACGCCCGTCTTGAGCTCGAGGCGCAGGTGCGCGCAGAGGCCGAGCGCGACGCAGGAGCCACGACGGGCCCAGGGGGCGCCGGCACGCCAGGGGATCGCGTGCTGGGCGGGATCGCCCGAGGGGAGTTTCGCCGCCTCAAGCAGCTGGGCTTCAGTGATGCCCAGCTCGGCTACCTGCTCGGGGTGAGCGAGGCGAGGGTGAGGGCCGCACGGGTGGCCGCAGGGGTCACCCCCACGTTCAAGACGGTCGACACCTGTGGAGCGGAGTTCGAGGCCTTCACCCCCTACCACTACTCGACCTACGAGGACGAGTCCGAGGTGCGACCCTCGGCGCGCCCCCGGGTGGTCATCTTGGGGTCGGGTCCCAACCGGATCGGTCAGGGGGTGGAGTTCGACTACTGCTGCGTGCACGCCAGCTTGGCGCTGCGCGAGGCCGGTTACGAGACGGTGATGGTCAACTGCAACCCCGAGACCGTCTCGACCGATTACGACACCTCGGACCGGCTGTACTTCGAGCCGCTGACCGGCGAGGACGTCGCCAACGTACTCGAGGCCGAGCAAGCGGCGAGCGAGGGAGACGGCCGGGTGGCTGGGGTGATCGTCACCCTCGGCGGCCAGACCCCCCTCAAGCTGGCCGCAGGCTTGCCGGCAGAGCTCGTGCTGGGGACCAGCCCTGCATCGATCGATCTCGCCGAGGACCGCCGACGATGGAACGTCTTGTGTGCCCGCCTCGGCATCCCTCAGCCGCCCTCGGGGACCGCCGTGACGCTCGCCGACGCCCTCGAGGTCGCCGAGCGGATCGGCTTCCCGCTGCTCGTGCGCCCGAGCTACGTCCTTGGGGGGCGGGCGATGGAGGTGGTGTACGACGAGGCCGGCCTTGCACGGGTGATGGAGACGATGGCGGCGGCACTCCAGCGCGAGGGGGGGTTGAGTGCCGAGCGTCCGCTCCTCGTCGACCGCTTCCTCGAGGATGCCATCGAGGTCGACGTCGATGCCGTCCGCGATCGTGCCGGGGAGGTCCTCGTCGCAGGGATCATGGAGCACGTCGAGGAGGCCGGTGTGCACTCGGGGGACTCTGCGTGCGCGCTGCCGCCCCAAAGCCTCGACCCCGAGGTGCTCGCGGTCATCGATCGCCACACCCGAGCCCTGGCCGCTGCCCTCGAGGTGCAAGGCCTGCTCAACGTCCAGTACGCGGTCAAGGACGGCACGGTCTTCGTCCTCGAAGCCAATCCCCGAGCGAGCCGGACGGTGCCCTTCGTGGCGAAGGCAACGGGTCTGCCCCTCGCCGCCATCGCGGCCCGGGTCATCGTCGGCGAGACCCTTGGCGCGCTCGGGGTCGAGGGGGTCCCCGGCCTCGGGACCGGTGGCCCACCGGGCTCTAGCAACGACGGATCCATGCGCCTGCCCGGATCCGCGCTGCCCCATGTGAGCGTCAAGGAAGCGGTGCTGCCGTTCGACCGGTTCCCACAGGTTGACACCCTGTTGGGTCCGGAGATGCGCTCGACCGGCGAGGTCATGGGGGTGGACCGGAACTTCGGCCTGGCCTTCGTCAAGAGCCAGATGGCTGCGGGAAGCCGGCTCCCTGAGGGCGGCACCGTGTTCCTCTCCCTCGCCGACCGGGACAAGCCCGCGGGGCTCGCGGTCGCCCGGCAGTTCGCTGCCCTCGGGTTCGCTCTGGCCGCGACCGAGGGAACCGCGCAGTGGCTGACGGACGCGGGCCTGAGTGTCTCCACGATCGTCGCGAAGGTGGGTGACGCTGGTGGGGGGGCCGATGCCGTCGAGCTCATCGCCGGCGGGAAGGTCCAGCTCGTCGTGAACACCCCGAGAGGATCGGGTCCGCGGGCCGACGGCCTCCATATTCGCCGGGCCGCCGTGGCGCATCGGGTCCCCTGCCTCACCACGCTCGCCGCGGCGAGGGCCGCGGCTGCCGGGATCGCCGAGTGGGCGCGGCATCGGCTCGAGGTGCGCAGCCTCCAGGAGCTCCATGGCCGGACTGGGGACCGACGCGCCATGGGCGAGCTGGCCGTCGGCGAGCACTGAGCGTGCTTGGGTGCAGCGGGCTGGCCGACGGTGACGGGGCGCCGGAGCGGAGCGCGGGGACAGCGTGGGCGTGACTCCTCCTGACCTGCGCACCCGTGTCGGTTCGGTCGAGCTCCCCAACCCGGTCATGACCGCGTCGGGGACGAGCGGCTACGGCGCCGAGCTCGCCCCCTACGGCCGGCTCGGTGCATTGGGCGCGGTCGTCGTGAAGTCGCTTGCAGCGGATCCCTGGCCGGGCAACCCGGCCCCCAGGGTCACCGAGGTGGGCCAGGGGATGCTCAACAGCGTCGGGCTCGCAGGTCCGGGGTTGCCGGCCTGGCTGGAGACCGAGCTCCCTCGCCTGTCTGCGCTCCAAGCGCGTGTGGTCGTGAGCATCTGGGGACAGAGGGTCTCGGACTTCGAGCGCGTGGCGCGACTGCTTGCTCCGGTCGGCGCAACCGTCGTCGCGGTCGAGGTCAACGTGAGCTGTCCCAATCTCGAGGACCGCTCGCGGATGTTCGCCCAATCGGCGTCGGCGACCGCAGAGGCCGTCGAGGCCGCGCGCTGCGGCAAGCCGCGCTGGGCGAAGCTCAGCGCGGCTGTCGCCGATCTCACCGAGATCGCCGCCGGCGCGCTGGCTGGCGGTGCCGAGGCCTTGACATTGGTGAACACCCTTCCGGGCCTGTCGATCGACGTCGAGCGGCGCAGACCGAGCCTCGGGGCCGGCGCAGGTGGCCTCTCCGGCATGCCGCTGCACCCGGTCGCGCTGCGCGCGGTCTGGGAGGTGCGCAACGCGTTCTCCGACACGCCCATCGTGGGAGTGGGCGGGGTGACGAGCGGTCGAGAGGCGATCGAGTTCCTCATGGCGGGGGCCGATGCGGTGCAAGTGGGGACCGCGATCTTTCGCGACCCGCGTGCCCCGTGGCGGATCCTCGCAGAGATCGATCGCTGGTGCCGGCGCCACCACGTGGGCGCTGTGCGGGACTTGGTCGGCGTGGCCCAGTGACGGATCCCGGCGCGTCGGGGCGTGCGCGTTGACCCTCGCCGCTGCTCGCCAACCCGGGGCATTCGGCCGCCGGCTCCGCGCGGCCGTCGCGGCACACGGCCCGCTCTGCGTCGGGATCGATCCCAGTCGCGAGCTCTTGGAGGCCTGGGGCCTCGATGACGACGCGAGCGGTGTCGAAGCGTTCGCCCGGCGATGCATCGAGACCGTGCGTGGCGCAGTCCCTGCGGTGAAGCTCAATGCGGCCTTCTTCGAGCGTCATGGCCCCGACGGCATGGCCGTGCTGGCGCGGGCATTGCGCGACGCGCGCCAGGCGGGGCTCATCGCGATCGCCGATGCGAAGCGATCCGACATCGGCAACACCATGGTCCAGTACGCGCAGGCGTGGTTGTCAGAAGCCGGACCGTTCGGATCCGATGCCCTCACGGTCGTTCCGTACTTCGGGATCGAGGCGTTCGATCCGCTCGTCGAGCTTGCCGAGGCCAATGGTCGCGGCATCTTCGTCGTCGTCCGCAGCAGCAACCCCGGCGGCCGCCTCGTCCAGACCTCGGTGGTCGAGGTGTCCCGCGACGCCCAGCACACGGACCCCGGATCGACGAGCCTCGAGGAGCTCCTCCTCGACGAACTGTCGCGACGATCGAATGCCTTGGGCGCGGTGATCGGCGTGCTTGCCGGCGGTCATCCGCTCCGGTTGCCCTCCGATGGGTTCTACCTGGCTCCGGGGGTCGGAGCGCAGGGGGCGACCCCTGGCGACCTCGCGAGGGCCTTCGCCGATGCCCCGTCGAACGCGGTGCTCGTGAACCTCTCGCGTTCGCTGCTGCGTGCGGGCCCCGATCCGGGCGCGTTGCGCGCGGCGCTCCAGCGGGCCCACGACGAGATCGCGCCAGCGCTGCGCTGACGCGCCGAGTACGCGGGGCTTCGCCGGGGCCCCGTGTGCCCACGCAGTGCCCGCGGCGCCGCGGTCCCTCCGCCGAGGGCACCGCCGGGCACGCGAGCCCGCTCCCGCTGGTGAGAGATTTCGCCACGTCGTGGGCTCGAGGCGCTATGGTCGGAGCCATGCCGCAACCGCCTGCACTCACCACTGAGCAGCGTCAGGCTGCACTCGAGAAGGCCGCCAAGGTCCGCCGCGAGCGTGCTGACGTCAAGGAGAAGCTCAAGCTCGGGTCCCTGACCCTCGAAGAGCTGCTGCAGAAGGCCGAGAACGACGAGACCGTCGGAAAGATGAAGGTTGTCTCGGTGCTCGAGTCGCTCCCGGGGCTGGGCAAGGTCAAGGCCCGCCGGTTGATGGAGACGGTCGGCATCAGCGAGAGCCGCCGCATCCAGGGGCTGGGAGCGAAGCAGCGGGCCGACCTCTTGCGCGTGACGGCTCGCTGAAGCCTTCCGCATTCCCGCGCGCTGCAGCACCAACGAAGAACCCGGCACCGGGGTGCCGCCGCGCCCCGGACCTTCGTGCTCGTCGGGCCCGGCGGAGCCGGCAAGGGGACGATCGCGCAGCGCCTCGTCGCGCGCGACCCGCGTCTGTGGCTGAGCCGTTCCTGGACGACGCGGCCGCGTCGTGACGGGGAGCCGGCCGATGCCTACGTCTTCGTGGACCCCGAGACGTTTCGCGCGCACGCTGCCGAAGGTGGCTTCCTGGAGTGGGCGGAATTCCTGGGTCACCTCTACGGGACCCCGATGGTCGACCCTCCCGAGGGCAAGGACCTCCTGCTCGAGATCGACGTGCAGGGGGCTCGCCAGGTCCTCGAGCGTCGGCCCGATGCCGTCGTGATCCTCCTGCTCCCACCCTCGGTGGCGGCGCAGGCCCAACGCCTCCAGTCCCGCGGCGACGACGAGGCGCACGTCGCCCGGCGCATCGAGGCCGGACGCCATGAGGTCGAAGCCGCCCGGAAGATCGCGCGTCACGTGGTCGTCAACGACGACGTGGAACGGGCGACCGAGGAGGTGGCCGGTATAGTGGCAGCGGCCCGCGCGGGAGGCTGAGCCTCGGGCTCGGCTCCCATCGCCCGTTTCGACACCACACCGGAGGATGTCCGTGCAACCTGGCCGGTCGACCTTGATGGACCCGCCGATCGAAGATCTCCTCGACAAGGTGGACTCCAAGTTCACCTTGGTCGCGCTGGGCGCTGCCCGGGCGCGCCAGGTGAACGCCTACTACAACAGCTTGGGCGAGGGGCTCGGTCGTGTGGTGCCGCCCCAGGTTGCCTCGGTTTCGGGGAATCCGCTGTCCATCGCCTTCGAGGAGATCGCAGCGGGGAAGACCACCTATCACCGTGTCGGGGAAGAGGGACCGGCGCACCATGGCACCCTCGCGCCCGACGAGGGAACGGCCTCGGCGGTGCTGGGCGACGCTGGTGACGGCGGGGCGGAGGTCTCGACGCCCGAGAGCGTCGAGGCTGTTGAGGGGGCCGAGGTCGACCGGATCGTCCCGGTCGAGACGGGTGGCGCCGAAGAGGGCGACGAGAGCCCGGCTGCCGGCTAGCCATCCGAGCACGAGGGCACGGACACCTCGACGGCGATGCCGCAGCGGGTCATTCTCGGGGTCTCCGGCGGTATCGCCGCGTACAAGGCCGTCGAGGTCTGTCGGCGCTTGGTCGATGCCGGTCTCCACGTGGTGCCGGTGCTCACGCCTTCGGCGACGCGCTTCGTCACGCCGCTCACCTTCTCCGCGGTGGCTTCGGAGCCGGCACAGACCGAGCTGTGGAATGCCCCGGTGCCGATCCCGCACACACGGCTCGGTCAGCGCGCGGATCTCATCGTGATCGCACCCGCGACGGCGGACATCCTTGCGCGCCTGGCCTGCGGGCTGGCTGACGACCTGTTGTCGGCGACGGCCTTGGCGACCCGCGCGCCGGTTTTGGTCTGCCCGGCGATGCATACCGAGATGTGGGAGCATCCCGCGGTACAGGAGAACCTCGCCACGTTGCGCCGGCGCGGGGTGGAGGTTGTCGACCCGGACGTCGGCGCGTTGGCCGCCGGAGACGTGGGAGCGGGTCGTCTCGCAGACCCGCAGGTGATCGTCGAGCGGGTGCTGTCGCTGCTGGAGCGCCACCGGGCGCGTCCTCAGTCATCGGGGCCCTCGCGGGCGGGCTCGGGCGCTTCTGGCGCGCCCCATCGCGACACCGGACGTGACCTGCGCGGTCGACGGGTCGTGGTGACCGCGGGCGGGACGCGCGAGCCGATCGATCCGGTGCGGTTCCTCTCGAACCGCTCCTCCGGCAAGCAGGGGCACGCGCTTGCCAGGACCGCCGCACGGCGTGGTGCGGCGGTGACGTTGGTGACTGCCGCACCGTTTGCGCCCGCCGATGAGGGGATCCACGTGCTGGCGGTCGAAACGGCCGAGGAGATGGCCCGTGCGACCCTGCCGGCGGCCGAGCAGGCCGAGGTCATTGTGATGGCCGCAGCGGTCGCGGACTACCGTCCGAAGCGAGCGGCGCCGTCCAAGCTCACTCGATCCGAGCGCGTGCCTGAGCTGGAGCTCGAACCGACGCCGGACATCCTGCGCGCCCTGGTCGAGCGTCGCCGACCCGGGCAGGTGATCGTCGGTTTCGCCGCCGAGACCGGCGACGCGCTCGGCAAGGGAATGGAGAAGTTCGCCCGCAAAGGCGTGGACCTGCTCGTCGTCAACGACGTCATGGTCGCCGGCGCCGGCTTCGACCACGACACGAACCAGGTCGCACTGATCTCGGCGGCGGGGATCGAGCAGCTCCCCCTGCAGACCAAGGACGCGGTAGCCGACGCGGTGTGGGACCGGGTCGTCGAGCTGCTCGCCGCCGGCGACCCCGTCCCGCCATCGGCGCCGACGGACGAGGATCCTGTCCACGGAGCGCACCCCGGCGCGGTGCGCCTCGGAACTGAGCACGCCCGCAACGCGTACCTCGGCCAGTCAATCGAACCGGAGGACCATCGATGAGCGTTCGCAGCACCTTTACCTCGGAGTCGGTGACCGAGGGCCATCCCGACAAGATGGCCGACCAGATCTCCGACGCCATCCTCGACGCGCTCTTGGAGGAGGACCCCAACAGCCGCGTGGCCTGCGAGGCGTTGTTGACGACCGGGCTGGTGGTGGTTGCCGGCGAGATCACGACGAAGACCTATGTCGACATCCAGTCGATCGTGCGTTCGACGATCTGCGACATCGGCTACGACAACGACGCGGTCGGTTTCAACGGACGCACCTGTGGCGTCGTCGTGACGATCGGCGAGCAGTCGCCCGACATCGCCCAGGGGGTGGGCGCGGCGTACGAGTTTCGCACTGGAGCCGGTGGCGAGGACGTGCTGAACGCCCAGGGTGCCGGCGACCAGGGCATGATGTTCGGCTTCGCCTGTGACGAGACGCCGGACCTGATGCCGCTGCCGATCTGGTTGGCGCATCGCTTCGCGCAGCGCCTGGCGCAGGTGCGCCGGGTCGGCGTGCTGCCCTACATCTGTCCGGACGGCAAGACCCAGGTGAGCGTCGTCTACGAGGACGGCCGGCCCATCGCCCTCGACACGGTGGTCATCTCCACGCAGCACCGTCCCGGCATCGACCTCGAGACGCTGTTGCTGCCAGACCTCAAGGAGCACGTGATCCATCCGTTGCTCCCCAGCACCCTCGATACCGACAACGTCCGGGTCTTCGCCAACCCCACAGGGGTCTTCGAGCGGGGAGGTCCCGGCGCGGACACCGGGCTCACCGGCCGGAAGATCATCGTGGACACCTACGGGGGCATGGCACGCCACGGGGGTGGTGCGTTCTCGGGGAAGGACCCCTCCAAGGTCGACCGTTCGGCGGCCTACGCGGCGCGCTGGGTCGCCAAGCACGTCGTCGCCTCCGGTGCGGCGCGCCGGTGCGAGGTCCAGGTGGCGTACGCGATCGGGGTGGCGAGACCGATCTCGCTGCTCGTGGAGACCTTCGGCACCGAGACGGTCGACCCGGCCAAGATCGCCGCGGCCGTTCGGGAGCTCTTCGACCTCCGCCCGGCGGCGATCATCCGCGACCTGGACCTTCGTCGTCCCATCTACCGGCGGACCGCCGCCTACGGTCACTTCGGTCGTTCGGACAAAGAGTTCACCTGGGAGGCGACCCCCCGCGTCGACGAGCTGCGGGCCGCGCTCGGTCTGTGACCTGTTGGCCCTGAGCGTCTCGGGGTCAAGGCGGCGGAGGGCCGACTCGAAGGGGACCGACTCGAAGGGACCAGCCACACGGCCCCTCGCCTGGGGAACACGATGAGCCTGGGGGAACGCTGCCAGAACGCGCGTCGAGGTCGCGCGACGATGGCGGCGCCGGTGCCGACCCGCCTCGATGGGAGCCCGCCGAAGGGAGAATGCCGTTGCGCTTGGTCCGGGTCCTGCCCGATCTGGCGGCAGTGCCTCGCCGCTTCGACTATGCCGTGCCTGAGGCCCTCAAGGACGCCGTCCAAATCGGCACCCGGGTCCGGGTCGAGCTCCACGGACGTCGGGTCACCGGCTGGGTGGTCGAAGACTCCGTTGCCCCCACGCCGGGGGTGATCGCCAAGCCGTTGCTCGGGGTCAGCAGCCTCGGGCCTCCGGCGTCGGTGGTGGCGCTGGCCGAGTGGGCAGCATGGCGCTGGGCGGGACCGCTCGCACCGCTGCTCAAGACCGCCTCCTCGACGCGCGTCGTCCGGTCCCTCCCGACACCCCCCAGCGGGCGCGTCCTGTCTCGTCGGGATGCGGACGCCACCGGGGCAAACGATCGATCGCCCCGGCACCCGTGGCCTGGCTCGTGCCCGGGACCAGGCGAGCTGGTGGAGGGTATTGACCAACGCGAGCTGTGGCGCGCGCTCCAGGGAGCGGGAGGTGCCGCGGTGGTTCGGGTCCCACCGCTTCGCGATCTGCTTCCCATCGTCGTGGCCCTGTCGAGCTGGTGCGATGGGCCGCTGTTGGTCTTGGTCCCAAACAGTGGTTGGGCCGAGCGCTTGACGAGCCGACTGAACGCCCGGGGATGGCGCGCGACCCGAGACTGGGCAGAGGCTGCAGCGGGGTGGCCGATCGTCGTCGGCTCCCGTGCCGGGGCATTCGCGCCGCTCAGCCGGATCGGAGCCGCCGTCGTGCTCGACGCCCACGACGAATCGTTCCGGGAAGAACGCGCCCCCTGCTACGACGCGCCATCGGTCGTGGTCGAGCGTGCTCGTAGGGACGGCGCACCATGCGTCCTCGTGTCGGCCTGTCCGACGGTGACGCTGTCAGCGGGGCGGGTGGTGATCGCACCTCGTGGGGGATCCGAGCGTGCGGGGTGGCCCGTGGTGACCGTCGTCGACCGGCGCGGCGCGGACCCCAGAACCGGGTGGTTCTCGGAGGAGTTCGTCCGCTTGGCGCGTCGGGTGCTCGCCGCTTCGCCCGGCGACGAGCGCGCCACGCTGCCGGCACCCCGAGCGCTGTCACAGTCCGAGCAGGCGCCCCAAGGCGCGACCTCGGCAGGCGCGGCGGGGGCAGGACGCTTCGGCCCGGTCCCCGCCGTCCCGCTCGTGGTGGTGTTCAACCGGCTCGGTCGGGCAAGCTTGCTCGCCTGCGCGGCCTGCGGTGAGCTCGCGTACTGCGAGCGCTGTTGGCGACCGCTCGAGGAGGCCGCACCGACCGCGCCCGGACCGAGGGGCAGCGCTGGGGCGGCTGGCGGCCTGCGGTGCCGATCGTGCGGAGCGGAGCGGCCCAAGGTCTGCGCGGGCTGCGGTGGCCTGCGCCTCAAGGTGCTGCGTCCCGGCGTCACGCGGATTCGCGAGGAGCTCGAAGCGCTCCTGGGGGTGTCGGTGCTCGAGGTCACCGCGTCGACCCGAAGGGGACCGCACCCCGTTGCCGGTGCCGCCCAGGGTGGGGGGACGGCCCGGGGCGATGGCGTTGCGGTCGCGCTCGACTCCGCCGGCGCCTCCCTTGCTCGGGCGAGGGTGGTGGTCGGGACCGAAGCCGTGCTCCACCGGGTCCGTCGTGCATCAGCCGTGGCCTTCTTGGATTTCGACCAGCACCTCTTGGCGCCGCGCTTTGGTGCCGCCGAGCAAGCTCTTGCCCTGCTGGCAAAGGCCGGGCGGCTCGTTGGCCCGAGAGGTTCGGCCTTGCGGGGACAGGTCCTGGTCCAGACCCGCCTCCCGGACCATGAGACCCTGGTTGCCGCCGTCCGGGGGGATCCGGAGGTCCTGGCGCGCAGGGAGCGCCGGGTCCGGGCCGAACTGGCGCTCCCACCGACGACGGCGTTGGCAACCGTGGAGGGCGAGACCGGCGGGGAGTTCGTGACCGGTCTCGGCTGTGAGTACTCGGCGCTCGGTGAGCGGCGGTGGCTGGTGCGAGCGCCCGACCATGTCACGTTGTGCGATGCGCTGGCACGAGAAGCCCAGAGCGCCTCGGGGAGGTTGCGGATCGTCGTCGATCCGATCGACGTCTGAAGGGTTCCGCCGTCGGTGCCGACCTCGTTCGCCCTGTCGGCCTGCTCGACAGGTGGCGACGACGTCGTCAGGCGCAAGCGGCGTTGGCTCGCCGTGGGCGCAGCGTGCCCGAAGACCCCACCGGAGATGCTGCCACCGACGGCTGAGGACGCCCATAGCAGGATGGACAGCCAGGATGGATGCTGCGTGAGGCCGTTAGCATGGTGTCATGGCTGCCTTCTCCATTCGCCAGTACGGAGACCCGGTGCTGCGACAGCCCACCCAGGAGGTCGAAGAGATCGACGGTCGTCTCGTCCGGCTGGTGGAGGAGATGATCGAGACGATGCACGAGGCTCCCGGGAGCGGCCTCGCCGCGAACCAGGTGGGGGTCCAGCGCCGACTCTTCGTCTATGACATCGGGAAGGGCCCCCGGGCAGTCATCAACCCGCGGATCGTCGAGTCGAGCGGAGAGTGGACCTACGAGGAGGGCTGCCTGTCGATCCCGGGACTGAGCTGGCCGATCGTTCGTCCGGGCCGCGTCCACCTGGTCGGCATCGATCTCGACGGCAACGAGATCGACATCGAGGCGGACGAGCTTGAGGCAAGGGTGTTCGAACACGAGATCGACCATCTCGACGGGATCCTTCTGATCGAACGGCTCGACGAGGACCAGCGCCGCCAGGCCCTCAAGGTGCTTCGCGAACGGAGCCTGGAGGCCGTAAGGCCCTGATCCCGACCGGCTCGCCTGGCGCCGCTGACGGGTCGCGGGTCTCAACGGAGGGGCGGTCGTGCCCGTCGGTGGCCCACGCCCACCGAGCGATGGCGAGCCCAGCCCGACTGCCTGAGCACCGCCGGTTCGATAGCCTGCAGCGGGCGTGGCCCGGATCGCCTTCGTCGGAACGCCGCAGTTCGCGGTCCGCCCACTCGAGGCGCTGGTGGCGGCCGGCCACGAGGTCGCACTTGTGGTCACGAGGGAGGACCGCAGGCGGGGCCGGGGAGGATCGCTCAGCCCCAGCCCGGTGAAGGAAGCTGCCCTGCGGCTCGGTCTGCCCGTGAGCCATCGAGTCGCGGATCTGCTCGGAGGAGCGCCACCGATCGAGCTGGGCGTGGTCGTCGCCTACGGGCGGCTGATTCCCGCCTCGGTGCTCGCTACGGTCCCGATGCTGAACCTCCACTATTCGCTGCTGCCGCACTGGCGCGGGGCCGCGCCGGTGGAGCGCGCGATCCTCGCTGGCGAGACAGTGACCGGGGTCTCCATCATGGCCCTCGAAGAGACCCTCGACACCGGGCCCATCTACGCGAGTGCCGCGGTTGGGATCGAACCGCACGAGCACCTCGGACCGCTGCGCGAGCGCTTGACCGAGGTCGGCACGCGCCTGCTCGTCGATCTCCTTGCCGGCGGGGCCGAAGGACTCCCCACCCCGCGACCCCAGGAAGGGGAGCCGAGCTACGCAGAGAAGATCCGCCCGGAGGAACTCGAGCTCCACTGGGAGCAGCCCGCCGTGCTGCTCGAGCGCGTCGTGCGGCTCGACGGCGCCTACAGCGCGATCCACGGGCGCCGTCTCCGAGTGCTCGACGCGGTCGCCGTGCGGGTCGACGAGCAGCCACCGGTCCCGCCGGGCACCCTGTCGGGCAACGACGTGGCGACCGGCTCCGGATGGCTCCGGTTGATCCGGGTCCAACCCGCCGGGGGCCGAGCGATGTCGATCGAAGCGTTCCGGCGCGGTGCCCGGATCGAACCCGGAACGAGGCTGGGCGCCGAGCGGGAGGCGTGATCGGCGCTCGATGAACGCCGGGGTGTGCGCTTCGGGCCGCTTCGACGTCGCTGGCCTCTACGCTCGGAGACGATGGGGCGCCGGAAGAGCCAGCAGAGCCGGATTCGAGAGGCCGGGCCAGCAGGCGCGATCAAGGTCGCGCCGTCGCTGCTCTCGGCGGACTTCGGTGCGCTCGCCGAAGCGGTCGGAGAGGTCTCCGCGGTGGCCGATTGGCTCCATGTCGACGTCATGGACGCCCACTTCGTGCCGAACCTCACGATCGGACCGCCGGTCGTCGCCTCCCTTCGGCGTCATTCGGGGTTGTTCTTCGACTGCCATCTGATGATGACGGATCCCGGACGTTACCTGGGAGCCTTCGCCCAGGCCGGTGCCGATAGCTGCACGGTCCACGTCGAGGTCGGGGGGACCGAGGCCTTGGTGGCCACCATGCGCGAGCTGGGGTTGCGAGCGGGGATCGCGCTCAACCCCGACACCCCGTTCGAGGCAGCAGAGCCGTACCTGGACCGGGTGGATCTTGTGCTGTGCATGACGGTGTTCCCAGGCTTCGGCGGTCAGGAGTTCATGCCCGAGGTGCTGGCGAAAGTCGAGCAGGTACGCCACGCTGCCGACGCAGCCGGGCTCGTGCTGGACGTCGAGGTGGACGGCGGCATCGATCACCGCAGCGCCGCACTGGCGGCGCGAGCCGGCGCGAACGTGTTCGTCGCGGGGAGCGCGATCTTCGGGCATCCTCGGCCCTGGGAGGCCGTCGAAGACATCCGTCGGGTGGCCGAGGAGTCCCGCGCAGCGCTCAAGGTAGGATCGTGAACCGATGCGCGTCGGCTCTGATCAGCACTTCTCTACCGACGTGCTGGTCGGCGCGTCGCCGGGGCCGCGACCGGACCGACTCGATGGGACTCCGGTCGCCGATGATGACGCGTACATGGCCCGAGCATGCCAGCTCGCCCAAGGGGTTCGGACGACGACCGCGCCGAATCCATGGGTGGGATGTGTCGTGGTTGCCCCCGACGGGAAGACCTTCGAGGGTGCAACCCGTCCCCCCGGTGGTGCCCATGCGGAGATCGTGGCCCTCCGTCGAGCGCAAGGGGCGGGGGCCGCGGCCGGTGCCACGCTGTACACGACCCTCGAGCCCTGCAGCCATCACGGCCGCACCCCACCGTGTGCCGAGGCCATCGCCGCTGCCGGGGTGCGACGGGTGGTCATCGGCATCACCGACCCGGACCCCCAGGTGTCCGGGGGTGGGATCGCCATGCTGGAGGCGGCGGGGATCGAGGTAACGACGGGGGTGGGTGCCGAAGCGGTCGCCGAGCAGCTCGCCCCCTACGTGAAGCATCGCCGGACCGGGCGCCCCTGGGTCGTGCTCAAGCTGGCGCTCACCCTCGACGGACGGACCGCGGCTCCCGACGGGACGAGTCAGTGGCTGACCGGCGAAGCCGCTCGCAGAGATGTCCACCGCCTGCGGGCCGAGTCCGACGCGGTGCTCGTGGGGGCGGGAACGGTGCGCGCGGACGATCCCGCACTGACCGTCCGCCTCGGCGATCCGACGGCTCGTCAGCCGCTACGCGTCGTGCTCGGCGACGTGCCGGTCGGCGCGAAGGTCCAACCCGCGCTCTCGATGAAGGGGGATCTCGGGGAGATCCTCGACCAACTGGGTGCCAAGGGGGTCTTGCAGGTGCTCGTGGAAGGGGGTCCGACGGTCGCGTCGGCGTTCCACCGTGCCCGCCTCGTCGATCGCTACGTCCTGTACCTCGCGCCGGCGCTGTTCGGTGGCGACGACGCGTTCCCGGCGTTCGCCGGGCACGGTGCGCAGACCATTGGGGAGCTGTGGCGGGGGAGGGTCCTCGGGGTGGAGCGTCTGGGGTCAGACCTGCGGGTGGAGCTGGCAGCCTGATGCCCTTCGCGGCCATCGAGACAGCGATCGAGGCAATCGCCAACGGGGGGATGGTCGTCGTCGTCGACGATGCGGACCGGGAGAACGAGGGCGACCTCATCATGGCCGCCCAATCGGCGACCCCGGAGAAGATCGCTTTCTTCCTCCAGCACACCTCGGGGGTGATCTGTTGCCCCATCACCCCCGAGCGAGCGGACCAGCTCGATCTGCCACTGATGGTGCACACGAACACCGAGGCGCAGCGAACGGCGTTCACGGTGAGCGTGGACGCGCGCAACCGCACCACGACCGGCATCTCTGCCGCAGACCGCGCGGCGACGATCGCAGCCCTCATCGATCCCTCGACGCAGCCCTCCGACCTCCGGCGTCCCGGGCACATTTTCCCGCTGCGCTATCGGGAGGGCGGCGTGCTCAAGCGGGCAGGACACACCGAGGCCGCCGTCGACCTCGCTCGTGCCGCCGGAATGGTGCCCGCTGGCGTGCTGTGCGAGATCGTCTCCGAGGACAAGGCCTCGATGGCACGGCTCCCCGAGCTGGAACGCTTCGCGCAGCGCTTCGGCCTACCGCTCATCACGATCGCCGACTTGATCCGGTATCGGCGTCGGACCGAGAAGCTGGTGCGCCGGGTGTCCGCAGCCCGGATCCCGACGGTGGAGGGCGAGTTCACGGCGTACGTGTACGAGTCGATCATCGACGGCGAGCAGCACCTCGCGCTCGTGAGCGGCGAGGTCGCCGGTCGGGAGAACGTGCTCGTCCGGGTGCACTCGGAATGTTTGACCGGGGACGTCTTCGGCTCGATGCGCTGCGACTGCGGCCCGCAGCTTCGCGCCGCGCTCGGGCACATCGAGCGAGAGGGCGGGGTCGTCGTCTACCTCCGTGGCCACGAGGGGCGGGGCATCGGGCTCGGCCACAAGATTCGGGCCTATCGGCTGCAAGAGGAGGGCCACGACACCGTCGATGCCAATCTCGAGCTCGGCCTGCCGGTCGACAGCCGCGAGTACGGCATCGGCGCGCAGATCCTCGTCGACCTGGGGGTCACGACGATGCGGCTCATGACCAACAACCCGGGCAAGTACGGCGGGCTCGAGGGGTTCGGTCTGGACATCGTCGAACGGGTGCCCCTGGAGACCTCCCCCAACCCCGAGAACATCGAATACCTGCGGACCAAGCGCGAGCGCCTGGGCCACCTTTTGACGAAACTGGGCGATCCTCCGATGTCGGACGGTGACTTGCCAGCCCCCGAGGGGGATTCGTTGACGAGCTCGGGTGACCTGCGGTGAGGGTTCGTGGCCGCTGAAGGCTACGGCCTGCCCGCAGATACCATCGACGAGCGGGGTGCGCGCCCGGATCCCCCGGGGGTCGGCACGCG
Organism: Actinomycetota bacterium; assembly: GCA_021324045.1. GTDB lineage: Bacteria > Actinomycetota > Acidimicrobiia > Acidimicrobiales > RAAP-2 > JAJPJV01. Next base: position 9,818 of record JAJPJV010000030.1, on the reverse strand, counting down.
GGACGGACGCGGATTGCACGTCGCGGTCATCGGTTCGCGCTTCAACGCGGAGGTGACCGATCGCCTCGTTCGCGGCGCGCTCGAGGGCCTGGCCGCATGTGGGGTGGATCCCGGGCACGTGGTCCTGCGCTGGGTGCCGGGCGCGTTCGAGATGCCGCTGGCGGCGCAGCGCTTCGCAGCGTCGGGCAGCGTCGACGCGGTGGTGTGCCTGGGCGCGGTGATCCGTGGCGAGACCGGGCACTACGAGATGGTGGCTGGGCAGTGCGCCGCTGGCATCCAGCGCGTGCAGCTCGACACTGGGGTGCCAGTGGCCTTCGGGGTGTTGACCACCGAGAACCGCGAGCAGGCGTTGCAGCGCTCGATGCCAGACGAGTCGAACAAAGGACGGGAGGCGGCGATGACGGCGGTCGAAATGGTGCACTTCCTGCGCCGCTCGGTCTCATGAGGGCATCGCTGCGTCACGCAGCGATGCGGGGTGCCTGGCCGAGGCTGGGCGCGCCGTGGACCGACGGTGCACCCGGATCCCGCCACGGCGCGACGGTGGGGGCGCGGTGAGCCCGCGCAAGCTCCGCCTCGTCCTGCCGAAGGGCTCGCTCGAGCACGCGACGCTCGAGCTGTTCGCCGCCGCCGACCTCGCGGTTCGCCGCTCGTCGGGGGTGGACTATCGGGCGACGATCGAGGACGACCGGATCGGTGAGGTCCGGATCCTGCGACCTCAGGAGATCCCCGTCTATGTCGAAGACGGCCTCTTCGACATCGGGATCACGGGACGGGACTGGATCGAGGAACGTGGGGCCAACGTCGTCTCCCTCGGCGAGCTCCGTTACGCCAAGGAGACCGCCAACCCGGTGCGCGTCGTCCTCGCGGTTGCCCAAGACGCCCCCTACGAGCGCATCGAGGACCTCGCCAAGCACGATGGGAAGCTGCGCGTCTCGACGGAGTATCCGGAGCTGACCAGACGGTGCCTCGCCGAGCACGGGATCGACGCGGAGATCTCGGTGTCTTATGGTGCGACCGAGGCAAAGGTGCCCGACATCGCCGATTGCGTGGTTGACATGACCGAGACCGGCCGCGCGCTTCGGGCAGCGGGCCTTCGGGTCGTGCACACCTTGCTCGTCTCGAGCACCGAGCTCGTGGCGAACCCGGACTCGGCAGCGGACCCGGCGCTGCGCCGCTTTATGGAGCAGATCCTCGTGCTGCTGCAGGGGACGATCGAGGCACGCGAGAAGGTGCTCGTCAAGCTCAACGTCTCCACCGATGGTCTCGATGCCGTGCTCAGTCGCCTCCCCGCGCTCCGTTCGCCCACGATCGCCGAACTGGCCGGCGGGGGGTATGCACTCGAGACGGTCGTCCCTAAGCGGGAGATCAACACGCTCATCCCGGCGCTGAAGGAGGCGGGCGCGATGGATATCTTGGAGCTCGCGCTCTCCAAGATCGTCCATTGATGACCGAGCACCTGCGCAGTGCACAGCCGTGGTCGGCACGGTCGCGCCCGCTGCTGGGCGCAGTCTCGTCCTTTGATGACGAGCGCGGGGTGGGGGTGATCGTCGACGAGCAGGGACGATCCGTGCCGTTTCATTGCACGGCGATCAGCGACGGATCGCGCTCCATCAATGTCGGCACCCCCGTGGTGTTCGAGGTCGCCGCTGGCCACGGGGGGACGCTCGAGGCGCGCGGCGTGACGCCATGGCGACCGACGGCCTCCGGCGCGTGCTGATGCCCTGGTTCTGCGGGGTCCGCAGCGCCTTAGGCGCTCGCGGAGCTGGCGCCACTGGCCCGTTGGCCGTCGGCCTGCTGGTTGGCGGCACGCGTCGCCCCTTCGACCTGGACGAAGGCGAGCCGGATCTGGGTGAGCGCGTCCCGCAGTGCGGCACTGGGCTCGCCGAGGCGGTCCCCCAGCCCGTCGACGAGGTAACCGAAGGCATCGATCGCCAGGCGCGCGTCGGCGAGCTTGGCTGGGCGCTCTGCGAGGTAGACGGCGGCAAGCTCGAAGAGCCCGTAGCAGTGATTCGCGATGACCGTCTCGGCGGGCGCGGCGGCCAGTTGCTTCCGAAGTGCCTCCAGCTCCGCCTCGCTTGCCGCGCGCTCGGTCCTGCTGGATGCCGCGCCGGTTCGAGCCTCCCGGACTGGCTGGTCGTCCCCGCCCGAGCGGCGTGGTGGTGTCGACGACCCACCCTGATCCCCGCTGCCGGCGGGTCCCGAGGGACGACGATCGCCGACTGGATGTTCTCCGGAGGGTGTCCAAAGGCTGCTCATGCTGGTACCCTAACGAGTCGAGCAATGGGGAAAGCGGGGCAGCCGACGCGGTGCCTCCACCTGGCCACCAATCCCTTGTCCTCGTGGTCGCAACGAGCTCGGGAGCATGGAGCGCAGAAGGCCGGTGCGCCAGGTCAAGACGGCAGGCGATGTGTTCGATCCGCTGTCGTGCACCGCTCTCCCATGATCATGGCCGCGGGTGAGGCCGCGGTCCGAGAGAGAGGAATGATGCCGCATCGTCACTGAGACCACCAACGAGCACCGGATCAACGACCGAATACGAGCGCGAGAGGTGCGTCTCGTCGATCCGGGCGGTCAGCAGCTCGGGATCAAGCCGCTTCCCGAGGCGCTGGCAATCGCGCGGAGCCTGGACCTCGACCTCGTCGAGGTGGCGCCGAACGCGAACCCGCCCGTCTGCCGGATCATGGACTACGGCAAGTTCAAGTTCGACGAGGCCCAGCGGGCGAAGGAGTCCAAACGCAAGGCGCTCCACCTCGGGATCAAGGAGATGAAGTACCGGCCGAAGATCGGCCCGGGGGACTTCGAGACCAAGACCCGTCAGGTGGCTCGGTTCCTCGAGGATGGTCACAAGGTCAAGCTCACGATCATGTTCCGGGGCCGTGAGGTGTTCCATCCCGAGCTTGGCAAGAAGATCCTCGATCGCGTTGCCGAGCAGCTCACCGACGTGGCGAAGGTGGAAGCCCAGCCTCGGCTCGACGGCCGGAACATGGTCATGGTGCTGGCGCCGGACCGGCGCGCACGCCAGGCGGCGGCGGCGCGGGCAGCCCGGGATGCGGCATCGGTGGCAGAGCGCAACGGTCCGGATGCGGCGCCGCAGGGCGAGGGTTCAGCGTCCGGGGCCCACAACGGGCGGCCTGGAGGAAACGGATCAGTGGCAGAGGAGGCGGCATCCGGGGGGACGCGTCAGTCGGGGGCGACGGGGCGGCCGAGTGGCGCCTCGGACCCGACGAGAACCGCGTGACGACGGTGACGAGCTGAGGAGTCGAGATGCACAAGATGAAGACGGACCGAGGTGCAGCGAAGCGGATTGCCGTCACCGGCTCGGGGCGACTGCGTCGGCGGAAGGCGTTTCGGTCACACCTGCTCGAAAAGAAGTCCAGTGTCCGAACGCGCCGGCTGGCCCGGGAGACCGAGGTCGCCAGCGCGGACCGGCGGGCGGTTCGGCGGCTGTTGGGACGCTGAATGGCCCACCCTTGGAACGAAGGGTTTGCACCATCGAGCGGTGCCCCATGCATTCCAGGCAACACGAGGAGAGAGACGACAGATGGCCAGAGTCAAGCGATCGGTGCACGGGCGCAAGCACCACCGTGCGGTCCTTGAGCAGGCAAAGGGCTACTACGGGAACAAGAGCCGGACGTTTCGGGCAGCGAACGAGCAGCTCTTGCATTCCATGCAGTACGCGTATCGCGATCGGCGCGCGCGCAAGGGTGACTTCCGGCGCTTGTGGATCCAACGGATCAACGCGGCGGCCCGTGCGCGTGGCCTGAGCTACAACAAGTTCATCGCCGGGCTCCATCAGGCCGGGGTGGCGGTCGACCGCAAGGTCCTCTCGGACCTCGCGGTCACGGACCCCGCCGCGTTCGGGGTCCTGGTGGATGTCTCCAAAGGGCACGTCGCTGGAGGGAGCTCGCCAGCGAGTGCCGAAGCAGGCCCTGCAATGGAGGGCGGTTCCTGAGCTCGGCGCTCGGGTTCTCGCATCGTCGGGTCAGGCGCCTGCGGCGCCTGTTGGTGAAGCGGTCGGCGAGATGGGCGGAGCGCGCCTTCGTCGTCGAGGGGCTCGAGCTGACGCGCACGGCCATGGCCAGCGGCGCCGTGCCTGAGGTCATGTTCATCGCGTCGGGCACCCACCAGCACCGGGGGGTTGCCCAGCTCGCCAGCGCTGCACTCGATCGTGGGGCCAAGGTCTTCGATCTCGCGCCGGGCGTCGCCGAACGGGTGTCTGACACGGTCACGCCCCAGCCGACCATGACCGTGTTCCCCATGTGCGACACCGCGCTCAGCGCGCTCGAGTCGCTGACCCTCGTGCTGGTCTGTGTCGACGTGCGCGACCCGGGGAACCTCGGCACCATCCTGCGCAGCGCTGCCGCTGCCGCCGCCGACGCTGTCATCTGTTGCGGCACGACGGTCGACCCCTTCAATCCAAAGGCGGTGCGCGCGTCGGCGGGATCGATCTTCCATGTGCCGCTGGTGGTCATGGGGTCCGCGGGGGAGGCCCTCGGGGCCCTGCGGGACAGCGGCGTCCGCCGGGTGGGCGCCACGGTGGCCGGCGGTGAGGACTACCTCGCGCTCGACTGGACGCTCCCCACGGCGATCGTGCTGGGCAACGAGGCCACCGGGCTCGGGTCCGAGGTGATCGAGCTCCTCGACGGCCTGGCGACGATTCCGATGCCTGGCCGGGCAGAGTCGCTCAACGTCGGGATGGCGGCAGCGGTGCTGTGCTTCGAGGCCGTGCGTCAACGGCGATGTGCCGCCGCGGGGGGAGCGACGCCGACGGCAACCCGGACCCCAGGGACCGTCAGCGCCTCTACGATGCCCGCCATGGTCGAGCCCACGCCATCGGAAGCGAGCGCCTGATGACCACGGTCGACGGTGCCGGCTCGGTGGAGCTGGAGATCGAGATCGAGGCGATCGAGGCGAAGGCGCTCGCGCTCGTCGAGGCAGCGCACTCGAGCGCGGAGCTTGCCGAGGTCGAGACGGCGGTGCTCGGGAAGCGCTCGGCGTTCAGCGAAGCGCACCGCCGGCTCGGTGCGCTCGAGCGCGAGGTGGCTCGCAGGGTCGGGCGATCGCTCAACGAGGCACGGAGCCGGGTGCACGCCGCCGTCGTTGCCCGCCGTGAGGTCCTCGTGGCCGCTGAGCGTGCGGCGGCGCTCGAGGCCGACCGGCTCGACCTCACCGAGGTCGTGGGGTCCGCCGTGCGCGCCCCGATCGAGCGCGGGGCTCGCCACGTGGTCACCAAGACGCGTGAGGAGCTCGAGGACGTGTTCGTGGGCATGGGCTTCACCGTGGCCGAAGGGCCCGAGACCGAGACCGACTGGTACAACTTCGAAGGGCTCAACATGCCGCCGGCCCATCCGGCGCGGGCCATGTTCGATACCTTCTACCTCGACCTCGGTGCGCCGGAGACCGTCCTGTTGCGGACGCATACCTCCCCGGTGCAGGTCCATCTGATGGAGGAGGCGGTCGAACACGGCACGTTGCCGATCCACGCGGTCATGCCGGGCCGCTGCTACCGGCGCGACACCCCCGATGCCCGCCACATCCCGATCTTCCACCAGGTCGAAGGCCTGGTGGTCGATCGCGAGGTGAGCTTCGGAGACCTGGCCGGCACCATCGAGACGTTCACGACGGCGTACTTCGGGCCGGACATCCACTCGCGACTTCGGCCCGCGTACTTCCCCTTCACGGAGCCGTCCGCAGAGTACGAGGTGACCTGTCAGATCTGCCTGGGGGCGGGGTGCCGCACGTGCTCGAACTCGGGGTGGGTGGAGCTCGGCGGATGTGGCATGGTGGACCCTGCGGTGTTCGAGGCCGTCGGCATCGATCCCGACGAATGGTCCGGGTTCGCCTTCGGTTTCGGGATCGATCGTCTGGCATTCATGCGGCATCGGTTCCCGGACCTGCGCGCGCTCGTCGAGAACGACGTCCGCTTCCTCCGGCAGTTCTGAGCCGATGCGCGCGTGCCGGTGTCACAGGGTCACTTCGTCGTGGCGAAGCCTCTGCACACGCGTCGCGGGCGGGAGTCGATAGTCCGTGCGCGCGCCGCTGTCATGGTTGAAGGAGTTCGCCCCGTTCCCCGACGACCGCGCGTTGCTGGGCGAGACCTTGGACGATCTTGGGCTGGTCGTCGAAGCGGTCGAGGAGGTGGGGACTGGCCTCGATGACGTCGTCGTAGCCAAGGTTCGAGAGATCGCTGCGATTCCCGGCGCTGACCGGATCCGTCGGGTCGTGGTGGACACCGGGGGCTCGAGTGTCGAGGTGGTGTGCGGAGCGACCAACTTCGAGCCCGGAGACTTGGTGCCTTTCGCCCCCGCTGGCGCGGTGCTGCCCGGCGGGGTGAAGCTCGCCAAGCGCACGGTGCGTGGAGTTCTTTCCGAGGGGATGCTGTGCTCGGGTCGCGAGCTCCGCCTCTCCGATGACGGAGCGGGGTTGCTCGTGCTGACCGGTGTCGAGAACGTCTCGCCAGGCCAACCGCTCGTCGATGCATTGGGCATCGAGCCTGACCTGGTCTTCGACATCACCGTCGAAGGCAACCGGCCCGATGCCTGGTGCATCGCGGGGATCGCTCGGCACCTGGCCGCACGGCTGCGCTTGCCGTTGCAGGAGCCGGTGACGCCCTCGCTCGAAGAGCTCGGACCGCCAGTTTCGAGCCTCGCCAGCGTGGTGGTCGTCGACGACGACCTGTGTCCGCGCTTCACCGTCCGTGCGCTGACCAATGTCACGGTGGGGCCTTCGGCCCCATGGATCGCTCGTCGGCTCACGCTCGCTGGGATGCGGCCGATCAACAACGTCGTCGATGCCTCCAACTACGTGATGCTCGAAACCGGCCAGCCGACCCATCCCTACGACCTCGACCGGCTTGGCGGTTCGGGCCTGCGTGTCCGCCGCGCGCGACCGGGCGAGCGGGTGGTCACCCTCGACGGTGTCGAGCGTCGCCTCGGTGTCGACCGCCAGGGCACCGAGGTCGCCGACTGCGTGATCTGTGACGGGAACGACCGCCCGGTCGGGATCGCGGGCGTCATGGGTGGCGCGTCCTCGGAGATCTCCGAATCGACCACCCGGGTCCTGCTCGAGGCCGCGTACTTCACCCCGATGGCGATCGCGCGCACGGCCAAACGGCTCGGCATGCGGACCGAGGCGTCCGCGCGCTTCGAGCGCGGCGTCGACCCGTGGGGGATCGACTGGGCAGTGAAGCGATTCTGTCATCTCGTCGGCTCCCAAGACCCCGCGATCGCACTGGCGCCAGGGATGCTCGACGAGCGGGGAGCGGTTCCCCAGCCCTTCGAGCTCGAGGTGCCGGTGGAACGCGTCAACGCGTTGCTCGGGACGAGCTTCGACGCCAAGGGCATCTCGGAACTGATCGAACCGCTGGGCTTCGGCGTCCACCCCGCCCGCTCGGCCGATGCCGAGACCCTCTCGGTGACCGTGCCGACGAATCGCCCGGATGTTCGTCGAGGCCGTGCAGGCATCGCCGACATCGCCGAAGAGGTGGCGCGCACCCACGGCTACTCGCGCATTGCTCGGCGACAACCGGCATGGCCGCAACCCGGACGGCTCACTTCCTACCAGCGCGACCGCCGCCGGGTCCGCGAGGTGATGGTCGGCCTGGGCGCGCTCGAGGTCTGGACGCCGTCGCTGGTCGCAACCGGCGACAGCCGGCAGGTTGGGATCCAGACCCCGCCGGTCGCTGTGACGAACCCACTGTCCAGCGACGACAGCGCCCTGCGGCAATCGCTCATGCCCGGACTGTTACGGGCGCTGGCGTACAACGTCGAACGGCGCCAGGGCGAGCTCCGGCTCTTCGAGATCGGCGTCGTGTTCACGCGCCCCGAGGCTGCCACGACCGAGCTCGGGGTGCCGGCGAGGGTCGAGCGAAGCGGACCCGGTGGGGCGCACCGAAGCGCGCTACCCGTCGAGCGCGAATTCCTGGGCGTGCTCTTCGCCCAGGACGCCGACGACGCGCGGACGGCGGTGGTGGCGTGGCGCTGCCTTGCCGAAGAGCTCCGCCTCGCAGGCGTCCGTCTCGTGCAGCGGGCGCCGTCGGCTGCGACCCCGGGGCTCCCACCGATCCCGGGGCTCCATCCGACGCGAGGGGCGTGGCTGGTCACGCTTGCGGGCAACGCCGAGCAACGGGTCGAGCCGGGATCCGATCACGAAGGGGTGGTGCCGGCTGGCGCGATCGGCACCGTGGGGGAGATCGATCCCGCGGTGGCATTGGCGTTCGGGGTGCAGGGACGGGTTGGGTGGCTCGAGGTGGACCTGGGTCGCCTCCTCGACCCGGCCGCGGTCCCGCGGCGATCCGAATGGACGCGGCCGGTGAGCCGGTTCCCGACGTCCGACGTCGACCTCGCCTTCGTCGTGGCCGACGAGGTCCCCGCAGACGAGGTCCGCGGCCTGCTCGAGGAGGCCGGCGGCGAGCGACTGGAGTCGCTCACCCTCTTCGACGTCTACCGCGGTCCCGCGGTCGGCACAGGGAAGCGGAGCCTGGCGTTCCGCCTGCGGTTCGGGGCGCTCGATCACACGCTCAGCGACGCCGAGCTCGCCGAGCTCCGCCAGCGCTGCATCGACACCGTGCGCCAGCGGATCGGAGCAACCTTGCGCTGAGCGAAAAAGGAGGAGCGACGTGGCCGAGGCCCTAGACGACGAAGCGTCCGAGTGCGGCGGTGACCGGGACGGTGCGCGTGGGCCGGCTCCGGGCGCGGAACCCGCCGAGCGATCCGAGCGCGCGGCCGAGTGGGGGAACCCTGCGGGTGCCGAGCCGCGTTGGCCGGCCACGCTGGCGGTGCTCGTTGCCATCGGCTTGCAGCTCATCCTTCCCGGGCGCCTGGTCCTCGGCCCCACCTGGGTCTTGCCGGCGCTGGAAGGGGTGCTCGGACTCGCGTTGCTCGTCACCAATCCGAGGCGCGACACCGAAGAGACGCGCCACATCCGAGTGCTGTCGATCGGGTTGATCGCGCTCATCAACCTCGCGAACCTCTTCTCGCTCGGGTACCTGGTGCATGCGTTGATCTCGAGCAGGCACCCGGTCGGAGGCAGGACCCTCATCTACGCGTCGGTCCCGGTGTGGCTGACGAACATCATCGTGTTCGCCCTGTGGTTCTGGGAGCTCGACCGCGGCGGTCCCGCTGCACGGGTCTCCGCGCGCCACCGTGCGCCGGACTTTCTGTTCCCCCAGATGAGCGCACCGGGATCGGTCCCGGGGGGGTCGTGGTCGCCGAGCTTCCTCGATTATCTCTACACCTCGTTCACCAACGTCACGGCCTTCAGTCCCACCGACACGATGCCGCTCAGCGCGTGGGCAAAGCTGCTCTTCATGGTCGAGTCGCTCGCCTCGTTGCTGACGGTCGCCCTCGTCGTCTCCCGGGCGGTGAACATCTTGGCGTGAGCCGCCGCAGGGGTTGCGGGATCGACGCGTCGGGTTGCGGATCACGCCTCGACGCCAGCAGGGATGGGCAGTAGGGTGAGCCGCCGACGACGGTTGCCGTAGTGGTTCGATCCCCGGGGGCTGCGATGGGCGAGGTCAGTGGGTCGGCGTGTTGGGGTCGGCGAGGAGGTGCTCGGGCACCGCTACGCCGTTGGCGGCGGCTCGGCGTTGCCGCGGCAGTGCTCGCGGTCGCGGGCGCAGGGGTCGGGCCGCTCGTGGGCGAGGACGCAACGGCTGCTGCGGTCAGCGCGGTCTCCTTCGCCGGGAGCTCGATGGAGGCAGGCGCGACCGCCACCTGGACGGTGGGGTTCACCTCGGGATCGGGTGTGCCCGCCGCAGGCACGATCAGCGTGACCTTCGCGTCGGGCTTCGCCATCCCGTCCTCCCCGACGGTGACCCT
>JAJPJV010000005.1 GCA_021324045.1 Actinomycetota bacterium | reverse complement strand
GCGTACTCCGAGGTGGTCAAGGACCTGCCCTTGGAGACCCAGGCCTGGATCATGGGCGGGTCCCTCGAGAAGGCGATGCGGGTCGGCAAGTACGCCTGAGCGGATGGAACAGGTTTTCGCCGGCTGACTCCTGTCCCCTCTCCCCAACGGAAAGCGACCAACGTCGCCAGGCCAAGCGTGTGGAGCGCCTCGTAACGACGGAGGGCACACGTCTGCGCCGTCGGGTTATCGAGCGTCGATTTCGTCGACCATCGCAGCTCGTGCTCGGGTGATCGCACCTCGAACCGTGTGCCACCGGTCATCGAGGAACGAGTGGATCGATGCGACCTGCTCGCGCCTCGGCGAAGCAAACGTACGAAGGGCTCGACGACGAGCCGAGGTGCTCGCCACGCGCGGGTTCCAAGGGCCCGGCCAATCTTCCCGCGCGATGAGGACCTCGAACGCGATCGGTCGCATCAGGCCGAAGCTTCTCATCAGCCGGAGCACCCTGAGGCATCACCTCGCGAGCGCAGCGGAGCGCCGGCACGTCGGGAAGCTCGCAAACAACAGAGAGGACCTCGACACCCACGTGTCGAAGGCGGTTGCCTCCGCGCTCCGCGGGGTCGCCGAATCCAGAGAGCGCGCCGACGCCTTGACCTTGCGGACGCGCCCTCGTTGGCCGAAACCCTGCACAGACTTCAGCGCTCCCCAGCACCCGATACGCTCGGGACATGACACGATCCTTCGCCGTCACATGGGACTATCGGTGCCCGTTCGCCCGCAATGCGCACGAGCACGTCCTGACTGGCCTCGAGGGAGGCGCCGATTGGGACGTCCGCTTCCTTGCGTTCTCCCTCGACCAGGCTCATGTCGAAGAGGGCGGGACTCCGGTGTGGGAAGAACCAGATCGTCACCCCGGCCTGGCCGCCAACCTCGCTGGCGTCGTCGTCCGGGAGCGCTTTCCGAAGGAGTTCCCCGCAGCCCACGCAGCACTCTTCGCCGCTCGCCATGACCAGGCGCTGGATCTGCGCGATCGTTCGGTCGTCGCAAAGGCTCTCGACAGCGTGGGGCTCGACGGTGCTGGGATCCTGTCAGAAGTCGACGCCGGTTGGCCGCTCGAGGTGCTCGCGGCAGAACACACCCGCGCGAGCGAGGACGCGAAGGTCTTCGGCGTCCCGACCTTCCTCTCCGGAGACCATGCCGTCTTCGTACGACTGATGCATCGGCCGATGGGTGATGTTGCCCTGGCCACCTCGACGATCGAACGGGTGCTTGATTTGATGGACGGCTGGCCGGAGCTCAACGAGTTCAAGCACACGACCGTGCTGCGCTGAAGCCTGCGCGCCCGACACCCAACGCGTCGGGACACCGGCCCCTCTCACTTCAAGAGGGTGGGTTGGAGCAGAATGGCTTGAGGCCGTAGGGCGTTGTGAACTTGTCTCCCACTGCCTTGATCCAGAACCAGCAGTGGACTCGCGTCGGCGAACCTTTCTTGAAGGTCAGCGGTGGGGCCATCCCACCCAGGGTCTCGTTGTGCAGCGAGTACAGGCCCTTGTAGATCTCAGCTGAGGTGATCGGGCCGTTCTTCCCGGCGTTGCCAGCCTCCACGGCCTTGGCGAGCAAGAGGCCTGCGATCCAGTTCTGGATGGTGGCTTCGGTGTAGTTGGGGTTCGTCAGCGTTGCCGGCGAGTACTTCTTCATCGCCGCGAGGAAGGTCTTGACACCCGAGACGCTCGTCGCCACATAGGGGATGTCCTCTTCGAAGCCGATGAAGTGGTTCTTCAATCCCGGCAACGTGGGGAAGTTCCGAGCAATAGCGGCACCACCAGCCACGTAATAGGGGTCGTAGCCTTCGGTGGTGCAGTCAGATGCAACCTTCTCGGCGACGAAGGCCGCGTCGGCCACGTTGAAGAGCTCAACCCCCGCTTGCTTCGCGGCCAGGCATTGGGCGGTGTAGTTCGGGGCCGCGAAGGAGATCGATGCGGTGATACCGACCTTGAGGCCCAGAGCCTTGGCATCGGCACGGAAGCTGGGAACGCCCTCCTGGCAGACCGAGGACTCGGCGCAGTAGAGCTGGCCGACCACATGGGCACCGACCTTCTGGGCAGCCTTCATGTACGCGATGAAGTAGGAGTCGACGGTCGCTCCCTGGGCGAACCAGTTGGGGTCCGAGAGGAAGAGATCCGAATCCGAACTCCCCCCGAACACCGGGATGTGGTGCTGGTCGATCGTGCTGGCAAACGCAGGATCGACGGTGGAGTTGTCCGACAGCGCCACGATGTGGTCTGCGGTGATCATCTGCAAGACGTCCGCAGCTGCAGTACCCGGATTGGAAGCGTCGTTCTTGTAGAAGATGTGGATGGGATGGCCGTTGAGGCCGCCGTGGGCGTTCGCGTACTTGGCCCACGCCTCGAATCCGGGGGGACCGACGGCTTCCCCGGGGCCCAGCGGACCGGTGCAACTGCAGATCACCCCGATGTTCACCGGCTGGTGGCTGGCGGCTGCGCCGGCCGTCCCGCCGAAGGTGATCCCAGCCAGCTGGCCCATGACGACCACTCCCGCCCCGACCAGCAAACGAAGCCATAACGCGCGCACGCGCCCCCCCTTTCCGCCGCCGGAACCCGGCAGTGCAAGCTGTAACGAAACCGTAGCTTAGAGGCTCAGCGGATAGGCACGCACCCCGGTGACCACCGATTCCGCCAGTCGATGAGCTTCGCAGTGATGATGAAGACAACCGCGAGGGCAAACTGCGCGAGG
>JAJPJV010000004.1 GCA_021324045.1 Actinomycetota bacterium | reverse complement strand
TCCCTTCAGATCCATCGCAGGTTCTTGAAGGTTGACGCGGTGGTCGTCGCGTCTGGGGGACCCTCAGGTCGGGCTATCCCTCGTACACCACTCTGGCGGACTCAACTACGGTCGATCGCTTCGTGCCCGGCACCGCGGGTTGTCCGAACTTCATTGCAACAGCGAGCGACTCCTGCAGGAGGATTGGTGATTGCAGTCCCTACACGGAGAGAGCAGCACCGCCGGTGACCCGGATCGTCTCGCCGGTGATGAACGCCGCGTCCTCGGAGCAAAGGAACAGCATCGTATTGGTGACATCATCCAAAGCGGCGCGCCTTTGAATGAGTTGCCGGTTCTTGATCGAGGACTCGAACTCCTGCTCGGAGAACTCGGCAAGGACACTCTCAGTGGGTGTGAGTGTGGGAGCAACGGCGTTGACGCGAATCCCGTCTGCAGCGAACTCGTTGGCCAAGGCTACAGTGAGCCCTCGGACGGCGAGTTTGCTCACACCATAGGGTGTCGTCGGCATGAACGCGGCCGAAGATGCCATGTTCAAGATGACTCCTCCTCCACGCTCTCTCATGGACGACCGGCAGGCGAGCGAGCACGTTACGATGCCGATCACGTTGACGTCGAAGAGATCACGGATCTCCTCAGGGGTCAACGAAGAGAAGCCTCGATTGAACTTTTTGAGATGCCTTGCCGCGTTGTTGATCAGCAGGTCGATACCGCCGAGCTCGGTGACGGCGTCGGCGACGGCTCGTTGTACTGACCGGTTGTCGGCGACGTCGCAGGGAAGCCCGATGGCACGTGTTGTAGGTCCATCGAGCTCGGCTGCAGCCTGGTTCGCCCCTTCCCAATCGACGTCAGCCAGTGCCACCGCGGCGCCTTCGTTCCCCAAGGCCTGCGCGAATGCCCGACCGATACCGGTCGCTCCACCGGTAATGAAGGCCACCTTTCCGGCGAATCGTCTCGACATTCCAGTCATACCCTCCTCGCTGCCGTTTACAATATTGACAAGTTAGAGATCTCAGGAAGACGGGCGATGGAGGCGTGCCGACGGTGAAGAGCCTTGTCGGTGGTGAATTGCGATGGACCTAACTCGTCTCGCTCGAGGATCTTCTGAATTGGTGCGGAGCTTCGTGGTCGTTGGCTTGGCATCGAGGCGACGGCTACTAAGTCACGGAGGCCGAGGCATCCCGTCGGGGAGGCCGGCTACTGATCCAGGTCCTCTCGGAGGGAATCTCGGCGCAGGTGATGTTGTGGACGGAGCGTCGTTGACAACATCACCTGCGATGGCGTTGAGGGCGAGGCAGCGCTGAGACGATGAACCTCTTTCGTGTCTATGGGGATGAGAGCGGAGAGACTCATCTTGTCAGGATCGATCTTCCTCTGGTTGAGAACCCTCCGGATGGCCTTGGCACTCGGCTGGGACTATTGAACGTTCCTGCCACCACCCTCGACATCAACGAACTGCTCGGTCCGAAGGAGGACCGAGGTTTCCACACCATTTCACGTCGCCAGTTGGTGGTGGTGCTCCGGGGCGTGCTGGAGATCACGACAACGGCCGGGGATTGCGAGCGGCTCCAGGCGGGCGATTGCCTAATTGCAGACGATCCCGATACCACCAAGGGCCATCGAGCCCGAGATGTCGGCGATGAGCGGTTGGCATCCCTTGTGGTCGGCATTGGGCCCGAATGGGAATGTCCGGTGAGCTGATCAGACCGTCGATGCTGTGCGAAATTCGATCGCCATCTATGCGATTCGCAGGACCCGGCTAGCAGAGTTCCAAAATGGAAATGTTCGTTCGTGGCGATAACTTGCAATACGTCCGACAGAAGAAGTCGCGTTGGACGGGCGATCGGCCGAGACCGAGGAGGCACACATGAGTCAGGTCCCCATTGCCCCTGACATCTTCACCTGGCCCGCGGACAAGCCGCAGCTGATTGGCACTCAGTGCGAGGCGTGTGGCGCTATAACGTTTCCCAAGCAGTCTTCATGCCCGCGGTGTGGGCGCACAGAGATGAGGGAGCGGCTGTTGCCTTCCCGGGGTACGCTCGTCACTTGGACGACACAGGAATTCCTTCCCAAAGAGCCGTACGCGAGTGGCGAGACTGAACAAACCTTCAAACCGTTTGGTGTCGGTCTAGTCCAGCTGGGTGACGAAATTCGGGTCGAGGCTCGTCTCACCGAGAGTGACCCGTCAAAGCTTCGCTTTGGTATGGAGATGGAGCTGGTTGTGATTCCCTTTCGCAGGGAAGCCGACGGGACCGAAGTGGTCACGTTTGCCTTTGCACCCTGTTCGTGACCGGGGAAGCCGACGATCGGGCTACGTCGCCTGCGGGTGCTGGCCAGCCCGTCGTCCGGTCGTGCGAGGCTTACCTTAGGTCGTCAGGATCGATACGCCGGCGACTCCGGGTGCTCCATAAAGCTGGGCATAGCCGACACGCGGGGCACCTGGGACCTGCCGTTCGCCTGCCTGACCGCGTAGCTGCAGGACGAGCTCGTGCACCTGGCGGAGGCCGGAGGCGCCGATGGGTTCGCCGTTGGCTATGAGGCCCCCGTCAGTGTTGATTGGCAGCGACCCACCGATTTCGGTTGTCCCTTCGGAGAGAAGTTTTTCCTGGTCCCCGTCGGCGCAGAAACCGTTTTCGGCCATGTGGATGACCTCCGCGCCAGCGTCGGTGTCCTGGAGCTGGACCACGTCGACGTCCTCGGGCCCGATGCCAGCTTCCTCGTAGGCAGCGCGCGAGGCATACACCGTCGGAGCCTGGTCCTCCTCGATTGCCGCCCAGGTGCTGTGCACCTCGTAGGCACCGTAGCGCCGCGTTCGCACGGTCGTCGCCCGCAGGTAAATCGGTTTCGACGTGTAGCGGTACGCGAGGTCTGCTCGGCATAGCACGGCGGCTGCAGCCCCTTCGTCAGGGGCGCAGAACATGTACTGCGTCAACGGGTAGTTCAGCATCCGGGAGCTGAGGATCTCTTCCTCGCTGAGGGGCTTGCGCCGAAAGGCATTCGGGTTGAGGGCGCCGTTCCGGTAGTTCTTTGCAGCGACCCTGGCAAGGATCCTCGCCGAAATACCGTGATCATGCATGTAGCGATTGATCTTCATCCCGAAGAATTTGGTTGTAAGAAACTGGCCGACCTCTCCGTACCAGCTTGGAACACCAATAACTGCAGGATCGGCCGTAAATGCACCGGGAAGGTGCTTGTCCATCCCGATAGCGATTCCGAGGTCGTACTTTCCAGAGCGGATCGTATCTGCGGCCATCTCCAGGGCCGTCGCAGCGGTCGCGCATCCGTTATAGACGTTCATGAAGGGGATTCCTGTCAAGCCAAGGAGGCTGAGAACGGCATCGGGGAAGTCGACCTCGGAACTGCCGCCGAAGGCGAATTGCACCTGGCTCCATGTGATGCCGGCGTCGGCGCAGGCGGATCGAGCCGCCTCCGCTCCCATTTCGATGGCGGGCTTTGCGCCGAAGCGACCGAAGGGATGGATCCCGACCCCGATGATTGCTACGTCGCTCATGTCGACCTCCGATCGTTGTCTCAGTTCGCGATCTCGTTTGAAGCCCGGCACCCCTCCGGAGCCCAGCCGGGCTGACCATGCCGGCCTTCACCAGTGGAGTGGTCTGACCTGGACGAGGCCCGCTCGGGCGTGCGGTGCATATGGCCATTGTGCCACTTGGGGCCCGATAATGGCGGCTCCACGGATCGGTATCGTCGGACTGAGACCCGGTCCAGCGAGGTGACGGCGAGCGCGTTCTGCGCCATTGGTCAACAGGGTCCTGTGAGGGTGCTGCCGCGACAATGGTGCTTCGAAGCATGCGGGGCGACCGTCCGACCTCGATGCTCCAGGGATCCGGCGTTCCCGTATCATTGCGCTCTGATCATTTGCGTTCCGATGTGCGTCTTGGCTTCAAGCATGTGCCTGTCCGGCACGGCGGGCCGAGGAGGAAGGACATGGAGGCAGGACTGTCATCGCTAGGCCCGTTGGCTGGTGTTCGCGTTGTGGAGCTGGCTGGTTTCCTCAGCGCACCGTTCGCCACGATGATGCTCGCGGACCTTGGCGCCGACGTGGTCAAGGTTGAAACGCCGAAGGGGGATCCATTTCGACGATTCGGTCGGAGCACGTTTCCGGCGAGCCCGATGTTCGTCAACGCGAACCACGGGAAGCGCAGTGTCGTGCTCGACCTCAAACAAGAGGATGGAAAGCGGGCCGTGCGAGCGCTGCTGGCTCGCACCGATGTGATGGTGAGCAACTGGCGACCGGCCGTCGCCCCCCGCCTCGGCCTCGACGACGAGCAGCTAGCGGAGGCGAATCCCGATCTCATCCGTGTATACCTCTCAGGCTTCGGCGAGAGCGGGCCGCTTTCTCGTACGCCCACATATGACTCCGTGATCCAAGCACATCTCGGTTCTGTGTCGGATGCAGAGCCCGATGCACCACCGGTGATTGCGAGTACATACGTTGTGGACAAGACTGCGGCGACGATGGTTTGCCAGGCTGTCCTGGCCGCGCTTTTTGCTCGAGAGCGTGGAGCAGGAGGGCAGCGCATCGATATCTCGCTCCTCGATGCTGCTGCATATGTCAATTTCCCTGATCTCGCTGCAAACCGAACGTTCGTCGACCACGGGGGGATCAAGGCTGTCAATCGGCACGCTGGAGCGACTCGTGCGATTCGGGCGTCCGATGGCTGGATCGTCGTCGTGCCGGTCACCGCTGATCAGATTCGACGCGCGTTCGCTACCGTCGGTGCGCCAGAGATCGCTGAGGATCTTCTGAAGATCCGTGATGCGGCTGCGCTCGCGACGCGGATGTTCGATGCCCTCGAGGAGCGCACTCGTTCGCGCCGAGTCAATGAATGGATCGAGGCCTTCATCGCTGCCGATGTTCCTGCGGGTGCATGTCTCACCCTCGATGAGCATCTCGACGATCCGCAGGTGCTCCACAACATGACCTATGGGATTGCCGAATGGAGCGAGCTGGGACGTGTTCGCTATGCGAACTATCCGGCTCGATTCTCCTCTTGGGGCGATCTTCGTGCCACCGTTCCCGCTCGCCCGCCAGCCCTCGGGGAACATACCAGGGAGATTCTCGCTGAAATCGCTGAGGTGCCCGCGGAGTAAGGGAGTGAAGCGGAAGCACCGCCGTGAGAGCGGTCCATGGGATCGGCCGTGGTTGTGTCGTGAAACGCCTCCCCTGATCGACGGAGAGGTGCAATTGGAGGAAAATCGGTTCGATTCTGAGCTCATATGAGCTCACTGATCAGAGAAGTGGCGAGCCGTCTCCACCATGATCAGTCGCCATGATGCCTGCGGGAGTCTGCGACGGCATCTTCGAGCTGCTTGACGACACCTGGGATCTTTGCGTCGGGGTGCGCATAGTCGCGCTTGCAAGATCTTGCCTGGGCTGAGGTGCTCTTCCTGAAGGGCAGCGACACCCCGTCAGGGTCGAAGCCGATCATGCATCGGCGAGCGAACACTTCGCTGGGTAGTGAGCGTTGATCTCGGCTCTCGAAGGCCTTGAACTGATCGAAACGTTCAACCATCGGAACGATCCATCCGCCAGTGCCCTCGAGGAAGGCGACTCGCAGGCGAAGGTATCGCTCGCAGATCCCCCAGGACGAAATAGGCGACGGCCATCTGAAGGTCGACGGCGTTGGTCAAGCCCTGGCGAAGGGCAAGATCTTCGGTTCCGTCGGCAACCCCGTCGGCCAGTCCCAAGAGGCGGCACCTGTTCGGCATGTCGCCGTGTGGTGACGACACCGATCGGGTGACATGTCGGCAGCGGCTGCCCAGAACGTGTCGTAGTCAGGATGGTTCAGCTTCTTCGTGCCCCGGTATCGGACAGGCCTCATCATCACGGGTTTGAAGCCGAAGTCCTGCATGCAGCGGCGCAGCTCGGAGATGGCTGACTCGTCGCCTTGGACGGAAACGATACCCACTCCGGAAAGCCTCCTCGGAGCCCCGAGCAGTCGTCGTGGAGCCATCGGTTGTAGGCGCGGCAGGCTGCACCGAAGAGGTCTGCCTCTTCTATCCTGGAGAGGACAGCGGTGGGATACAGGACGGCAGCATCAATATCGTCGGCGTCTATGTCCACGAGGCGGGCGTTGGAGTCGTAGCCGCCGGAGCGACCCATCTTCGTGAGCGCTTCGTTTCCGCAGGTCTCTCCGCCCACAGAGCTTCCCCGTGCGCGTCGAGCTCTGTACGGGAGTCGATCAGCTCGTCCGAGTTGGTCTCAGGGTAGGCGCGCTACATCACTATTCGTTCGATTGCCCCGCCGAATGGAGCGCCGAGTCGTTCGCGGAATGCAGGGTCCGCATATTCGGTCCACAACGTGTCAGGTTCGACCACATGTCCGTCCGAATCGATGACGTCGATGTGACTCTGATCCATCTCTCCACCCCCTGCCGTGCGCGCGCCCACGTCGAGCAGAGCGTATCGCTCGATCGGCTCCGACCCGTCGGCCGTCCGTTGCCGTCGCAGCGGTCAGCGAGCCATCTCGCCGCCATCGACGAGCAAGGTGCTCCCGGTCATAAACATCGACAGGTCGCTCGCGCAGAAAAGGACGACCCGTGCGACGTCATCGGGTTTCCCTGCTCGCCCCATCAAGCCGCTGAGGAGCTCGTTGAGACCGACCCCGGCTTCGGTCGCTCGCTCGGCCATCGAGCTCTCGACTCCTGGAGTGCGGATGATCGCCGGTGCGACAGCGAGAACCCGGATCCCCTTGCCTACGAGCTCGAGCGCTAGCTGTTTCGTCATGCCGACGACGCCGTGCTTCGACGCGACGTAATGAGACACGCCCGGCCCTCTCCCACCGACGCCGGCGACCGAAGAGAGGTTGATGATGACCCCTCCTCGGCTGACAGCGATCATCCGGCGTGCTGCTTCCCGGCAACCCAGAAACGTGCCACGCAAGTTCGTATCGATCACGCGATCCCATTCGTTCTCGGTCATCTCTGTGATGGGAGATGAGGGGTAGATCCCTGCATTGTTGACCCAGATGTCGATGCGGCCGAACGCGGCAATCGCCCGCTCTGCAGTCGCTTGCACCGAATCCGGGTCCGCTACGTCGAGGGGAGTCGTGACGACGTCGCAACCGAAGTCGCGGGTGATCTGATCCGCGGAGGCTTTGGCTGAGGCTTCGTCGATGTCGCCGATGGTGAGCACGGCTCCAGCTTCTGCGAATCGTCGAGCAATGGCCAGACCCAGGCCCCTGGCCCCCCCGGTGATCACGGCAGACCGGTGCTTCAAGGAGATCAGTTGCTCGATCGATCGATCGCTGACATCAGGGAATGGCGCCACGAACCTGTTGCTCACCACTGTCACAGTAAAGGGTCCGAGTGGGCAGTTGCTTGCCATGGTCACATGGCGGTCGCGGCGTCCTTTCCCATTCGGGCCGGATCCCTGGAAAAGCGCCGGATCATGGCCTGGACAGCGTAAGAGGCCAACAGCCTTCCGTCACGAGTGAAGATTCGTCCCTCGCCACTTGCGAGGCCGTGGCCGGACCAGGTTGCTCGGTTCGCGTACAGGAACCAGTCGTCGAGCGGTGCATCGTCGTGGAACGAGACTCCGACCGACATGATCCCTGTCGAAAGTGTGACGTGTGCATCGGCTTGTCCCATGCCTCGGTGAGGCCGCATGGCAGCTGCGATCGTCCAGTGGCTGGTTGCCTGGGTGAGGAGGGCACGACGCAATGAGCGCTCTACCGGGTTGTCCCGGAAGCGGAGCCACACATACAGCTCTGGCGGACCAATCTGGTCGGGATCGGGGGAGTAGGCACCGTCGACCGCACGCACGGCTCTGCCGATCACCCGCATATCCACGGGATCCGCGGCCTCCGGACCGGGCACCTCGGGCATGGGCACGGTGTCATGGATCACGTTCGGGGAGTCCGCTCCCAGCATGACCAACGCTGGGCAGACGAGCGCGCCTGCTTGCTCCGAGCGAACCGAGATCGTCGAGAACGTCCGGCCAATTCGCAGGGGCTCGACTGTGACCTCGATGGCGTCGTCGAATGCGGCAGCCTTCGGGAAGGTCGCGAAGGCTGAGATCAGTTCTTGACCAGGCACCGTCTTGCCTGCTGCGACCAGAGCCTGCGCCAGGAGCTGACCGCCTTCAACGACGTTGCGCGTCCGCTCGTGGTAGCCAGGTGCAAGGAATCGCCCGGGGCCGGACGGTTCCACATCGATGAGGCGAATGAGGTCGGCTTCGTCGCCCCACGCAGGGAACCTGGTCGTCGTCGCTTCGCCATCGCGGTCCCAGCGGGTCTCGATCTCAACGGTCGCCTTCTCGTGATAGACGCCGAGGTAGCCCTGCAGTCCGCTGACCTGTGGGAATGGATCGCGATAGGTCCAGAACAGGTCCTCAACCGGCTCCGGTGCGCGTGTCAACGACCAGTAGTCGGCTTGACCTTTGAACGGGCAGACCGTGTGATGGTCGTTGGGTTCCAAGAGATCCAGGCGCACGTCCCGCTCAGGGAAGTAGAGGCGCTCGACATGGTCTGTCTCGATCACCCGTAGTGCCTTGGCGCTTTCCGCCAGGGTCAGGCCCCCGTGCTGAACCCGCGCGATTCCGTGGACCGGGGCGAGCTCGATCCGGTAATTCGGGTATCGCGCCCACGCGGATTCGACCACCGTCATCTCCATGGCCTCCCTTCGGGGTCGAAGAGCATCTCGAGCAAACGTCAGACTAATGACGCAACTACAGCGGTGCCTGTGCGCGAGGTGGCCCGGTTCGGATACCGTGCCCAGCGTGGAGGTCCAAGCCGCTCGTCTTGTCGAACACGGGAAGCCGCTCCGGGTCGAGACGATCGAGCTCCCCGAGCCCGGAGCCGGCGAGGTCACCGTTGAGATGCGCTACGCCGGAGTCAACCCGGTCGACCGCTACGGCGCCATGGGTTGGGTAGCCTCTGACGGCCCAGTTCCTCGCACGCTCGGCACCGAGGGATCGGGCTTCGTCGACGGACGTCCGGTTGTCGTTCGTGGTTATGGGATTGGCACCTCGCGTGACGGCGTGTGGTCCACCAAGGCCGTTGTTCCCAGGAACGCGCTGGTCGACGTTCCGGAGGGGGTCGGTCTGGATGTCGCTTCGGTGATGGGGATCGCGGGTGTGACCGCGTGGTGCACAGTTACCGAGAGAGCCAAGGTGTCCGCCGCTGATCGTGTGATCGTTTTCGGCGCAAGCGGAGGCGTGGGGTCGATGATCGTCTCGATCGTTCGCGCACTCGGGGCCGTGGTTTGGGCACAGACCGGGAACGCTGACAAGGTCGATTGGCTTCGCCAGCTCGGTGCTGATCACGTCGTGGTCGCCGACGCTTCGTCGTTGCACGCCGCTGTCCGGGAGCTCGAACCAACCGTTGTGTTCGATCCACTGGGTAACGGATTCTTCGGGGCGGCGATCGAAGCGATGAGCGAACGTGGTCGCATCGTGACCTTCGGGACCTCTGCCGGCCCGCGTGGCGAAGTTCCCCTTCAGCTGCTCTATCGAAAGGGGATCACCGTCTATGGGTATGGCGGCCTGATCGAATCTGACGAGGTGAAGGACCGGTACCTCCGCGAGGCGCTCGAAGCCCAGCGTGACGGACGGATGGCCGTCGTCATCGACCGCGTGCTTCCCCTCGAGGCGATCAACGATGCATTTCGCCTTTTAGAGGGCAGAGAAGTGCGTGGCAAGCTAGTGATCAGGCTTGACGGCTGACATTGACGGGCGCCCTTGGGGGTGCTCGGATCGACGCGAGGAGCTCGTCACGGCTCCTTTGAAGCCACTCCTTCGTACATGAAACCGGCAAGCTCCGGTCCGATCCGATAGGTCGAGATCGTGTCCAATCGGAAGCCGCCAGCTTCGATGAGCTTGTCGATCGGTCGGTTGAGGTGGCAGCCGCCAAAAAGTCGCTGCCAGATCGGCGTGATCCGGTCTTGCCAGTCGGCGACGCGACGATGGGGAGATCGGCCATGCTCGACGAAATGGAGCGAGCCCCCGGGCCGCAGCACACGGCGAGCTTCTGTCAGTGCCCGCTCCACGTCAGGGACCGTGCACAGCACCCAGGTCACGAGGACGTGGTCGACGGAGGCATCCGGGATCGCCAAATCCTGGCCGTCCGTGCCGATGAGTTCGACCGGGATTCCCGCGGCGCCGATCCGCCGGGAGGCGATTCGCCAGGCAGTGCCGGCGGGCTCGACAGCGAGCACGCGGGTGACAGCTGATGGGAGATAGGGGAGGTTCCGGCCAGAACCGAACCCGATTTCCAACACTTCCCCAGAAAGCCCTTCCAAGACGCGCCGCCTGATCGGTACCACGGCCTTGCCGAGGGCGACGTCGATGAACCTGGGCAGGACCTGCTCGGAGTAAAAACTCACCGTGGCCAACCGTAGTTCTCGCGTCTTGGTTGCCGTGGCAAGCACGTCCTGAGCGCCAGGCGGCACGTCGCGTGACATAGTGGCGCGCATGGCTGACCTCACAGGTATCGGAATCTGGTCCGGCGAGCTGCGTTACGGGGAGCCGGCAGACATCGCCGACTCTGCCGCAGAACTCGAGTCGTTGGGCTACTCGGCCCTGTGGATTCCCGATGTCGGCGGGCCGGTCTTCGAGGCGTTGGACCGGCTCCTCGATGCCACGTCCTCGATCACGGTTGCGACCGGGATCCTCAATATTTGGCGGCATACTCCCGCGGAGGCGTCGGAGTGGTGGAACGCGCTCGAAGACGAGCGTCGTCGCCGTGTCATGCTGGGGCTCGGCGTGAGCCACGGCCCGTTGATCGGGGAGAGCTGGGGTCGACCGATCGCGACGATGGACGCGTTCCTCGACGGCCTCGACGCCGGTGGCGTGCCGGCGCAGCATCGATGCCTTGCTGCTCTCGGCCCCAAGATGCTCGAGCTGGCGAGTCGTCGATCCTCTGGCGCCCACCCGTATCTGGTTACCCCAGAGCACACCGCTCGAGCCCGTGCAGTCCTCGGAGGTGCAGGCCTGTATGTCGAACAAGGGGTCGTGGTGGACACCGACCCCGACAGGGCTCGGGACACTGCCCGCGCTGCGCTCGAGCACTATTGCAACCTGCCCAACTACGTGAACAACTGGAAGAGGCTCGGCTTCACCGATGACGATGTTGCAACGCGCAGCGATCGCCTTGTCGACGCGCTCATCGTGTGGGGAGATTCTGATGCGATCAGTGCGCGTATTGATGCCCATCGTCGTGCGGGTGCCGATCATGTCTGTATTCAAGTGATCGCCGCTGACACCAACGCACGCCGGGAAGCTTGGCGAGCGCTGGCCCCGCGCTGAACTTGGGTGAACATGAGAGCCTGAGCATGGGAAGCTCATGAAACGCGTGGCTCGTATCCACAAACATGATTGGGGCATCGGCGTCATTGCCGGTGTGTTGGCGCTGGCAGCTCTGGTGGCGGGCTCTGCGTTCGGAAACGTGCATGCATCAGCGCTTCATCCCAAGCTCGTCGCGGGGATCAGCGCCGCTGTCGTCCTCGTCGCTGGCGTCGTCTCGACCGCACGGATCGCGGCAGCCCTCTCCCGGTTAGTCGCAATACGGTCGATCGCAGCTGCGGGCAGCGCCATACGTGTCCTCGCTTCCGGGGTCGGTTACCTCTTCGTGCTCTTCGCGGTGCTCGCCGTGCTCGATGTGTCCATCGAGCATCTCCTCGTCGGCGCGGGGTTGGCCGGGGTCATCCTAGGAATTGCTGCACAACAGAGCCTGGCCAACGTCTTTGCTGGGCTGGTGCTCATCATGGCACGACCGTTTCGAGTCGGTGATCGTGTCAGGATCCGATCGGGTGCGCTCGGGGGGATCTTCGACGCGCGCGTGGACGAGATGAGCCTGACCTATGTGACGCTCCTCACTGAGGACGGGCAGCTGAAGGTCCCCAATTCGGCGATGCTGGCCGCAGGGGTCGGCCGGCTCCCTCCGGTTGAGGGCGGTGCGGGGCCCACGAAGGCCGATGCACCAGGCGCTGGGCAAATCACCCCTTGAGGGCCGTCAGGAACCCCTTCGCGGATCCTTACGGCCGCCTTCGCTGTTAGTCCCCGGCCCGGCAAGCAACTCGCGGGCTTCCCCGTTGCTTAACTCGAAGCTGAATTCGAAAGCCCGCCAGCGGTTGAACGACCCTCGTCCGCCACCGGCGAGCGCCGGCCATGGGTGGGGGGCGCTCGCTCAGCGTCCTCTATGCGATCGAGGTGGCTTTTGATGGCTTGGCAGATCCCATGCAGTGCCTGCACCTGGCCGGGCCGGAGTTGGTCGAAGAGGTGGGTCCGGACGGCCTCGACGTGCCCTGGCGCTGCAGCGGCGAGAACGCGGTAGCCCTCCTCGGTCAGGACGGCGAAAGCGCCACGCCGGTCCTCCGGACAACCCTCCCGACGGAGCCAGCCCATGGCTTCGAGCCGTGAGGCGGCATGTGACATCCGGCTACGGGAGGAGAATGCCGACTTGGCGAGCTCGCTCATCCGAAGTGCGTGACCGGGTGCCTCGGAGAGGCGCACCAAGATCTCGTAGTGAGGGAAGCTAAGCCCTGAGGTGGCCTGGAGCTCGTGCTCGAGCCGAGCCATCAACCGCTGCGTTGCCGCCAGGAATGCCCGCCAGGTCGCCTGCTCTTCCTGGTTCAGCCACCTTGTCGCCATCGGTCCGAAAGTAGCGAACTGGCCCAGGTGTCGCTGGGGTCAGGTGGCGGAAGACTCGCGGAGGACCGCTTCAACCTCGATGTTCAAAAGGACCCTGTCGCTCAGGATCATCGCGTTGTCTGCCCCTGGGATCGGTCCGTTATAGCTGACGCCGAAGTCGTTCCGATCGATCTCGGTCTTCGCGCTGAAGCCGGCCCGCGTACCACCCATGGCGTCAGGAGTGAACCCGTTGACCTCCAGCTCAAGGCTCACCGGCCGCTCGATCCCGCGAATGGTCAAGTTGCCGTCGAGAACGAAGTGGTCACCGTCTCGTCGAACAGCCGTCGAGCGGAAGGTGATCTCCGGGTGATTCTCGGCGTCGAGGAAGTCCGCGGACCGGATGTGGGCGTCGCGCTGCTCCTGGCCGGTGTTGATCGATCGCGCGTCGATCGTCGCGACGACCGAGGAGTCGAAGAGGTTCGGGGCGGTGACGATGGTGCCCTCGAACCGGTCGAATCGACCTCGGACCTTGCTCACCACCATGTGCCGGACCACGAAGGAGACCTCGGAATGGACAGGGTCGATGTCCCAGGTCCCCGCGATGTACCCAGGGATGGCGACGGTGGCCTGGTCGCTCGTCGTGCTCATCTCGACCTCCTCTATTCGATTTAGATCTCAACTGTTGAATTCGATACTAACTCGATTTGAACAGTCAATCGCATGCTCCGCGGCGGTTGACAACGCCCCGAGTCGGTGAGGAGAATTGGACTGGACGAAATGAGATAGGTCAGTTGTACTGAGCGCGAGGGCGCTGTTCATCTCCCGGCCCATAAGAGGGGGCTGGCGTTGTCGAGGTTCGGGTTGTCGGCATCGGCAGGGTTGGCGACGTCAAGAGGCCGAAGGCGCCGGGCAGAGAGGAGATTCATGGTGGATGACGTTCTGGTGCTCAACAAGCAGCGGGTCCGGGAGCTCTTCGATCTTCGCCAGCGTGGCCACGGCGGGGACTCCTACGAAGAAGACCCCTATCCTGCCTTCCACCGCCTACGCGAAACGGGACCGATCCATGCCGGCGTCGTCCATCGCTTGATCGGCTACGAGGGCGAAGCGACCTTCCAGGGTCTCCCCGAGCCGGAGCGTCCGCACTTCTCGGCATTTAGTTACGAGGTGTGCGATCGCATTTTCCGAGACGACCGGGTGTTTCGCTCCTCGCCGATCGAGGTCCGTGGCGACGAAGGCCAGGGGGTGGGGAGCAGCATGCTGACGATGAATGGGCCACGGCATCGTCGCTATCGCGGGCTTGTGCAGCCATCGTTCGTTCCGAATCGTGCCAAGTGGTGGATCGACCGTTGGATATCCAAGACCGTGCATGTCCTGATCGACGGTTTCGAAGCAGATGGACGGGCAGAGCTCAACGTCGATTTCGACGCGGCGATCCCGCTGCTGACGATCACGGGGAGCTTCGGCGTGAGCGTGACCGATGCCCTCGACATCCGTCGCGCCCTGAGCGGGCAAGCCGGGAATCCGCTCAGCCAGATCGAAAGCCTGGAGCGCATCCTCATGCCGATCATCACCGCGCGACGCGAGGTGCCCGAAGACGATCTCATCAGCGTCCTTTGCCATGCCGAGCTCAAGGATGAGGACGGGACGCACCGGCTGAGCGACCGCGAGATCTTTTCGTTCTCCTACCTGCTCCTGGCGGCCGGGTCAGGCACGACCTGGAAGCAGCTCGGAATCACGCTCGCTGCGCTGCTCACGAGGCCGGAGCTACTCGACCGGGTGCGGCAGGATCGTTCTGCGTTACGCCAGGCGATCGAAGAATCGGTTCGCTGGAATGTGACCGATCCCATGTTCAGCCGTTTCGTCGCCGAGGATATCGAGCTCTGCGGAACCGTTCTTCCGGCTGGCGCCGTGGTCCACGCATGCATCGGTGCGGCGAACCGTGATCCGACGCGCTGGCCGGATCCAGATAGCTACGACATCGATCGCCCGCCCACCCCGAGCTTGGCCTTCGGCGGCGGTCCGCACATCTGTCTCGGAATGCACGTTGCACGCGCCGAGATGTTCACGGCGATCTCGGCTCTCTTGGACCGGCTCCCGAACCTCCGCCTCGACCCTGAGGCGGACCCTCCGCGCATCATCGGCCTCTACGAGCGAGGACCAAACGAACTGCGCGTGGTCTGGGACTGAAGGCTCGGCAGCGAACACACGCAAGGGCGAATACCCAAGCACACGAGGGCGACAGGACAGCCCGTCGCGCAAACCGTGCATCACCGGGAGGCGCGAACCTGGGGGAGCACCTCCTCGAGCAGGAACGCGCGAATCGGCGTGGGGTCGCTTCTCGTCGCTGGGGTGAACACGAAATGCCGAACGCCGGCCTCGACGAAGGCGCCGAGCCGATCCGCCACTTCGCTCGGAGTGCCGACGGCTGCGACACTGTCGAGCATCGCGTCGAATTCCTGGTGATAGTTGCCCCCGAGGAACCCGGCCGCTTCTCGGCGCGCGACCTGCCGGTCGGGGTTGACATTGACGAACACGAAGGCAAACCACTCGAAACCGTCAAGTTCGCGCCCGACCTCGGATGCGATTGCGGTGATCGTCTTGACCGATTCGGCGTATCGCCTCGGTGAATACAGATAGGGCATCCATCCGTTCCCGAGCAGAGCGGCTCGTCGCATTGCCGCTGGTTTCCGGCCCGCCACGACGATCGGCGGCCCACCAGCCTGGATCGGGGCCGGATGCAACTTCACGTCTTCCATCGAGTAGAAGCGCCCGGAGTGACTAATCTCCTGCCCGCTCCAGAGCGCGCGAAGCAGAGGGATTGCTTCATCAGTGCGTGCGCCCCGTTCGCGGACCGGCACCTGACAGGCCCGGAACTCCTGTGGATACTCACCGCCGACGCCAACCCCGAGGGTTACCCGGCCACCGCTCATGCAATCGGCATCGGCAACCTGTTTCGCGACGATGGCCGGTGGATACAGCGGCAGCAGCAACACTGACGTGCCGATGCGCACCCGATTGGTGAGAGCAGCGAGGCGGACGAGGCCGCTGAGGGCTTCCGGCCCGGGGTTGCGCGACGCAATGTGCCCGCCTACCCAGAGGGAATCGATCGGTTCGGCCTCGAGCGCCTCGATCGAGGCACGTGACCCGCTTCCGGCCATGAAGCCGATCTGCAGGTCACCGTGCGCGGAACCGCTCACCCTGTGCTTGGGCCACGTGGGACGTCTCGGAACGGGATATCGCGATCGAGGGTTCGCTCCCTGGGCATCAGGAGCAGTCGTTCGCTGACCACGTTCCGGGCCATCTCGGTCGTCCCTCCGCCGATCTGGCTTGCCTGCCGAGTGAGGAATGCGACGCCTTGGTCGCCGGCGGCACGGCTGTCCTCTGTCCAGGCGGCAGCGGCGGGGCCAGCGAGCTGGAAGTTGATGTTGGCGACTCGGATCCCAAGCGTTCCGCCGATGATCTTCGACAGGCCCGCGCCCTGGTCGCTCATCTTGCCGGTGGCGATCGCCTCGCCGATGCGCCGGTTTGCCTCGCTCGAGACCAGGCTGAGCGCGTGAGCCTCACCGATGAGCTCGCGGGTGGCGGGATCGTTGAGGGTTCCTCGTCTTCTTGCCTCTGTGATCAGCGACGTATCTCCACCGACAGACATCCCGTCACCAGATCCTTCCGGCGGGGTCGGGCGTGTCACGTAAAAGGAGACGGAGAAACTCTTCTCGTAGAACATCCAGCGGGTTCCCACGGTCCAGCCTTGGTCGACCTCACCGATCCGGTCACTGTCGGGGATCCGCACATCGGTCAGGAATTCCTGGCAGAACTCGCGCGAACCGTTGAGCATCTCGATCCGATGGATCTCGATCCCCTCGTGCCGGAGGGGGACCATGAAGACCGTGAGCCCTCGGTGCTTGGGGACATCCCAGTTGGTCCGCGCGAGGCAAAGGGCCCAGTCCGACCACCAGGCGCCTGTCGTCCAGATCTTCGATCCGTTGAGGACCCACTCGTCGCCGTCACGGACGGCGGTGGTTTGCGCACCTGCGACGTCGGAGCCTCCGCTGGGCTCGGAGAGCATCTGCATCCAGATCTCATCGCCGCGGAGGATGGCAGGGATGTGGCGCCGTTTCTGCTCCTCGGTCCCGAAGTCCAAGATGATGGTGGCACACGGCTGCATTGGTGGTACTTGGAGCCGTGCCGGGTAGTCGTACGGCCAGATCTCCTCGTTGAAGACCTTCTGGTGTTCGGGGGTCAGGCCCTGGCCCCCGTATTCCTTCGGGAAGCAGATGCCGGCGAACCCGCCTTCGAACAGCCGGCGCTGGAGCTCCCGGTGGTAGGCAACTTCTGCCAACTCCTCCTCGTCACTCATCTGTCCGCGTGGCCGAAGGGGCGCGGCACCACGGCGGCGGGCTCGGGGCATGTTGTCTGCGAGCCAGCTCCGGAGCCGGAGGCGGAAATCCTCGACTGGCTCGAGATCCGTTGCGGTTTCAGGCATTCGTTGCCTCCTTGTCCTCGTGGCTTTCGTTCGTCTCGACGGCCTCGCGTCTCTCGAGCATCGTGGCGAGCCGTTGCCGATGATCCGAGACCGTCCCGAAGAGGAGGGAGTCGACGACCACCCGGCGGAGATAGAGGTGCATGTCGTGGTCGAAGGTGACGCCAATCCCGCCGTGCATCTGGACGCAGTCCTGCACCAGCTCGATCCCGTACACGCCCATGTAGGCCTTCCCCGCGCTCGTGTACTCGCCGGCCCAGTCTGTCTCGTCCTGGACCGCCCTCGTTGCTGCATCGGCAGCGGCGTGCCCCGCCTCGAGCCAAGCCTTCATGTCGGCGAAACGATGTTTGAGCTCCTGATAGGAGGCCAGTGGGCGACCGAAGCTGTAACGGTTGAAGGCCCACTCCACGGTGATTTCGAAGGCCTTCTCCATCGCGCCCACCATCTCGGCCAGCTGGATGACGTTGGCGAGTTGCAGTTGTCGCTCGATGTCAGCCTCCGTGGCAGAAGGATCTCCGAGGAGGGCCGACCGGGGGACCACGACGTCGTCGAAGCGGATCTCTGCGAAGCGGCGGGTCAGGTCGAGCCCCTGGGCAGGGATGACGGTGATCCCTGGCGACGATGCCGGGAGGAGCAGCTGCACGAGCCCCTCAGGAGCACGCGCAACGACCAGGAGGTGCTGTGCGTGGGCACCGGCTTCGACCGGGCCCTTACGACCGTTGAGCACGTAGTTCTGGCCGTCGGGCGTCGCGCTCAGACCGACCTCACCGAGTCGGTCCCGCGGTGGGGGCTCGGCCCAGCACCATGTCGCAACCGTCTCCCCGGCGAGGAGGCCTGGGATCACCTCGGCCCGCTGTTCGGGGGTGCCTCGCCGCGAGACGGCGGCGGCGACCACGTTCGTGGCGAGCAGCGGACCGGGAGCTGCGTGGCGGCCGAATTGATGTGCAACCAGGGCAAGATCGGCCAGCCCTCGCCCACTGATGCTCCCGCCACCGTCTTCCTCGGAGACGAGCAGCGAAGTCCAGCCGAGCTCTGCCCCTGCCCTCCAGTATTGGGGCGCGTAGCCGATCGGGTCGCCGCGCAGCTGCCGTAAGTCGGTGGGGGTGGCCTTGTCCTCCAGGAACTTGCGCGTCGTGTCCGCGAAGAACTCCTGGTCCTCTGTCAGCTCGAGCTCCATCCTTTTAGACCCCTCACGCTTCAGTTGATCCCTAAGAGCTCAAACGTATCGTGGTCGATGATGGCGGTGCCCAAACGTGGAATGTGCTCGACGTTGCCGACACGGGGGTGGCCGGGGCGATGGACTACAGGAAATAGCCATAGACCGAGTGGCGGCAGTACGCTTGCCACGCTTCCTCCCGGCTCGGGGGCTGCATCTTGGTGCACGAGTACCTTGAGGTACTCGTGCACCAAGATGCCTTGTGTTCGCGACGGTCCTCGACGTCGAGGACCGTCGCGAGGTGAGAGGCGATATCGGTGGTCCAGGGCTTGACATGGGCCAGTTGCCAGTCGAGGGACCCTGAGTTCCCGCCGCGGTCGAGATAACTGTTCAGAGCGGGCGCAATCGACCGTGGCAGCACCGGCTGTTTGGAGAAAGCGTCGGTGTTCGTCTAGGACTTCGGCGGGAATCTTCCATCCGAGGGTCTTGCGTAGCCGGTCGTCGGTTGCGGCTGCGACGGCCTGGCGTTCCGCAGTCGCGAGGCCGGACCGCGCGCCAGCGTCGACCTCGACCTGTCCCACCCACCGCCTGACCGCCGACTCCGTCAGGTCGAAGTCCCTGGCCACCTACTTGATGCTGCGCTCGCCGGCCTGGCAGCGGGCGACGACGTCGGCCTTGAACTTTTCGGTGAACTCCTGACGGACTAGGCGCTGGTTCCGCTCAATGGTCTCCATGACGGGCATCCTTCCTGCGTTTCGCGCCTCTTGGTGGATGTCCGTCAGACCGTGCGCAAACCCCATGGAGCTTCTTAGAAGAGGGTCGGCGCATCAAGGTCATCCCACGCCTGAGGAGCGAGAAGGTCACGTTGAAGCTGCCTTCGCCACGATGATCCGGGCATCTAAGCGCTGGCGTCCATCCCGCTGCGCCAAGCAGCCCGCACGATCGACCATGTCATCGAGGACTACAGCGCGCGAGCCCACCTCGAACGTGCCGCGTGAAAGTTGCCTCAAGATTCAAGAAGGGCCGAACAGAGGAGCTCTAGTTGCGCGTAACCGACGCCACGACGCGGGATCAGAGAGTGGCATTGGGGACGCCCCGACGTATGAGCGGCTGTAAACCGGACAAGCGGTCTCCACCGCACGACACCTGCTGAGGGATGGCGGCTGGCACGGGTGCGGCGAGCCCCAGGAAGTATGCTGACGGCGCCCTTGACCGGCGCGGCTGCGCCGAAACGCACAAAGGGCCTGTGTCATAGCGCTTGACGCGTCGGCGAGGACGCCGTGGCTGGTGACCCCGATGATGCCATCGAGGCGGCTGGCGGCCTGGCTCAGTCCCTGGCTCGGTGCCCAGAGTCGGTAGCTAGGAATTGTACACTTGTACGATTGTACGTATATTTTAGGATCTGTGACACCCCTTGACTTCGTGGTCTCCCTGGCCCTCATCTCGGTGGCTGCGGGGCTCCTTGGATCCCTCGTCGGGCTCGGCGGCGGGGTGGTCATCGTACCGGTGCTCACGCTCTTGTACCACGTGGACATCCGTCTGGCTATCGGGGCGAGCATCGTCTCGGTGATCGCCACCTCGAGCGGGGCCGCCGCCGCCTATGTCCGGGAGCGAATGACGAACCTGAGGGCAGGGATGTTCCTGGAGATCGCCACGACGACGGGAGCGGTGAGCGGCGCTTATCTCACCACTCTGCTCCCCACCCGTTTCTTGTTCGTGTTCTTCGGGCTCGTGCTGGGCTATTCCTCGCTTGCCACTTTCCGGCGTCGGCACGCCGATGTGCCGCTCACCGTATCCAACGACCGGATCGCCAACTACTTCAACCTGCACGGCTCGTACTACGACCAGGCGGAACAGCGGGAGATCTCCTACAAGGTGGTGGGCACCAAGCCCGGCCTCGCGCTCATGTACGCCGCTGGGCTGGCGAGCGCGTTGCTTGGTATCGGCTCGGGGGCCCTCAAGGTCCCGGCCATGGACAGTGCCATGCACTTGCCCATGAAGGTGTCGTCGGCCACCAGCAACTTCATGATCGGAGTCACCGCGGCGGCGAGCGCAGGCGTCTACTTCATCCGGGGCCAGATCGACCCCATCATCGCCGCCCCTGTCGTCGCCGGCGTGCTTTTGGGTGCGACCTTCGGTGCCCGGGTTCTTGGACGGGTCACGAGCAAAACGGTCCGGATCGTGTTCGTCGTGGTCCTCGTCGTCATCTCCTTGGAGATGCTCCAAAAGGGGATCTTCCCGTGACCGACATGGCCCGGCCTGCCAGCACGCCGCCCGCGCGGGCTCCAGAACAGCCGGGACCAGAACCGGGGGGTTTGGGCGGTTCCGGCCGACGTCACCAGCTCAGCCCCGAAGAGGCTGCCGTCATGGAGGAAAAAGTCCGCAAGGTCGAGCTGGCGATCAGCCTCGTGTTACGGATCGGCGTCGTCATCAGCGTCGTCGTCATCGCAGTCGGGCTCGGGCTCATGTTCGCCCACCACCCCGCCTACCTTCCGATCCGTGGGCACTTCTCCTACAAGGAGCTCACGTCGAAGTCGACGCCCTTCCCGCATTCGTTCGCCTCGCTCGGACACTCCATCGTCCAAGGGGACGGGCGTGGGATCGTCGTGCTCGGGGTCTTGATCTTGATTCTCACCCCGGTCTTGCGGGTGGTGGCTGGCGTGGTGTCCTTCCTCTATGAGAAGGACCCCCCCATGGCGCTCGTCACCTTCTACGTCCTCGTCGTGCTTGTCGGTTCGTTCTTCCTCGCCGGGGTCTGAAGCAGTGGCCACGCTCGACCGGTCGAGCCCGTTGCCTCTTTGGGCGCAGATTGCCGACGATCTCCGCAGGCGTCTCGTGAACGGCGAGTTCGAGGACCATTTCCCAACTGACGAGGAGCTGACGAGGGACTACGAGGTTAGCCGGCAGACCGTGCGGGAGGCGGTCCGCCACCTCGCCGCCGCAGGCCTCGTCGTCCGCCAACGAGGCCGCGGCAGCTCGGTTGCCCGACCAATCCTTGAACAGCCTCTCCACTCCCTCTACAGCCTGGCCTCGACCGTGCGCGCCAAGGGCATCGAGGAGCGAAGTGAGGTCCTCGCCGCTGAGTGTCGCCCCGCTCCCTCCGAGGTCGCCGGACAGCTTGGCCTGGACACCGGTGCCGAGGTGGTGTTCATCGAGCGGCTACGCTTCGCCGGTGCCGAGCCCATCGCTTGGGACCGGTCCTGGTTGCAGGCTCATCAAGCCGAGGCGCTGCTCGGTGCCGATCTCTCCTCTGGGGGTCTCTACGATCTCCTTGCTATCCATTGCTCCCTGCGCATTACTGGTGGCTGGGAGCGCATCCGGCCCGTCGTCCCAGGACCGACGGAGCGCAAGTTGCTGCGATTGGCACCCAAGGTGGCGGCTTTTTCGATCGAACGGCTGGCCTTTGTCGGACAGGCCCCCATCGAGTGGCGCCGCAGCCTCATTCGCGGTGACCGGTACTCGCTGATCGCGCAATGGCCGGCCGGCGCGCACCCGCAACCCGATGGCCTGACCTGATCGCCAGCGTGCTTGGCACTGCCGGTCCGGCTCGCCCAAGCGAGCGATAGTTCGCTACGCATGCTGCGCGGCACGGTCTCGTCACCGACATGGGATGTCCACCGGGTTACGAGAAGCTGATTTTGGAAGCCACTTGCCAACCAATCAGCGGTCGGTGACCATCTCCCGGTTGGCCGGACACCTCGGAGAAGAGGTAGTCACCAACGGTGACCGAACAGGAGCTCCCGCCGGCGGCGGAGCTACCCGAAGGAGTTCAGGCTGACGCGGCCGCCCTGGTGATCGCCCGTGAACTCGGGATCGTCGAGCAGACGTTCGGCAACTGGGTCCGCTCGGAGTGGATCGACCGGGGCTTCGCGAAGAGATGACGACCGAGGTGAGCGAGGAGAACGTGAGGCTCCGTCGGGAGGTGAAGCGCCTGATCATGGAGTGCGACCCGCTCAAACGCAACCAAAAGGTCCTTTGGAGCAGCGACGGTATGGTCGGTCGGCAACCGACGAAGAATCTCGTCGGAAAGTCGACGGCGGTCTTGGTGTTGCCGGAGGCCATTCGATTCTCGACCTACGTGTGACCTTTGGGGTCGCCATCTCGCCACTGGGTGATCGCAATGCGATGGAGCGCAGCGTTCACTCGCCTATTGCCACCCCGGTTGAGATGTTGTGGTCCGGGCTTGCCCGACCAGGCGGGGATCGGATCCGTCCCGTTCCAGCGGGTGACGGCCGCTCGGGACCGGAAACGATCGGTACCGGCCACCTCTCGCACGATTTTGGCTGCTCTGAGTACGCCGCAGCCGCGCAGTTATGACGGTGTGAGGTGGTTCACGGTCGCGCCGATTTCTTTTTCGAGTTTGTTGGCCTCCTGAGTCAACCAACGTACGCGGGCGGAGTCCCGTCACGTGGTGGGGATTCGAGTGGTGATTCCCGGTGACGGTCAGCCGGTTCTTCTTGCGCACCGCCGGACGATCCGCAGTTGCAGCGATCCATCCTGACTGTCGCCCCATGCACCACCTCTTGCAACCCGGCCGTCGTTCATCCGATTCTGGAGGGGTCTCGATCGGAATCATCGCGGACGCGGAGGTCCCTGCGGGTTCAGCCAATCTCGCTTCTCGAGCCATTCTTCGCCCCACGTTTGGGCGTGGAGTCTCGCAAGCTGCGTGAGCGATGCCGCGGGTCAGTGCGACCGAGAACCGGGTCTGAGCGCTCAAGAGAATCGGGCACCAGCGGCAACGAGGTCGTCCATGACGATGACTGAGCGTCAGGAGCCCTCGTCGATCCCGACGTATCGGCAATGCGGCACGCGGACCCCGAGTGTCGGGACGAGGTCTCTGTAAAAGCGCGCCTCCACCGACAGATCGATCGGGCGATCTCCGAGGCGTCCCTTGATGCAGTATGAGCGACACTGGAAATGCCCGTCGGGCTTCTTTACGACGGTCTCGAAGCGAACCTTGCTCGCAGTGGTCGTGAAGTTGTCGATCAAGCTTTGCCTCGACGATCTCTTCATCGTGGCCCGAGTCACCGAGGACTTGCGTCAGCCACGTTGGTCACAGAACTACGTCGATCCCGGCGGGAGCGGCGTTCCAGGTGCCCAACGGGGATCGCTCAGGTGGTGCCCAAGGGCAGGACGATCAGCACAGAGCGGATCGCGGGTCGCGCTGGTAATGGAGAAGGCGAATATTGCGATAAAGAGAGTAATACTGTTTCCATGAGGCCGAAGGCGTCGATGAACGGACCGCTCGATGGATGGCGGGCCCTCGAGGTGGCCGACAGCGTCTCTGCCTCGTTCTGCGCCAAGATCCTTTCGGATCTCGGCGCAGAGGTGCTCAAGATCGAGCCACCGGGAGGCCACGGCTCACGACGATCGTTTCCTCGTCATCGAGCAGAGGAAAGCTGTCACTTCCTCTATCTCAATACCGGAAAGGAGAGCGTGGTCGTGCCTGACGACGCCGATGGCGACGCAGCGCTTCGCCGGCTCCTGGACGAGACGGATGTCTTGATCACTGACGGCTCCAGCCGCAGCCACGCGTTGAACGACGTCCCGCCCCATGTCGTTTGGGCGTCCATTCGACCCTTCGGAGCGTGGGGACCCTATGCCGGGTACCAAAGTACGCACCTCATCGTGTTTCATGCCGGGACCGAGGGTTCAATCCTGCCAAGTGGTCCCGGGTTCGCCACCTTTCCCGAACGGCCACCGATCCAGCTCGGGAGCGACATTGCCGACTATGACACGGGATGGAACGCGGCCGTCGCCGTGCTCGCGGGGTGCCATGACCGCCAACGCTCCGGAATCGGCCAGCGCATCGACGTTTCCGCCCAAGAGTCCGAGCTGACGCTCAATCGCACACGCTTGAGTCGCTTCAACAACGACGGGATCGTTTTGCACAGAGAAGCCAATCGTTACGGGATTGCCGGAACGCTTCGATGTCGCGATGGCTGGGTCCAGTTGGCTGGGCTCCGCGATGACCACTGGGACGCGCTCCTGGCCCGTCCGCAAGGACGGGACTTCGCCGACGGTCGCTTTGCGACCTCGCAAGCACGCCACGAGCACCAAGAAGCATTGGGGGAAGCGCTGGCGAGCTGGTGCGCGTCGCGCTCGAAGAACGAGGTTGTGGAGGTCCTGGCCGGAGTGGGCGCGGCTGTCGGTTCCTATGCCACCCCGGCCGAGATTATCTCCTCCGCCCAGCTGGCACATCGAGCGTTCTTTCGCCAGGTCCCTCATCGGGAGAGAGGGACGATCACGCTGCCCGGGGTGCCCTATCGCTTCTCTCGGACGCCGGTGGTGCTTCGAGCGGCGCCAGACCTCGGCTCGGCAACCGGATTCCGGCCGACACGCACGCCGAGGTCGCGGAGCGCATTCAGCTCGGCACCTCGGTCGGGCTTGGGAGAGCCCGCGGCGGTCCCAAGGGACGGTGGACGGATGCTCGAGGGCATTCGGGTGCTCGACTTCACGTGGGCGGCCGCCGGGCCATATGCGACCTTGCTCCTGGGGTTCTTGGGCGCCGAGGTCATCAAGGTCGAATCGTCACGGCGCCTTGACCCCGCTCGACGAGGCTTCCTCGCCGACTATGGCGGGCCGAACCGCTCGCCCAATTTCAACGAGCTCAATCTCAACAAACGAAGCTTTCAGGTCGACCTCAGCCGTCCTGAAGGCCGGGAGGTCGTCGCCAAGCTCGTGCCTTTGGTCGACGTCGTTGTCGACAACTTTCGACCGGGGGTCATGGCGCGCCTGGGCTTTGATGCGCAGACCTTGCTCGCCATGAACCCCCGGCTCGTCGTGGCTTCTTCCTCCGCGTACGGCTCGACTGGGCCCCAAGCGACGGGGGCAGGCTTGGCGAGCATCTTCTCCGCCGCAGGAGGTCTGGGCCATCAGACCGGCTATGCCGACGGACCCCCGACCGAAGTTGGAGAGTCGACCGACTACCGCAGCGCGAACGCCCTGACGGTTGCGATCCTCGCCGCGCTCCTCGACCGCATGCGTACCGGTCAGGGTCAGGCGATCGACCTGTCTTCGACGGAGGTGATCGTGGCAAGCGCTCCGGATGCTGTCCTGGCCGAGCTCTTCGACATTGCTTGGACACCGAGGCTCGGCAACCGCCATCGGGAGCTGGCTCCTCATGACGTCTACCCCTGCAGCGGCGAGGACCAGTGGGTGGCCCTCGCTGTTCGTCACGAGGACGACTGGCGCGCGCTTTGCGCGGTGATCGGCCGGGCGGACTGGGAGACACGCTATCGATCGGCACGCGAACGGATGGGCTCCATCGGGGTCATCGACCAGGGAATCGCTGCATGGACGCGGCAACGAAGCCCTTCCGAGGCGTTCCTCGACCTCCAGGGGGCGGGGGTTCCTGCCGCGCCAGTGCTGACCAATGCTCAGGCTGCACTCGACCCCCATCTCGCGGCCCGTGGCACCTTCGTGAAGGTGGTGCATCCCGAGATCGGAACCCAGACGGTCATGAGAGCGCCGTGGCTGTTCTCGGATTGGAAGTGCCTGGCGCATCGACATGGTCCCTTGCTGGGGCAGGACAACGACTATGTCTTGGGTGAGCTTCTCGGCATGGATCCGAGCCAGTGGCGCTCGCTTGCAGGCGTCTTCCGGTGACGGTGGCGCCGGCGCGGCGTTGCTCTCACCCATGAAGATTGTGGCCGGGTACTTCACGCCGGGGATTCCGGAGACCGGGGCAGCACTTTGGACCTCCGCTTCGATATCGTCTTTCGTCACGGTCGATCCGATCTGCTGACAGAGCCGTCAATGCATTGAAGGAGCGCCTGCGTGACCGGCATCGACGAATGTCATTTTCGAACGGCACGGCGAGGACGATCGCTGTCATTGAGTTCTTGGCGACGCGCCAGCTCCACACGTATTCGATTTCAGAGATCGCGCGTCGGTTTGGAGATGAACCAATCGACAGCGTTCACCCTTCTGCACACGCTGCACCAGGTTGGATGGGTATTCCGTTCACCGAGGGAATTGCGCTACGGCCTTGGTTCAACGCTGATGGTCGTGGGCGAAGCGGCGGCGAAGGTGATTCCGGAGGTGAGCTTCGCCCCCCGCCTCCAGCGGCTCGCTTCCGAGTCCATCGGGAGTGCGTGTTCAGCACGGTCGTTGGCGACGAGATCGTTGTGCTTGATACGACGGGTCCTGGTGATCTCGGTGGAAGCTCAGTCAGGCTTGGATCACGGGCACCAAGCGCTCTCGGCACGGCACCGTTTTCGTGGCTTGGCAAGACACAGCGTCCCAGGAGCAGTAGTACGAACGGAGCGGTGCGCAGAGCCCGGAGTGCCTTGAGGAGCTCGAGAAGGACTTGCGGGCAATTCGCAAGCGTGGATTCGTTTGCACGATGAGATCCCCCGCACACGGCCAATTGTCGCAACTCATTCGAGCATTTCCGCAGGACCATCGGTTTCCATGTCCGCCGGTCATTCGAGCACGGGGGTGATATCGCCTGGGTCATCCGGCGATGTGGGTGTGTTTCGCGTCACGGCTGGCGGGTGGGATCGCAACCCGTGTCGTTGTTTCCCGACTACCAGTTGGCCCCGGAGCATCCGTTTCCTGCGGCGATCCGCCATGCGGTGGCTGCCTACGAGAAGGTCAGTGCGCTGGGATCACCGGTTGTCGTCGCTGGCGACTCCGTAGGCGGCGGCGTCGCCGCGGCACTGATTCTCGCCGCCGCTTAGTCGGGCGCAGCCCGTTCGCCCCGAGCGTTGATCCTGATCTCGCCCTGGCTCGACCTCACGTGCACGGCCGGGACGTACAGCAGTCGGTCCGGCACCGATCAACGTTTTTCGCTCAGCGCTGCGACCGAGGCAGCGAACTTCTCTCTCCAGGGAATCCCTGCCGAGGACCCGTTGGTGTCTCCGCTGTTCGGGCACTGCTCTGCGTTCCCGTTGACGCTCCTCTTCCGGAGGCAACGAAGTCCTCCTCGACGATGCGGTCGAATTCTCGGCTCGCGCATACCGGTCGAAGCGTCGAGGCGCATTTCGTTGCGGCAATGCCCCATGCTTGGGTGACGCTGGATGCGGATTTGCCCGAGACGCATCGAGCAATTGCCGCCATCGCCTCGTTCATCCGGTCCGCCATCGCCGCTTGACGTGGTTCAGTATGGGACGCCGGTTGGGTCCAGATAGTCGGTCGCAAGGATCTTCTCTGCGGCATAGCGCGCCAGTTCTTCATCTGACACCCCAAGGATTTCCTTGTAGACGTATTCATTGTCCTCACCCAGCGTCGGTGATCCGCGCCACCATGCCTGGGGAACGCCCTTGAAGGCGAGGCCAGCATGGAGATGGGTTCCGACGTCAAAGCTCTCCAATGGCTGGAGCCAGGCTCTGGCCTTCAGATGCGGATCGTTTACGAATCCCTCGTCGTCGAGCAGTGGCCCGGCGGGAACACCGGCACGCTGGAGCATGTGAAACGCTTCGAGCAGTGGCTGGCGCGTGGTCCACTCCTCGATGAGCTTGTCGACCTCGTCATGGTTTGCGTGCCGTGAGGCGGCATCGACGAAGCGTGGGTCCGAGGCGAGCTCTGGTCGCCCTATGGCCGCCGCCAACGCTTGCCACTGGCTGTCGGTGCCCACAGAGATGGCCAGCCAACGGTGCTCGCCTTGGCAGCGGTAGAGGCCCTGTGGGGCTCTGAAGCGGTCACGGTTGCCGAAGCGTTCCGGCTCGATCCCCAATTGGAGGTCGACGAAGACGTCCCCCAGGTGGTTCAAGATGTTCTCGCTTTGAGGGAACTCCACTAACTGGCCACGGCCGGTTGCCGCGCGGTAGCGCAACGCGGCGAGCACGGCAAAGGCAGCTCCAGGGCCCGAGGCGGCATCCATGTAGGTTGTCGCCTGTGCCTGCGTCAGATCCGTCCCGCGATGCCCACAGAGCCACAGCATTCCTGTCAACCCGTCGAACTGTGCGCCGAAACCCGTGTAGCCGGACCATTCCCCTGAGAGCCCTGCTGGGGGCATGCGCACGATCACCAATCGTGGATTGCGAGCCTGCAGCTCGTTGGTATAGATGCCCATGTGGTCGAGACCGGTGGCCTTGAAGTTCTCGATGAAGACGTCACAGCGCTCCGCGAGGGCGAAGAGCAGCTCCTTGCCCTCTGGACGGCGGGTGTCGATGCTGACAGAGAACTTGTTCCTGGCGAGCGAGTTGTTCATCGCGTGACGGTTCCAGGGACGGTCGGGGCGGCCCGGCGCTGCCTCTCCGTACATGGAGCCCAGGAACCCGAGGTTCGTCGTGGTGGGGCGGGCCGTGTACCCCTTTGTGGTGGGCGGGAGAACCCAGGGATTCTCCACGCGGATCACCTCGGCTCCGAGGTCCGCGAGGAACATCGTGGCGTACGGGCCCGACCACACCGTCGTGAGGTCGAGGACGCGAATGCCTTCCAGGGGGAGCGTGTTCGGCCCGAGCCGGCGAGGGAGCGGTCCGGCACCCAAATGCCTCAGCGGCGCCGGTTCGCTGGTGCCGACTTGGGCAGAGGGTGCATTGAGGACCTCGTCGATCTCGGGATTGCCTTCGCCCAAGCTCGGGGACAGGCGCCGCAGTGCCCAGCCGCCCTCGGCGAAGCGGTAGGGGGGACCGGGAAGATCGATGGTTCCTGCGGCGGGGTCATCGGTGTGCACCCAGAAGCCCCGCTGGTGGAGATGGTCGGCGGCTAAGGACTCGGCAGGAGAGTTCACGCCGGCCAGCGGCCAGCCGGCCTTCTGTGCAGCAGCGGTCGCTTCGGCTCGGGTGTGGGAAAGGAGCCACGGGTACAGCGCCAGGTCGACCGCCTCCTTGGTCTCTGGGCGCTCGAAGGCGTCGGGCCGCGCGAAGGCCGCCCTCAGGTCGTCGTTGTCCAGTACGTCGAGCATCTCCTTGAGCTGCTGGGGGGTCGACATGAGGGCCATGTAGCCATCGGCGCAGGGGTAGACCCCCGTGGGGATCAGGGTGTCGCTGCTTGCGACCAGGCCTTGTTGGTC
Source organism: Actinomycetota bacterium (assembly GCA_021324045.1). GTDB lineage: Bacteria > Actinomycetota > Acidimicrobiia > Acidimicrobiales > RAAP-2 > JAJPJV01. The sequence continues at coordinate 2,482 of JAJPJV010000004.1, read as the reverse complement.
CGCTCGACCCCCTCGATAGGAGTACGCGAGGAGGGTCGCCTGGCGCATGGGGATCGTGGCCATCGCCTCGACCGCAGCGACGTCGACCAATGACCCCTCCCCAGTCCGCTCGGCGAGCACCACGGCAGCGAGCGCGCCGAGCGCCGCGGTGTTCCCGACGAAGCACAACCCAAGCTGCCCGGGCAAGCGCAAGGGGTCCTGGTCGCTTCGACCCTGGAGTAGCAACGCCCCGCTCACAGCCTGCACGACGATGTCCGCCCACCGGTAGCCGGCATAGGGACCGGTGAGCCCGAAACCGCTGATGTGCACGGCGCACAGCGCCGGGTATTGCTCGTGGAGCTCGTCCCATCGGATCTCGAAGGACTCCAGCAGGCCGCTGGCGGGATCATCGCCTCCGCTCTCTTCGATGACCAGGTGTGCACGTTCGAGCAGCTGGCGCAGCTTCGCTCGCCCTGCGGTGTCGTGTGCATCGACGACGATGCTGCGCTTGTTGGTGTTGAGGTGGAGCAAGGCGCCACCGCGGAAATGCCCGTCAGGGCCGTGTCGCGTGCTCGGTTGGTGCCGGAGCCGCCCTCCCGTCGGCGGCTCGACCTTGACGACCGTGGCCCCGAGGTCGGCGAAGAGCTTTCCGCAGTAGGTGCCCGCGACGCCTTCAGCCAGTTCGATGACCGTGATCCCGTTCAGTGCTTGTCGCACGCGTCCACTCCCCGCAATTCTTCGGCTTCGCTCGTTGTCCGTACCTTCCCCGCTTCGACGCGTCGGAGAGCGGGCAGCGAAACCCTCGACCTCATCTTCGCAGCCAACAGGCGCTGCGTGCACGGTCATGCCGGGATCTCGTTGCCCGGGCACTCTGGCCGTGGGCACTGCTGGGATGCCGAGTCACTCCTGCCGATTGCTCTGCGGGGTCAGGGTTGCCTCGGTGGACGCAGGCCGGGGCCAGCTATGACGAGGCGATCTTCACTCGATCGCCACAGATCGGCTTCCCGTTCTTGTATTGCGCGTAGCCCGTAGAGGTGATCTCGAGGAATGTTTCGCATGCGGTTTTGGGAACCATTGCGGGCGTACCGAAGTTGCTCAGGATGTCGGGCTGACTGAACAGGCCGCCGGCGGTCCACTTGTCGTCCTTGCGCAGGTTCTTGATGAACGCTTGGCGCGTCGGGTGTGCCCCAGCCATCTCGAGACCGGTGATCATCAGGTCCGCGGCGGCATAGCCATAGATGATGTTGATGCTCGGGATGCTACCGGTGAACGGCGTGTACTTCTTGAGACGTGCGAGCATGAGCTTCGCTGCCGGGCTGGGGTGGACCGTGGTATCCACGGTGACCGAGGTGTACTCGTCCTTCATCGACTGGAGCGCGGACGGCTGGTCGACGAGGTTCTGGTCATAGGCGGTCGGCCAGACCATCTTCGCGTTGACCCCTGCGTCCTTCACCGCTTTGCTGAGTGCGATGTCGCTTGAGAGGAGAAACAGTCCTTCGACGCCGTTGCACCCTGCTGACTTGATCTGGAGTGCTACGGCGGTGAAGTCCGAGTCCCCGAAGGGGATCGAAGTGTTCAGGTAACAATTCTGGATTCCCAGTGACTTGTCGGTCTGCACCAGTGCCTTTGCGGCGGTGATGGCAGAGGGGATGTTGAATGCGAGGACTGCCATCTTCGTGATGCCAAGGCTCTTCAAAAACCGCGCGCTGTCGGTGTTCGTGTACTGAACGCCGTCGGAGAACGGTCCGAGGACGCCACTGACGCTGAACATGTTCGTGTTCGGTGGAAGGTTCCATTCGGGGCCGTCGATCGCAGCACCGGTCACGGGCACACCTTGCTGCTGGAGGTAGCGATAGGAGCCCGCGGTGAAGCTCGTGTCCTCGATGACCCCAAACGCTCCTTTGCTCTGCACGAGGTCCTGGGCCACGGTGAGGTTGTTCGAGAAGCTCGAGCCGTCGTCCTCGACGACCAGCTTCAGCTTGTGGCCATGGACACCGCCGATCGCGTTCTGCGCGTCGATCCTTGCCTGAGCCCCCCATTGGGAGTTGACGTAGGAGGAAGCGGCGAGACCGGTGTTCGAGGTAATGAACCCGATCGTGATCGGTGGCTCGTTGGCGCTCGCCGCTGGGGCGCCGATCAGTCCGGTAATGGCAGCGCTGACCGTGAACGCAAGAGCGGTTCCGATTCGTAGGACCCTGGTGCGCGCGCTGTGCTCCACATTCCCCCCGTGATCCGATTCCGGTGCGCCGCCCAGTTGTGGTCGCGCGTCAGGAGAGTCAGACTATTGCAAGCGGTAGAGTAGCACTGTAACTTGCATGGTCGCAAGAGCAAGACCTCGCGGATGAGGTCCCGTCGGCGCGAGGCAATGCGCGCGGAGATGCATTGGCGCTCTGGCACGAAAGGATCGGGGTACCCCACCGCAGCGAATGGGGAGGGCGAGGGAGAACCCAGGAGGACCGCCATGGCCACCTACCGTCTGATCTCGTCGGACTCGCACGTGACG